>JANQHE010000061.1 GCA_028282785.1 Bacteroidales bacterium | reverse complement strand
CTTGTCGTCAGACAGGGGTGAAAATGTTGAAAATCAGGACTCCCTTTAGGGAAGGGGCAAATCCTGATTTTCAGATATAGATGTAAAACTAGACTTTTTGGACAACCTCTTTCATATTGTCAATATATTTATCATTCCACTCTAAGCGATTCTGCCGGATTGGTACTTGCTGCTTTCCAGGCTTGAAAGCTTATTGTTATGAATGTAATTGCTACAGTAACTATCCCAGCTAAAATAAATATGAATAATCCCAAATTAGTTCGATAAACAAAATCCTGCAACCAGTCACGCATTAAATAATATGCAATTGGAAATGCAATTATCATGGAAATTATAACGAGTATTAGGAATTCTTTTGATATCAATTTAACAACTGTGCCTTCACTTGCTCCAACAACTTTTCTAATCCCAATTTCTTTTGTTCGCTGTTCAACAGTATATGATGCTAATCCGAACAATCCCAAACAGGCTATCAAAATCGCTAAACCAGTAAATAATGAAAATATAAAGCCACGTTTTTCATCGGCACCGAACTGTTCCATAAATGAATCGGATAAAAAAGTATATGTAAACGGTTGCTCAGGAAAAATTTCATTCCATTTTTGTTCAATATATTTTATTGTAGCATTTATATCATTTTCACTTAATTTAGCATATACAATCCTATTATTTACGCGATATAGCAGCATTAATGTTTCTATTTCATTGTACATGCCAGTTTGGTGATAATCCTTCATTACCCCAACTACTCCAGCCATAATTATATCTCGACCATCTCTACCTTGCAATTGCACTTTTTTCCCTAATGGTTTGTCCCAATTAAATCTCCTGGCCATAGATTCGTTTATAATAACTCCGGTCAACGTATCAGAAGGCATATCTTCCTGAAAATCTCTCCCTTCTTTCATTGTAATATCCAAGGTTTCAACAAAGTCATGATCAACCACTGCAAAATTTATACCTCTGTCCTGCATGCCATCATCTGTTTCAACTCTGAAAAGTACCTTTCCTGAGCCTTCACCGATTCTTGTATTTGTTGAACCTACAGTAACAATATTTGGATTTTCAAGTAATGCTTGCTTTAATACAGGATATTTTTCTGCCATTTCCTCGGTTGTGAACTGCAAACTGATCACGTTTTTCATATCATAACCTAAATCTTTGGTTTTAAGATAATTTAATTGTTTATAAACAACAATTGTTGATACAATCATTGCAACTGAAATGGTAAATTGTATTACGACCAGTACTTTCCGGAAAACGCTTCCTGAAGAGCCTTTTGTAATCTCCCCTTTTAAAACAGTAACAGGACTAAATTTAGACAAATAAAATGCCGGATAACTACCGCCAAAAACACCAACAGCAATTATAATTCCTATAACACTCATAATAATCTCCGGTGTGTAAATAACATTAATCTCAAAAGATTTACCGGCAAGTTGGTTAAAGTGTGGAAGTAATACGATAAGTAATCCAATGCTTAATATTAACGAAATAAATGTAAGTACGGTAGATTCTGTCAAAAACTGAAAAATCAAACTACCACGATGAGAACCTACTACTTTACGAAGACCGACCTCACGAGCACGCTTTGCAGATCTGGCCGTAGCCAAATTCATATAATTCATGGCTGCAATCAAAACCAAAAATAACGCAACAATAGCAAAAATTATTACATATGCGTAACTGCCAGTAGGTTCCGGTTCACCTTCATAGGTTGATTTAAGGTGTATATCTGTTATGGGTTGCAAAATATACTGAATTTTAATGTCTAACCTTTCAAAAATTTCAGCCATATATTTATCATACATTTCGGATATCTTATATTCAAATTCCTTATAATCCAGTTCTTCAGGTAATAATAGATAGGTATAGACTCCAAAATTACCCCAACTTCCCATTTCTGCCGGTAAACTTTTTCTGGACATTAGTGCATCAAATCTAAAATGAGAGTTGTATGGAACTTCCTTTATAACTCCGGTAACTCTATATGTATCCTCACCATTTACGAGCGTTTTACCAATTGGATCTTTTTTTCCGAAATACTTAGCTGCAATTTTTTCTGATACGACAATTGTATATGGTTCTATTAAAGCTCCTTCCGGGGAGCCTTTAACAAATTTATATGAGAATACATCGAATATATTCGAATCCGCATAAAAGAATTCTTCTTCAAAAAACTCTATATCTTCATATTTAAATAATTCTCTTCCGCCACCTATAAATCTAACCGAATGCTCAACTTCCGGATAATCTTCAACTACCTGAGGACCAAATGGAATTTGAGCAACTATCCATGTGAAATCATCATCTGTTTCCTGAATATATGATGCAACACGATAAATACGGTCAGCTTTTTCATGGTATTTATCATAACTAATTTCATCAGATATATATATAATTAATAAAAGAGCACTGGTAATACCAATCGTTAATCCCAAAATGTTTAAACTACTATACCCGAAATCCTTAAAAATATTTCGAATAGCGGTTTTGAAAAGATTTTTGAACATAATATGATTTTTTTAGTTTTAATTACGAAACATCTCGTACAAATCTATCTTTTATCGCTTTAAAATTCAATGCACAAATGTTAAAGTTATGTTAAAGTGATTTGTCATTTTTCCCCATAATAATTTTAATATTATCAGATATCGTGCCGTACAATTCTATATACTTGTTTATGTGCACATTAATATCAGTTTCATATAAAAACAACTGTCCGAAAATGCACAAAATTGTACTTTTTCGGACGCACAATAAAATTGTAATCCACCTGAATTTTATCTTTTCTATATTAATATTATATATGTATTCTGTCTCCAGGATATCTTGCTATATACCAAATAGACCCGGGGTACTTCGCTTCAAATTCCTTTTTAAGCATTAAATTCATATCTTCGTTTCTTTTATTATCCTTAGGAATAATATATTTAGGACTAAAACACTTAATTATATAATCTGACCAGTTGATAACTGTGCCTGGATCTTTATCCATGCCTATGGCTGATATTAACAATATATCAATTTTCTTTACTTTCGACCTGAGTAATTCCAAATTTGATTCAAGATTTGCGGTATCCGGAAATCCTGTATATAAAATTGTAAGGTCATTCCCTTCAATAAGATAACCTAAAGTCATATAATCTGACCTAAATGAAGTTATATTAAGATTTCTTAAACTTATAGACTCATTTTCATTCATTTTAATATAATAATCTTCCCCTTTAAACCGATCGTCATTATTAAGAATATAATCAATATTATTTATTTCACCTTCTAAATCATGCATTGGCGAACCTTCATTTTCGTATCCATGCCAACAGGTATATAGACTAATAACAGATTTATCTTTTAATTCATTAGAGTCCACCCATCCATTAAAAACAGAAGGTGTAGATGGTTTATTCGTTCCTTCTTCGTAATCAAAAATAAGCAATTCGGTTTGTGTATTTATGGCCCATCCTCTGTGGTTTAAATACCAACAAACCGCTTGTCCATTTTCAAGTTCTTCTCTGAAAGCCTTCCTGTTTTCAAAATTAGAAAATAATCTCTTATCGGTTTTATTATCCTCTAAAATCTTTGCTACATTATAATTATTATACTTATACGCATAAATCAACGGAATAATACTTTCATTATCAACAATATTAATTTTATGTTCAGAATTAATAAGTTCCCGGGCTATACTGGGGCAATCATATATAGCACAATAATGCAAAAAAGATTTACCTGAGTTTTTATCCTTCCAATTTACATCTGCCCCATTATTCAAAAGCAATATACCAACGCTTTCCAAACGATTCAATATAGCGTAATACATCGGTGTTTTTCCAAAAATATCTAAAGAATTAATATCTATTCCTTTATCAATTAATAAACATGCTATCTCATTCTGGTTAGTTTGTCCGTTTTTAACCAAATAACCAATTAGATTTTGTCCATTGTTGTTTTTTATTTTAAGATCAATATTTTGTAAGATTAAATAATTCAGGATATGTATATGCCCCCTTAAAATTGCAGAATATGCAGGAGTATTACCTTTAAGGTCTAACAGGTTTACATCGGCACCTTTAGATACAAGTAATTTAACAATATCCATATCTCCTCCCAGACATGCCATATGCAATACAGGTAATCCAACCTTAAATACTTCATTAGGTTTAAAATCATTTAAAGACGTAAGAGAGTCTAGTAATGAAAGATTTCTGGACATAACTGCCCTATACAACAAAGCCTGATTTGGGTTTATTTGAGCTGATGTAGTATTATAAACAATAAATAAATTAATGATAAACAGAAACCACGCCTTATTTAACTTTAGATTTTTTTTTGTTTTCATAATTACAAGATTTTATATTATTCGTATCTTAGGCTATCAACAGGATTTTTAACGGAAGCAGCTAATGCCTGATATAAAACAGTAAATAAAGACAGTCCAAATGCTATTAGTCCGGCTAAAATAAAAATCCAAATAGTTGGTTCATAATGATATGGATAATTATTTAAAAATCTATTCATAAAATAATAAGCTATGGGCCATGCAATGATATTCGAAATAAGTATCCATTTGGTCATATCTTTTGAAAGCATCAGAATAATATTTTTCACAGGAGCCCCAAGTGCTTTTCTTATTCCAATTTCTTTCGTTCTTTTTTGGGCTGAAAATGCAGCTAAACCAAACAATCCTAAACTTGATATTAATATCGCAAATAAAGTAAAAGATCTCATGATCTTACTTGCTCGTTCTTCATCGCTATATAGATTTTCATAACCCTCTTCAAGAAAACCGTAATCAAAAACAAATCCTGGATTGTATTCGGCAAATACCGATTCTATATATTTAACCGTTTCGGAGATCTTAGTTCCGTTAATTCTAATAAAAATATACGTGTAGTTTACTTCATAATAAAATATGGCTAATGGCATATTTTCCCTGTCGGCAGGCAAATGAGCCCAATCATCTATAACACCTATAACAGGAAATCTATGTTTGCTTCCCCTGTTTAATATTTTCTCGGTTATTCCTTCGTTTCCGATAATGTTAGCGAAAGCCTGGTTAATTACAATATTGTATATATTGGTTTGCTCACTAATAGTATCGGATATCAAATTGGGAGAAAAGTATCTTCCCGAAAGAAGTTTTATTTTAAATGTCTTTAAAAAATCCTCATCGGCAATCATTGATGAAACCAGTGGATTAACTGCTGGATCCCTATCTTTCCAATCCCAATCACCACCATTTCTTCCAATCATATAAGGATTTGAATGAGTTGTCCTTGTTAAGTTTACTATATTTGAATTCTTCAGTAATTCTTGTTTAATAATATCGTAATGATCCATCATTTTTCCTTGTATTTGAACATAAATCATGTTTTTCTTATCAAACCGCAAATCCTTATTTTTAAGAAAATCTATCTGTTTACTAATAATCAAAGAACAAATTATTAAACCTATTGATAATGAGAATTGAAGTACAACCAGAACCTTCCTAAAAATCCCGCCTTTAGAACTATTTCCTTTTGACCCTTTTAGTATTTTAGTAACTTTAAATGATGATAAAACAAATGCCGGATACATACCAGCAAAAAAACTGGTAAAAATCCAAATAATAAATAAACTCAATACTACTAGTGTGCTAGAGTAATCCATTACCAATTCTTTGCCTGCCATATTATTGAAGGCTGGTAACAGAAGTCGCACAATAATCAAGGAAAAGTTAAGGGCTATAAATGTAAATACAAACGATTCTCCTAAGAATTGTAAAATCAGTTTACGTCTTGATGCACTCAATACTTTTCTGACCGCGATTTCTTTAGCCCTGTTCTCAGCTCTGGCCGTTGCTAAATTCATATAATTAAAACATGCTATAAGTAGAATAAAAATAGCAATGATTCCAAATATTTTAACTACCTCAATTGCTCCGCCTCCTTTTATATCATAAAGGTGAATTCTTTTAAGCGGATTTAGAAATACTTCGTTCTTATTATCTTCCGGATTTTTTTTCATTTCATCAAGAAATGTTATTGCTTTTGTCTCAAATTTCTGATAATCTATTTCAGGATATAAAAGAGCAAACGTAGTGCAAAAATTATTACCCCAACTTTCCAGATTTCGATCAAAATCTTTTAGGTTTTCAAAAGGAATTAAAAGTTCGAATCGGTAACTCATATTTTGCGGGAAATTTTCAAATACCCCCTGAACTGTGAACGCATATTGATCATCAATCAATAAAGTCTTTCCAACAGGATCTTCTTCCCCAAAATATTGTTCAGAAATCTTTCTTGAAATGATAATATTTTTTAATCCATCTGCAAAATTTTCTTTATTCCCATATATGAACGGACATGTTAAAATATCAAGTAATTCCGAATCTCCTGCTCTTACATCTTGAATAAGTTTTTTATCATCATAACTCACTAGTCCGTTATAACAGTATGTAAACCTGGCTGTCAACTCTACCTCCGGATATTTCTCCTTAAACGCCTTTGCCATCGGTGCCGGAGAAACCCAACAATGAAAATCTTCATCGCCATAATGTTGCCAATGTTGCACAACAAAAATACGTTCGATTTTTTCATGGTTTGTATCATAGTTTAATTCATCTGTAATCCACAAGTAAAGTAGTATTGTACATGCTAATCCAAAGGCCAAACCTACGATGTTAAGAAATGAAAACAATTTACTTCTTAACATAATTCTTATTGACAAAATAATATTTTTAACAAACATATTCTAAAAATTAAAGTTTGGAGCTAAAACCCCAAACTCATGCCAAAATATTTTAATTATTAATTTTCAATATATTATAAATTAAAGTTAATTACCATTATATAAAAAATGCTCCAAAATCATCCATCTTATGTTCCAAAATCATACAATCCATTTTGTATCTATTTAAATTAACAATAATTTTGATTAATAAATTGAGTATAAAAATGGAATTAAAAGAAGCGACCATTTTAATAGTAGATGATAATCAAAGTGTTTTAAGTTCCTTAAAGCTTTTTCTAAAATATAAATCTAAAGAAGTAATTACTTTAAGCAATCCTAATCGATTAAATAATACTTTAAAATCGAAAAGTTTTGATTTGGTTTTGCTAGACATGAATTTCTCGGCAGGAATTAATTCCGGTAACGAAGGATTATACTGGTTAAAGGAAATTTCAAGGATATCTCCTGACACTATTGTAATTCTTATAACTGCTTACGGTGATTCGGAACTTGCAGTAAAAACAATAAAAGCAGGCGGATTTGATTTTATTGAAAAGCCCTGGAACAATCAAAAATTGCTAGCTACGCTTCAAGCAGCATATGAAATGCGAAAAACAAAATTAAGACTTAGAAGTTTAGAGCAAAATCAACATGTATTAAAACAAAACTTAAATAAAGATTTTGAATTAATTACAGGAAATTCTCTTACAATGAAAAAAGTTTTAGAAACAATTGAAAAGGTAGCTAAGACTGATGCAAATGTTATAATTTTAGGCGAAAACGGAACAGGCAAGGAGCTTATTGCAAGGAAAATCCACCAATTATCATCTCGGAACCAGGAAGTTTTTATGAGCATAGATATGGCTGCCTTAACTGAAACTCTGTTTGAAAGTGAGCTGTTTGGGCATGTAAAAGGAGCATTTACAGATGCTGAAGAAAATCGAACCGGTAAATTTGAAGCAGCTTCCGGTGGAACTTTATTCTTGGATGAAATTGGTAACCTATCATTTATGATGCAGGCTAAACTTCTCACCGCGCTACAAAACAGACAGATATCCAAAGTGGGATCCAATGATTTAATCCCCTTAAATATCAGGCTTATTTCTGCAACAAATAAAGATATTAATCAATTAATAAAGGATAATTTATTCAGAGAAGATCTACTTTATAGAATCAATACCGTTCAGATCAATTTACCCCCACTCAGAGAAAGAAAAGAAGACATTTTGGTGCTAACTGACTATTACCTGGATCAATTTTCAAAGCATTATAATAAAACCGGAATTAAAATAAATAATAAAGCTCTGGAAAAATTCCAGGAATATTCATGGCCGGGAAATGTAAGAGAATTAAAACACACTATCGAAAAAGGAGTAATTCTATGCAATGGTCATACATTAAAAACAGAAGATTTCTTCTTTGAAAAATCAAAATCTACCAATGAAGAATTAAATAAACCAATAACACTTGAAGAGGGCGAAAAAATTATCATAAAAAAAGCACTTGAAAGAAATAACTGGAATATTAGCGAAACTGCTAAGGAATTAAAAGTAGGCCGTCAAACATTATATAGAAAAATTGAAAAATATGATATTTAAAAATCTCTATATAAACATTATAATCAGAGTTGTTTTAATAGCGGCAACCTCCTTTTTATTCTTTTTTGCTAACCAAAAATATCATGATATTATAATTAACGTAAATTTAGGTGTTTTATTTGTTATTCAGGTAATATTGCTGATTAGAAGATTGAATTACATTAATCGTGACTTAATCGCATTTTTTGACTCAATAAAATATGATGACTCTTCAATTTTACTGACTAATGAATTGCAGGATATAAACTATTTAAGATTAAGTCGAAGGTTACAAATTGTAAATAAACAAATTCAACAACTTAAGGAACAAAATACTAAACAGGATCAATACTTTAAAACACTCACAGATATTGCAAGCATAGGCTTAATTAGTTTTACCGAAAATGGTGAAATAAGGCTGGCCAATAAAGCAATTAAAGATTTGTTAGGGCTTGAGAACCTTTCAAATATTCGTGTTTTAGATAATCTTTATACGGATTTTTCGGACACTTTACTTAATAAGTTAAAGCCTTCTGAACATAAAATTATAACGTTAAAAAACAACAAAGAGGAACTGTTGCAATTATCTGTCCGTTTAACAGATTTTAGGACAAATGAAGAAAACCTGAAAATAGTTTCTATACACAACATTAAAAATGAGTTAGATGAAAAGGAACTTGAAGCCTGGCAGAAATTAACTCGAATACTTCGGCATGAAATAATGAATTCAATTGGACCTATATCATCAACTATTGATACACTAAATGAACTTATCATTGATCCTGAAACAAATAATCCATATCTAATTAATGAAATTAACAATAACCTTATAACTGATATATCCGAAGGGCTTAAGATTATAAAAGAAAGAAATACAGGGCTTCAAAAATTCGTCGATAACTTCAGAACCATTTCAAAATTACCTAATCCGGTTTTTGAACAAATAAAGATTGAATCTCTATTTCCTGAAATTAAATCTTTTTGGAGAAACGAATTTGAAAATAAAAGCATTCGTTTTAATTATAAAATTGAAAAAAACGATTTAGAAATTATAGCAGATAAATCCCAAATAGAACAGATTATAATAAATTTAATAAAGAACTCAATAGAAGCATGTAGCAAACACATTACTCTTATTGCTTTTATTTCCGATGAAAAGGTTAATATTGAAATTAAAGATGATGGCGAAGGAATTCAGAAAGAAGTAATTGATGATATTTTTCTTCCATTTTACACAACCAAAGAGCAAGGCTCTGGAATTGGTTTGAGCCTTGCTCGTCAAATTATGCGTTTACATGGTGGAAGTATTTCTGTTGAATCAGTACCAGAAGAGAAAACAATATTCACCCTTCAATTTTAAATATTCTTATAACTAACCGCTTACAAGTATTTAACTAATAAATTCTCATTTTTGATAGAAAATTGTAATAAATTCCTGTAACTGGTCAACAACATAGCCTTCTAGCTTCAAATAAAACAAAGAGGCTTCGGTATCTCTTTCTTACGATCCTAGCCGTTTATAATACCATACCATACTTACTTTCTCCAATTTTTTATTTATCGTATTTGTAAATTCGAAATTTATTTTTACATTTGCAGTGTGTTAGTTATGTAATACACTAATATTGTAAGCAAATGATAAAAATTGAACATCTCGAATTTGGATACCGAAAAAAAAATAAGCTTTTTCAAAATTTAAACATTGACTTAAAAGAAGGTAAAGTCTATGGAATATTAGGGCACAATGGCGCTGGTAAAACAACTATGTTAAAGCTTATAGCAGGTTTGGTATTCCCTAAATCAGGCAATTGTAGTGTAAATGGATTTATCCCTAAAAAAAGGAACCCAAACTTTCTACAGGATATATTTTATATACCTGAAGAATTCGAATTTCCATCTATTAGTATTGAAAAATATATTAAAATATATTCAATATTCTATCCTAAATTTGATAAGATAGTCATGGATGATTTATTGGTTGAATTTGAATTGCCTTTTGATAGTAAAATCAACAATTTATCTTTTGGCCAAAAGAAGAAACTCCTTATAGCATTTGCAGTTTCTACAAATTGCAGTATTTTATTAATGGACGAACCAACTAATGGGCTTGACATTCCATCAAAAAGTAAATTCAGAAAAATAATTGCTAATTATTTTAATGATGACAGGTTATTTTTAATATCTACTCACCAGGTTCGTGACCTTGATAATATATTGGATACCATTATTGTTGTCGAAAAAGGTGAAGTAATCTTTAACCGTACCTTAGATGAAATTCAACAAAATCTTTCTTTTAAGAAAATAAAAACCCTGGATGAAACAGATGGTTTATTGTATTCGGAAAAAGAATTTGGTGGTTACTCTGCATTAACTAAGAATACAGGAAAAGAATTTACAAAAATAGATATCGAAACGCTATACAAAGCTATTAATACGAATAAAAAAATTGTAAATAATGCTTTTAACGAATAAAAACATGAATAAAAATAGTTTTTTCAATATAAAAAGGTTTGCACATTTATTAAGAAGAGAGGCTCATATAAACCTTAAACGGGACCTTTTAATTCTCGGCGCTATGTTCAGCTTATTCACCATAATTATGTTTCTGGTGTTTGAATTTGGAGAAGAAGAATTTAGAAAACATATATTAGAGTCATTTCACTTTGTTATTTTCTTTGTGATGTTATTTCTTGGAGGTGCATTCATATCAAGTTTTTCATTCATTGAGTTACGGGATAAAATGAAATCGCATTTTTACCTTCTCACACCAGGGTCAACTTTTGAAAAATTCTTTGTTAACATATTGATCTCATTAATAGCTTACGTATTATTTATGTTGGTAAGCTATTTAACTTACTCAAGCTTTTTTAATTGGATAGTACTTAGGATTTATGGTTTGGAATTTAGTGGATTAAACCTTCAGGATGAAAACTTTACACTGGTATTACTCATATTCATTCTTATTCAAAGTGCATATTTTTTAGGTGCTACAACCTTTAAGAAGTATCCTTTGATCCTTACTCCTATTGCAGGATTTATTATAATCACCTTTTTTTCCATAAGTACTGAAATAACAGGTAAAATTATATTTCCTGCTGATGTTAAAAATCAATTCTTTGAAAGAAGTATAGAAACCTATATAAAGCAAAATGAGTTCATTTTTAAGTTAGGGTTATTTTATATACTACCCATAATATTCTGGTTTACATCATATTTAAAACTTAATGAAAAGGAATATTAAAATGGAATTCAACGATAATAAAGCGATATACCTTCAAATTACGGATTTATTCCTGGATGAAATCCTGATGAAGAAATGGAACGGTGGAGATAGAATTCCATCTGTTAGAGAATTGGCAATTAACACAGAAGTAAACCCAAATACAGTTATGAGAACCTATAATTTTTTACAAGAAAAAGGAATTATATTTAATAAAAGAGGCATTGGTTATTTTCTTGCAGAAGATGCTTATAAAGCAACTCTTAAACTTCGCAAAGAAGAATTTATTAAAGAAGAACTACCGCAAATTTTTAAAACAATTCGTTTGCTGGATATTGAGTTTAAAGATTTGGAAGAATTGTATAAGAATTACATTCAAAACAAATAATTGAAATTTTAAAGCAATGAAAAAAAGCAATATCATATTATTTAGCCTTCTGTTGATATCAATTTTTATAATGATTATTGTCCAACTTAAAGTAAAGTCTACGATAATAGACGCTGAAAAATTTACTTACAACTATGATTTTTTTAGTAATTTGGAAATACATTCCGGTTGGGTTGTTGAATTGCAGGAGGATACCATAACACAAGTCACTATCAGCAATGACAGTATTAAGCATCTAATTTCACAAACCAAAAATACGTTAGTACTAAAGAAAAATGGTAAACATAGGAATGTAATTAGTATTTCAAACCCAACCATTAAAAATATAAAAATCGCCGGTAATTCTACATTAAGGTATTACACTGAATCTTCTTTAGATTCTTTAAAAACTATTCTAAATGATGAAAGTGATTTGTTTATTTATAATACGAAAAACCCTGCGGAAGAACCTGAAAAAAAGATTAAATACACGATAAACTATTTAAATATTGATTGCTCCGATAAATCAAACTTAAATATTTATCCAAATGTAAATATTTTGGAAGGTTTCTTAAATGATACTTCCAGCCTTCGCATCAGGGGTAAGTTTAAAGTAAGAAATTTAGAAAAATCCGAAAAAGCAAGAATTACTTCTTGGTAAAAGCAAAAGTTAGTGTAACGGAAAATAGTTTAAAGCGTCATACTTTATATTAAAAATAATTGTCATGGTATGCTAAATTAGATTTAGGCAAATGAAAATTCGAATAGAAAATCTTGATAAAATATATAAAAATGGCAAACGTGCCCTTTTCAATGTAAACCTCGAAATAGAGAATGGTATGTTTGGCTTATTGGGGCCAAATGGAGCAGGTAAATCCAGTCTGATGAGAATATTAGTAACCTTAATGAAACCAACCGATGGAGTAGTAAGCGTAAATGGCTTTGACCTACAAAAAAACAGGGGAGAAATACGCAGAATGTTAGGTTACCTACCGCAAGACTTTCGCTTTTTCACAAAACTAAAAACATGGGAATTTCTTAGTTATGCTGCCGGATTATCCGGGATTAGCAATAAAAAAGAACGATCTGAAAAAGTTGATGAATGGCTGGATAAAGTTGGCTTATTTGATGTTCGTGACCGGAGCGCTAACAAGCTTTCCGGAGGTATGAAAAGAAGGCTTGGAATTGCACAGGCACTCATAGGCGATCCTCAAATTATAATAGTTGATGAACCAACAACAGGATTAGATCCTGAAGAACGAATTCGTTTTAGAAATATACTGTCGGAATTAAGTCAAAAAGATGTGATCATTATTCTGTCAACACATATAGTTGGAGATATTTCCAGCGTTTGTAAAGATCTGGCTCTTTTAAACAAAGGTGAAGTAGGATTTAAAGGTTCGCCGGAAGAGTTAATTAATAAAACAAAAGGCCACGTTTGGCAGGTTACAACTTCTGGCTTTGAATACGAAATGCTTAAAGAAAAATATGCCATAATTTCCACTATACCGGCAGAAGATGGTTGGGAAGTTCAATTGGTCGGCGATAAACTGGATGTTAAAAACAAAGTTGAAATTGAACCCAACCTCGAACATGCCTATGTTTATTTTATGGAATACTTAACCAACAAAAACAGCTTTTAACTATGAGTTCAATTCAAACCATAAGAATTGTTTCACAATTCGAAATGAAAACCTTGCTTCGAAGTTGGTTCTTTAGGATTTTTGCAGGGCTTTATATTATTGGGTTAGGTATTTTCAATGTTGCAGTTTTTGTTGAAAAAAGCGGTGCTCCATGGTTGTACAGAGCTTTGCCGGCAGCCATTCCATATGCCAACCTCATAATTTTAAATTTAGGTCAGGCAATAGTGGCTGTATTTCTTGCTTCGGAGTTCTTAAAACAAGACCGGAAAAATGATACCGTTGAGGTTATCTATGCAAGGTCAATGACCAACGGGCAATATATATTAGGTAAAACATTAGGAATATTATCGGTATTTATCATTTTAAACCTGATCCTTTTAATAATGGGAATCGGATTCTCTTTCCTAAGTGCTGACTCTGCTAAAGGAATTGGGGAATTCTTTCTATACCCTCTTTTAATAAGTATTCCGACACTAGTTTTTATTCTGGGGCTTTCATTTTTGTTAATGACACTTCTAAAAAACCAGGCAATTACATTTATAATACTGCTTGGTTATATAGCGGTTACCATTTTTTATTTAGATGAGAAGTTTTACCACCTTTTTGATTATATAGCCTTTAAAATTCCAATGATGAATTCTATGATTGCCGGCTTTGGAGATCTGGCTGCAATAACTGTTCATCGTGGGATATATTTTTTTATAGGAATTGGGCTAATATTGTTTACCGTATTTAAACTAAACAGGCTCCCTCAATCTAAATCTTCGGGAATTTTTCCATTATCGTTGGCTCTTATGTTTCTTGCCCTTGGAGTTTATTTTGGATTTTTTTATGTAAACCTAAAGAAGGATGTTTTAAAGCAAAAAGAAGAATTTATTGCAATCAATAATAAGTATTCAAACGAACCTGTAGTGCAAATTGATGCTTGCAATATTGAATTAGAACATCTTGGGAATGAAATAAATGTTAAATGTCTAATGAATGTTTTTAATAATTCAGAGAAAAACATCGAAACTATATTGTTCAGTTTAAATCCTGATTTAAAAATCAATGAAATAAAAGTTGGCACTGTACCAACTCAATTCGAAAGAGAAAAACATTTAATTAAGATCAAATACAATCAAGGTTTAAAACCTGAGCAAAATCTCAAAATAGAAATTAATTACCACGGTACTATAAATGAAAATATATGCTTTTTAGATCAGCAACCTGAAAAATATGAAGATAATTTTGCTCTTGAAATTTTTAAAGCTCAAAAACGTTTTGCATATATTCAGGAAGACTTTGTATGCTTAACCAGTGAATCATTGTGGTATCCAAAGGCCGGAGTGACATATGCACCCAATAAACCAGCTTATTTTAAAGAAGATTTTACTCAATTTGAGTTAACCGTTAAAACCTTTCCTGATTTGCTTGCTGTATCTCAGGGTAATGCAACAAACCACGAAAATGGGACTTTTACTTTTATAAATGATTATGCCCTGCCAAAAATTAGTTTAACTATTGCAGAATACGATAAATATTCTATCACGGTTGATTCTGTTGAATACAGTATCTATTCAACCAAAGGCAATGATTTTTATTTGGAGCATTTCACTGAATTTAAGGATACAATGCCAGCTATCATACGTGAACTGAGAGATGAATACGAAACATTGCTTAACCTAAAATATGGATTTAACCGATTTTCACTTGTTGAAATTCCTATTCATTTTGCTTTAGATAAGCACATCTGGTCAGTAACAAGCGATGCTGTGCAACCGGAAATAATATTATACCCGGAAAAAGGTGTAATCATGGAAGAAACAGACTTCGTAAAACGTAAGAACCGTTTCGAAGAACGAATGAAAGAAAACAACGAAGAAGTTTCTCCGGAAGAGCTTCAGTGCCGAATATTTAAACGGTTTGTAAGAGGAAACTTAATGGCACCACCAACCGAATGGTACCAGTTCGAAAATGTTGTTGACAAATACACTTACAGCTTAATTCCACATTATTTCAGCCAAGTTACACAAATAGAATCGGAAGAATTTCCAATTCTGAATCTGGCACTCGAAGTTTATCTACGAGAACGAAATGTAAACAATGTTTCATCATACCGTTGGTTCTGGAGGGGAATTAGTGAAGGAGAAAAAATCAACCTGGAATTAATGGAATCCGGTTTGGAAGATCTTATCAAAACAGGTGTTGAAAAAGATGAAAGCCTGGATGATGACGATGACCAGCTGACCATAAATGATATCATCCTGGCAAAGGGTGATTATTTATTCTCACTTTTCAGGGCACGTTATGGTGATGAAAATTTCAACAATATAATTAACCGGTTAATTACATCAAACTATCATCAGTCATTCCCGTTTGAAGAATTAGAAAGCATAATATCACAAACTTTCAATGATCCGATTGGTAGTGAAATAGAAGACTGGTATACCAAAACAGAAATGCCTGGATTTTTAATTAAAGATTTGGAAACCTACAAAGTACTCGACGGAGAGTATACAAAATACCAGGTTCGGTGCAAAATAGCTAACCCTGAGAAAATTGATGGTATCATTACCATGACCATCGATTTGGATGATAAAAGCAATGTACGAAGCTTTTCAGATGATGGGCCGGAACAACCTGATTATTCTAAGAAAATATTTCTTCCGGCAGAATCGGCTATTGAGTATGGAGTATTATTTCCCACAGAACCCACTCGAATGAATATCTTCACTAATATATCCGAGAACCTTCCCAATAATTTGATCTATGAATTTTCAGGATTTGACGAACTTAAAAAAATACCGGTTTTTGATGGTATAAAAAAATATCCATTATTTACTGATTTAGCCAATGAAAATGAATTTATAGTTGATAATGAAGACCCAAAGTTTGAAGTTTTTCAGGAATCAAATGAAAGTTATTTAAAAGTATTGATCAATAAAAACAAAGAAGATCGTTATAAATATTCAGGACTACATTTCTGGAATCCACCACCTGTTTGGAAACCTGTCTTAAGAACCGGATTTTATGGAAAATATATACGCTCCGCAATGTACACCAGGTCAGGAGAAAACGAAAGGACCACCGAATGGGTTCCCGAATTAGATGAAGCCGGGTATTATGATCTTTATTGTCATATTGCAAAAATAAATATCGAATGGAACCGTGATAAACGTAAACCTAGCTATAACTTTAAAATTCACAATAATGATGGAGTTGAAGAAATCACGTTGATGGATGAGGAACTGGATGCCGGATGGAACTACATGGGAACTTTTTACATATCACCGGAAAATGCAAAAGTTGAACAAACAAATAAATCAGTAAGTAAAATGATTTTTTCAGATGCTATAAAATGGGTTAAAAACGATTAAATGCAAAACCTGACAGAGCCTGTGAGTTGGATTCTGGGTTAGAAAGGCCTGTCAGTGTTTAAAACAAATAGTAAAATATAAAATGATTAAATAAATAAATATGTTAAGAATAAAAATATTTATAACAAGCACACTAATAATAAGTGGTTTGATAACAAAAGGCCAAATGGTATTAACCCTTAAGGATGCCATGAGTACAGCTCTCGAAAATAGCCCTGATATTAAGCAATCCAGGCTAACCATGGAACAAAACCGGGAGTATTTAAATGCCCAATTGGCCATGCTTAAATCTCATTTTTCATTGAATGTTACACCGATTCGGTATTCAAATAGTGAAACTTACGACGAATATTATTCACAGTGGTACACATCAGAAAATACACTATCAAATGCCGGATTGGTCATTTCACAACCTATTAAATGGACAGATGGTACTTTATCATTAAGAAATGATTTCGAATATAAATCAACCTCAACTGAAACGTTTGATAATTTCACTGATCCGTTAAACCCGACAAAAACTACGAATACCTACGAGGGATTTAATAATAATTTATATTTAAGCTATAATCAACCTTTATTTACATATAATAAAACCAAAATGAATTTGGAAAGACAGCAATTGTCTCTTGAAAATGCTACGCTCTCCTATTCAATCCAAATGCTTAGTATTGAACAGCAAGTAACCCAGGCTTTTTATGCAATTTACCAAAAACAAATGGCTGTTCAAATTGCTGAAGAAGAATTTGAAAACCAGAAAATAAGTTTTGAAATTATAAAAAGTAAAGTTGAAGCAGGGTTATCAGCACAGGAGGAATTATTACAAGGCGAATTGAACTATGCAACCAGCCAGTCAAACCTTGAAAATGCAAAGGTTGATCTAGAAAATTCAAAAGACCAATTCAAGCGTTTAATAGGTATTTCATTATATGAGGAAGTAGAAATTGAAACAGATATACAATATACTCCCGTTATTGTTGATTTAGAAAAGGCTATAGAAAATGGGCTATCTCAAAGATTAGAAATATCACAAAGAAAAATTGATTTGAACAATGCTCAGTTTGACTTAATCGAAACTTCTGCTACAAATGAATTTAGAGGTGATGTGGATCTTTCGGTTGGAATTATGGGTAATAATGAAGACTTTGCAAATGTTTATGAAAAACCTACGCGAAGCCCTCAAGTCGGAATTACATTCTCCATTCCGGTATTCGACTGGGGTGAAAGAAAAGCCAGAATACGTGCTGCAGAGCTTGCAATTGAATCCAGAGAACTAGACCTGAAAACCTTAGAAGATAATATTGTTATCAATATCAGGCAGGTGTTCAGAAACCTTCAAAATTTAAACTCGCAAATTAAAATTGCCGAACAAAACGAAAAAAATGCACAATTAACATATGATATAAACCTGGAGAGGTACAAAAATGGAGATCTAACCAGTATCGACCTGGAAAGGTACCAAAACCAGTTATCTCAGAAAAAAATGAATCTGGCAAATGCTCTCATAAACTATAAACTGGAGTTGCTTAACATGAAAATACAATCGCTCTGGGATTTTGAAAATGGAAGATCATTTGTTCCGCAGGAATTACAAAACAATATAAGATCATCCGATACGAATTAATTAGAACGATAATCAAACAGATTAGAAAATAAGATGAACACAACATATAAAACAAAATGTAAAATCAGGACGATAAAAATCAGCGGTTATCCGCGTTCAATTTATTGATCCGCGGCATTTGCATTCAAAAAAAAATATAAAAGTAATGAACCTAATACATAAAGAACTGACTGATAAAATTCTTAAAACATTTTACAATGTTTACAATGAATTAGGATATGGATTTCTTGAAAAAGTATACCAAAATTCACTGTATTTAGAACTCAAAAATCAAGGTTTTGATGTAGAAGCTCAAAAACAGATAAAAGTACATTACAAGGGAGTCGAAGTAGGCGAATATTATGCAGATTTGGTTGTAAATGATTTGATAATTCTTGAACTAAAAGCTACAGAATATATTGTTGAAGAGTTTGAATGGCAATTATTAAACTACTTACGAGCAACTGACAAAGAAGTTGGTTTACTTCTAAATTTTGGCAAAAAGCCTGAATTTGTAAGAAAAGTATTTGAAAATAAAAGAAAAAATATTAAAGCGATAAATAGTTAAAATCAGCGGTTATCCGCGCTCAATATATTGATCCGTGGCATCTGCGTTCAAAAAAAGAAAACAATAAAAATTAAATACACAATGAGAAAAATAGTTATAATCTTAGCCGCAATCATCATGTTTGCATCGTGTAATAACGAAGAAAAGGATTTAAATAAAGATATATCTGTTCCGGTTTCAGTACAGGATTTGAAACTACAGTCAATTGAAAAATTTATTGAAACTACCGGTACAGTTAATCCGGTAAAAGAAATAAACTTTAAATCCGAAATTGCCGGTGAATATAACCTTATGATCAATCCAACTACCGGTAAAAAATATGCTTTAGGCGATAAGGTTAATGAAGGCGATAAAATTATCTATTTGAAGGATGATGAATATGAAAATAACATCAAGATTCTTTCATTAAAGCTAAACCTAGAGATCACGAAACAAACTTTCGAAAAACAACAATCTCTTTACGAAAAAGGTGGAGTTACTTTGAGTGAACTTAAAAATGCAGAAATTAATTATATAAATGCCGATTATAGTTATAAAGATGCCCTAATCCGTTTGGAAAAGATGCATATTAAGGCCCCTTTTTCAGGTGTAATAGTAGATTTGCCATATTACACACCGGGTACAAGAGTTGTTGCCAATTCACTAATGTTTAAGTTAATGGATTATAGTAAATTATATATGGAAATTAGCCTGGCGGAAAAGGACCTAAGTTTTGTAAAAGTTGGGCAAAAAGTAAAAATTACGAATTACACCATTCCTGAAGATACATTGGTTGGAAAAGTAGCCCAA
The DNA here is from genome assembly GCA_028282785.1 of Bacteroidales bacterium. Classification (GTDB taxonomy): domain Bacteria; phylum Bacteroidota; class Bacteroidia; order Bacteroidales; family UBA12077; genus UBA12077. The sequence continues at coordinate 240,988 of JANQHE010000061.1, read as the reverse complement.
ATATCTCCGGCTATTGATGCAGATACCAGATCATTTAAAACGGTTATTGACGTTTCTAATTCCGGTTTATTATTGCGTCCGGGAATGTTTGCAAAAGGCGAAATCATAGTAGCATCGGTTGATAGTACAATCGTAATACCTAAAGATGTGATTCTCGCTAAACAAAGAGGAAGTACCGTATTTGTGGTTGATAAAGGATTAGCTCAGGAACGTATTGTAACTTTCGGGTTAGAAAATCCTGATGAAGTACAAATAATCTCTGGCTTGGAGAAAAACGATCGTTTAGTTATAAAAGGATTCGAAACACTTCGCAACCGCTCAAAAGTTAAAGTTATCAAGTAAGATAAAAGATTAAAGTACAAAGACAAAAGAATATTAATCACGATGGCAATAAACGAAGAAATGAGAAAAATAGTGAAAATTAAATATTCTTTGCCTCCCGATAACTATCAGGATTGTGTCTTTGAGAGAAATTTACAATTATGAAAAAAATTACACAATTTTCGGTTAATAACCCTGTAACGGTTTCGATGATTGTTATTGCAATTATTCTATTGGGATACATTTCATTCGGAAGGTTAAGTGTTGACCTGTTTCCCGATATGAATGCCCCCAGAATATTTGTCGAAATTAAGGCAGGAGAACGCCCACCGGAAGAATTAGAAAAGCAGTTTATAGAAGATATAGAAGCACAATCTATTCGCCAAAAAGGTGTATCACAGGTTTCCTCAGTATGTATGGTTGGTTCTGCCCGGGTAACGGTAGAGTATAACTGGGGAACTGATATGGATGAAGCATTTTTGGACCTTCAAAAAGCACTAACGGCATATAGCCAAAATTCGGATATCGACGAATTCACCATCACACAGCACGACCCTAACGCGACACCGGTAATGATCATAGGAATGAAACATCCGGAGATTACCGACATGGACGAGTTGAGGAAAGTTGGTGAAAATTATATTCGTAATGAACTAATCAGGTTAGAAGGCATTGCCGATGTATCGCTTACTGGTACCGAAGAAAAAGAAGTATTGATTGAAACCGAGCAATATAAATTAGATGCCTATGGTTTAACTACAGGGCAGATTGTACAGGAAATCCAGAACATGAACAGAAATGTTTCCGGAGGTACTATTGTTGAAATGGGTAAAAAATATATCATTAAAGGTTCAAGCCTTGTAGGCAGAGTTGAAGATATTGAGAATATAGTTTTAAGCTATAAGCTGGTAAACGGAACTCAAAACCAGGATGCTGTTTTAAAAACCCCTATTTTCTTAAAAGATGTTGCTAACGTAAGTTTTACGAATAAGGATCCTCAAAATGTTGTTCGAATTAATGGTGAACGATGCGTTGGGCTTTCGATATACAAAGAAACCGGTTTCAATACTGTAAAAGCGGTTGAAGATTTAATTAAATCTTTTGAATCTATTCAAAAAGCATTGCCCGGATATGAATTTATTATCGTTCAAAACCAGGGAAAATTTATTCAAACTGCTATTGATGAAGTACAAGAAACCGCATTAATAGGAATTTTAATAGCTGTATTTGTACTTTTCATTTTCTTAAGAAGGTTAAAGGTAACAGCGATCATCAGTTTCGCAATACCTATTTCAGTTATTGCTACCTTCAACTTAATGTATTTTAATGGGCTCACTTTAAACATAATGACCCTTGGTGGGCTTGCCCTAGGGGCTGGTATGCTGGTTGACAATGCAATCGTGGTAATGGAAAATATCTTCCGGAATATGGAACAGGGAATGTCTGTTCGAGAAGCTGCAATTCACGGAACTGCGGAAGTTGGTGGTGCTATTGTCGCTTCAACCTTAACCACAATTGTAGTATTCTTGCCAATAGTTTATTTGCATGGAGCTTCTGGTGCACTATTTAAAGACCAGGCCTGGACTGTTGCATTCTCATTGCTGGCATCACTATTTGTTGCAATTCTGGTTATTCCAATGCTTTTCAATTTTGCATATAGAAAACACAAAAAAGAAAATAAAATCAAGTCAGTCCGTATTGGGTGGTATGGTAATTTGTTATCTAAGATCCTTGATAAAAAAGGGCTTGTAATTGTTTTTGCTACTCTTTTATTAGCATTAACGGTTTACATCTTTCCTTATGTTGGATCAGAATACCTTCCAAAAAGTGGAGCCGGCGAATTTAGCATCGAAATAAAACTTAAAGAAGGAACCGAACTGGAAAGGACATCCGGGGCCGTTGCTAATATTGAAGCGATGTTAAATGAAATGCTTGGTGATAAACTAAATATAGTTTATAGCCAGATCGGCCCTTCAAGTACTTCAACCAATGAAAAATCGGTTTTCCAAAATGAAAATACAGCTACCATAAAAATTCACTTAAAAGATGAATATCTGGAGCAGTCGCAATATATTATTTCTTCGGTTGAAGAATTAATGGGAACAATTCCTGACGCAGAAATCTCTATCATAAGAGATGAAACCGCTTTGCAATCAATAATGGGTACTGATGACGCTCCACTAGTGGTAGAAGTAAAAGGAAAAGACTTGGTTGTTTTGGATCAGGTATCAACAGAAATAAAAGCTAAACTTCAGGAAATTCCTGCACTTCTTAACATAAAAACAAATATTGAAGAAGGCGCACCGGAGATTGATGTTGTTATTGACCGCTATAAAGCCGGTATTTACAATATGAGTGTTGAAGATATAATTAATCAGCTTAAGGACCTTTTAATGGGAAAAGATGCAGGCAAGTATGAAAAGGATGGCGAAATGAACGACATTACCGTAAAATTGCCTGAACTGAGTTTGTCAGAATTCAATTCGATTACTCTTAAAAATGGTAATAACAATGTTCCATTGTATGAGTTGGCAACTATAAAGAAATCTACTTCGCCAAAGCAACTTTTCCGTAGAAACCAGAACAGAATTGGGAAAGTAATGGCAGATATTGACCGCTCGGTTCCATTTGACCAGGCTGTTGAAAGTGTAAGGGAACAAATAGCCACTCTTGATATACCACAGGAATACCAAATTAGTATAGTTGGCGAAGAACAAAAACGCCAGGAGGCAATGTCAAGCTTGAGTTTTGCTTTGATTCTTTCAATTATATTAGTTTATATGGTAATGGCGTCCCAGTTTGAATCAATGATTCACCCACTTACTATTTTATTAACCATTCCTTTGGCAGGAGTTGGAGCAATCTGGGCATTCCTTATCCTGGGAAAATCATTAAGTATTATGGCATACATTGGTATTATTATGCTTGCCGGTATTGCCGTAAACGATTCCATTATTCTGGTCGATGCTATAAATCAGTTTAAAGTACAAGGATTATCACTGAAAGAATCCATTATAAATGCCGGTGAAAACAGAATTCGCCCTATTATGATGACAAGTTTAACAACAATCTTAGCCCTCTTGCCACTAACATTTGGAATCGGTGAAAGTGCAGCTTTACGCTCACCAATGGCAATTGCCGTAATTGCAGGATTGGTAACTTCCACCCTGCTAACATTAGTTGTTATTCCTTGCGTATATTATGTATTTGATAGCTTAAAAATTAAGATATTTAATAAAAATTAATATTCTTGGCGTCCCTGCCTGTCGGCAGGCAGGTTTGCGTGAAAAATAAAAATCTCACAAAGCTAAGGCGCAAAGAAAAACCAGAACGATGACAGAAAACGAACTCTCAAAAATAATCATTAATACCTGTTACAATATTCATGTACAGCTCGGACCAGGTTTATTAGAATCTGTTTATGAAGAAATATTGTATTACGAATTATTAGAACAAGGCTTAAAAGTTGAGAGGCAAAAAGCAATTCCTGTTATATGGAAGGATAGAAAAATGGAAATAGGTTTTAGAGCTGATTTAGTTGTAGAAAACAAAGTAATAATAGAACTAAAATCAGTTGAAATAATTGCCCCTGTTCACCCCAAGCAATTATTAACCTACTTAAGAATTACAGGATTAAAATTAGGTTTATTAATAAACTTTAATGAAAAACTCATTAAAGATGGAATTAAAAGAATAGTGAATAATTTATAATAAGAGCTTTGCGTCCCTGCCTCACGGCAGGCAGGTTTGCGGCTCTGCGAGAAAATTAAAAAATGAATTTCATTATAAAAAGAAAAGTACTCATTGCCATGTTGTTTACAGGATTAACCATGCTTGGTTATATATCCTATAAGCAGCTCGCTGTTGAACTTTACCCAAATGCAACATTCCCCATGCTATTTGTCCAGGTTGCTTCGCCTCTGGAAGTTGATCCAAAATACATGGAAAACCAGGCTATTATACCCTTGGAAGGTGCAATTGGAACGCTAAAGGGAATTGAAAAGATTGAATCAACTGCAGGGCAACAATCGGGGTCCATTCAGATTTCTTACGAAAAAAACACCGATCTAAAGTTTGCCTACCTCAAATTGGTTGAGAAAATAGATGAAGTAAAAACTACATTGCCTGAAGAATTCCAGGTTCAAACTTTCAAATTCGACCTTGAGCAATTAAACAACATGTTTATGACCCTCCAGGTTAGAGGTGGCGGAGGTATCGACCGGGTAAGACAAATTACTGACCAGGAAATCATCAATAAAATAAAAAATATTGATGGAATTGCCAATGCAGAAGTATTCGGAGGAAGGGAAAAATCGATAGAAGTTCTATTACACCAGGATATTTGTGATAGTTACGGGATTTCCCCTGCTGATGTCAGGACCGCATTAAGTAACAATAGTAAATCAAGGACCTTTGCAGGTAAGGTAACAAACAACAACCAATTGCACTTTGTGAATGTAATTTCTGAATTTGATGATATTCAGGATATTCATAATGTTGTGGTAAAAAAACAAGGTAAAATTAGATTAAAGGATATTGCTGAAATCCATTATGGAGTAAAAGAGCAAGATTCTTACAGCCGGGTTAATGGAAAAGAAGCTGTTACCATAGCAATTACAAAGGATTCACAAGCTAATATAATAGCACTCTCAAATGCGGTGAAAGGCCAAATTAAAGAGCTGAATAAGGAATTTGAAACAAAAGATATTGAGCTTGTAATTCAACGAAATGACGCTGATACCATGGAAAAGAACATTGATTCTATTATTCAACTGGCACTTCTCGGAGGCTTACTTGCTATTTTCATCCTTTGGATCTTTTTAAAGAATTTCAGGCTGGTTGTTGCCATTGCTCTGGCTATTCCAATATCAGTTTATACAGCTTTTAATTTCTTTTATGCTGCCGGAATAACCATTAACAGTTTAACACTTCTGGGGATGGCCCTGGCCATAGGAATGTTGTTAGATAATAGTGTCGTTGTTTTGGAAAATATTTATCGGCTTGCAGCTAAAAAGGTTCACCCTGATCAGGCGGTTATTCAAGGAACTAAAGAAGTATGGCGATCTATTTTTGCAGCAACTTTAACAACCGTAACTGTTTTTCTGCCATTTGTATTTTCAACGGATTTCTTTATTGGTTTAATTGGAAAGCATATCGGAGTTTCTATCATTTCAACCTTGCTTGTTTCTTTGGTAGTTGCCTTGTTGTTAATACCTATGATCACACATGCATTCTTAAAATTTAGAAAACAGGATAAACCAATCCGGTTCGAAAGAATATCGCTTCATAACAGGTTAATTCAAATTTACCTGGTGCTTCTTAAAACCTGTATGCGTAAGCCCGGAAGGACAATTCTTGGTGCTTTGATCATATTTTTTGCAGCACTTTTAATAAGTTTGGGAGTTAGCATTATTTCGACCCAAGAGGCAGAAATAAAAGATGTTACCCTTTATGTTACCATGCCAAGTGGAACAACATTGGAAAATACCGATATTCTGGTTGCAGAAGCTGAAAAGAAACTGGAAGATTTAGATGAAAAGAAAGATGTTCTCAGCCAGATCTATGAAGAAGAAGCTACGCTTACCATATTTTTAGTTGATGATTATAAAAAAATCCGGAATTTCTCGATCCCCAAAATTAAAAATGAGATCATAGAGAGGCTTGAAGAACTCAGCCCGGCGGAATTCAGCTGGGATCCTCCGGCCAGTGGACGTTTTGGCGGAGATAGTTATGATGATGATGAATTTGGAAGAATGCTGGGAATTGGAGCACAACGCGAAAAAGTAATCATTAAAGGGCAGGATTTTGATAAAATGCTCAACCAGGCAAATGATGTTAAATATTACCTGGGTCAACTTACATCTGTCGAAAATATCGATATTCGGGTTCCTGATAAACGTCCCGAGTTAATGCTTAATTTTGATAAGCAGCTCATGGCATTATATGATATCCCGGTTGCATCGGTACTTTCCGAATTAAATTCTTTCCAGCACGAATTCTCAAGTGGAGTAACGTTCAAACAAGGAACCGAAGAATATGATATCCTTATAAAAACAGTGGGTTATAATACTCAAAAAGAACGAAATGTAAAAGAACTAAAAACCTTAAATGTTAGAGGAAACCAGGGTTCTCAATTTGAAATGCAGGAAATAAGCAAATTTAATTTTACCGAAGGGTTATCTGCTATAAAAAGAACCAACCAGGAAAAACAACTTGAAGTAATTTATCAATTCATTAATGAAGTTCAGGATGAAAAAGATTTGCTCGAAGCTGCACGATTAGAGATTGATGAGTTAGTTGAAGGAATGACCCTTTCATCAGGAATTGCTTTGGAGGTTGTGCACGATGAAAATGAACTGGGAGAATTCGCATTTCTGTTACTCATGGCATTTATACTCATCTACATGATTTTATCATCTGTTTTCGAATCATTCTCCACTCCTGTTGTAATGATGTTCTCCATTCCGATGGCTGCAATTGGTTCACTGGTATTATTGATACTAACCGGAACATCCTTGTTAAATACAAATGTGTTAACCGGGTTATTGATACTGCTTGGTATTGTCGTCAATAATGGAATTATCCTCATTGATTATTCCAGGGTACTTCGCCGAAGGGGCTATTCCGAATCTCGTGCGTTAATGATGGCAGGCTTAGCGCGTGTGCGCCCGATTCTTATCACAGCTATAACTACGATTATTGCACTAATTCCATTAGCGCTTGGCAAAGCCGAATATGTTACTTTAATTGGAGTTCCATTTGCAATAACTATTATCGGAGGCTTAACTGTAAGTACATTGCTTACATTGGTTTTTATTCCAACTCTGAATTCCGGCTTACAATCATCCCTAAAATGGATGCAAAGCCAGAAGTTATATATCAAAATCATACAAATTGCAATTTGGGTAACGGTTAGCTACTTTATATTTACCGAAGTTGACCGAAGAGTATGGCAAATTATCGATTTTATCGGGTTGATCATAATCGTTCCTGCTACCATTTATTTTATACAAAATAGTTTAAGAAAAGCCTCGGAAAAACTTATTGGTGAAGATGACTCATTACATATAAAGGTTAGAAATCTTGTAAAGATATACGACTGGGATAGCCGTTTCGTGCGTGAATGGAAATCCGGAGTTAATATCCGAAAAAGGTTAGGAATTGAGCATGAATTCACAACTATCAAAGACTTTAGCCAACTTATCTGGCAAATTCCATTGATAGGATTTATTGTGTATTTCATCTATTTCCATCTTGAAAGTGGACTCTGGTATTTTATACTTCCAATTTTCCTTTACATTTTAACTGCTTATTTCTTTGTGCCAGTTGAAAAATATGCACGAAATCTAAAATCAGAAAAGAAATTCAAACTTTTAAGCTTGTTGATACTTTTCGTATCCCGGTTATTTTTTTGGGCCTTTCCTGCTCTTGCTCTTTTCCTTTTCTTTAAAAAGTATGAGTTATTAGGCTTAGTAATCCCAATGGGTGCCTTATGGTATTTCCTAGTGCTTATAAAAGTTACATCTGACAACCTGTACAGGAAAAAGGTTGACGTAAACCGCTTAAAAGGTAAATTTAAAGGATTAAGAAAGGGGTTCTATAAATTTGTTTTGGTTATTCCTGTAATAGGCAAAAAGAAAGTACCATTTAAAGCACTTAAAGGAGTATCTGTTGATATTAAAAACGGAATGTTTGGCTTGCTGGGGCCAAATGGTGCAGGGAAATCTACGCTTATGAGGATCATTTGCGGTATTCTTGAACAAAGTTATGGGCAAATTACCATTAACGATATCGATGTACGAGAGAAACGCGAAGAATTGCAAGGCTTGATCGGATACCTTCCACAGGAATTTGGAATGTATGAAAACATGACTGCGTGGGACTTCCTTAATTATATGGGAATTTTAAAGAAACTTTATAACCAGGAAGAAAGGATAAAACGTGTTGAGTATGTTTTGAATGCTGTTCATATGTATGATAATAAAGATGAAAAAATTGGCTCTTTCTCGGGTGGAATGAAACAGAGAATCGGGATTGCACAGATTCTTCTTCATTTACCAAAAATCCTTGTCGTAGATGAACCAACTGCCGGATTGGACCCACGCGAGCGGATCCGTTTTAGGAATTTATTAGTAGAACTCAGCCGTGAACGTATCGTGATCTTCTCAACTCACATTATTGAAGATGTAGCAAGTTCGTGTAATATGGTTGCCGTAATGAAAAAAGGAGAAGTTAAATACCTTGGAGCTCCTATAAAAATGGCGAAATTAGCAGAAGAAAAAGTATGGATGCTAAATGTAACGGAAGATAAGTTCGAAAAATTAAAAGATGAATTTACGATAATTCATCATATGAAAGATGGTGAAATGATCCGTTGCCGCTGCCTGTCTGATAAAATTCCAGCTCCGGAAGCAAAGCCTGTAAAGGCTAACCTGGAAGATGCCTATTTGTATTTATTAACTAAAGAAAAAATGGTTAAGTAATGAGATCGAACCGAATAAAACTCGCATATGATATTTTGATATACAATTTAAGGATTGTATTTGCAAATAAGTTCATTTACTTCCTGATTGCAGCAATTGCATTCTTTTTAATCATTATAGGTATCATGCTATTTCAAAATGCATCAATTGCCGAACATGATATTTACGGTGTGATTCTTTTCCCCGGCTTATTAATAATATTTTATCCTGTAATTTTTAATGTACAGAATGATAAAGATGCCAGGATGTTAGAAATTGTATTTGGTGTGCCAAATTACCGTTATAAAGTCTATTTGATCCGTTTCGTAATTAGTATGGCAATGGCTGTTATAATTTTATTTGCCATGTCATGGTTTACAGTATTTGCAGTACTTCGGATCCCGGTTTTAAAAATGGTTTATGAAGTAATGTATCCCTTAATATTTTTATCTTGTTTGTCTTTTTTATTTGCAACCCTTGTTAAAAATGCCAGCGGTGCAGCAGTAATAATGATTATCATAGGACTGGTATTTTGGATTATGCACGAACCTTTAAGAAGCAGTAAATGGAACATATTCTTAAACCCTTTTGACGTTCCAAGTGATATTAGCTTAACCGTTTGGAAAAATATTTTAAGCCAGAACCGTTTAATGTTAATTGTCGGGTCGGTAATTTCTCTACTTTGGGCATTAATTAATTTACAGAAACGAGAAAAGTTTGTATAATAATTCAAACCAACACTAATTATTTTTATTATTTTCGAAGTTAAATTCGGATATAATGAAAAAACTATCTTTTACGCTTTTAATTTTAGGTTTATTATTTTCACAAATATTCATATTTACATTCAACCTGAATGATGGATTTGTATATCATGGCTTTTCAATCAAATTGCTTCCTTTAGCTGATTATGCCGGTAAATCTTCTCCTGTAACCCAACTTACATCTGTTATTTTAGGGTACTTACTTTTTATCTTTTTTGGAGTAATAAATACAAACAAGGTAAGATCACCGGAAATATTTAAACCTGCACTGATGTTTACCGGAATTGCAATAATTGTTACATTTTTTGAATTTACAAGTATATTAGAGGATATACAAGGGAATTACATGGGTAAACATTTTAGAATAGGATGGCCCATGTTTATTTTAGGCATATTTATTTATAGTAAAAAATACCTCACAAAAAGATAATGTTATGACTAATCCAATAAGTACTGGTCTGGAAATAGCTGAAAACTCATTAAATCTTATTGATAAACTTATTGATAAGATTGACAAGTATAAGCAAATCAAAAAAGATACAACTACTTTCTTAAGATTACTATATTTGGAGGTTTTAGGTAATCTTGAAATCTTAAATGTAATAGATTTTAAGGCGTATAAATCACTAAATCCAAATGATCCAAATATTAAATCATTAATAAAACTTTTAAGTACAAATGTTTCCGAAGCTATATTTTATAAAGAAGATGATACAAATAAATCCAATCTATATGAAAAACTTCAGAAACAGGGACAAGTTAAAAATCGCGAAAGAAAACTTTTAAAGTTAGAAGACGGGCAGGAAAGACTGGTTAAAGGTAAATTTATTTACGAGAATATTTTACAAGCTATTTCCTTTGTTGTAACTAAAATACAGGTACTGAGGGAACTTTCTCATTTAAAAGACGAAGAACTGGAAATCTTAAAACCTATAAAAATAGATATTCGCTTAATTAATATAAACCAACGGTTATTAATGATAAAATCATCTTTGGATAAAATGCCGGAAGTAAAGGAAATGGCCAGGTAGCTCCAGGTTTATAGCATTTGGGAATTTTGCTACCGCAGATTTAAACACGCTGGTAACTTCACCGCCAATAAGTTCAAATTTTATACTTTTCTTTTATATTTTGTTTTCAATGGTTAGCGTTAAGCAAAGTTGCACGTTTTGGAATGATTACCTATCCAGCCGTTACATGTTTTGTTAATTATTGCTATGGCCGAATTTAAAACAATCTGCGCAATTTTGTTTAACGTGTGTTGTGCCTAGTGCCTATTCATTATGAGGTTCATCCAATTTGTTTATCAGGTTATCAAAGTCAGATTGGTAAAGCTGGTCCTGGATAATTCGATATTTTTCAAATTCACTTTCTGCGTGTATTTTGGCAATTTCTGCACCTATTGTCCCGGCATTTTGAAGTATTTTTCTGTCGTCAAATTGCAAAAACAAATCAAGCCTTTTTGCCCAATCTTCCATTGTCATTGGAATTTTTCGTCTGGCTCTTTCTTCTGCTAAATCTAAATAGGCATTAACAATTCGACCTAATGATTCCAATTCATCTTGGCTCAAATAATTTTTGGCAATTGAAACATCACTTTTCAAAATCTTACCTTTCGGACTGTTTTTCCATGAGGTCAATCCCATGTGTTCCTTTTTGCTGTCTGCTCTTTTAACAATTAGTTCAGCTGCCGTATTGCTATGAATTGCATAATGTAACTTATTTTGAACCTTTGCAAAAAATTCTTTTGTTGTAGGAGCATCATTGTTATAGTCAATACTTGTCGTATAAATGTCTGTGATTTTTTGATAGAAACGGCGTTCACTTAATCGAATTTCTCTGATTTCTTCAAGTAAATGCTCAAAATAGTCTTCATCTAAGAAAGCTCCGTTCTCCATTCGTTTCTTATCAAGAACATATCCTTTGATTGCATATTCTCTTAAAACCTGTGTTGCCCACTGCCTAAATTGAGTAGCTCTAATCGAATTTACACGGTATCCTACAGATATAATAGCATCTAAATTATAAAAATCTATATCACGATTGACTTGTCTTTTCCCTTCCTGCTGAACTATTCGAAATTTTCGAATAGTTCCATCTTCTTGAATTTCAGAACTTTTATATATTTCTTTAAGGTGATAATTAATAGTATTAACTTCTACATTAAATAATTCTGCCATTAATTTTTGACTTAACCAAATTGATTCATCCTCATATCGGACTTCAATTGTAGAAGTCTTGTTTTGATTAGTAAACACCAAAAATTCAGCCGTGCTATTTCTTATTTGTAATTTTTTATCTTTTGAACTTTTATCTGTCATTCTGTATCATTTTCGATATTACAAATATACAGTTTTTCAACTTGCACTATTTTTCTTGCATTGGGTACACCTGTGATTATAAGAATAGTATCCGACTGACGGGCAATTTCCTGTCAAACCTTTATGAAGTTTGAGCGCCTGCCTGCCGAAACGCAGTAAAGGCAGGGGCTACAAACTTTAATATTCACCACATCTTCTGCTATTACCTGTACACGTTTTTGTCTTATATTTACACCTATTCATTCGATTGTACAAGTGGTTGAAACCCTCCATAAACCATTCTGCTGGCATCAAATATTAACTTATTTGTATCTGTTAAGGGTGCGACTAATTCCGTCATTCTTGGGTCTGAAGGAACTTTTTTGTTGGCTAAATCACGTATCTCTTTTGAAGGAAAAACAACCCAACCAAATACAATTTCCTCGTCTTCTTTTGCATCTACGGTTTCTATAAAAGATTTTGTGCCTTCTAAAGACAAATCATCGCCAACGAATTCGAAGTAAGCAATTGCACCATACTCTTTCCAGATTTCGGCTACTTTTTCGGCCACTTTTTTGTATTCTTCCAAATAAATTCGAGGAATTGGAAGAACGAAGCCGTCTATGTAGTTTATCATATTTTTATCTTTTGGGTTCCAGTACTCATTTATCGGTTTACCTAATGTGTTATAACAGCCACTTGTATGTGTAGTGCGAAATTACTTACACTTTCTTATCCATTTTGTATGTAGCGAATTTAATTTTTGCACACCTTAAAAACAAACTTGATTTCTGTGAAGAAATTAAATTTGCGGGGCTAATTGAACTTGCTGCCCTTGCGGAAAATAGGTTTGTTAGCATTTCGATTACAATTTGTTATAGGGCGTTTTTGTGATAACACGAAAATTTTAATATTACCAAATACTAATTCTCATATTATCAGATATATAATATTTAGATTCTTTGTCAATTTCGAAAGCTTCATAAAATTCATCTTGATTGTATATTGGACCGATAGCTCTATATTTTTGCGGTGTATGAAATCTTTTTAAGGTAGATATTTCAAATTCCGGAGTGGCTTTTTCTTTCCAAAATTCAGTATATGCTAAAAAGTAACCTCTAATAGCATCATACTTATCCTTTTCTGAATATTGAGATGATTTATCTTTCAAAAAAAGTTTCAAAGCCAACAAAGAAACCTCTACCCCAGCCAGGTCTGCAAAATTCTCTTGTAGAGTTGATTTACCATCCACAAAATATATATCTTGAATCATATATTGGCTAAATTGATTTATTAAGGAGTTATTAATACTTTTCCAATCCTTTTTATTAAATCTTTTTCCGGATCTATCAAAAGCATGTGTCATCTCATGTGCAATAGTTCTTCCAATTGTTGCAAATAATTCAGCAGTTTTATTTTCATCAGAAAAATTAGATGCATATAAAGTTCCTGCATATATTTTTACGATATTATCATTATAATTATACCTACAATCTGTTTCAAACGGAGGTGATTCCCAATATGGTTTTTCTGATTTTATTTTAGCCTGGTATTCTTCTGATAAATGAATATTCCTTTCTAAGGAATTAACCAAAAGTTTTGGCATTTTAGGTAGATATGATATTTCCGGAGCACCGATTACAAATTGTATATCGTCTAATTTTGATAAAAAGAAATCAATATTTTTTTCTTCAATATGGTTACTATTTTTAATTTTCTCCCTGTAAGCGTAAGTTAAATATTTTATTAATTCCTTAATCTTTTCTTCCTTTTCATTAGGTATTGTGATCTTTGAAAAAATAACTCCAAATAGCATTGGATAATGCTTTTGAATGAGATAGACTCTTTTTCTTTCACTTGTACTATATTCAGCGGTACTTTTATAAAAATTTTGAAGCTGAACCAGTATATATTGATGATTTTCATCAAGCTCATAATGGACTTCATTGGAGAGTATTTCAACCGACTTATCAATTATTTCGTTCCAAAGAGCGCCCCAATTATTAACTACGCTTACATTTTCAGGAAGAGTTGTATTTTTCAACCAATCCCTGTTTACGTATTCATAAAAATCAACAATTGATTCTTTTTCTTGTCCAAGTAGTATATTAGAGTTAAAAATGAGCGTTAATACAATAATAATGAATGTCATTTTATTGTATATATACTTAATTTTAAAAAATTGATCATTAGTCATAGAATTGTCTCCTTTAGTTAAATGCCCTGTAACTATTGTATAAATTCATTGATGTTGCTTAGCTAATATGAGAATATAACAACATTGATGATACATTTCTTTTAACACATTTTGTTTCGTGAATTTACAATTTTTATAAATAATCATAAAACAAATTGGAAGGTATTGACTTTGAACATGATCATTTTTTATCATATTTTTTTCAGCACCGTCCTTTTATTACAAAAGAAAACCTGCAAAAAGCAGGTGGTTTCACGGGCATGTATGATTTGAATAACATGAACGTCCGATTAAATCATAGATTGTACTTCGGATATGTGTTTTTGTTTTAATAAAAGCATTGCCAGCCTTGATTGTCCAATTCCACCACCAACAGTAAATGATAATTCATCGTTTAATAATTTCTTATGAAATGATAAACTATTAGTTTCTTTTGCTATGAAATCTAAGATATTACTCATATTTCCAATTTTCTTAAATACCTCATTAGCTCTCTTTCTACCTGCTCAAAACCAGGCAGATCTTTTATTTGGTCTTTCATTGACTTTTGCCAACGCCCTTTGTATTGAGGTAATCTTTGTTTAAGTTTTGCCTCAAATTCCGAAGGATTAACGTTTTTGTTCTCACATTTCGCTTTAAATTCATTTAGTAAAAAGTCGATTTCCATCCCATGAACCTCTAATAAGTACCAAATATCATAAAAGTCTCTTACCTGCATCCGTTGCATAATCGAACGAAGTTTTTCAACCAATACTTCTTCAAGCGAATAACAAAGTAGTTGATGTTCTTCAAGGTCGCTATAATTACAAAACACATCACGAACAACAGGTTCAAATTCCAACTTTTCTGTTCTTGATATATCAACCTTAATGCGTTTATTAGCTCCTTTGAAAACAATTTCTTCACTTAGCTGTTTCTGTTTTGTCAATCCTTGTAAAATCCACGATATTACATAGTCTTTTTCTATCTGTTGGTCGCGTACACCTGTTTCACGTGCCTTATTTTGTATTTCACCCGGTTTTATCATGTGTAAATTGCAGATTTAATCGTTTCTGTTTCTAAATTTTGTTGGATACTCCAACGACTTATCATTTTACCCGTTTTTGGTAACTCCGTGTCAAGCAACACATAAGATGAAGTTTTCTGTTTCTGTAATTGCTCAATAATGTCAGTTTTAATTCCCAGCACTTCAAGAGTATAACCTAACCTTTTAATAACTGCCTGTGATTGGAACTTCTCCGCATATTCCAATAACCGTTTAAATTTTATCTTATCTCTTGATGCGTAAATTGCCCTTGCTATTTCAACAATTCCACCTGCATAATCAGGTTTAAAAAGGCAATCAATGAATGTTTTTTCCAGGTCAGAACATAAAACCTTATTAAAACTATCAATCCATATTTTTTTGAACCCGAAGAAATGTTTTTCATTATGATAGATGAACTGAAAATTAACGTCTTTTATTTTCAACGTTGATGGTCGCATTTGTTTGGCAACAACAATCTGTTCTTTTAATGATGGCTGAGTAATCAGGTTGTGAATATGTAATGCAGAATAGTAGCCAATATAATGTTCGGTTCCTTTAGTGAGAGGTTGAGCCAATAAATGCCAATCGGGCATAAAATTATCAGGTTCTTTTTCATAGGGAATTATATGATAAAGTCCTTTTTTTAATCTCATCAAAAGTCCTCGCTTAACCATGTCACTAAGCAGCTCTTTCAGTGCACTGTCGCTAGATTTTGGAAGTGCCTGAACTGCTTCGGAATAGTCAAAACAATCCTGTCCCAATTGGTTAAAATAGGAAAGGATTTTATTAGATTGAGTTGATATATATTTATTCTTCATAGAGAGATAGTCAGTTTTATCCTGACTAAATTGATATAAATCATAATTCCACCTGTGCGATGGCATAAAGCAACTCTTTTGCAAATTTTGGTTTTAGCATCAGCTTGCGCGATTTGCAATATGCTGTTTGTGAGTGGGAGACTTCGCTTAAATGTTCAATTCATTTTTATTTTTCTTCTTTCCTTCTATTTTTTTTATCACTTTTTCAAAATCACTTTCAGTAATCTTTTTTTGTTGAGTGTCCTTATATTTTTCATATTCCTTCTCGGCATTATCTTTTGCCAATGCGTGTGATATTGAACCTGCGTTACTTAAAATTTCCCTGTCATTCAAGGTTAAGAATCCATTTAATTTTTCAATCCAATCTTTCATGTACATTGGGATTCGTCTCATTGCTTGCCCTTGTGCAAAAATCAAGTATTGTTCAACTAAATTATTCAATGAGGTTAATTCTTCTTCATTCAAATAATTTTTAGCTATGGAAACATCAGCCTTTCTTATTTTATCACCTCTCCAGTTAGTTAAGCCCATATTATCTTTTGAACTATCGGCTCTTTGGCTAATTATTTCCGCAGCTGTATGACCTGTAATTGCCCAGTGTAGTTTATTTTGTACTGTTTTAAAGAAATCAATACTAATATCAAGCGTTGGGTCGTAATCAACACTTGTCGCATAAATATTTGTAATTTTTTGGTAGAATCGTTTTCAGATGTGCGAATATCCTGGATTCGTCTTTCAAGTTCTTCGAAATAATCGAAAGGCAAATCAGGATTTTTTAATCTTTCATCATCCAGCACAAAACCTTTTACAATGTATTCTTTAATATGTTGGGTAGCCCATTGACGAAACTTTGTTGCCACATGCGATTTTATTCGGTAACCAACAGAAATAATAGCATCAAGGTTGTAAAATTTTTGTTTACGTTTAACTTCCCTGTTACCTTCTTTTTGAACTTGTAAAAAATCCTTACAAGTTGCATCTTCCTCTAATTCAACTTCTTCGAATATGTTTTTAAGGTGAATAGTAATGTTTTGTGACGTTGTCTGAAACAATTCAGCCATAAACTTTTGAGTAAGCCAAACTGTTTCATCCTGAAAACGCACATCAATTTTTGTTTCTCCGCTTTCGGTTTGATATATGATTATTTGTGATTTATTTTCTTCCATAATCTAATCTTTATCTGAGGTGAAGGGGTAAAGTTACTTTATTGCATATTTTCTTTCTCTTTGTTTAAATGCATCTTCGCCATCTTCTAATATTTCACAAACATGTTCACGAATACCTTTTGATTTAATAACAAATTTCATGTCCTTATCTTCTGGTTTAGAATATTCTAAAGCACCAAAAACATATTGAAATTTCAATGCAGCTTCATTCGGAGAGTCTTTCCCTTCTTGATTTGCAACAATAATTTGTTCGGCTTCGGTACTTACAACTACATTCGGGTTATGCGTTACCAAAATAATTTGTCGTTCCTTTTTCTTATCTTTTAAGTACTTGACCAATTCATTATAAATAGCTCTGTTGTCCAAACTATCCCCTGGTTGATCAATTAATATAGGACAACTCTTATCGCTAAACTCTAACAATAATTTAAGTATAACAAAAGCTTGTTTACCTTGCGACATATCTACAAATGTGTCATTTTGTTTCGTGAATTTACAATTTTTATAAATAATCATAAAACAAATTGGAAGGTATTGACTTTGGACATGATCATTTTTTATCATATTTTTCAGCGCCATCTTTTTATCATAAAAGAAAACCTGCAAAAAGCAGGTTTCACAAGTATGTATGGTTTGAGCAACATGAACGTCTGATTAAATCATAGATTGTACTTCGTATATGTGTTTTTGTTTTAATAAAAGCATTGCCAGTCTTGATTGTCCAATTCCGCCACCAATCGTAAAGGGTAATTCGTCATTTAATAATTTCTTATGAAATGATAAATCAGTTCGGTAATCCGTTCGAGTAATTTTAAGCTGTTTCAATAACGATTTTTTATCTACCCTAACTCCCATCGACGAAATTTCAAATGCACCTTTTAAGAGCGGGTTCCATACAATTATATCTCCATTTAATCCTCTGTACGAAGGGCCGGTTTGAGTTGACCAATCATCATAATCCGGCGCCCTTAGATCATGTGGAACACCATCTGTTAGTTCGTGCCCGATTCCTATTATAAAAACCGCACCGTGGTCCCTGGCTACCACATCTTCTCTTTCTTTAGGGGTTAACTTAGGATACCTGTATTGAAGTTCCTCGGAATGTATGAAAGTTATATCTGCGGGCAAGAATGGTTTAATAAAAGGAAATAAACCGGAAATATATTCCTCGGCTTCTTTCATCGACTTATAAATACTTTGCACGGTTGATTTCAAATAACCCAGATTTCTTTCCGGTTTAGATATTCTTTTTTCCCAATCCCACTGGTCCACATAAATTGAGTGTATCGGGCTTATGATTTCATCAGGGCGCAAGGCTTTCATATCTGTTATGATCCCTTCTCCAATGGGTAGTTGCAGATCGCTTATTTTTAATCTTTTCCATTTGGCTAAAGATTGAACTATTTCCAGTTTTCTATCCGGATAGGATTTAGCTATAAATCTAACAGGTTTTTCAACTCCGTTTAAATCATCATTAATGCCTGTACCGGAAGTTACAAACAATGGCGCACTTACTTCCAAAAGGTTTAGGTTCTTCTTAATTCCTTGTTTAAAATAATCTTTTAACTCAAAAAGAGCTTTTTCTTTTTCAATTCCTTTAAGAATTGTCTTTTCAATTTTTACTGTTTGTTTCATTTTAATTTATTTAAAAGGGTTTAACATACAACTAAAAACCCTTCAATGCAATGCAGAGAAGGGTTTCGATATATATAATACGATTATCGCCTTCCCTGCTAAGGAGGAGAATTATTATTATTGTTATTTATTCCGTTAAAAATCATAAAAACTAAAACAAAAAAGCCTTCCGTTCATGGAAGGCTTTACAAAATCTATATTTTTGATTACTATAACTGCCTTCCTATCCGTAAAGAATTATTTACAGAATTATTAGAAAGGTTATTATTAGTAATTTGAATCATCATTTGTCAATAATTGACCAAATATAGAAGTTCTGAATTAAAATTCAAAATTATTCGTATCTTAAACTTATTGCCGGATTCTTTATTGCTGCTTTATAGGACTGGTAACTAATTGTAAATAAAACTACAACAACAGATAATAAAGCTCCCAAGATAAACATCCACCATTTTAGGGTTGTATGATATGCAAAATTCTCTAACCATTTGTTCATGGCGTAATATGCCAATGGCCAAGCCAAAATATTACCAATTAATACAAGTTTGGTAAACTCTGTGGAAAACATTTTTACGATAACCGGAACCGAAGCTCCCATTACTTTTCTAATACCTATTTCTTTCGTTTTTTGTTCAGCCATAAAAGATGCTAATCCAAATATTCCCAAACAAGATATAAATATTGCAAAAATCGTAAAGTAATTGATCAAAGTATTACTTCTCTGTTCTGCTCTATAAAGGCTATCTAATCTTTCATCCATAAAATGATAATTAAAATCGAAGTCTGGTTCAAAAGATTTCCAGGTATCTTTTATAAAATCCAGTGTTTCTTGCGAATAACCAGGGTTTAAACGAATAAAGCACAACCGTGCCTGTTCAGGTGCTATATGTAACATTAAAGGAGCAATTTTATTTTTTACATTGTTAAAATTGAAATCCCTCATCACACCAACTATATAGCTTTGCTGGCCGAATACATTTAAGGTTTTTCCAACTGGTTCATCCATTTGAAGCTGCCTTACTGCTTCTTCATTAATTATTATCGAATTTATTGTATCAGATGCAAATTCTTCACTAAATGCTCTTCCCTGAAGAATATCAATTTCCATCGTTTTAAAGAAATCATAACCTATACCTATAAAATGTAAAGTCATGGACCTGTCATCTTCTTTACCTTCCCATTCTTCTAATGAAAATGAAGGGCATGCATAAACAGGCAATACACGGCTTGTAGAGACAGCTTTAATACCAGGGTTATTTAATAATTCCTGTTTAATAATTTCGTAATTTTGGTTAATATTTCTATTCATTCCCACAAAAACAAGCTCCCGTTTATTATATCCAAGGTCCTTATTTTTTATGAACTTTATTTGCTCTGAAATTAGAATTGTTGAGATAATCAGGGCTACTGATAAAGTAAACTGAACAATTACTAATGATTTTCTTAACATAGAACTTTTTGCTCCGGTACTTAACTTACCTTTTAACACCTTAATCGGGTTAAATGCTGATAAATATAGCGCAGGGTAGCTACCAGCCAATAATCCTGTAATTATAGCTATTCCAATTAACATGGATAAAACGTATGGCTCTAACAGTAAGCCGGAAGTTAGTTCTTTTCCTGATATGTTATTGAATTTAGGTATTAATAATAAAACAACAATCATGGCAATAATAAAAGATAGTAAGGACATAAATAATGACTCTGTAAAAAACTGGCTTACAACAGTCTTTCGCTTTGCACCTACAACTTTTCGCAATCCAATTTCTTTGGCTCTGTTACTGGACCGTGCCGTTGTCAAATTCATAAAATTTATACAAGCAATTAGCAATACCAGGAATGCAATGGCCGAAAATGTTATTACATTATTTAAATCACCTCTAAAGGTAAAATCATAAGCAAAAGTTGAACGAAGGTAAATATCTTTAATACTCTGATTAAATAATTCCGTGGTATTTTCCTCATCAAATTTATCCAGATATGTCTTTAACTTTTCATTAACTTTTTCCGATAACCCTGGTTTTTTAAGCAAGTAATAGGTAGTAAAATTATAAGCCCCCTGCCCCATTTCATCAATATTTTCTCCATCGTCTTTAATTACCTGGAACGGGAATAAAAATTCAAAGTCAAAATGTGAATGAGTCACATCTTCAATAACACCGGTTACTTTAAAAGCTCCACGGCCCCTGACTTCAAGAATCTTTCCCAAAGCATTTTCTTTACCAAAAATTCTCTTTGCTACCTCTTCTGTTAATACAACACTATGCGCATCGGTTAAAGCATTTTCAGGATTTCCTGAAATAAATTTAAAATCGAATATATTAAAAGCTGTTGAGTCAATAGCACCACTATTTGCCCCGATATATTCACCATCCCGGTATTTAAATAACCAGGTACCCCAGTTTTTAAAACGGCATACATATTCTATTTCAGGAAAATCTTTTTGCATATTTGGAGCAAGAGCAGCCGGTGTAACAGCTACTTCATAGGGTACTCCATTATTCATAATACGAACAAGAACGCGTTCAACCCGATCGTTTTTTGAATGCCATCCATCAAATTTTAACTCATCCTGTACCCATAATAAAATAAGAATACTGCACGCCATACCTATGGCCAGGCCAATAATATTTATAAATGAATATACCGTATGTTTTTTTAGATTTCTAAATGCAGTCTTCAGGTAGTTTGTAATCATTTCATTATATTTTTTAAAACCTAATAAATAAAGTGTCCGAAATTAGACTTTAACTTTAAGTTATGGTTTATCCAATAAAATGAAATTTCTTTTTTAATAACTGAGTGTTAAGATGCGTCCTTTGGTAAAACTGAAGAATTTTTCTTTTTCAGCTATGGTTATTCCTTCTTTTAAATTATCAGCATTAATTTCTGCCTGTGCTAAACACATTGGACAGGCCATTATCAATACATTTTTCTTGATTAACGTATCTAACGCATTTTGAACTGTAAAAAAATGCTCCATTTGGATATCTTCCGCATCTTTAGCCAGTACTTTAACTCCATTAATATCGAAAAAAACAGCTACGTCTTTTGTTTCAGTCATTTTAACCGCAAGGCTTAAAGCCATTGATATCTTTTGTGGATTTTCATAACCACTGCTTATATGAAGAAAAATTCCATCTTTGTATTTTTCCTGTTTAACAAGTGATGACATTTCCGGTTTTTCATCTGTTTGACAAGAAACAATAGCCAACACCAGAATAATTGTTATTAAGTTTCGAATTTTCATAATAAGCTGTTATTAGTTTAACTATAATCAAATTTACAAAAAAACATCCATTAAATCAATGGATGTCATATTCTTACGAATATTGCGACTTATGCTAGTTTTTTGATCTTTTCATTGAGACCAGTTTGTTTTCTGCCATGTATTTTGCAAATTTTTCATACCCTGAATCTTTTATCATTCTAATTCCTGCTTTTCTTTCCGATTTGAAAACAAACTCAAACATTTTAGCAACAAAATTATCGAACACCTTACATTCCTTAACATCAGAATATTCATCGCATTCGGCACAACTATTTATTCCTTTTGCCAGGCAACATTTACGAATCTTACACCAGGCAGCTTTCTCATTTTCCGTACATCCGGCACATTTACCTTTAAGGTACTTGCCGCAAGAGCCACAATATAATCCACAAAAACTAACTAGTTTCTTATCTGTTAATATTTCTTTATTCATAACAATTATTTTGAATGTGAGTGTCTACTCAACCATTTTGGCTTTAAAAATCACTGTAGTGATTAACTCAATCAAGAATCCATAAATGATACCCATTACAACTGTAGAAGTAAATAACATCGTTTTACTGAACTCCGGGATTTCAGGCCCCAGCATAGCGCCAAATCCGGCAGGCAGACTAAAAACCAAGCCCATTATTATTCCATGTATTGACCAATGTTTTAGCGAAAAGCGACTTATTCCAATGCCAAAACCAATAAGTGTTCTACCTAAAATAATGTTTACCGCCAGTATAGTTGGAACTTCGTTTTGTCCGCTTGATGCCATTCCATAACATGCAAATCCAGCGGCTACACCTAAAATTGTTGTAATTAATAATCTTTTTGTTTTCATAATCATTTTGGTTTAATTAGAAACTTTATTCTCTTTATTTAAGACATTATTATTTAATACCAACTTGTATTTCAGTCAAGTTATTGTCAACATTCTCGAAATCAATCTGATGATAAACCTCCCGGCACTCACCGGTCATTTGCACTCCTTTTTGCGTTAATTCACCTATAATTTTTCCATATGATTCGGGAAACCTGGCCCAATCCCCTTTGTGCATTATAGTAGCACATTTAAAACCATCAAGTGCCGTAATTTTGTGATCCATTGCTTTTTCCGAAACCGGAAAACCTACCAAAAGATCAAATTCCGTTTCAGGATTTCCATCTGTTCCATTGTAAATCCATACTTGAGGCCCTTCAATCTTGAATCCTCTTTGATGCATTTCTGTCGCTATAGATTCAGGTAACACTTTTACGTGTTCGCCCACCTTTTTTAAAGTGGTTTTGATTTCTTCACCAAATACTTTAGTTTGATTCACTTGTTTTATTTCCATCTTTTTATCAGTTTTTAATATATAACAAAGATGGATCTGAATTGTGACAACAGTATGTCAACTAGCCTGATGAATTGATAAAGTTTATGAACTTTTCACCACTGAAAGGAGTGATTAATCTTGTAACGAAGACATAATAAGTAATTTGTCAATTTTATTATGCATTATTTCTTGTTAAGTGATGACGCTTCGGTCACACCATGACATTAATCTTCTTGGGTTGCCTGCGTTATTCATAAATATTGTAAGTTCCATACTATTTAAGAATATGTCCGGCCAGGTTTATATTTTTTTTGAAGTGTTTCTACTAAATTGATGACATAAGACTTAAGTGATTCCGGTTCAAGAATTTCAACTTTATCCAACAAGGTAATTACCCATTTTCCAATGTAATCTTCCGAATTACATAAAAAACTCATTTCAATTTGTTCTCCCAAATCTCTCTCCTCGATAAAACCAAAATAGAATTTAGCCTGATTGATTTCTGACAGAATACTTTTATTAAATAATAATTTTACTAAAAACACTTCATTATTGGAAGTTATATTTTTAAAATAATCACGGATAGAAGGTTTGTTCTCTTGAGTGAATTTTTCCTGAGTAAGTTGGATATTTTTTATCCTGTCAATTCTAAAATCCCTGTAATCATTTCTTAACTTACAATATGCTATTAAATGCCAATTAAAACTGTAATGGCAAATTCCGATAGGTTCCACTTCCCTGCAGGTATCTTCATTCTTTGAAAATGATTTATAAGTTAGTTTTAGAGTTAACTTTTTATCAACTCCTTTAAGTATAGTGTCCATAACTTTTTCAGGCAAGCTTTCCTTTAAGATCGGTGAAGAACTAAAAACTTCAATATGTTGATCAATCTTTTCTACGAATTCTTTTTCGGAAACATTAAGGATTGATCTAATCTTGAACAGCGCAGAGTTCAGATTTTCCTGAAGATTCCGGTCGGTCAATTTTTCCGTAAGTTTATTGGCAATTAATAGTGCGCTTGCCTCTTCCTTTGAAAATCCCACAGGTGGTAAGTGATAACTGTCAACTATAAAATAACCTAAACCCGCCTCCGAACCAATTGGTATTCCGGCTTCTTCCAATGCTCTTATATCCCGGTAAACCGTTCTTTTACTAATATTAAAACGATCAGCTATTTCACTTGCCGTAACAACTTTTTTTGATTGCAAATGAATTAATATTGCCGTTAATCGGTCGATTCGGTTCATTTTAGAAAATTATTACGATGCACAATTTACACAGTATCTACTTTGCGGCATCAACAAAATTCTTCCAATTGGAATTTGTTTTTTACATTTCGCACAAATTCCAAAATCATCTTCTCCTACCTGCTTTAACATATATTTTAATTTAGAGAGCTTTTCCTCTGCTTTTCTAAGAGCAGCTTCCGCTACACTTTTATTATTTATAGCATCCATCCTGGAAATTCTTCCAATTGCATTTTCAGGGGCTATTGGTTTGGTAATTTCTTTATATTCAATAATCGAATTTTCGGTTTTTTCAATCTCTATAATAATTTTTTCCTTAATTTCGTTTATTGTTTTTTCGTCCATCACAGTTCTTATTTTAAACAAATTGATGATTCGAATGTACTACTTTTTTTAAACTTTCTTATTTAATAGTTATCTATAAAGAGAAGAATTAAACTTAACAAATAAATTAATTAATATGCAAAAATTAAAATCCCTAATTTTATTTACAGCTATGATTTTGTGCTCTATTACAATAATTAGAGCTGAAAATGATTCTCGATTAATGCGTTTTCCCGATATCAATAATGATTTAATTGCATTTGTTTATGCAGGTGATATCTGGACAGTAAACGCGAATGGTGGTGATGCGGTTAGACTGACATCTCACAAAGGATTGGAATTATTTCCCAAAATTTCGCCAGATGGACAGTGGATTGCTTTTTCTGCCGAATATTCAGGAAGCAGACAAGTTTATGTAATGTCATCAAAAGGTGGAACTCCAAAACAATTGACTTATTACAATGATGTTGGCGAAATGCCTCCCCGCGGTGGTTGGGATAATGTTGTATTAGACTGGACTCCGGACAGCAAGAACATTCTGGTTAGAATGAATAGAACTCCTTTTGGAGAAAGAAATGGAAAGTATTATTTAGTTGGTATTGAAGGAGGTTTGGAAAAACCTTTTCAAATTACTGACGGAGGATTTGGAGTATTATCGCCGGATGCCAAGAAACTTGCATTTGCCCCTATTAGTAGGGAATTCCGTACATGGAAACGCTACAAAGGAGGTCGTGCTTCTGATATTTGGATCTATGATCTGGAAAATAACATGTCGGAAAAGATTACTGATTTTGTTGGAACAGATCAAATACCTGTGTGGTATGGAAACAAAATTTATTTCGCCTCAGACAGAGATCTAACTTTGAATATTTATAGCTACGACATTGACTCTAAAGATATAAAACAAATCACAACTCATTCCGAATTTGATGTTATGTGGCCATCCGGCGAAAATGGAATGATAGCATACGAAAATGGCGGATATATTTATACATTGGATCTTGAGACCGGAAATACAGAAAAAGTAACTGTGAACCTTAGTTTCGATAATCCTAACATTATTCCATATTATAAAAATGTAAAGAAATTTATCGAAAGCGCATCCATATCACCTGGAGGAAAACGTGCTTTATTTGATGCACGTGGAGATATTTTCTCTGTTCCGGCTGAAAATGGATTTACAATAAATCTTACTAAAACTCAAGGTATACGCGAAATGTATCCTAACTGGTCGCCGAATGGAAAATATATTTCTTATGTATCAGATCAAACCGGTGAATATGAGATTTATCTATTGGAAAATAAGAAAGGTGCCAAAGCAAGAAAGATCACTTCTAACTCAAAAGCATGGATCTATGAACCTATTTGGTCTCCGGATAACAAGTATTTATTATTTTCAGATCGCACGTTAAAACTTAAACTATTAGATGTAAACACTGGCACTATAAAAAATGTAGCAAGCGCAAATGCTAACGAAATCAGAGATTATAAGTTTTCTCCTGATTCAAAATGGATTGTTTATACTAATGATAGTGAAAATAGCAATACTGCTATTTGGGTTTATAACATCGCTTCAGGACAAAATCATAAATTAACAGGCGACACTTTCAATGAGTTTAGTCCTGCATTTTCTAAAGATGGAAATTACATTTTCTTTTTATCTAACAGAGATTTTAACTTGAATTTTTCAAGTTATGAGTTTACATATCTTTATAATAAAGCGACAAGAATATATGCCCTGGCTCTTAGAAAGGACAGTCCAAAGTTATTCAAATTCAAAAATGATGAGGTTAATGTAAAATCGGAAGAAGCTCCTTCAAAAGATAAGAAGAAGAACGGTAAGGAAGAGGATAAAACTGAAGAG
Source organism: Bacteroidales bacterium (assembly GCA_028282785.1). GTDB lineage: Bacteria > Bacteroidota > Bacteroidia > Bacteroidales > UBA12077 > UBA12077. The sequence continues at coordinate 214,291 of JANQHE010000061.1, read as the reverse complement.
CTAAACATAACTATTGATTTTGCCGGAATTGAGAATCGGGTAATGGACCTGCCTGTTATGGATGGTAATTACTTTTTTCTTGAGGCTGTTGAAGGTGGAGTGTTATACGGAGGAGAAGATGGATTGCGTAAGTATGATATTAAAAAAGAAAAAGATGAGCTAATTATCGCCCATGTAATGGGTGCAACTGTTTCTGCTGATGGTAAAAAGATGATTTACAAAGCGAATGGTGAATATGGTATTGTTGGCATATCGCCTAACCAAAAAGCAGGTGATGGAAAATTAGATTTGAGTAATCTTGAAATGAAAATAGATCCTAAAAAAGAATGGGAACAAATTTATACGGATGGATGGAGAATATTCAGAGACTATTTTTATGTTTCCAATCTTCATAATGTTGATTGGACCGGACTAAAAGCCAAGTATGCTCAACTACTACCATATGTTAGTCATAGAGCTGATTTAGATTATATTTTCGGTGAAATAATTGCAGAATCAAATACCGGACATGCTTATGATAATTATGGAGACTTTGAAAGAGTTGATAGAATAAATGGTGGATTATTGGGTGCGGAATTTAAAGCTGATGAAAGTGCAAACCGTTATATCATATCAAAGATCTATAAAGGTGAAAACTGGAATGATGAGCGCCGTTCTCCTTTAACAGAACAAGGAATAGATATAAAGGAAGGAGATTATCTCATTAATTTAAACGGACATAATGTTACGTTGGCCGATAATCCTTATAAATTCCTGGAGAATACAGCTAACAAGCATATTGAGGTAACTGTAAACTCTACACCTTCAGCGACAGGTGCAAAAACCTATACAGTAAAAACAATCAGCAGCGAACTTAACTTATTCTACTTAAACTGGGTAAATGAAAGAAGAAAGATGGTTGAAAAATTATCAGGTGGTAGAATTGGTTATATACATGTACCAAATACTGCATTTGAAGGAAATTATGAACTGCATAGAGGAATGTACGAACAACATCATAAGGAAGCCTTAATTATTGATGACAGATATAATGGTGGTGGATTTATTCCTGTAAATATGGTAGATATGCTTAATCGTACAACACAAAGTTACTGGCATAGAAATGGTTTACAGCCTATGAAATATCATAATATAGCTCATAATGGACCAAAAGCTATGCTTATTAATGGTTATTCTTCGTCCGGTGGTGATGCTTTCCCATATTTCTTCAGACAAAAAGGATTGGGAAAATTAATCGGAACCAGAACCTGGGGAGGATTAGTTGGTATAAGTGGAAATGCAGGGCTTGTTGATGGTGGATACATTGCAGTTCCAAGGTTTGGTATTTTTGAAGATGACGAATGGATTATTGAAGGAATAGGTGTTTATCCGGATATTGAAGTTGTTGACGAGCCTCATTTAACAGCAAAAGGAATTGATCCATGTATTGAAAAAGCAGTTGAGGAGTTATTGAAAGAGCTGGAAGAAAACCCGGTGAAAGAACCAAAAATCCCGGCTGATCCTGATCGATCCAAATGGATTGAAGTTGATATAAAATAAGTAATAAACTCTTTGGGGTCATTGCGAATGAAGCCTGCCTGCTGGCAGGCTTCATTCGCTTTAAAAGTTCATTCGCAATGATTTCTTTTTTACCATCTGGATTGCGAATCCAAATAATTATTTAAAGGATCAGAACTGCTCGTATTTAACGACTTTAACCAATCCACTAAAGGTTGTCTGTAGTGTACCGAAGTATAGTATGGTGTATGATCGTATTGTGCAAAGCTTAGGGAAGATTGCGAGTACAGATAATCAGTAGTTAAAACGGTATAAACAGCCCGATCATCTATGGGACTGCCATCTGACAGGAAATATCCTCCTGCAGTTGTCATGCCACCATATATTAATCCATCAATACAATTCTTAACTTCCAAACCTGTCAGTTCCAGTTCAACAATCGTATTTTCAAAAGGCAGCAGACCTACTATTGTTTCCAGTTTAACATCTCCGGCAAAAATATCCTGTCGTATTCCGCCGGTATTTGTAATTGTAATATCAGCATCGGGGAAAGTATAAAACCAGGAATCGCATACTAAGTTATACATCTCAACAGAGAATCTACTGATATCTTCTGACGCATATCCGAGAACTTCGGATAAAACTGCGTCTGTTTGTTCAATCCAGTAGTCAACAATTGTTTTTACATCGTCATCTATATTGTTATCATCATTATATACTGTCTCATAATTTAAATCCTGAAGTACATCTTTTGTAAAATTGTAATAAAAATCCAGTTTTACATATCCTTCCATATAATCTCCAGCACCAATTATAATAACATCATTGTAATTCTGTGCTGTAACTTCGTGACAATGTCCTGCACCCATAATATAAATTCCATTGGATTTAGCCACATCGGCAATATCCTTTAATTCACTTACGCACAGATGACTAATAAGTATCAATACTTTGGCTCCATCTGCAACAGCTTTTGGTGCATATTCATTTAAAGCTTCTGTATATGAAGTAAACTCATAATCTTCAACATATGCTGGAAAAGTTGTGTAAGGAGTGCTTGTTGAAGATAATCCAATAATCCCTACTTGTATACCATCCACATTTTCTATAATATAAGGTTGAGCAAATTCAGGTATTTCTCCCGATTCTTTTTCGATAATATTAGCCGAAAGTAAAGGAAAATCCATTTCTTCCAATCTTTGATTTAATACACTCACGGTAAAATCGAATTCGTGATTTCCGATTGCTGCCGCATCGTATTCCATGGCATTCATCACTTCAACCATCGATTCTCCCTGAAACCATGTAGAAGCTGCTGCACCTGTCCACATATCCCCTCCACTTAGGACCAAAAATTTGTCAGAACCATCATAGCCTTCTTTGTTTTTCCAAAGCCCGGTTAGTCCGGCAGCACCATTAGTGTTACTTGTTTCCTGAAACCAACCATGTTCATCATTTGTATATAAAATTGTTATTTGAATTAAACTGTCTGTAGTTCCTTCCAAATTTGAATTTGTTCCATTCTTTTCACAAGCAGATAATATCATTAATACAAAGATTAATAAAGGCAAGCGTTTTTTTGTCATTATTTTATGCAGATTAAGGTTAATATCAAAACAAATTTATGCAAAAATTATTCGAATTACTCCATTTTAAAATTTTGCTATAAGGACCATGAAACCTGACAATAAAAAATTATAACTTAAAACTAAATAATTTAACTTAATTTTAAGTTGTATTATTTAAAAATAAGTTGTAAAATTGTATCATATTTAAATTGAACCATTCATTATACTAGTAAAATACTATGAGAAAACGAGAATTACCAGAAATCAATGGAGGATCATTAGCTGATATTGCTTTTTTACTATTGATCTTTTTCCTTGTTGCAACTACTATGGATATAGATTCAGGAATGATACGGAGGTTATCTCCACCTTCTGATGTACCACCACCTGAATTTAATGAACGTAATGTTTGGGTTGTTTTAGTTAATGCGAACGACCAATTAATGGTTGAAGGAAATCAAATGCCTTTAAGTTTGTTAAAAGAAAAAACAAAAGAATTTTTAACTAATCCTAATAATAAGGAAAACTTACCTGAAAAGCGAACAGCTTTTGTTGAGCCTTTTGGTGAAATTCAAATCTCGAAAGGAGTAATTTCCATAAAAAATGATAGATCAACATCCTATGGAATGTTTATTAAGGTTATGAATGAATTAGTAGCTGCCGGTAATGAAGTTAAGGATGAATTTAGCATGAAACACTTCGGTAAAACATATGATGAATTACCTAAACATTTAAAAGATGCTGTTAAAAATGCTGTTCCTGCTGTAATTTCAGAAGCCGAACCAATGCATATAAACAAATAATCTATGACAACACTAACAAAAGCTGAAGAGCGTATCATGAAAATCCTATGGAAAATTGAAAAAGGATTTATAAATGATATCCTGGAATATTTTCCCGACCCAAAACCGCCTTATAATTCAGTATCTACAATCGTGAGAGTTTTAGTAAAAAAAGAAATAGTATCATTTAAAAAGTATGGAAATACCTATGAATACTATCCTTTAATAACCAAAGAAGATTATAAAAAGGGACAAATGAGCAGGCTTTTAAAAGATTATTATAACAATTCTTTAAAGCAAGTAGTTAATTTCTTTTCGGAAAATAAAGATCTGGATATAGATGAAGTTGACGAAGTAATGAAAATGTTAAATGAGATAAAGGACAAGAAAAAAAATGGTTAAATTCTTACTATATCTGTTTGAATCAGGATTATGCCTTACGATTCTGTTCCTGGTTTATGCGCTTTTTTTCCGAAAAGAAACATATTTTAAATTTAATCGGATCTATCTGATTTCTATTATTCTTTTGTCCTTATTGGTTCCATTTATGCACATAAATATAAATGTTAAGGATACCCGGAGATATGAAAATGCTATAAATGAAATTGGAAAATTCAGAACTTATTATGAACAACTAATTGCTTTAACAGATCCTGATTATTTGCAAATTGAAGCTTACAAATTTAATTCGGATTTTGATGAACCTGGAATAGTTGATTTTAATAATTTGAGTTCTACAAAGAGTAACTATATAATTGACAATAGTTCCACATTAAAAATTACGGAAACACCAGACCAATCAATCAAGTTATCAATCGTACAAATAATATTTACTATTTACGTTCTGGGTGTTCTAATATTCTTTTCAAGAATAGTTATATTATTTCATTGGGTTTTTAAAACCATTACAAAAAATCAAGTTGAAAGTTATCATGGCATTAAAATTATTAAGCTGAATAAAAACCTCCCTCCTTTTTCATTTATGGGCTATGTATTTTTAAATAATGATATTTATTCAACTCAAAAAATAGAACAGATTCTTGCCCATGAAAAGGCGCATATCAAACAATATCACTCGGTTGATCTTTTAATTGCACATGCTATTGCAATTTTACAGTGGTTCAATCCATTTGTATGGTTCTTACAAAAAACTATAAAAACAAACCATGAATACCTTGCAGACAGTAATGTAGTTGACCGAGGCTACAATTTACTGGATTATCAGGAATTATTACTAAATCAATTTATATCCATTCCTTCAGTACAACTTGTAAACAACTTTAACCTTATATCTATTAAAAACCGAATTAACATGATGAACAAAACCAAATCAGGATTTTTAGCAAAATTTAAAGCTTTATTAATTATTCCTGCAGCGCTATTTGCATTTATACTTTTTGCAAATCTGACCTTAAACAGTCCAAAAAGTGTTTTAACTAATCTTTCATTCTTTGAACTACAAAGCAACATGAATAAGATGAAAGGAATGTGGACAAATACATCCAATACAACATACGGAATGAAAGTTCTGTTTGAAAATACTAAGTTTTCAGTTTTAGATGAAAATATTATGTTGAAGGAATATCCATACCAATTACAAGGCAACTATATTATTCTAAGTTTACCGGGTAAGAAAACAATTGAACTTAAATATGAAGTTGTTAACAATCAATTAAAAATATGGTGGAACGATGCAGAGTATTCTTTATATGAGAAATCAAACTACACTAATTCACTAAATTACTACTTAGCAGATTATGATATAAATATAGATTTACCTGTATTGGAAAATTACAAATTACTTCAGCGACGCGAGCTCTGCATTAATGTGGTAATGGCAGATGATAAAATATATGTAAATAAAAAGCTTACAAATTACGATGATTTAAAAGAAATTTTGTTACAAGAAAAATCTAAAATAAACCAATTAGATCATGACATTATTACCATTAACATTTTTGCTGACAAAAATCTTTCAATGGATTATATGAATAAGTTGAATCAAACTCTACGTGAAATAGGACTATTGAAAGTAGCGCATATGGGAAAAGTTACTGATCCAAAGATTTCTAAATTACAACGTGGATTTATTGGAATGCCTAAAAAACTTCCACCTTTGGTTGGTATAGAAATATTAGATAAGAAGGACATAGTTAAAAAAGGAATTACATTTTTTGAAATAGATGCGACAAATAAAAAAAATACACCGGAAAATTTAAAACCGAAGTTTAAAGAAGCAGTTTTAAGTTCTGAAAAATATATTGCTGACCTTTATTATGATGAAACCACAATATTAAGTGCATATATCGGATACCAGGATATGGCCAGATCAGTAATTTATGAATTTAGAGAGGAATATTCTTTTAAAAAATATAATATGAGCTATAATGATCTTTCATCTGTTCAACAAAAAGAAATAAAAAAGAAGTTCCCATTAATAATTTCAGAGGCGGGGTCCTTTAAACCTAGAAATTAAAAAATTAAAAGCGCATTCGTTAATGCGCTTTTTTATAATTTATTTGATCTGCATAATTTCTTTTTCTTTCTCGAATACAATCCACATTTCTCACATTCGTACTTTGCTTTTTCTTCTTTTAACTTCTTCTTTGTATCTATTTTACATAGTTTTTTTGACATATCATTTTCAATTTTAAAAGAAACAGAAAACTACCAAAAATGTTCTAATCCATTATTGCCAATAATATATAAACTTATCTACTTAAATGACAAAAGCTTTGAAAAAAAAGCGAAACCATAAGGTTTCGCTCGAAAAAAACTAATCCTAAAATAACTAAAAATGTGAATTTATATTGAATTGTGTTGAATATTCCTCCCTTTTAACTGATCAACAAGTTTACGCTTGGGACAACAAACTAAGTACACAGTTAAAAGGGCCATGGATAGAATAATAAATAAATCGACTAAACCAAAATTTACTCTGTTAGCATATACCTCTAACCACAATTTCTGAATTAAGAACGCTATCGGACCAACGACTAATCCTATTATTGCAAGTAAATAGATATATGTTTTTGATATCACTAATGTTAAAACATGAATTCCTACTCCTAAAATCTTAAATAAGTCTACTTCTTTTTTATATGCATATTTTATTCCTATGTGTCCTAAACAGATGAGCAATATAAATATGTTGATAAATAAAAATGCACTGTAAACAACATCTTCCCAAATCATGTGTTCGTTTTTTATTCTCTCTTGAAAAGTTAAAAATCCAAGCTTTTTTATGTCAACCTTCATATCTTTTATCCAGGGTTGTTCTTCTAATGCGGAATAAAACGCGTATGCTAAATGACCTGAAGATAGCTGGAATATTTTTGGTTGTGTATTTGAAGTAAGATTTAAATTTTCAAAATCTCTAACTACGCCACAAACTATTAGCTTATTATTTCGATCGTCCGTTAATATAGTACCCGGAACATCATCAATATAGTCAATTCCTAACAATTTAACTGCACTTTCATTAATATATATTAGCAGACCATCATCATGATCCATAAATAAACTAGGTTTCTCAGCTATTATTTCATAATTAAAAAAGTCCAAATATTGATCTGAAATTAATTGGTGAGTAATTTCCATAGCTTTAGTATTATATTCCGAACTAACGTTTACAACTCTTTCAGAATTAAATCCAGGCAATGTAGATGAGAATACCAAATTATCGGGAAGTACAAATGAACTTTTTGTTGTTTTTAAAGTAACCACACTATCCTTATCAAAGCCTAAATCTGCACTTAAAACCACATTCATTCTGTTAACAGACAATAAAATAAAAAACATCCCAATTATAGCAACTGCTAACAGAATGTTTAAAATTATTTTTGATGATATTTGTCTGTTTAAAATCTTCATTTATTTATCGACAATTTTTCATTTTAAATTTCTATTCAAAAATATATCGACTTTTAACGTTAATCCACCAAAATGTAATGAACTGTATTTTGTTAGTAACGAACTGTAGATTTTTATTACATATAGTTTTAAAAAATTCATATAAATAAAAGGAGACTATTCTAAAGACTCCTTTTTACTATTAAAGTTGCAGAATTTGTGTATAAAATTTGTTTTATTAGAAAATGTCCGTATTAATCAATTTTTCTAATTTTTCAATTTGCTCATAACTTTCTGTCTTAAGCCAAGCATTTTTTAACATTTTACGAAAAATCTGAAAACCAAATAAAGGATGATACTTGCCAAATTCTTCAGTTTTGTTTAAAATGTTATCCAAATATTTTTCTAAATACTTACTTACCTGATAATCTATTGTCTTACTATCAAAGTTTACGTTATTCTTTTGTATGTGAGATATATCTAGTAATATAGCAAGTAATTCATTTATCTTTAATTGCCTTATACGTGTACTTTTCAATTCATTTTCAAATAAATTAAATAGTTTTGATACTTCGGAAGTATCATTATTTTTACATAGATTCGGTTTATTATTTAAATTATTGATATACTTAGATTTCTCCATGAGAAATGTAATCAATTGTGAATATAAAGACATGGCAAAGAATTATTTAAAATCCATCGTAAAAGGAAATAATTCTGAGAATTAATTATCCTCAGAATTAAATATTCTTACTAAAAATTCTCAAACTCAGAATCACTTATCGACTCTTCTTCAAGTGAAAAACTTTGTAGCCCTTTTTCCTGAGGCTTAATTTCTATATTTTTTACCGTTTCTACAGGCTTTGTGGTAACCTTCTTAACATTTTTCTTAATTGTAAATTGACCAACCTTAAAGAAACTAACAAGTTCCTGCAATTGTTCCGATTGACTTGTCATTTCTTCTGAACTTGTTGCTAATTCTTCACTGGCAGCTGCGTTTTGTTGTGTAACGTTACTTAATTGCTGAGTTGCATTATTAATTTGCAATGCACCACTATTTTGCTCTCTACTCGCAGATGAAATTTCCTGAACTAACTGTGCGGTTTTTGTTACTTCCGGCAATAATTCCTGCATTTTCGCTCCTGTAAGCTCCGTAAGTTCTAAACTATTTTTTGCCAAACCAACAATCTCTTCAGCAGCTACCTTACTACGTTCTGCTAATTTTCGAACTTCAGCAGCTACTACGGCAAATCCTTTACCGTGTTCACCGGCACGAGCTGCCTCAACTGCAGCATTAAGAGCTAAAATATTTGTTTGGAACGCTATATCGGTAATTATACTGATTTTTTCCGAGATTTTTTTATTTGCATGAAGAGCATCTTGTGACTGTCTACTTACATCTTCAATTCCTTTTTGAGCAAGTAATGCAATTTTCTCTGTTTGTGATGAATTATCGGAATTTTGTTCGATGTTTGCTGCTATCTCTTCCATTGTGGAAGATATTTCCTCAACCGATGCAGCTTGTTCGTTTGCACCCTGGCTCATTTCCTGAGCTGAACTACTTACCTGTTGACTGGCGGATGCTATATTATCTGAACCGGAAATAACAGATGTCACAATATCTTTCAATTTAGCTATCATATTTTTCATTGCTTCAGCCAAATCTCCCACTTCATCCCGTTGGTCGATCTCCAAGGTTCTTGTTAAATCCCCGTTGGAAATAATATTAGCAAATTCAACACCTTTTACTAAAGGTTTAGTTATTATTCGAGTTATAATTGTCCCAATGATTAACCCTGAAAATACAGCAACTATTAAAATAATAATAAAAAGAGTGTATGCACTTGCCCGAGTTTTTTCAATATAATCATAAACACCTCCTCGCAATCCTCTTGCTTTTGCTAAAAGCTCAGCTGCATTTTTTCTCTGGCTAGCCTGGATTTCATTCTGTTTTTCTAATATTTCCTGGTATCTATTAAATTGTTTTTCATAATTCTCAATGCTTTCTAAAGCCAACTTCATAGCTTTTTTTGTTTTATTAGAAACCATTATCTTTTCAGCATCTAAGAATATCTGTTTAATTGTCATTATTTCTTTTCGCAAGTTAGCCTCTAACTCGTCATTGCTATTATTAACATATTGATTACCTGCTATTCTGACCCGGTTAAATGCATTGCGTGCCTCTTGAACCATAAAAACTCTTTCAACGGCAGAATAGTCATTTGAGTTAGCCCGCGAGAAATTAGTAGCTTCTTCAATTACGTGAACTATTTGTTTTGTTCCATCCAGTGCTGCATTCATCCAATTATTATGTACTTCGTCACGTTCCTTTTGTAGTTCATAAAATCTTATATTATCTTTTTCATATTTATCTATATTCATTTTAATATCATTTGCTATATTTTTGTTTTCCGATGAAAGGAGGAGTTTTTCTACCTCTTCGGACAGATTATAAATATTATTAGCTTCTTCTGTGACCACCTCGTAATATTTCTCTTCACCGTAAATTATATATCGGAGAGAGCCTGCCTGGGCATCGCCTGCGTCTACTATTATCCGGTTCACTATTTTCGAAATTTCTAATTGATATACGATTTTTGAAATACCTGTATAAGCAATAACACCCACTACAATTGTTAAAATAATGGTAAAAATAAAACCGCTATACATTTTTGTTCCAATTTTTAAATCCTTAAATCTCATAACTTTTATTTTTGATTAATATTATTTTTAAGTTTTCTGCGTACTTATAATCTGATCTTGTATCTTATGTAAATGTTCTGAGTCGAATATTTTATTTACATTAAGAATCATCAAAAATTGTTCATTGATTTTGACCATACCTTCGATAAATTTATTTGCAGACTGCATTCCTCGAATGTGTGGAGAAGATTGTATTTGGCCCTTGTTTATTTCAAGAACTTCGTGCACATTATCAACTAATGCACCAACAGATATAATATTACCTCCAAGGTTTATCTCTAATACCAAAACACAAGTTAGTGGAGTAATTTTAATTGGTGCCATTCCAAATTTCAATCGAACATCTACCACAGGCAAAACTGTTCCCCTTAAATCAATTGCCCCTTTTATAAAATCGGGAGTATCAGGAATCTCTGTTATTCGTGGGACTTCTATTATATTATTCACATGCCCAACGTGGGCAGCAAATAATTCCTCTCCAATCATAAAGGAAAGGTAGCTTTTACTTTTTTCTTTAATTTCTTTAATCTGATTCATAAAGTATTGTGTTTTATTAGAATTGTTTCTTTTTAGTAAAGAGTTTTTTGGGAAAAGAATATTTCCCATTTAGTACTTCGTTTATAACATCTATAATCTTTATAGTTGCGTCGGGCTTATATAAACATGCTTTATATCCGGCTGAGATAATATCAAACAATGTATACTCCCAGTACAAGGTAAGTCCAATCAAAGGTAAATCCTGGTACAAATAGTTAACCTTTTTTGCGAGATCAATGCCGTTCATGCCATCCATTTCAATATCGATTATAACCAAATCAGGAGTTAAGGTTTCTAAGAGTTTCAATAAATCGCTCCCATCTGAAGCTTCCGCAATAACTTTAAATCCTTCCACAGATTGCAAAAAAACATTAATACCTTTTCTAAAAATCGGATTATCATCAACGATGATTATATTTATCATTTTCAATACTCTTCAAAATACATAGTAAAGTTATAGTCAAGCGTATTTCTAACAAGGTACTTTTACGAAATATAGAGTAGGTATTTTTCTAAAAAAAATTAGCATTATTTGCGGTAATTTTGTCGTAATTATACGATGTTAAAGGAAAAAGAAGAGAAGGGTAAAGTATATTTTTTTCTTAAAATCAACGCTTTAGGTGAAATTATTGTAATATTCCTTAAATAACATGATATCTTTTTAAGACTATCTGATCATAGATTTGCAAGATTATTTCTTAATGCAAAAAGAACTAGTTTAACTGTTGTATTTGTATTTGTTTTTTGCATCAATCTTTCTTTATATTTTTCTACCGTTCTGTCGCTAACATACATTTTCTTTGCAATTTCTTTTACAGATAATCCTTGACAGAGTAAATTAAGGAGCAATTTTTCTTTTTCCGTTATAAATTTCAGTTCTTCCCTTTTTTTCTGAGCCTCCCGATCTATTACCGACTTTTGAGAAAGCTTTACAATTATTTCATTCGAAAAGTAATATTTATTATTCATTACAGCCTCTACAGCCTGACCAACCTTTTCATAATCAGCATCTTTTAACATATACCCATATACACCCAGATCTATCATTTTGTTGACAGACTCTAAATTATCATAATATGTTAATACAATTATTTTCAAGTGAGAATTTAATTTGATTATTTCTTCTGTAGCCTCAAATCCATCCATAATTGGCATTTTTAAATCTAAAAAAACAATATCAGTGTCTTTTTCGTTTAATATTTTCAATAACTCTTTTCCATTTGTTGCCTCACCAACACATTCAATATTGTCTAAATATTTTATAACTAATTTAAACCCCTCTCTAAAAATAGGGTGATCATCAGCTATAATAACTTTAATTTTCATATTTTAATTAATCAGGTTTATTTCAATAACCACTTCAACACCTGACCCTACTGAACTATTAATCTCACATTTACCATTAATTGATTTTATACGGTTTATCATATTTTTGAGCCCCATACCATTCATATTATTACTATTTACCTTCTGAATGTCAAATCCTTTCCCATCATCAGTATAAACTAAAAACAACTTATTAAACAAATCAAAAAGTTTTATAGAAATATTTTTGGCATCGGAATGTTTAATTGTATTATTAATTAGTTCATTAATTATTCTGTAAACAATTATCTCAATTTCACGATCAAACGTCCCACTCAGATTATCAGTCAAAACTTTTATATTTAATTTACCATCAATTTGAATTTGGTTGCAAAGATTATTTATAGCTGCAACTAATCCTAAATCTCCAATCTCATAAGGTCTAATATTATTAGCTATTTCTCTTGTAGTACGAACTGCTGTTGTAATCAAATCTTTACAACGCTTTACAATTTTCAAAGACTCTTGCCTGTTAATATTTTCATTTTCAAGTACACTTAATTTTAGTTTTACGGCAGATAGTAAGGCTCCCAAACTATCGTGTAAATCTTTAGCAAACCGGCTTCGTTCTTTTTCTTCCGTTTCAAATACTTTCCTCAAAATTTTTCTCTCCAGAGTCGCACGATCTGTTATATCTCTGACTATATGCATGAATGCTTTTTCATCTGCATATCTGATTCTTTTTCCGTGTACCTCCAAATAAACTTTTTTAGTATCCTCATACTCATAGGATATTTCCATAATTGCCTTATCTATTTCACTTAAATCTGTAAAATAATTCCTTATTATTAAGGAGTTATTATCATTGATAAAAAAATCTTTATTAAAATCAAGATCAATTATTCTTAATGCGTCATTAGATTTTTCAATTAAATAATCAAAAAGCTGATTTTGCTTATCGTTGTTTTCAACTAATAAATCATATTTAGTTATTTCATTAAATAATATATTAAAGATTCCCGGAGTATGACTAAAGAAGGTTAATTCGTAAATATTACCTTTAATTTGCTTTAATAACTTTATAACCGTTGTATAATTTTTTTTTGATAAAAAAGTGTTTTGTAATCTTTCATAGTCAAATTTTATTTCAGGAATTAGCTCGATAATATTTTCATCTTTATGATGAACAAGATCAGAAGTTTGAAATTTTAGTTGGAAGCTTTTGTTAGCGTATTTTATTAAAGGTTTATATATTTTTTTTTCGAATTCTTGTTTAATAAATACAATATGCACTGTAACAATGCTTAGAGGCATTGCATCAAATACCTTTCTTAACATATAAATATTCGTTCTTAGTGTTTCAAATATAATTTTTTCTAAACTGTATTTAAACGTTTGAAACAAAATAAATCAAACATTGATAAAATAATTTAGCTTATTGAGGATAATAAGAAGTTGACGATTTTAAACTTTTTGTTATTTCTACATCAGTAAAATAACTCAAGAAATTCATGAACTATTCAGGTTAGTAAACCGTACAATTTTTATATTTTTATCCTTTGTTTTTTAATCAAAACAAAAAAAAATGTCAAAAGTTTTTAAACCAACGAAGTATATATAAGAATTGATCAATACAGGTAAACAATTCGAAGATAAAGGCTGGATACTTGATGCTACCTCCGAAGATGAAGCAACTTTAATCCACGCTATTTAAGAGAAAAAGCAAATTAATTTTAAAGAATTATCGAATGTTAGCAGATCTTTTGTGAAATTGATCTGCACAAAAGATTAATTGCGGCCCTGGCAAAATGTCAATAAAAAACACCGAGAGTTAACACCCCGGTGTTTTCATTTATATAGTTTTATGATCGTGCTTATAAATTAACCTTTATTATTCTTGAATCCTAATGAATAACGACGACAACCAAAGGTTGTGTCATATCCTGACGACTCCAACAGTCGTATCAGGCTCGTTGGAGGTTAATCCTGACCTTATAAAATCTTTCATTACTCAATTTTGGAATAAAGTCTTTCTAAAACCAAATTAGTTAACGAGTATAAATATTTGTATAGTAAAGTTTTATAAAATGTCAGTCCCCTGGGTGAAAAATTCTTTGAAATTTTCAGGTTAATTAGCAATAAGGTGTCCAAAGCCTTTTTCTTTTAGCCATGTAGAGTTAAACATTTTGCTCAAATATTTAAATCCACTGTCAGGTATAACAGTTACAATTTTAGCAGGAGCTTCCATTCTCTTTGCAACTTCTAAGGCAACCCAAACATTACCTCCGGCTGAACCACCAACCATCAAACCCTCATCGCGTGCAAGACGAAGTACCATTTCAATTGCATTTTCATCATTAAATGAGATTGCTTCATCCAGTATGTCAAAATCCATTGTTTTAACAATTTTGGTTTTACCTGCTCCTTCTACTTCAAATGATTTCTTGTATGACATGTAATCTTCTTTGCCCTCAAAATATGGCTTATTAATAGACCCTTCCGGATCTGCCAGGATAATTTTTGTATTTGGGTCATTTTCTTTCAAGCGCTTGGCAACACCTGATATTGTTCCCCCTGTAGATCCTGCAGCAACAAATGCATCGATCTTTCCGTTCATATCATCTACTATTTCCTTACCTAATGTCATGTAATGAGCTTCAGGATTTAACATGCTGTTAAATTGATCAATATAATAATAATCTTCACTTTCACTTGCTTTTATTCCGGCAGCAACTCCATATTCATCGTTAGGGTCAGAAGAAGAAGTAGACTTTACGATCACTTCTGCACCATATGATTTAATTATTGCAATCTTCTCTTCACTGCATTTATCAGGAACAAAAAGAATTGATTTTAGCCCCATGCTCGAAGCAATCATTGCAACAGAAGCTGCTGTATTACCTGAACTTCCCTCAACAAGTGTTGTATTAGCATTGATTTTACCTGCATCAAGACCTTTTTGAACCATATATTGAATAATTCGGTCTTTTATACTTCCTGTAGGATTCATAAACTCGAGTTTTGCATATATCTCTACACCCGGTTTAGGATCAAGTGTTTTTAAATGTACCATCGGTGTGTTTCCGATCAGTTTCAATGCTTCTATTTTTGACATGATAATTCCTTATATTTTTTAAAGTTTATTGTAATTTAAGAATGCTTCGAAAGATAATGCAACTTTTTTAAGCAGCAAAAGATTTCTTGGTTTTTAGTTAGATCCAAGTAAATACCAATGACATGGCAAACAAGCTGCTCATTTTAAAAATATGAATTAATATTAGCATATTATCTTATGGGTAGTTATTCTACCACAAGATGTCCAAGCCCAATTTCATTTAGCCACTTGGGATTAAATATTTTGCTCAGATATTTAAAACCGCTGTCAGGTATAACAGTTACTATTTTAGCAGGAGTTTCCATTTTCTTTGCAATTTCTAAAGCAGCCCAAACATTACCTCCACTTGAACCACCTACCATTAGGCCTTCTTCGCGAGCAAGACGAAGTACCATAGCTATAGCTTTTTCATCATTAAATGAAATCGCTTCATTCAGTATGTCAAAGTTCATAGCATCAACAAGTACACCTTTACCGGCTCCTTCTACTTTAAATGGCTTCTTGTACGACAAGTAATCTTCTTTACCGTCAAAATAAGGTTTATAAACAGATCCTTCCGGATCTGCCAGGATAATTTTTATATTCGGATCATTTTCTTTTAATCGTTTACCAATCCCTGATATTGCTCCACCTGTAGAGGCTGTAGCAACAAATACATCAATCTGTCCGTTCATATCATCCCAGATCTCTTTACCTGTAGTCATATAATGAGCTTCAGGATTTAACTGACTGTTATATTGGTTGATATGGTAAAAATTCTCATTTTCACTGGCTTTATTTGCTGCAGCATCTTCATATGATTCAGAAGCAGGCTTTACGATCACTTCTGCACCGTATGATTTAATGATAGCAACCTTTTCATCACTGCATTTATCCGGAACAAAAACAATTGATTTTAGTCCCATGCTCGAAGCAACCATAGCAACTGAAGCTCCTGTATTACCTGAACTTCCCTCAACAAGTGTTGTATTCTTATTGATCTTACCTGCATCAAGACCTTTTTGAACCATATATTGAATAATCCGGTCTTTATAACTTCCTGTAGGATTCATAAACTCGAGCTTTGCATATATCTCTACACCCGGTTTAGGGTCAAGCGTCTTTAAATGCATCATCGGTGTGTTTCCGATCAGTTTCAATGCTTCTATTTTTGACATAACAATTCTTTAGCCTTTATTATATTTTTCTATAATTTATTAATGCACAATATTACAAAATACTTAACAATAAAATGCAACTTTTTAACCAGCAAACAACGATGAACTAATTAAAGCAGGAAAATTATTTGAAGAACTTGAAGAAAACGACATACACCCTGCTCCTGCTGTAGCTTTAGCCACTTTAATGAAAGCAAGTAATGATAAAAAGGTTAATAAAAATGATTTAATAACGCTAAGCTACTGGTGGAGGAGAAGAAAAATTGAAACGAGAAAATGAAATTGTGTATTTAAAGCCATCTCATATATTTGATATTAATACAGACCTTGAAAATGTGAAGGAAGTATTGGATAAGTTATTTTAATTAAATATAAATCAGAATTTAAGAAAAGCAGGATAGGTTAGTTCTGCTTTTTTATTTTTTCTATTACCATCTGAAGTTCTTTAGGTTTATTAGTTCCTAAAAGAATTTTTCTCCCATCTTTAAGAATTAATTGCAAACCTTTATTTCCCGAAATTGTAAATGCCCTACCTCTTCTTATCCTTCTTTGAATTCCATGCCCGCCATACTCTCTTATGGGTTTATAATCTCTTGTATAGAATTCGGAAACTTCACTCCATAAAACCTCTCTTGGTTTAATATGAAATGGTTTATATTGATATGAAATCTTTGTTTCATCAATATATGTTTCCAATTTCATGATAATTACAATTACATTAAAAACCACAAGTATAATCAAACTAAATATGATCGATATGATAGCACTTATATCTAATTCTTCGGAAAACTGCTCAACCAAGGCCCAAAACATTAAAATGTATAACCCAATAAAAAATATCCACTTGCGGTTTAGATTAATCTTTTGCAATTCTTTGAAATATATGCCGGCCATAACATTTTTTTATTAAAGATATAAAAAACCGGCTTACCAAAGATTAATAAGCCGGTAATATAAAACTTACATCTTTCGTTATTCGTATTTCAAAGTTTCTGCAGGATTCTTTTGTGCAGCTTTGAAAGATTGAATACTTACCGTTAATATAGTTACAGAAAATACTATTAACAAAGCAATAACAAATGGAATAAAACTTAAATCGATCCTGTAAACAAATGCTTGCAACCAACCCTTCATGAGGTAATATGCTATAGGCGATGCAATTATTATCGCTAATAATACCAACTTTAAATACTCGTATGACTGCAACATAATCATTTGTTTAGAGCTTGCCCCAAATGTTTTGCGAATACCAATTTCTTTAGTCCTTTGTTCTGCCGAAAATGCTGCAAGCCCAAATAAGCCCAAGATAGCTACAAAAGCAGAAAGGACAGTAAATCTAAAAAACAATTTGGAAAAATCTTCCTCTTTTTCAAACAGGTTCCTAAATGATTCATCATAGAATTGATACTCAAAGGGTATTCCCGTATTAATTTCATCCCATACTTTTTTCATTTCTTCAAGTGTATTACTTATTCCTTTTTCGCTGATTTTTATAGATAATATGCCATTTACACCTGCCCTATAAGTCATCATGACAGGTTCGATTTGATGCCTCATTGATGTAAAATGGAAATCCTTAACCACTCCAATTACCTGAGTTTCTGTGTTTCCCAAAGCCAGGTTATTATTAAGAGACGATTCCCAACCCACTGCTTTTGCTAAAGATTCATTTATAATAATAGGAAGAGGCTCAGTACTCATATCTTTTCTAAAATTCTCACCTTCTAATAATTTCATATCCATAACAGGAATGTAGTTTTCATCCATTGACATAATGCTAACTATCCAATTTTCTTCCTCACTTGAACCTTCAGGTTGTACTCCTGTTCTACCAAACCCTAAACCTGGCATCGAAGTTGAAGTTGCAATATTCTTGACACCTGGAATCTTTTCAAATTCAGTTTTTAAAGCATCAAAGTTCCCTCTGGTTTCACGGCTATTCAGCCTTATATTTACTATTTGAGAATCATCAAAACCTTTATCTTTATTAAAAGTATACCTTAACTGGCTATCAACAACTAATATTCCAACAAGCATTATAAAAGTTGCTATAAACTGAATTATTACTAAAAAACGGCGAAGCCAAAGCCCTTTCTTGCCTGTTTCAAATTTTCCTTTAAGGACAACTTGTGGTTTGTAAGCACTTAATACTAAAGCCGGGTACATACCCGATAATGCTCCTAATAGGCACACCAAAGCAACTAAATATAATATACTTATTGGGTCATTAATCAAGTATACAAATACAGATGTACCAATAACCTGATAGTAATTATTTATAAGTTCAATTATAGCCAATGATACAACCAGTGCGATAAAAACTTGTACAATAGCTTCTGATAAATGTTGGAATATTAACTTTCTCCTTGTAGCTCCGGCTGTCTTACGAATTCCTACTTCTCTTGCCCTTTTTGCCGACCTTGCAGTCGACAGGTTCATGTAATTAAAGCTGGCAATTAAAAGAATAATAATTGCAATCAGTGATAA
Organism: Bacteroidales bacterium; assembly: GCA_028282785.1. GTDB lineage: Bacteria > Bacteroidota > Bacteroidia > Bacteroidales > UBA12077 > UBA12077. The sequence continues at coordinate 195,288 of JANQHE010000061.1, read as the reverse complement.
TGAACGAACATATTTAATATCGCCCTTTTCCCTGTTAAAATTATCAAATAATACATTGCTTGAATATAAGTGAACTTCTTTTAAAGGCATTAACGTCGCTTTCCAAAATTCAGGTGCATCATATCTTCTTAACAAGGAATCCATCTCAATTATGATCTCATCCTTTTTACCCGGATCTTCAAGCAAAACATACTGGGTTTGCGAAATACTTTGAAACGAATTTAAATAACCGATGTAATTACTGTCATTTGGTGTTGGGTTCATTGAAACAATAATTTCATACTCAATATGGCTTGGCTTACTAGGGTCTTTAAGTATTCCTGTCACCTCCAAATCGTCATTGCCGGCAGCTGAAAATATCTTGCCTATAGGGTCTTCATCGCCAAATACCTTTTTAGCCATGGTTTCGGTTAAAATTGCAGCCGTTGGTTTTTCCAAACATGTTCTTGGGTCACCTTCAACTAATTCATAATCGAAGATCTCAAAAAAGCTGGGCTCCGAAAAGAACAGCCTTTCAGTATATAAAGAATTATCTTCATATTCAACTAATGTTTTACCGGCCCCGTTAATCCTTACAATATTTTCCACTCCCGGAATCTCCTTCTTCATTCCAGGTGCTAAAGCAGGCATAGTGATACCTACAACATTATTATTTACTCCTAATGCTTCATCGATTGACAAAACTTTAAATATTCTGTCCGTTTTATCATGGAATCTATCATAACTAAGTTCATGGCTAACATAAATGAATATTAGCAAACTACTTACTATTCCAACTGTCAATCCAAGAAAGTTTACGATTGATGTGGTCCCATTTTTTAGGCTGCTTCTAAAAGCAATTTTTATGTAATTAAAAAACATGATAATAATTTTTAGGTGTTCCCTATTTTAATGCACACTTTATACCAGAATTAACATTAACCTGACAAACAAGAACTTACCGGCAAGTTACAAATAATCTGAAATATTAAAATGTACGAAAGAAACCAAATACTTGCCCGTTTATGGGACATTTTATATTTTGCAACAAATTTGTCAATATGAGTAAAGGTAACATTTTGGTTATTGATGATGATACGGATATACTTACTACTACAGAGGTAATCCTTGAAAATGAAGGATATAATTGTTTTACTATAAACCATCCCGAGCTAAGTGAAAAAATCATAAAGAAATATACCATTAATGTAATTCTATTAGATATGAATTATATCAAAGGATATACAGATGGAAAGGAAGGTATTCAATGGCTCCATAAATTTCAGCAAGAAAATAATGAAATAAGCATTATACCTATAACTGCTTATTCGGATGTTGAACTAGCCGTAAAAGCCGTAAAAAATGGAGCATTCGACTTCATATTAAAACCATGGGATAATAAAAAATTTCTTTGTACAATAGTTTCTGCATTGGAATTGAATAAAACCAAATCGGAAAAGAAAAAGCTGAATGAAATACAACAGCAGTTAAAGAGCAACCATTTCAATAAAACATTTGACTTAGTTGGCATATCCGATAAAATAAAAAATATTAAAAATGATATTGAAAAAGTTGCGAAATCAGAAGCAAATATCCTTATTGCAGGAGAAAGTGGAACAGGAAAAGAGATAATTGCCCGGTTAATTCATGCACAATCAAAAAGAAAACATGAAATTTTTTATAGGTTAGATATACCTTCCATTCAAACCAATTTATTTGAGAGTGAACTGTTTGGGTTTGAAAAAGGGGCATTTACAGACGCAAAAGAATCTAAACCGGGAAAACTGGAAATTGCTAACAAAGGAACATTATTTCTGGATGAGATTTCGCTCCTCAATTTGAACCAACAAGCAAAATTATTATCGGTATTGCAAAACAGAAAAATTACAAGGCTCGGTTCTACCGAAGAAATTGAATTGGATGTAAGGCTGGTTTGTTCGACAAGCAAATCATTAAAAGAACTCATTGATATACGACAATTCCGAGAGGATCTATACTTCAGGATAAATACATTTGAAATGTTTATTCCACCATTGAGAGACAGAATTGAAGACATTGAACCCCTTGCATCCTATTATATTCAAAAGTTTGCGAAGCAATACAGTAAACCTAAGTTAAAGTTAAATGTTAAAACATTGGGCAAGCTAAAAAAACATTCATGGAAAGGCAATGTAAGGGAATTAATGAATGTGATAGAACGTGCCGTAATTCTTAGCGATGGAAATACCCTGGATATTTCGCAGGTTTTTATTTCCAGCGAATTATATAACCAAAGCAAAAATGTTACTTTAAACCTTGCCGAAATGGAGAAAAAATGGATCTTAATGGCTATTGAAAAACATCAGGGAAACATGACAAAAGCTGCTAAGGAATTAGGCTTAAAACGTTCATCATTTTACAGAAGGTTAGAAAAATATGGGATTAAATAAATACAGGAGTTTTATAGTCTTAAGAATTATCTTGCTTTTAATCAATTTAATTGCAATATCAATACTTTCTGTTCACCTGAAATGGTTTTTTACAACTTCCATACTTGTTGCAATTCTGGCTCTACAAATTATTGAATTCTTTCGTTTTAGCTTTAAAATCAAGAATGACCTGGATAATTTAATTCGTTTATTTGAGCAAAATGATTTCTCATCAAAAGCTTTAACTATCGACTATAAACCCAGGTTTAGGGAATCTGAAAATTCATTTCATAGAATTAAAACAATTATCAGAAATTCAAAAATTGAAAGGGAAGTACAATTCAATTTCCTGAAAATATTAATAGACAACGTTCCAAGCGGAATTATTGTTATAAAGAATAATTCACTTTACCTTTCAAATAAGGCTGCAAAGGATATTTTAAACCTTAACCATTTAGATTCTTTAAGTATTCTTAAGGTAAATTTCTCCGAATTTTATCAAATTATAACAAACCGGGATCATGTAAAAAGCGAATTAATAGCGTTATCTCATAACAATAATAAGATACAGCTTTCTTTTTCTATAACTTCGTTGATATTATTAAAAGAAAATGCGAAAATTGTAAATTTCCAGAATATTAAAACAGCTCTGGAAAAGAATGAACTATTAGCCTGGAATAAGCTTATACGAACCATGACCCATGAAATAATGAATTCCGTAACTCCTCTTATTTCTCTTTCCGAAGCAGGTTATATTATTAGTAATGAAAATGATTGTCCTAAGAAAATTGAAAATCTAAACCAAAAAAATATAGACCATATCTTTAAATCTTTTAAGTCAATTCACAATAAAAGTATTTGGCTAAAAGAATTTGTTGATGATTACCGGAAGCTTATTAGAATTCCCCAGCCAAAGATTTCAAATTTTAAACTGAGTCAATTTATAGATGATGTAACTGAATCAATGAGTGAATTATTCAAAAAAGAGAACATTAAAATTATAAACAGCGCTGAAGGTCATGATATTGTTGCCGACAAAAATTTAATCGAACTTGTTATTATCAACCTTATTAAAAACGCTATTGATTCGTTAAAAAACACCGAAAATAAAAATATCAAGATTACTTCGAATAAAAACAACGATATAACTTCTTTACATATTATTGATAATGGAGAAGGAATTCCTGAAGACATTATGGATCAGATCTTTGTTCCTTTTTTTTCGACAAAAGAAGATGGTTCCGGAATTGGATTAAGTGTGGTAAAACAAATTATGCAAATGCATAATGGTATGGTAAATGTTTCATCATATAAAAACCTAACCACATTTACACTTCAATTTCGGGATTAAAGATTCTTCTTTGTTTAATATTTTTCCTTATTTCTTAAATAAAATTTGAACAATAAAAACTATGTAAGGTTTTAAGTTCATATTCGACTAAGCATAAAACAAAAACTTTAAACATGGAACACGCTATCAAAACAATGTTAATCTACTTTAAATTTCTTTTTAAAGAATTAATCAGCCCATTAAACTATTTTATGGCATTTTTAATTGGAGTTGTAATTAACTTTTTCCAGGGAATAGGTATATTTTCATCTCTTGTTCCGTTTATAGTTCCTATTATAGTTCAATCGATTTCAAAAGCATCAGTTAAATTTGGAAACAGAAACTTAAATTTATTGGTTAGGCTTCCGATGGAAAAAAAGGATCCTGCATTTGTAATAAATACTAGTGGTGAGGTAGTTGCATTTGAAGGAAAAACAAAAGATCTATTTTCTAAATATAAGATTATCAACTTTCAAGATCTATTTGAAAACCAACAAGTATCTGACATTAAGCGTGTGTTAAATGATAGCTGCAGTACCAAGCAACATGTTTCGCAAGAATGGTATTCACCGAGAATTAAAAAATGGTACTCTATAAATATGAAAGCAGATGAATTCAGTGACAACGTTTTAGTTTGGCTGGATGATATATCACTTCGTAAAAAACTGGATGAGCGTTTAACTAAAGTCAGAAACTTTAGTACTCAAATGATGCTTAGTATCGATGAACAATTAAAAGCCAGTGACAGTTATGACCGTTTAGCTCAATTTGTTCTGGATCAGGGTTATAAGGGAGTTTTTATAACTACTAAAGAAAAAGAAGGTAACCTTAAAGGTTTTGTATATAAATCAGAATCAGGGCAAACCAGCAAATCTAATGAGATAGTAATCCCTAAGGATTCCGAAGCTCCCATTTGGAAATCGAGAAGAAGTTTAGGTATTGTCACTGATGCCTTAAGAAATTATGACAATTCTGAGGTATTTTACCAAAATAATCGTTTCGATCCTCATGTGCTTGATTTTCTTAATTTTAAAGTTGAAAATTTCGTCAATTATCACGAAGAAGATATATCTGTTATAACATTTAACAAGCATACAGAAGTTACCCAACATGACTTAACCTTGATGGAAGGAATTGTAAACTCAGCATTTACGATTAATTACCTGGTTAACATCATTAAAAATTGTAATTAAAATGGTTCAAGACTCTAAATATTCTCCTGAAGAAGCTAAATCCATGGCATTATTTGCCAAGTATAACCCTGCTCCTGTTTTTCGGTTTGATAAACATGGAAATATTCTTCAGGCCAATTATGCCGCCGAAGAAACTTTCTCTGAGATAATTTCAAGAAGTGGAAGAGCATTTGAGATGATCAAAGGGATAGATCAAAGCAAAGTAGAGAAATGCATTAAAGACGGAGATATTCTTTCTTTAGTTGAAAACGTTAATGGTAAAAATTTCCGTTTTGAATTACGTGGTATACCTGAATTAAATGTAATGCAGGTATATGGTGCAGATATTAGTGAAATTATAGATACTCAATTTGAAAACGAAAAACTTTCAACAGCTGTTTCTCAAACATCAAACTCAGTAATGATAACAGACCTAAAAGGTAATATTGAGTTCGTTAATGGTGCATTTGAACTAAAATCAGGCTATAAAAGAGACGATGTACTTGGGAAAAATCCGAGAATTTTAAAAACCAGTTACCTTTCAAAAGAGACTTACAAACATATGTGGGAAACCATTTCTACCGGTAAGGTATGGAAAGGCGAATTCCATAATCGCAAAAAAGATGGCTCAACTTACTGGGAGGAAGCTACTATAAGTCCAATAAAAGACAGAAAAGGAAAAATTCAAAATTATATAGCCGTTAAAGAAGATATCACAGAACGTAAAAAAGCGGCAGAAAAGTTACATTCTATGGCTTTATTTGCAGAGCTGAATCCGGAACCTGTAATGCGCTTTGCAGATAATGGATTAATTCTTCAATCAAATAAAGCCGCAAATGATATCTTTAACAAAGAAACTTTGATTGGATTAGAAATTTATGATTTAATTAAAGAAACAGCTGAAATCGATTTTAGTGGCTTTATAAAAAACAATAAAATTGAAACCCTTGATATACAAATTGATAATAGCTTCTATAGGTTTATTTTAAAAGGAATTGATGAAATCAATGTATGCCAAATGTATGGATCAGATATCACCAGTCGTATCGAAGCCCAAAAAGAAGCAGAATCAATGGCACTCTTCGCAAAGTTAAATCCTGAACCTGTTTTCAGGTTTGACGCACATGGAATTATACTACAATCGAATCCGGCTTCAAATGAAGCTTTTCGTTCAGAAACCATTGTTGGTAAAGAAATTGTAGAACTAATACCGGAGATTTCGAATATAAATTTTAAAGAATTTATAGACAAAGACAGCTTATTAACTATAACATCGGAAATTGGGCAAAGTATAATGAGATTTATTCTTCGCGGATTATCTCATTTAAACGTATGTCAAATTTATGGCTCTGATATTACTGCAAGAGTTAAGGCACAAAAAAAGATCGAGGAACAAAAACAAGCGATTACAGATAGTATTCAATATGCAAGCCGGATTCAAAATGCAGTACTTCCAAAGCAGGATATAATGGATAATTATTTTTCAGAACATTTCATCTATTTTAAACCTCGCGATATCGTAAGTGGGGATTTTTACTGGATGACAGAAAAAGAAAACAAGTTGGTTTTGGTTGCTGCTGATTGTACCGGGCACGGAGTTCCAGGTGCATTCATGAGTATGTTAGGGATTTCGTTCTTAAATGAAATTGTAAACAAACATAGTTGTGAAAAAGCCAGCACTATTTTAAACGAGTTACGTGAGTTGGTTAAGTCAACGCTGGCTCAATCCGGGCAGGCTACTGATGACGGAATGGATGTTGCCCTCGTTGTAGTTGATAAAAAAAATATGGAAATTAATTACGCAGGGGCATATAACTCATTCTATCTGGTAAGGGATGGAAAGCTTCATATAACTAAAGCAGATAGAATGCCTATTGGAAATTATGTAAAGGATGATAAACCGTTTACGAATCATACCATTGATATTCAAGAAGGGGATTCTTTTTACATTTTCTCCGATGGTTATCCGGATCAGTTCGGAGAAAAATCAAAATCTAAATTTTCTACCAAAGCCTTTAAAAAATTATTAGCCGAAATTAGTATAGATCCTGCAAAAGTACAGGCTGATATTCTTGAACGGGAATTTCAATCCTGGAAAGGAAACCACCGCCAAATTGATGATATATTAGTTATAGGAGCTAAAATTTAGTTTCAAGCTACTAGCCTTTAGCTACAAGCTAGTAGCTTGAAGCTTTTTATTTCTGTTCTTGTTCTTTTCGGCGTTCCATATATTCGTTATATGCCTTTTCGCCTTCGTCCCACCAAAAGTCATCAAAATGTCTCCAGTCTTTGCAACTGCGTTCACGTTTGTAGCTGTCTTTCCAGTGGTGAAAAAACTCTTTTCGTGGTGAATGCTTTTTGCTATGATGACCCGGTCCGTGTTTAAAACCTCCGAATACCAACCTTGCCAATAAAACAATTCCAGCTGCCTGCCAGAAAGTTATGGTTGTTAATCCAAATAATGCCGGCATTAACCAGTTCCAAAGCAACATTACAAAATAGCCAAATAAGAAAGCAAATCCTGCTGCTGCCATTGCTCCTAGTATTACAAAACCTACTATTTTCAGTCCTTTTAATACCGGGTGCGTTCTATGTTTGTATACTCTTTCCATGATATTTGATTTTTATTAATTTTCATTTTCCATATATAAATCATCAAGCTTGATTATTTTTTTTAGTTTTTTAACTCCCCTATGTTTCCATGAGAGGAGTGTCCCGATGGGTATATTTAGTTCGTCCGATAATTCTTCAAATGTATATCCTTCCATTTCAGTTGCTACAAATACCATTTGCTGATTCGGACTTAATTTGCTCAAGGCATAATTTAAATTGTCATAAAATCTTTTGTCATCAATCTCCAAATGCATTGATTCATCTAACGCCGGTATATTTCCGGAAAATACCTCCTCTCCTTCTTCATTCGAAAAATTCTCAAATGGAATTTCCTTCTTTTTCTTGCGTTGAAAATCTGTTATTTTATTTTTAATAGAACGGTAAACATATCCTGCAACATTCTCCAGGTGTTCATCAAAGTCTAATTTCGAAAACAGGTTTACAGCTACGTCCTGAACTACATCCTCTGCACTAACATTATAGTATCTTTCATTTAAATACCTCTTTACAAATGAAACCAAATTCCTGTACTCGGAACTTATAAATGTTTTCAATCCTCCTCGCCTGCCGGACGAGCGGGTATTTTCTTTTTCTCCTTTCATACTATAGCTGACGGATGCTTTTTAAATTATTGCACTTAGGTTTAAGTTATTTTTTAAAATTGTTTGATATTCATGTAACTTTCCTTTACCAGTCTCGTCTTACCTTAAATTCATATATTAATTTAACTAACCATTTACTAAGATATAAAATCAAACTATATGAGTAAAAACATTATAAAACACAGTATAAGGGCCTTAAACAGACAGAAAGGATATGTATTTATCAATATTATTGGCTTATCAATAGGAATTGTTTGTAGTTTATTAATATCGCTTTTTGTTATAAATGAATTAAGTTTTGATCAAAACCATGAATATAAGGAAAGAATTTATCGTGTTAATTTACATGGTAAAATAGGCGGTACGGAAGCACATGTTTCTTCGACTTGTTCGCCTCTTGGGCCAACTATGATGAAAGATTTTCCCGAAGTTGAAAATTTTTCCAGATACGATAGTTATGGTGTATCCGTAATCAAATATGAAGATAAAAACTTTACCGAAGAAATATTTGTACTTGTGGACTCATCTTTTTTCGAAATTTTTACGGTACCACTAATAAAAGGCAATAAATCAACTGTTCTTAATGCGCCTTACCAGGCCGTAATATCTGAAAGTACAGCGAAAAAAATGTTTGGGAATACGGATCCAATTGATAAAATGATAAAATTAGGAACAGATACCAACCTTTATAAAGTAACCGGTATAATGACAGATCTTCCGGATAATTCAAGTTTTGATGCTGATATTTTTGGCTCATTTACTTCAAGCCGAAGGGCAAATGATGGAAACTGGTTATCAAATAGTTTCGAAACTTATGTTTTATTAAAAGAAGGAACTTCTCCCGATCTGGTCAATTCTAAATTTGTATCCTTGCTTGAAAATTATGTTGGTCCGCTACTTGAACAATATTTAGGCCTTACCATGGCTGAATTTTTTGAACAAGGGAATCAATATTACTATGAATTACAACCTTTACTGGAAATACACCTTGATCCAAATATAGTGCATGAAGTTAAACCGTCTTCCGACCCTAAATACTTATATATTTTTGGAAGTATAGCATTGCTAATAATAATCATCGCTGCAATTAATTTCATGAATTTATCAACTGCTCAATCTGCTAAACGTGCAAAAGAAGTAGGTATAAAAAAAGTTAGTGGTTCTAGCAAAGGGTTATTGATAAGACAATTTATGGTTGAATCCATCCTTTTATCATTGCTGTCTTTGATCATTGCAATTTTAATTATAGAGTTTACATTACCTTTTTTCAATCAAATACTAAACTCTAAATTAGAACTAAACTATTTGGAAAGTTGGTATAATATTCCCGGATTAATTGTTATATCTTTAGTTGTAGGTGTAATTGCCGGAAGTTATCCTGCCTTTTTTCTTTCTTCGTTTAAACCGGTTTCTGTTTTAAAAGGAAGCATAAAGGATAGTATGAAAAATGGTAAATTAAGAAGCATTTTAGTAATCCTTCAGTTTTCAATATCTATTATCTTAATAGTTGGCACATTAATTATCTTTCAACAAATAAGTTATATGTTGAATAAAGATATGGGATTTGAAAAAGATAAGATGGTTGTATTAGAGCGTGCAAGGGTTATTGGAACAAAAATCAAATCATTTAAGGCAGAATTATTAAAAATACCCGGTGTAAAAAACGTTTCGGCTTCTACAGCAGCACCAATGCACAACAATAATGGAAATGGTTATACCATTGAAGGAAGAGACCAGGAAACATTTCTACTTGAAACGAATTGGGTTGATTATGATTATTTTGACACTTATGATATTAAGTTATCTTCCGGAAGGCTTTTTAGCGAATCTTATTCAACCGATGTTGATGCATGCATTGTAAATGAAAGTGCTGTTAGAAACTTTAATTTTACCGATCCAATGGCAGTTCGATTTATTGAACCGGACGATGATCCGGAAGCTGAGCCTCTCCTTATGCCTGTTATTGGTGTAGTAGAAGATTTTCACTTCAGATCGTTACATTATAAGATTGAACCTTACATGTTTAAGTTCAGAAATGAAAATATACTTTGGGGATATATAAGTATTAGGCTTGCTAAGGATGCACCTGAAAATACTTTAACTAAAATTGAAAATGTGTGGAATGAGTTTACTTCAAATGAACCGATTCAATACTTCTTTATGGATGAAGAACTAAGAAATTTATATAAGGAAGAACAGCAAAATGCAATACTTTCAATTGTGTTCACCATTTTAGGAATTATTATCGCCTCATTAGGATTATTCGGATTAACTTCATTTACAACCGAACAACGAACCAAAGAAATTGGCATTAGAAAAGCCATGGGAGCATCAGTTGGTAATGTATTTTATATAATTTCCAAGGAAATTATTGTATTGGTTTCAATTGCCACAATCATTGCCTGGCCGATTATTTATTACATTGCAAGAAATTGGTTACAGAATTATCAATATAAAATTGATTTAAGTTTCATATATTTCGCGATAGGTTTTATTATTTCGTTAGCTATTGCGATTTTAACCATAACGTACAGAACATTAAAAGTGGCAAGATTAAATCCTGCACGCTCATTAAGATACGAGTAATATAATTTATCAGGTAAACAAAGAGGTTTCTATGTGTAACGCAATAAGAAACCTCTTTTTATTTATTTAGAATTTCTTCGAGCAATTCGACTGAATCTTTTACATAATTAGAGCACTTTTTTAAAAAAACATCTTCTTTTTCAGCTTGCTGCCTGCCTTCTTCCGTATTTAGATCAAATTCTATTAACGCTTTACAATTTATACTACCAAATTTTTCGGTATACTTTTGAGAAAATTCCTGGATCAGTTGGTTGGTTTTTTCCTTGGCTTCTTCGTCTCCAAGTTTATATTTTCCTCTTAAAAATCCTATAACCATAAATGCTCCTGTAACAGCACCACAAGTTTCCTGCATTCTTCCCATTCCACCACCAAAACCCGATGCCATTTTTAAAACAACTTCTTCATCTATTTCCAATTTATCGGCAAAGGAAGCAATAACGGATTGTGCACAATTAAAACCATTGAAGTAATAATCGAGTGCTCTTTCTGATCTTAACATTTATATTAAGCCAGTTTTTTCCTATTAATTACCTGATAGAATTTTTCAGTAAAATGACCACTACAATTCACCAAGTTATATTTTGGGACAAATGGCTCTGTTAAATCTATTTCAACTCTTGCTTTAGGATTTGATTCAAGATGACCGATCACCTTAAGGTAATCTTTTACAACATCGTATTCAATATAATCCAAGTCAAGCGGATCTCTTAGAGCAATCTCTTTTCCATTCTTTAAACAAATAATTTTCATAGTAGTTGGTTTTATTCTTTCCGGTCCATTTTGCAAAAACCGGACCAAATATTATCTATAATAATCAAGATAAGAAAAATTTCTTAAACCCATAAAACGTTCTTATCTTCGAAAACTATCCCAATTTTGTTTGTTATCATTATGATGTTAATTTTATTTAATAAGTTGCGTTAAAATCTCTTTTTATGAATTACTTTTAATGAACAAATTTATTATCTTATAGTTCAAAGAAATAACGTAATTAATTATGAAGCTAAAATGAAGTTGAATTGATTAAATAGTAAAAAGATGAAAAAATACTGGGTAATTATACTTGTGCTTTTTATAAATAATAACTCTTTTGCACAAACGAATATTAAAAAAATTGAACCTGAAAAATATTTTGATTTTTGGATTGGAGAATGGGATTTAATCTGGCAAACTGTAGATAACAAAACGGGTGAAGGAGAAAATTATATTTCCAAAAGATTAAATGATCATGTTATTGAAGAAAACTTTAAAGTTATTAATGATGATAATATGAAGGGATTCGTTGGTAAAAGCTGGAGTGTGTATAATAAAAACAATCAGACCTGGTATCAGACCTGGGTTGATAATCAAGGATCTTATCTGGATTTTATTGGTGAAATTGATGGAAATAAAAGGATATTTAAACGGGAATTTACTTTATCTAATGGAAGATTAGTTAAACAACGTATGGTTTTTTATAATATTAAAAAAGATTCGTTTACATGGGATTGGGAAAGTTCAATGGATAATGAAAAAACCTGGGACTTGAAATGGAGAATTTTTTACTCAAGAAAAAAATAATTTTTGAAATTATATTTAGTAAAACATAATTTTATAGTTTTTCTAAATAATTTATGATGTTAAGTTATCTCTTTTTTGGTATTAGTTACGCATTTGCCGCAGGAGTACAACCAGGGCCTCTTCAAACTTACTTTATTTCTCAAACTTTAAAAAATGGATGGAAGAAAACTGTACCAGCTGCCTTAGCACCTGTAATTAGTGATATTCCAATTGTAATCTTAGTACTTTTTATTCTTCGGTCATTTCCTGATAGTTTTGCTTATTATTTAAGGTTAGTAGGTGGTTTTTTTCTTATCTATCTGGCATACAAAGCTTTTACGTCTTGGAGAAACTATATTGCAAACCAGGAACTAACAAAAAATTCCGGCAAACAAACCCTATACGGTGCCATAGCTGTTAACTTGTTGAATCCAAATCCTTATTTAGGATGGAGCTTAATCTTGGGGCCCTTGTTTCTGGAAGGATGGAAAGTTGCGCCTGTTAATGGAATTGCCCTTGTTTCAGGATTCTATTTAACTTTGGTTTTAACTATGTCAGGTACAATAATACTGTTTGCCTTGACCAGAAAACTTGGGCCAAAAATCATTAAAATCCTGCTTGGTTTATCTGCACTTGTGCTTCTTTTATTTGGTATTTACCAAATCTGGCTGGGAATTGAATTTCTTTTAAAAAACTATCTGGTCAATCATTAAAAAAGGAGCTCTCAAGCTCCTTATATTCACTTTATTAACTCCTTATTTATTAAGACATTATCATTTTGAATAATTTGTAAAATATATTTCCCGTCTGGTTCTTTTGTTAAATCAATAGTACCTGAATAGCTGCCATCGTATTTTTTTAGTTTTTTTGAATAAACTGTTTTTCCATCCTTGTTCTCTACTATTATCCATGTCAAAACCTTTTTCTCCAGTTTTAAATCGATCTTAAAAAGGCCTTTCTCACTTCCGTGTTTCAAATTCATCTTCTTTAATTTGGTTTCTTTAGCTTTTGAAGTTTCAGTTGTAATTTCCGCTTTAATAACAACTTTATCCTTATCTGTTTTATATTTAATTATTTTAACATCTTCTCCTAACCTGTTTAGTGTCTCTTCTAGTTCAACAACTCTAGTGCTATCAACGTTATCATCTTCATCAAAAAATATTTCGATCGTTTTTTCTCCGGAACTTACACCTCTCATTATTAATTCAATATTCTTTTCGAATTCTCCATCTTTATGAATAATTACGTCTTTAATAATCTTATGATTTTCTTCCTCATTTTCTAGGATATCAAAAATACTTGTACCAGTTGAGTATATGAATACATTTTTACTACCTGCAGTGCTTAAATTACCCAAAGAATCAATTGACCAAACCATTGACTTATCCAAATCCTTTTTTATTACCTCAACTTTATCCCCTTTCTTACTTTTAAGAATTATAACACCATCTTTATCATCAACATGTATATCATGAACCACCTTAAGTGAATCCGACATAATCCATGCTAAACCTTTTCCTTGTTTTATTTGAGGATGGCTTCCATCTCGATAAAAATGCCAATGTTCCACGGCTATAGAATCTGAATCAGATTCTCCATGAATATGCAATTTTTTTTTAAAAACTGAATCGCATGAGCTGTCCTGATCTGAAATAGCGATAAACTTCGAGTCTTTGCTATAAACCCTATAATTACCTAAAATACTATCAAGCCCATGTTTATGCAAACCTTCACCACTTACATAATAAATTCCTTCTCCTTGAGACACATAAAAAGTATCTATCTCATCAATAATCTTTCCATCTTTTTCCTTTATAATTTTTAAATGTATCGTTTCTTTTTCCTGGGCACTTAATGCAGTAATCATGAAAACCACAAGTATTGAAATTAAAATCTCTTTCATAGTTTTTTGTTTTAATTAATTAATTCTAAATTCACTAACGCAAAGCTATAAGAGATTGATTATCAAATTAGTTAACTTCTTCTTAAAAACAGTTAAAGAAATGTTAAAGTTACCATACCAGGTTTAATTATATTTATATTTGAATCAAATTCAAGAACAATGAGAAAATACTCATTACAAATACTGGTAGTTATCATGTCTGTTTCTTTAATTGGAATTATAATAGTTCAGGCATTTTGGATAAAAAATGCTATTCAGGTTAAAGAAACGGAGTATAAAAAAAATATTAGAGAAGCTATAGCAAGTATTATTAAAAAGGTGGAAAGAAAACAAGCTGTAATGTTTATTTCTGAAAATCTTGAAAATATTAGTATGCAAAGAATAGGAAGTTCTTCTATGTTTGATAAAGGTTTTGTGGAATATTTTCACGGAGATTCGGTATTTCATATTATCGCTGATTCTGCTGGCTATATAACTAGTAATGAATTGAAAATGAACATCATTTCATCAGAAAGAAAAAGTCAAAACAATGAACGATTCAAAGTAATAAAAGAAACGATCCAAAAAAAAGAACCCGAAAACAACGCTTTAATCATATCATCTCTTAAGTATACCGGAAATGAAAGTAACGTTATTGTTGTCAGAGATAGTATAATAGCAGATTCAAATATATTTACAACTAAAGAGATTTATTTAAATGTCTTTGATGATATGCTTCATGAATATGAAACAAGATATAACCCTATTGAAGACAGGCTTGAAATTGAAAGGCTGGATACATTAATAAAAACTGAGATTTTGGAAAAAGGGTTAGACAAGAATTATGAATATGCAATTATTGATACAAGACAAGATACAATTTATAAAAGCTCTGAAGGATTTAAAGATGAATTTACCCTTAAATCATTTAAAGCCAGTCTTTTTCCGGATGCTCTGGTTGATGAACCTATCTATTTGTACCTGTATCTTCCCGGAATGAACAATGTAATTTACAAGTCGATATCATATATGTTACTTGGTTCAATAGTTTTCACATTGGTAATTATAGTTATCTTTTTTGTTACGGCCAGGATCACATTCAGGCAGAAGAAATTATCAGAAATAAAATCTGATTTTATAAATAACATGACACATGAGTTTAAAACTCCGATTGCTACCATTTCGTTAGCTGCTGATTCGATTATAAACCCAAAAATTATTTCAAACGAAGAAAAAATAAATGATTATATCAAAATAATTAAGGAAGAAAACCGCCGGATGAATAACCAGGTTGAAAGTGTGTTACAAATTTCATTGTTAGAAAAAGAGAAATTCAAGGTCAATCTACAAAAATTTGATTTACATGAACTAATACAAAGAGCCGTTAAAAACATAGAGCTTAAAATAAAAGAAAAGTCCGGGGTTTTAAAAATGTCTCTTGAAGCCGAAAATCCATTTGCATTAGTAGATGAAACTCACTTTTTAAATATTATTCATAATTTATTAGATAATGCGATAAAATATTCTCCTGAAATTCTGTTTATAACCTTAAAAACCCGAAATCAAAATGGAAAAATCCATATCAGTGTTGAAGATCAAGGAATTGGAATTAAGAACGATGAGCTTGTAAGGATCTTTGATAAATTCTATCGAGTACCAACAGGGAATGTTCATAATGTAAAAGGTTTTGGTTTGGGCTTAAGTTATGTAAAAGCAATAGTTAAAGAATTTAACGGGACCATTCATGCAATCAGTGAATTTGGCAACCTGCCTGCGGGCAAGGCAGGAGGTTCCAAATTTGAAATTAATATACCTGTAATACCTGTTCATAATGGAAAATAGAAATAATATATTTTTACTTGAAGATGATGAGAACTTTGGTTCGGTATTAAAGTCATATCTTGAAATGAATGATTTTAATGTATCGTGGACAAAAGATGGTGCCCAGGCCATACCAAACTTTCAATCAGGTCAATTTGATTTTTGTATACTGGATATTATGTTACCAAATCTGGATGGTTTTACGGTAGCTAAGAAAATAAAAGCAATAGATCCGGAAATTCCTACCATTTTCCTCACTGCAAAAACGTTAAAAGAAGACGTTTTGCAAGGTTATAAAATTGGTGCCGACGATTATGTAACTAAACCATTCGATTCGGAAGTGTTGCTTTATAAAATAAAAGCGATTATTAAGCGTAAATCGGAACGATATAATGATTCAACTGATTTTAGAATTGGCAATTATACGTTCGATTCCGAATTAAGAGTATTGTCTCATGAAAAGAATTCAATAAAACTTTCACCTAAAGAAAGTGATTTACTAAAAATACTTTGTTTACATATGAACAAGGTACTGGACAGAGACAAGGCTTTAAATGAAATTTGGGGTGAAGAAGGTTACTTTACAGCCCGAAGCATGGATGTATATATCACTAAATTAAGAAAATACTTAAAAAAAGATTCTTCCATAGAAATTGAGAATATCCATGGAAGTGGATTTATTTTAAAAACAAAGGAAGATTAAATTTAATCTTCGCAATATTCACCTAAAACTTGTCCAACTTTTTGTAAATAAAAGTTCTGATCTTTCTTTTTTAAATGTAAATCCTTTATACTATGCTCAGCTTCCTCCTGTATTAAAGGTAAAATTGAACGTGAACTACAGTATTCAAAAGGATCTTCTTCCCAAAAGATTTCCAGTACATTTACTTTTAAGTTTTCAACCACAGTTTGTGCCGAGTCGATTTTTGCGTGATAATTTATTGATCTCATAAGCTAATAATGAAACAATTACATACATGCAAGTTATATAATGTTATGAAGAAAATAAATACTGTAGAATATATATTTTTGTATTTAAGAACATAATTTTTATATTGATTTTATAATCCGGAATTCTTATTGCTTTAAACTTCAAATTACTAAAGATTATTCCTATAGCGCTTTTATTCTTACCTATCATTCATAAATCATTTATGACATAATTGCATATAATTCCTAGTTTTATATACTATCTTGTCACTATATTATATTAGGAACAGTATTTGAAATGATTACTGAAATTATTGTGAAAGGGAGAAATAATGAATTTTAAAGAGATACAAAAAAAGCATCAATATATAACCGATTTAATTTTAACTAATGAAATTATTGTCGCAATTAAAGAGTTATTCAGTTTTGCAAGTAATACAAAGCGACAATATCACCAAATACAGATTGAAAAAATTAGAGATACTTACTCTAATATCCTGAAACACTCATTTACCGGAGTTACAGATCCGGAGAGAGATAAGATCTACGGATATGTACAAAGATCACTATTAGAGCTTAATGATAAAATAAAAGAGTGCATTTTAACTGAAACCTCTGAACTTACCATTTATAAACTAAAATGGTCCTTGGAAAAAGAAATTGAAGGGCATTCAGATGATACTTTTTCCTTAATCAATAACTTAACTTTTGATAATGAGTTAGATAAAATATTAAAAAATAATAATATTGACCTTAATCAAGTACAAAAGGAGAAATCTAAAGTAGTTTCAAGACAAGATGCTTTAAAGGAACTTTTTAATATTCTTTGGCTTACTGATTCATATCATGAAACTGAGATTAAAACCATTAACTCAATTTGTAATTCGGAAAAAATTCCCTGGCACGACAAAAGCTTAATTGTAAGTGCAATCACATTAAGTCTTTTAAGGATTTTTGATTCAAAGAAATTTATGTCATTAATTAATTTCTACTATATCACAGAGAATCAAGTTTGGCAACGTGCCTTGGTAGGGATAATTCTTGCTTTGTACAAACATGACAAAAGAATCGCTCTTTATCCTGAACTAGAGAAAGAGGTCTTAAAACTATCCAAGGTAAAAGAAATAGATAAACAATTTGAAGCTGTGATCATTCAGATCTTCAGATCAAAGGAAACAGAAAAGATTACAAAAAAATGGGAAGAAGAAATACTTCCTGAAATGATGAAAATGCAACCAAATATCGAAAAAAACCTTGATCTTGAAAATATACTTTCAGAAGATTTCTCTGAAGATAAAAACCCGGATTGGGAAAAAGTCTTTGAAGATTCTCCTGATTTATTAGATAAGCTTCAGGATTTTTCTAAAATGCAAATTGAGGGCTCTGATGTATTTATGAGCGCATTTTCAAGATTAAAACACTTCCCTTTCTTTAATGAAATCAGCAACTGGCTTACGCCTTTCTATAAAGAAAATGAATATATTGATATGATTGTTGAGAAAGAAGAAACCAATTTGTCAACATTCGTAGAACAATTGGAAAAGTCTTTTCATATGTGTAGTTCCGATAAATACTCATTTTGTTTGAACCTGCAAATGATACCGGAATCACATAAATCCATGATGATGGATATGTTCAATGAAGAAATGAAGAGTTTGGAAGAAGTCCAAAAAGATGAAAACTTACTGAATCAATTTACGTTAACAAAAAGTATTATAACTCAATACTTACAGGATCTATATCGTTTTTATAAACTACATCCTTATAAAAATGAGTTTTCAGATATTTTCAAGTGGGAGTTTGATGTTCAGTACTCTGACTTTTTTAACCAAATTATAACGAACAAGCAGGTAATCAGAAATATTGCCGAGTTTTTCCTTGAAAATGAACATTACGATAAAGCTGTTGAAATATTCAAGGTTATAGAAAAAACAGAAGAAAGTAACATTGAATTATTTGAGAAAATCGGATATTGCTATCAACGATTGGGTCAATATGAAAATGCCTTAAAATATTATCACAGAGCTGAACTTTTAGATGAAAATAAAGCCTGGATTATCAAAAAGATTGCTTTATGCTGTCGTTATTTAAATGATCATAAAAAAGCCCTGGAATATTATAAATCAGCAGAAAAACTTGATCCTGAAAATCTTTATATACAAGCCTACATAGGCCATACTTTAATGAGATTAGAAAAATATGAAGAAGCTTTAAAGTATTATTTTAAAGTTGAATACTTATCGCCTTCAAATGAAAAAATACAGCGACCAATTGCCTGGATATCATTTA
Source organism: Bacteroidales bacterium (assembly GCA_028282785.1). GTDB lineage: Bacteria > Bacteroidota > Bacteroidia > Bacteroidales > UBA12077 > UBA12077. The sequence continues at coordinate 176,137 of JANQHE010000061.1, read as the reverse complement.
TACTTGGAAAGTTTGATACGGCAATAAACTACTACAACAAAGTACTTGGCAAAAAAATAAATGGTTTTGATTTAATTCATTTAGGCCATTCTTACTGGTCATCGAACCAAATTGATAAGGCCATAGCAACCTATAAAACAGCCTTCGAACATTTCAAATATAATATTACGGAATTTTCACGGTCATTTATGGAAGATAATGAATATTTAAAAATTCATGGAATTAAACAGTTAGATTTAAAACTAATGAAAGATTTAATTGCAAACATAAACTCTTAATGAATTGATTTTATATATTTTAATAGTAATTTAATTTGCTCTTATTTTTCCGATTATATTAAATGAACATTAAAAAAACCGGATAAATCCGGTTTTCAATTTCTTATAAAATGGGCTTCTTACGTTTGAATGGTTTATAGTAAAACTTTTCCCAGTGTACAATTTCGTCTAAGGGCTTTCTTAACTGATCATGTCTGTTTACATCTGCTTTATCTGCCGGATAACCAATCGGAAGCAATGCAATTGGTTCAACACCATCTGGTAAATCAAGTGCTTTTACACATTTTAATACATCGAACTTACACACCCAACAAGTGGCTAATCCTAAGTCAGTTGCTGCTAATGTCATATGATCAATTGCGATTGAAACATCAACATCCGTATGAATCTTTCCGTCTGCACGTCTCCAAGCTTCCCGATGATCTCCACATACAACTATAACACACTTTGCACTCGCTATCCAATCTCTTTCATAACACTCTTTAATTTTTTTAAGTGATTCATCTGCAGTAATTACAACAAAATGCCAGGGTTGCTTATTTTTTGCAGATGGAGCCACTCTACCTGCTTCTAAAACTTGCAATAAAAGTTCTTTTTCAATCTGCTTGTCCTGATAATTCCTGGATGAATATCTTTTTCTTGCTAAATCAATAAATGCCATATTAATAATCTTTTATGTTTATTCTATTTCAATAGTTTCATCAAAAACTTCAATCTTATCTCCAGACCGGATTTTTGCTCTTTTTCTGCTTTCCATATTTCCATTTAACTTTACTCCTCCTTCATCAACCAAATGTTTTGCTTCGCCTCCGCTTCCACATATATTAGTAACTTTCAACAACTTAATTAGTTCAATATATTCAGAGCCTTCCAGTTTAAATTTAATCATATTTTTTGTTTTATTCCGTTCAAGATCTCCTTCATTACTTCGGTTGCTTTACCCTTTAAAAATATATCAGTAATTGATCCGGTAAACGAAGATTCTTCCGGGTTAATTTCAATAACCTTGGCACCATTTTGCTTTGCAAATGGTGGTATAGATGCTGCCGGAACTACTTCGCCGGTAGATCCTATAATAATAACTAAATCTGCTTTTTGTGCAGCTTCAACAGATTTTTTATATGCTTCTTCCGGAATTCCTTCACCAAAAAATATAAAATCCGGTTTTAAAACTGCATGGCATTTATCACAAAGTGGTATATAGTTTAAATCAGTTTCCTCTGCAACAACCTTTTTATCACAATAAGGACAAACCAACATTCTTGAATTCCCATGAAATTCGTACACTTCCCTACTTCCGGCATCATAATGCAGATTATCTATATTTTGGGTGATAATTGCTTTAACTAATCCCTGTTTTTCCAATTCAGCTAAAACCAAGTGTGCATCGTTGGGTTTTGCTTCTCCAAAAAAATCATAAAAAATTTCTTTTATAACTTTCCAGGCTTCTACAGGATTTAAGTGAAAATTGCCTAAATCCAAGGCATTTGGATCATATTTACTCCATAATCCGTTTTCTCCACGAAAAGGAGGTATACCGCTTTCTACTGAAATTCCTGCCCCTGTAAAAGCAATAGTATACTCTGAATACAAGATTAAATCGACCGCCTTTTGTACATTTTCATCCATTAATTTCTATATTTTTCCTCTATTGTTTTTACAACATCCAAATCTTTTCTTGTATCATTATCTATTAAATATTTGCTAATATCTTCCCTTACCTTCTTACCTAACCTGAAAATTTCATCAATATATGTTTGTTCAAGATTTTGCTCTAATAATTTATCATACAATTTTATCTTACTAACATAAGCTAAATATTCATAATAGGGATTAATTGTTGATGTCTTTAACATTTCTTCAAGAGCCTGAATTGCACCTATGTAATCACCTTTTTCATTTAGTATTTTATATTTATTATAATAGGCAAGAAAAAAATCAGGTCGCTCTTCAATATATTTTTCCGCTTTTTTATGGGCTAACTCATAATTCTTTAATTTTGAATAATAAAAAGATAACAAGTAATACTTATAAGCCGGTTCAAGATCAAGTTTATCTATAGTATTTATAATCTTCCAATAGTCTTCATTCCCTAATTTCTTTTTATCTCCCATCTCATTTGCATACCACTCTTGATATTCCAGACGTTTATTTAGATAGTTTATATCAACCACATCCTGCCTTTCTTTATACACACTAACATTGTGGTTTTCTATATCGTACTCCAAATATTTATTCAATGCAGCTAACCTTTCACCATAAGTAAAATAAATTTTGTTATTTGAATTATCCATTATACAACTTTTAACAGTAATCAAATTATTAATACAATACCTAAAAAAAGGATCATGCTTTAAATGATGATTTTCAGTGTTTGTCAGAATTTGATAACTTTTAGAAACTAAGTCCTTCTCATAAATTCTTTTATATAATTCTTCAATTTTTCGCTCACGAGATATATTAGATGTACCATGCATCCATATCGGACTGTATTTATATCTTCCTTTATCAGAAAGCGAAAGATTTTCAACGAAAAGAAAATCACTTTTCATTTCATTTTTAATAACTTCACCACGCGTTAGTTCGTATATTGCTCCGGATTTATCTTTTTTACTTCCGACAGTAATAAACCATGCATGAGAACTATACCCGTTAAACATTTGGTCCACTTCAGAAATTTCATCTGCATTCTCAAGTATATTTCTTAACTTGTAAGCAAGTGGCATTCCTGTATTATAATCATTAGTTTCCTTACCATCGTCAGCCGGAGTTCCATTCATGTTTATAGACATACTCAGTCCATTATGATTCATTCCGGTATAAACGCCTGGATAACCTCTAAAAGTTAAAACTGTAACTGGATTTTTATCACCTTTATGATAATTAACAATTAAAGGATATTGTGTTAAGGCTTCTATACCGGGCCAGTCCAAATTTCTTCCATGTACTATACCTGTCTCATTTTTCATTATAAATGCTGTACAACTTATTTTGAAAAACAACTGAGGAAAATATGCAATGATTTTAAGTTCCTTTAATTTTAAATCACTCCCATCTGCCATTCCTTTTAACTCCCGTATATATTCATTGGGTACTGTTTCCTCTACTTTCTTAATTTTCGCACCAAGAACCATTTTGGCTATCCATTTTTTAATGAAGAAAGAGCCAATATATGATTCGATCAAACTGTCAACTGTATGATCCATATCAAGAAGCAAATCATTCATTAAAACACCATACTGCAATCCCATTTCATAAGAGTTCCCTTTTACAGTTAAAAAGGGTATATCTTCTTTTATGATAAGGCTTCCTTCATTAAATGTTCTTACACCGTTCTTTTCTTCGAACTGATACTTTTGGGCAAATAAAATTGAGAAAGATAAAAGTAAAGTACTAAGGGAAATAATTTTTTTAAGATTCATATTCATGAGGTTTTATATAGCTTATAAATTTAAGAATAACTTCTTATAAAGTATAGAATATAAACTAAAAACATTGCAAATCTAAAATTGTCGTCCCCGGCTAGAATAAAGATCTCTTTATACAAAAAAGAAATTCCCGTAAAAACGGGAATCATCTTATTAATTTTGTTATCTATATAAAGTTAAATATTTTCGACTTCTTTTACTACTCTTTGAAGTGTATCTTTTGCATTACCAAATAGCATTCTTGTTTTATCATGATAAAACAAGTTGTTCTCAATTGCTGCATAGCCTTTACCCATGCCGCGTTTTAATACAATAATATTTTTTGCTTTCAAAGCTCTAACAATAGGCATTCCATAAATAGGACTTGAAGGATCTTCCTCTGCTGCCGGGTTAACAACGTCATTTGCTCCAACTACAACCGCCACATCAACATTATCCATATCTTCATTGGCTTTATCGCTTTCAACTAACTTATCGTATGGCACATCGGCTTCAGCCAAAAGAACATTCATATGCCCGGGCATCCTGCCTGCTACAGGATGAATAGCATATTTAACTTCCACTCCTTTGCCTTCTAATAGTACATCTAATTCATGTGCTAAAAACTGTGCCTGGGCAACAGCTAATCCATAACCGGGAATTACAACCACTTTTCGTGAATAACTTAATAAAATAGCTAAATCTGTTTCAGATATTTCTTTTATAGTCCCTAACTCACTTTGAATAGCTTCTCCACCTCCTCCAAAAGCTCCGATAATTACATTGAATAAGGAACGATTCATTGCTTTACACATCAGTATTGTCAGGATTGTTCCGGCTGAACCTACCAAAATACCGCCCGTTAACATTGCCAGGTTTCCATATAAAAATCCGGCCATTGCTGCGGTTATACCGGTAAATGAATTAAGTAGTGAAATTACAACCGGCATATCAGCTCCTCCAATTGGCATAACAAATAAAACCCCATATAATAATGATACTCCCAATAAAATAAATACATAAGGCATTAAATCCTTTGCATTTACTTTTCCTTGTGTCATTAAAAAAGCAACAAATCCGAAAATTGCTAATAATAAAACTATATTAACATATCGTAGTGATTTGGATCTGATATCCTTAATAAAACCGTCAAGTTTTCCAAATGCTATCATACTCCCGGTAAAAGACACACTACCAATAACTAAACTTAAAAATATAACCAATGTTTGAAAATTCAACATACCGTGAAGTGCGATCAATTCCTTATCAATATTGGGAAATTCCATCATGGCAATAATGGTAGCAACTGCTCCGCCCATTCCATTAAAAAATGATACCAACTCAGGCATTTTTGTCATTTTTACTTTACGGGCAATAACCAATCCTACTATAAGGCCAAGTGTCAATGCTCCAAAAATATACCCCATATTTCCGATCCTTTGACCATCTTGCTTATGTAAAACTAACGTTCCCGCAATAGCCAAAATCATACCTGTTGCAGCTATAAAATTACCGCGCCTTGCTGAATCCGGATGACTTAACATTTTTAAGCCTAATATGAAAAGTACTGCTGCAAAAAGGTATATAATTTCTAAAACTGAATCACCTAAGGTGAACTGTACATTTTTTGTGAATTCAATTATCTTATCCATAATTCATTAATCTTTTTTAGGTTTCTTTTTGAACATCTCTAACATCCTGTCTGTAACAGCAAATCCTCCAACAACATTAAGTGTTCCCAGAAAAACTGCTAAAAACCCCATTACTATGCTAAATGTCGATTGTGCATGTCCGAGAATAATGATTGCTCCTATTATTACAACTCCACTTAAAGCATTTGCCCCGGACATTAAAGGTGTATGTAAAACTGCAGGTACATGAGATATTACCTCTATTCCCAGAAATATAGATAAAATAATTCCGAATATCGTTTCGGAGTTTACATATATAAATTCAAGAACTGCTTCCATTGTATGTATTTTTTTATTGATTTGATTTTACTCTTTCATTTATAATTTCATTGTTATGCGTAATGCAAGTACCTTTTACAATTTCGTCTTCAAAATCAAGTTTCAGGTTACCTTCCTCATCAATAATCAATTTCATAAAATTAATAAGGTTATTTCCGTACATTTTACTTGCATCAGATGGCATCTCACTAGGGAAATTTGAATTTCCTATAATTTTCACATCGTTTACTTCAATTATCTTATTATTTTGTGTTAGTTCACAATTTCCTCCTGTTGATGCTGCAAGGTCAATAATTACCGACCCGGGTTTCATGTTTTCAACTGTATCTTTAGTGATTAAGATTGGAGCCTTTCGCCCGGGAATTTGAGCAGTTGTGATCACTACATTTGCTTTTTTCGCATGATCCTGTATTAATTCTTGTTGTTTCCGCTTGTATTCCTTTGTTTGTTCCACTGCATACCCTCCGGCACTTGCATCATCTTTGGCTCCTTCTACTTCAACAAATTTTCCACCCAAACTTTCAACTTGCTCTTTTACAGCAGTACGAACATCAAAAGCTTCCACAACAGCTCCTAGTTTTCTGGCGGTTGCTATCGCTTGCAAACCGGCTACACCAGCACCCAGAATCAAAATTCTTGAAGGACGAATTGTACCTGCTGCAGACATAAACATTGGAAAAAATGACGGTAGATGTTTTGCAGCTTCCAATACAGCTTTGTAACCAGCAATGGTTGCCATAGATGATAACACATCCATGGATTGTGCACGAGTTATCCTGGGTACCATATCCATACTAAAACTTGTTAATCCGTCATCAACAAACTGTTTTAGTAATTCTTTATTAAATAAAGGACCGTAAGCAGTTAAAACAGCTTGATTAGAGCTTAAATTTTTATATTCTGCATTAGGTACAGCATTTATGCTAAGTATCAAGTCAGCATTGGAGAGAATCTTTTCTCTGTCAACTATTTCCGCACCAATATTTTTATATTCTTCATCAGAATAGAAAGATCTTCCACCAGCTCCTTTTTCAAGTATAACAGAAGTTTTTAAATCAATCAGAGTTTTTACATTTTCAGGCAATAATGCAACTCTGTTATCAACGTCAGGTTCTTTTAAAATACCTATAATCATTTTTAAAATTATTTGAATTTAAATTAATTATATCCTTGTTAAGTTTTTTGTTAATTAAAAGTTTAATACTTGTAAACATTCTCCGGTAATATTTGTTCAATGCTATAAAACCTATAAATAGTTAAATAAAATGATTAAAATATATGACCAACAGGCTATTTTAAGTATATTTATGCATCTGGTAATATTAAACCTTAGCTCTACTAAAGTTAAACAAAATTTAAAAACTTTTTATTAAGTATTCTGATTATTAAATAATTAATCATGGACAAATACTCGTATATAGGCAATACCGATATTGACACAATTGATAAACTTTACGAACAATATAAATCTGATCCTGATTCTGTTGATGTTCAATGGAGAAAATTCTTTGAAGGATTTGAATTTGCACAAAAAAACTTCCCAATAAATAAATCTGCCGGTCAAATATTCGATAATGAGTTTAAAGTAATAAATCTTATCGAAGGTTATAGAAAACGTGGGCATCTTTTTACTGAAACTAATCCGGTAAGAACAAGAAGAAAATATACACCTACCCTGGATATTGAAAATTACGGTTTGAAAAAAAATGACCTGAACAAGGTTTTTCAGGCCGGAAAAAACATTGGAATAGGGCCTGCAACTTTACAGGAGATTATTGATCATCTGGAAACAACTTATTGTCAATCGATTGGTGCAGAATATATGTTTATTCGAAACCCTGAAATAATTAGCTGGTGGCAAAATAAAATGGAACCGGTAAAGAATATTCCAATTTTCAACAATGATGAACGAAAACACATTTATTATCATTTAAAACAGGCTGTAGGATTTGAAAATTTTATTCACAAAAAGTTTGTCGGGCAAAAACGTTTCTCTTTAGAAGGGGCAGAATCATTAATTCCTGCTTTGGATGCAGTTATTGAAAAAGGTGCTGATCTGGGAATTGAAGAATTCATCATTGGAATGTCGCACCGGGGAAGATTGAATGTTTTAGCTAATATTCTCGAAAAACCTGTGGAAGATATTTTTGCAGAATACCTGGGAGAAGAGTTTGACGATGCAATTGCTCTGGGCGATGTAAAATATCATTTGGGGTATGGAAATACTATAACGACAGATAAAGGTAAGAAAGTCAGATTAAATTTAGCTCCTAATCCTTCGCATTTGGAAGCAGTTGGGCCTGTTGTACAGGGAATTGCAAAAGCAAAGATCTGGAACAAATACAATCATGATTATGATAAGCTTGCTCCGATTATTATTCACGGAGATGCTGCAATTGCCAGTCAGGGAGTAGTATACGAGACTATACAGATGTCTCAGCTTAAAGGTTATAGAACAGGAGGAACCATTCATCTTGTTATCAACAATCAGGTTGGATTTACAACAAATTACCTGGATGCAAGATCAAGTACCTACTGTACGGATATTGGCAAAGTAACCAAGGCTCCCATATTTCATGTTAACGGAGATGATGTTGAAGCCTTAATTTATACTATTCAATTAGCGATGGAATATAGATACACGTTCCATACCGATGTATTTATAGATATTCTTTGTTATAGAAAATTCGGACATAATGAGGGAGATGAACCTCGCTTCACACAACCATTGCTTTACAAAGCTATCAGTAAACATCCAAATCCGAGAGACATTTATGGAAACTACTTAATAGAACAAAATATTTATACACAGGATGACCTGAAAAGGTTGCAGTCAGAGTATAACGAATCTCTTGAAGAAAAATTAGAATTGGCCAGGAAATCGGAAAAACTTCATATTAAGCAATTCCTAATTGAAGATTGGCAAAAATATCATTATGCTAAACATGAAGAATTTGACGAATCACCGGAAACCGGTTTAGATAAAATGCTTTTAAAGGCCATTGCTCATAAGTTGATTCATCCACCGAAAGATTTGAAGCTTTTTAAAAAGGCGGAAAAATTGCTAAATGATCGTAATGAAATGATTAAAAACGAACAATTAGACTGGGCAATGGCAGAGTTATTGGCATATGGAACCCTGGTTACCGAAGGTCGACCGGTTCGAATAAGCGGACAGGATTCCGAAAGAGGAACCTTTTCTCACAGACATTCTGCGATTGTTTTAGAAGACACTGGTAATAAATTTATCCCTTTAAAACATATAAGTGAGGATCAAGCCGATTTTCATGTATTTAACTCTCCATTATCCGAATATGGTGTGTTAGGATTTGAATATGGATATGCTATGGCAATGCCAAACGGATTAAATATTTGGGAGGCTCAGTTTGGGGATTTTAATAATGTGGCACAAGTGATTATTGATCAATACATTAGTTCCGCAGAAGAAAAATGGGGCTTAATGAACGGGTTAACTCTTTTTCTTCCTCATGGTTATGAAGGACAAGGACCTGAACATTCAAGTGCAAGAATAGAACGTTTTTTAATGCTTTGTGCTAATAATAATATGCAAGTAGCTAATATCACTACTCCTGCTAACTTCTTCCATATATTGCGACGACAGGTACATAGAAATTTTACTGTCCCTTTAATTGTTTTCACTCCTAAAAGTTTACTTCGACATCCAATGTGTACATCAACTTTGGACGAGTTAGCTTCCGGTAAATTTCAAGAAATTATTGATGATGAAAATGTTGATGTAAATGAAGTTCGAAGGGTAATATTTTGCACGGGTAAGATGTATTATGACCTGTTAGCTAAAAAAGAAGAATTCGGAGCAAAGGATATTGCCCTGGTTCGAATTGAACAATTATATCCCTGGCCTGAAAAACAAATTCAAAAAATCATCCATAAATATCCTAATACCCGAAGATGGATATGGGCACAAGAAGAACCTGTAAATATGGGTGCCTGGAGATTTGTAAAGGAAAAATTAACGGATGTTAACTTACAGGTAGTTGCAAGGTTGGAAAGCGGCAGTCCGGCTGTAGGATTAAATAAACTGCATATATTGGGCCAGGAAGAAATAATTGGAAAAATATTCAGAAAGTGTACTTGTGAACTTAAAAACAAATATTGTGGGTTACAATGTGAAGTCGGAAGTTCAAGGGTTGAAATTAAAAAACAACATACTTATCTTTAATTACGAGTTGCGAAATACGAATTATGAGTTTAAAATTTATAAGCTAAATGCTAATTGCTAAAAGCTGTAAATTAAAGTTACTAAAGAATAAAATTAAGAAAGACCTAAATACAAAGAAAAATACTATGGTTGAAATCAAAATACCAAGTCCCGGAGAATCAATTACAGAAGTAGAAATATCAAACTGGTTAGTTGAAAATGGTGATTATGTAGAAAAGGACCAGGAAATAGCTGAAATAGAATCGGATAAAGCTACATTACCATTAATGGCACCAGAAAATGGCACAATTGAAATTGTAGCGGAAGCAGGAGAAACCATACAGGTTGGAGCAGTTGCTTGTAAAATAGATACAAATGGAGTAGCTCCTTCAAAACCTAAAGAAAACAAAAAAGTATCAAAAGAAGTTAAAACTGAGAAAACAGAACCCGCAGGTCGAACAGAACAAGTTAAAACCGGTTCAGAGTATCAAAACGTTAAAGTATCTCCTGTGGCCCAAAAACTGATGCAAGAGAATAATTTTAGTATTGATGATGTTATCGGAGGTTTAAAACGCATAGGTAAATCCGAAATTGAACAAGTTCTTTCACAAAAAAATACAGGAGTATCTCAAATCAAAAATACAGAAGTTTCAAGAAAAGTTGAACGTAAAAAAATGTCTCAACTTCGAAAAAAACTAAGCGAACGCCTGGTTTCAGTTAAAAACGAAACTGCAATGCTTACAACTTTCAACGAAGTTGATATGACAGAAATAATTACTTTAAGAAATAAATATCAAAAACAATTTATTGAGAAACATGGAATTAAGCTGGGATTTATGTCCTTTTTCACAAAGGCTATAACCATTACTTTAAAAGCTTTTCCGGCTGTAAATTCACAAATAGATGGCGATGATATTATTTATCCTGATTATGCCGATATTGGAATTGCAGTACAAACTCCAAAAGGTTTAATGGTTCCTGTTGTGCGAAATGCCGAAACAATGAATTTAGCAGAGTTAGAAATAGAAATAAAACGATTGGCTGATAAAGGCAGATCGGGAAAAATATCCCTGGATGATTTATCAGGAGGAACGTTTACTATTACAAATGGAGGAGTTTTTGGTTCATTGTTATCAACACCGATTTTAAATCCGCCTCAATCCGGAATATTGGGAATGCACAATATCCAGGAAAGACCAATTGCAGTAAATGGTAAGGTTGAAATCAGACCAATGATGTATGTAGCACTATCCTATGATCATAGAACCATTGATGGTAAAGATTCTGTAGGTTTCTTAGTAAAAGTTAAAGAGTTGCTTGAATCGCCATACAAAATGTTATTGGGAGAAAAAAGTGCTGATGAAATATTACTAAACATTTAGTATATAAGTTTAATATAACCTTAATAAGCAAAAGAACTTCTAAAACTTTTCAAATTTTAAAACCTTTTTTATAAATTTATGTACAATAAAATATTGTATTCAGAGTTAGCATGTTAAAAAGGTTTATTTCAATAAGCACATTTCTACTCATTTGCTTTCAGGGATTTTCTCAAATCCCCGGATTAACTTTTACAAGTCAAAAAGATCAGCCTGATCTTTATCTAAAAACCAAGACAATTTGGATTACGGCAACTCCATTCTTTGTTGTGGACCGTAAATTTTCTCCGGATCAAGGCTCTACCTACATCAAGGTCGGGATGTTCGGCGGTAATGTAAAACCATATATTCAGGAAGACTCTGTTGCTATACACGATTTAAATAATTATAAATTAACCCGTATTTTTGGTATCGCACAGATGGGGGTTATAGCACCATTATTGGCTTACAAACACTTTAATCCCGGAGATCCCACATCAACCGGTGATGCTGATATAGATAATAGTATCACACAGGAAGAGCAAACAGGATATCTTGCTGCGGCAATTATTATATTTTGTACGGGGACCCTTACCTATCATGTTTTTTCCAAAGGTTTTCTCTTTAATGCTTTGGAAAGATACAACTACGTTTTAAATGATAACCCTATTTTTGATGATGTTTCCTTTAACATGAACATAAGATTAGATCCGGTATCCCAAACTCCACAATTATCATTAGTCTGGACATTTTAGGCAATCTTTTATGACCTGGATATTGTTTGCATTTCTTACGGCACTATTTCGATCATTAACGGATGTTGCAGGAAAAATTGGCTTGCAAAATATGGATGAGTACATAGTTGCCTGGGCGTTAAACTTTTTTGCTTTACCCCTACTGCTACCCTTACTTTTATTTATCGAAATTCCCGAAATTACACCGGGATTTTGGCTGGCTATATGTATAAGTGGATTATTAAATATTGCAACAGCGATCCTGTACTTAAAAGCAATTAAGTTAGCAGATTTGTCCTTGGTAATTCCATTATCCACTTTTACTCCATTATTCTTATTAATTACTTCTCCGGTAATTTTAGGAGAATTTCCAAACATATTTGGTTTAACAGGAATATTTTTAATTGTATTTGGGTCTTATACTCTTAATTTCAAAGAAAAAAGGAATGGCTTTTTTGCTCCTTTCAAGGCTTTGTTGAATAACAAAGGAGCTCGATTAATGTTGTTGGTAGCATTTATTTGGAGTATAAGTTCAAATTTCGATAAAATTGGTTTACAAAACTCATCTCCCGTTTTCTATGGAATAATTGTAAATATTTTCATAACAATAGGAATTACTCCTTTTGTGTTGATTAAATCTAAAAAAAAATTAAAGCAAATACCAAAAAATCTAAGATCATTAATACCTGTAGGGTTATTTCATGGTCTAATGATGATATTCCATATGATTGCCATAAGTATGACATTAGTAGCTTACCTGATATCAATTAAAAGAACCAGTGCAATACTTAGCGTTTTGTTTGGAGCTTTGATTTTTAAAGAAAAGGGTTTACAAGAAAGGATCTTAGGAGCTATTATTATGATCTTAGGTGTTTTATGTATTACACTTTTTAAATAATTAAGTAAAAAGTCATATTTATCTTTTATATTTTTTTGCTAAATTTCTGATTTAAAAGTCGAGCTGTGGAAAATAATCAACTAAATCCTTCCGAATGGGTTAACAAGTATGGTGATTACCTGTACAATTATGCCATAACTCGCACACAATCACAAGAAATCGCTGAAGATCTAATTCAAGATACTTTTTTATCGGCACTAAAAGCAAAAAATACTTTTAAAGGCAATAGCTCGGAACGAACCTGGTTAATTGCGATCCTAAAGCGAAAAATAATTGATTATTACAGAAACATTTCTAAAAAGAAAGAAGATAAAACCTTAGATAATAAACCTTTTAGAAATTCGGGTTTTTTTAGTGGTCATTGGTTGGATAACAAAACACCTGCCAACTGGAATATTGAAAAATCAATTGAAACGGAAGAACTACTTGATATCTTAAAATATTGTTTATCTCTTCTTCCGGAAAAATGGAAAGCTTGTTTTAATTTAAAAAATATGGAAGATATTCCTAACAAAGAAATTTGTAAGGAATTGGAAATTTCTGAGTCTAACTTATGGGTAATGTTACATAGAGCCCGGCTACAATTGCGAGAATGCCTGGAAATTAACTGGTTTAAAAAATAAATTATGGCTCATAATCACCACAATAAATTAATAAAAGATAAAATGCCAATGATGATCTCGTGTGATGAAGCGACCTACCTCATTTCAAAAAATCAACACCGGAATTTGGGATTTATAAAGTGGATTCAATTAAAAGTGCATTTACTAATGTGTGTTTATTGTAGAAGATATGAGAAACAAATTAGATATATAAATAAAGTTATTCATAAACTTAAATTATCACCTGATAATGAAATCTCTAATTATCAGCTAAATAGTAAACAAAAAGAAAATCTCCAAAATGAGATAAATAAGGCTTCCTAAAATAATCTTCTTTTTCTTGTAAGGTATTTCCAATTGACACGTCTAATCTTTTAGATTTTATTTTTATTTAATCTAAATTAATTTAAACTAGTTGTTATGGAAAACAAATCAAACAAGAAAGCCAGTATCCTTAAAGGAGCAATATTAACCGGAGTAATTGCAGGCTTAACTCCTCTATCTGCAAATTCTTCTGCACTATTTTCTTATAATGTACTAGGTTCTGGTGCTGAAGTAAGAACTCAAATTTTAGAGGAAAAATCTGTTTCAGGAACAGTTTACGAACTTAAATGCGGAAGCGAGAAAGAAGAATCTAAGAAGAAAAAGAGTGAAACCAAAAAAGGTGAAGCTACTAAAGCCAAAAAGGGTAAATCAACCGAAGCTAAATGTGGAGAGGGTAAATGTGGTGAAGGAAAGAGTGGAGCTGAAAAGAAAGAAGGAAAAAGTGAAGAAAAGAAAAAGGGTGAAAGTAAATCTACAGAAGCCAAATGTGGAGAGGGTAAATGTGGTGTAGAATAACATCTTACATTACATGAGAGCTGTATAACAATAATTCTTGTTCAAATTAATTCACAGCTCAGGGCCCGGGAACTGGTAGGTTAGTTAGGTTGATTCGAATACATAGTGATATACATTTCTAGTTCCTGGGCTCTTTACTTAAAATTATATTTATGAAATCAAACATTAACATAGGATTAGGATTTAGACGAGACCTCGCGGATGAATTCATCTCTCAGGAAACAATCAAGCCGGGATTTATTGAGTTTGCTCCGGAAAACTGGATTGATATGGGTGGATATTGGGGAAAGGTTTTAAAAGAAGTTGAAACAAAATATCCGGTAACCTGTCACGGATTATCATTATCACTTGGAAGTCCTGAAGAACTCGACTGGGAATTCATTAAAAAACTCAAACAATTCCTTGATGATCATAATGTGGAAATATACTCAGAGCACTTATCATATACAAAAGCTTCAAATGCTCATTTATATGATTTGCTTCCGATTCCATTCAGAGAAGATGCGATCCATCATGTTTCGAACAGAATAAAACAGGTACAAGATTATTTGGAACGTAAAATTGCAATAGAAAATGTTTCTTATTACACTTCGGTAGCTGCAGAAATAGATGAAGCAACTTTTATTAACAGCATTGTTAAAGAAGCAAATTGTAATTTATTATTGGATATAAATAATGTTTATGTAAACGCATTTAATCATAACTATGATCCAAAGAATTTCATAAAAAAATTACCACTTGATAAAGTGGAATATATTCACATGGCCGGACATGAAAGGGTGGCTCCCGATCTGATTATCGATACACATGGTGAGGCAATTATTGATCCGGTTTACGAATTATTCGATTGGACAATTCAACGAATGAAACCGGTTCCTGTTTTATTGGAAAGAGATTTTAATTTTCCTGCAATGACCGAATTACAGTCTGAATTAACCCAACTTGAGTCGATTTGTAAAAAACATTGGGAGGTTCATCATGAAATTAAGTAAAGAAACAGAAGCTATACAAAATTCTTTGGCACTTTATTGTCGTAGTGGAGTAGAACCTCCAATTCCTGTTTCACGACCCGAAAGTTTGCCACAATACAGAAGATTGGTTTTTAATATAGTTTTAAATACCATGCAACAAGCATTTCCGATCGCTTATAAAAATATACCAGGCAGTGAATGGAAAGATCTGGTACATGAATTCTTTTTAAACCACGATAGTCAAACACCTCAAGTATGGAAACTACCTTTTGAGTTTTATCAATTTGTTTCTCAAAATAACTATTCGAAAAGTTTAAAGAAACCGTTCTTAGATGATCTTCTTTTTTTTGAATGGATAGAAATAGAAGTACATACTATGCCGGATATTGAAGTAACCAAACATAAAACCGAAGGTAACCTGTTTACTGATATATTGGTTTTAAATCCTGAATTTAAATTATTTAAACTAAATTATCCTGTTCATATACATCCGCCTGAGAAAGCTACGGAACTTAAGGATGACTACTTTGTGATCGCTTATCGGCATCCTAATGATTTAACTGTGAGATTTCTTAATTTATCTATTTTACACACGTTTATTATAGAAAAATTAATTGAAGAAAAATACACACTAAATCAAATAATTGATGATACAATAGGTTTATTTAAAATCAATAAAAACGAATTAATAATCAATATATCAACCTTTTTAAATGACCTTTTTAATCAAAGATTAATTTTAGGCTATAAGATTTAATTCTCTCCTACAACAGCAAGCTTTTTAAAAACTTACATTATGAAATTAATCAGTCAAAACATTGCAAATAAAACAGAATCATTCAAAGACTATCCATTATTGATCATTTTATAAAGAAAAAATAAAATTCAAACAATAATTGAAAGGCAGAACGAATAATGGTTCTGCTTTTTTTATGTAAAAAAGAATAAAAGTATTGTAATTGAAAACCTTATTGTTTAATTTTTCCAATTATCATAAATACATTCATTTTGATTATGGGAGTTTTAAAATCTTTTCAAACCTACTTTTTCTTTGGCATTATTTTTTTGATCATAGCTAATAAACTCTGTTTTTCATTAAACCATTACAGGCAAGATACGATTATAGCAAATGTTCTTGTAGAGAAAGCTAAACAACTAGAAGATTCCATTCATTATGATTCTATTATATTTTATTATGAAAAAGCAGCTGATGTTTATAAATTAAATAAAGTATGGGACAGATATATTAACTGTAGAAATGAAACTATATACCAACTTTTAAAAAATAAGCCTGACAAAAACTTAATAGTGAAGGTTTGGGAAAATATCGGTTTAGCACAAAAAAAACTAAATGCCACTCATATATACATTGGAGATTCTTACAATTTACTTGGTGAAGTATTTTACGAATACGAAATAATTGATAGTGCATTTCAATATTTTACCAAAGCAATGGAAATATGGAAAGAGCATGAAGAAAACGTACAATTAAGAATATCAAAAGGGCACAAGAACCTGGCAAATATTTATAGTGATAAAGGTGAAACTAATTTAGCCATACTAAATTACAATAAAGCGCTCCATATTTTATTTAAACATGATGAAAAATACCAACCTAGAATAGCTGATATTTATAATAATATAGGAGTATTGTATTATTATTCAGAACAACTAGATTCCTGTTTAGCTTATTATAATAAAGCATTTGAGATTACCAAAAATCATTACGGACAGAATCATATAAAACTAGCCAGATTATATAATAATATAGGTTTAATATTTAATATACAAGGTAAATACCCGGAAACAATTGAATACTTTAATAATGCAATTAATATTACTCTTGAAAATGATCCTGATAACTCATCTCTTGTACTTTATTACAACAACATAGCTATTTGTTACAAAAATATCAGTAACTATGAAAAGGCAAAAGAATTCTATTCCAAAGCTTTAAAACTAGCGAAATCCATATATGGTGAAAACCATTATTATACGGGCATATGCATAAAAAACATTGGAAGTATATATTCTGATAAAGGTGATTTTAAAGTAGCTCTTACGTATAAGAAAAAAGGTGCCAATATTATTATAAAGCATTTTGGTTCTGACAACCCCAATTCTGCCAATGCATACAGCACATTAGGATTAGCTTATTCTGATGTTAAGCAACTTGATAGTGCATTGAATTATTTCAATAAGTCGCTTCAATTGAAATTAAAAGCCGGTGTAATAAATAGCCGTACTGCCAGGTCATACAATAACATTGGGGCTACTTATAAATTTATGGGCGACTATGAACTGGCAAAATATTACTATGAAAGAAGCCTTAATATTCGAACAAAAGTTATAGGTAGCGACCATATTGATAATGTTCCGGTCTTAAATAACCTGGGCGAGATATTATTCTTGAAAGGAGAAATTGATACCGCAATTTATTATTTCGAGAAGAATATCAGTATAATAACCAAAAACCTCGGTACTAAGCACGCACACCTTGCGCGAGCATATTTGAACCTGGGAGCAGCTTATAATGAAAATACACAATATAATAAGAGTATTGAATGTTATAACAAAGGACTGAAGATAGTAACATCCGTTTATGGAAAACAACACCCTACGTATATAAATCTGTGCATAAATCTTGCACATACCTCTCAAAATACCGGAAATATTGACTCTGCAATTGTTTATAGTAAAAGAGCTATACAAAGTGCTAAACTTGTTTATCCTCAAAAACATCCTGAGATTGGGAAAACATATGAAACAATGGGGTGGATTTATTCGAAATCCGGAATGGTGGATTCTGCAATTGTGTATTTTGAAAAAGCGATACAAAGCAATTATATGTCCAATGAATTAGTTGATTATAATAATTTAAATGTTAAACTTATCCTTGATGAAATCATTTTTATTGAAACACTCAACAAATATTCAAGCTTTTTAATTCAATTGTTCCGCGAAACCGGGAATGATACTCTTTTATCCAAAAGCCTTTTGCTTAGTCAAATTTCATTAGAAACAATAAATAATGTACTATCAAATTTCAACCTTGAAGAATCCAAAATTACTTTAATGGCAAAGGCTACGTACATCATTCAAAACGGGTTGGAGGCAGCCTGGGAATATTATAAAATTACAGGCAATGAAAAATATAAAAGTATTGCCCTTCAATTCTCTGAGCAAAACAAAGCCACCGTTCTATACAAATCTTTGTTAAAAAACAGAATAACCGCTAAAAGTAATCAAAGAGATAGCATTCAAACTTATCGTAAAACATTAGAAAATAGAATTAATGAATTAAAAATAAAAATCTTGCTGGATAATGTTGAATTGATGCAAAAAAACGAATTAAAAACAGAGCTTTTTGAAACGGTTGTAAAATATAACCAATTTGAAGATAGTATTCAATCTGCTGATTATGAAAATATCAATACCGGCATTACTTCTGTTGTATCCATTGATTCTATCCGGCAGTATTTAATGACAAATGAAATAATCGTAGAGTATAGTTTAACTGATACTGCATTGTTTTGTTTTCTTATTGGAAATGATTTGTTTGAATGGAATAGAATTTCGGTTAATCAAAGTTTCTATCAAATAATAAATGATTATTTATCAAGCATTAGGAAAAACCGATTACATAATTTTAAAAGCTTGAGTTATGAACTATACAAATACCTAATACAACCAATTGAAAAACATTTAAATGATAAGAGTAAATTAATTTTCATTCCCGACAAAGAACTGGTCTCCATGCCATTTGAATCCATTATTACTGAAATAGATGAAATATATAGTAATGAGCTTTCTTCAAATCATTATTTATTAAAAAAACACGAAATCATTTATAATTATTCTTGTGCATTATGGATAGAAGGCCACAAAAATGACAGAAAACAAAATAAAAATAAAGGTTTACTTGACTTTGTAGGTTTTGCCCCAGTTTTTACTGCAACTGATACGACATCGAATATAGTTTCGGTAAATAACAATTTGATGCTTTCGTATTTATCAGACAGTTTGTTAAGGAGCATCACGGTCAATGGAGAAAAATATAAGGAATTGCCCTTTTCTAAGCCTGAAATAGAGAATATTCTTGAAATTTTTAATAAGAATAAAAAAAATGCTAGATCTTATATGCTTTCCGAAGCAAATGAAGATAACTTTAAAAAATTCTCAGGTAGTGCGCAAATTATCCATATTGCAACGCATGGAATTATGAACAATGAATATGCAGAATTATCCGGCTTACTTTTTTTCCAGAACGATACAAATAAACACAATTTAAGTGACACCATAATAGATAAGTTGCCTGGCAAAATAGCAACAAGCAATGATGGGATCTTATTTATTAAAGAAATATATGGATTGAATCTTCAAGCAGAACTTGTAGTTTTAAGTGCTTGCGAAACCGGAACAGGTAAATTTGAAAATGGAGAAGGTGTAATATCCTTAGCACGGGGCTTCTTATATTCCGGAGCAAGGAATTTAATCGTTTCGTTGTGGAAAGTCGGAGATGAATCAACGAAGGATTTAATGATTAGTTTTTATAAAAATTTAATTAAGGGCCAATCAAAAAGCGCTGCTTTAAGAAACGCAAAGTTAGAACTAATAAATAATAACGAAACAGCTTTCCCCAAATTCTGGTCGGGATTTGTTCTTATTGGGCCAGGTTAAACCATAAATTACTTAACCAGGAATTTTCCTGTATATATGGAAGATTCTTCATTTTCCAGTTGCCAATAATAAAGGCCCGGTTTAAGTTTTTTAGTAAATACATATGGATTTTTGGCATTCAGTTCAAATAACAATTGCCCTTTGTTATCAAAAATTGCTATGAATATTGCAGTTGTTGCCCCTTCCCATTCAAATACTATTTCAGAGTCAGGACTAAAAATATAGCCTGTTTTAGGTAATTTTACCTGAATTGCTTCACTCCTTTCGGTATCTTTGATTATTTTCTCGAAAAATAAAAGTTCTGTAAAAAGTGTACTATCATATTCTAATGATGTAATAACATTAGCCACAGGTTCGCTAAAATTCGATTCAATACTATCTTTTTTGTTTATAATCAATGTATCATTAATAATTGCTTCTGATTCTTGATTATTGATTTCCACTTTATTATTTAACAAATATAAAAATATACCGATAGAAATAATGATTATTACTGATGCAGCAATTCTATGCAAAAATTTAATGTTCAGGTAATTCTTTTTACCCGAATTATCGAAATATTCAGATCCTCGATCAACATCAAAGTCTGCTAGTTCAGAATACAAATTATCAAAAACATTGCCCATATCTTTTGCCTGTTCCCTGCATTTGGAACAAAACAACAAGTGTTCTTCGAACTTGTCAGTCTCTTCCTTATTCAACTGATGTAATAAATACTTGCTTAGTATTTCGTTCTCCTCAATGTATTTATGGTCAAATTTCATGTAATGAACTTAATTTAACATTTGAACTTCCTTATTTTGTTTTACAATTCTTCTTAGTTTACGAAGTGCCCTGTATTTCAAAATTCGGCAATTTTCCTCACTAACATTTATTTTTTTTGCTATTTCTTTCAATTGCTTTTGCTCAAAGAAGTAATAATATATAATTAATTGCTCTTTTTTTTCCAACTTTTTAAATAAATAAGCTGCATATTCCCTATCCTCAGAAATTTCCTGACAACTGCCTATTTCAGGTAAATTATAATTCATATCTTCGATTCGTAACAAATCCTGTTGCTTTTTAGTTATCCGGAACTTTTCATACAATTTTAATTGAGCAATCCTAATAATAAATGATTTTAGTTTTTTTGAATTTTCAAATTCAAGATTCCCTAGAGTTAATTTCTCAGCAAAAACAATTAGTGATTCCTGTAATATTTCTTCAAGGTCAGTTATTTGGAGGCGATTTTCCATTTTGAGAAATCTGTAAATATTATTTTTTATGTTTTTACTGAATAAGTTCCACGCTTTTTCATCTTTATTAATCAGCAACTTCATAAATTGCCGGAAACATTTATCGAGTAACTTCCGGTTTATTCCAATAATAAGCTGTTTCAAACTCGGAAAATCGGGAATATCATCCTGTTTCTCAAAAATCAATTTTAATTCATCAACAACTAATTTTATGTAAATATCTTGAGTTAACAAGCTTCCCTTATCTGCGCACCAAAGAATTTCTAACCTTTTTTCTTCAATCCAATGCTTTATAATAATCCCTACGCTGATAGTAAACTTTTCCCAGGCTTGGCTATCCTTTTGCCTTAATTCATTTAAAAAGTCTTGAAAATTCTCAGGCATCTGTCTATTCTATAATGTTAGATTATATTCTCTCGTTACAAAACCTTGTCAAAATTACTATAATAATATAAAACAAAGTGTCTTATCCTCAATCAATTTCGATGCCAAAGTTTGATTACAATTATACAGGAAAAATCGAGTCATAAATAATTAGGAAATACTCTTGTAACGTTTCCTGTTTTTTTATCATATCCCTATAAACAAGCTAAACAAAATTTATTAATAATCTAAAATTATGAAAAAACAACTTTCCTTAATAATTCTATTACTTGCCAGTATCTGCTTGTTTTCACAAGAAAAAGGAAATGTACATTCAGTCGGTTTTTCTACAGGAGTCTGTTTACCAAGAGAAGACGGAATGTATATTGATTTTGATCAATACAATGTATGGCCAGACACAAAATTAAGTGTGATTTATAACATTTTTTATGAGTATAAATTATCACCATATTTTAAGATAGGATACCATATCGAATATGAAAATATCAAATCTGAAATATCATATCCTTCTGATAAAGAATTAAGTGCTAAAAGGTTTGTATTCGGACTACACTGGATTGGGCAGGTTCCAAGATATTTTATACACCTGGATCTTGGTAGTTACGTAAATGTAGGTTCTGCCAGTTCGAAAGATTGGGATGCTAATTTAAATGGCGTTGAGTTTGGCATAACAGTAGGTCCCGGAATTGATTTTGGCCAATTCGGAATTGCCTTGCACCTTAAACCTGGATTTTCTTATTTCTTCTCAGAAGAATCTCCTGAAACAGTACTCTTGTTTAATCAACGATTAATGATAAAAGTTCAATATTATTTTTAAACACAAGCAAAATGAAATTTAACAAACTCTATGTTTTTACCTATCTGCTAATCTGCACTTTATCATCATGCGAAAAAGACAACAATAATTCTTTGCCTGAATGTGATATTAATGGAGTTTGGATTGGTGAATGGGAATCGAACCAGGAAATAAACGGCACATTTTGTGCTAATGTAATACAAAATATAACGGATTTCTCCGGGAATATTGTTATTCGTATTAACGAGCCAGATGATGGTTATTATAATTTAAATTTTGGAGGAACCGTAAAAAATAAAAACGTAGAAACTATTATAAACGTTCGGGGAACCGATATTGTAACTAAAAGTGAAATTAATAATGATAGCCTAGTTTCCGGGAACTTTGATGTTCCGGATCTAAGTGTACATGGTACTTTTATTGGCAAAAAACTCCTGACAACAGAAGCTATACTAACAGAAATATACAGTTCTCCTCAGGATAGCGAACAATATATTTCTGATTTTATTTATATTGATAATAGCTTGTGGGTTTTTACATTTCCTCCAGAATGGATTGATGATGTGGACAAAACCAAGGTTTACAAATATAATTTAGATGGAAGGTTAACTGAAACAACACATTACCAGCCTGTTTTATATAATGATATTGCTTCTGACGGACAATATATATGGAACCTGACCACATGGAATACAATATTTAAATATGATACGTACGGAAATAAGATTGATTCGTTAGAAATAACCGAAAATCTGGAAATATATAGTTTGGCCTGTAATTCTTCGAATCTTTTTTTATTAAGTAGCACAAAAATACATAAAACAGATCACTCATTAGGTCCTGTAGATATCATTAACACCGAATATACTTTCCCAGCCGCATATATCAATTATAAAAATTACCATCTGTATAGTTCGGGGAATATTTTATACAAAATGAATAGCAAAGGTAAATTAATACATGCTTATATTTTTCCTGATGAAAGATCTATTACTGATATTGAAACCAACGGCAATAGAGTGTGGTGTTTGGTTAATTGGTTTGATAGAAATTCCGGCAATGATAATTATACCATTTATGAAATTGATTTGAATAACTAAGCAATAAACTATTTACAAATAAATTATAAAAACGCAAACCAATTTAAGAAAGGATACAATTATGATAATTCGAGGTGATTTTGGCGAACCATATTGTTCGCAATCGTGCCATGAAAAAGGAGGTAAATATGCAAGTGCTGTTATGCTAAAAAACCAGTCAGGTGTTTGTGGCATTTGTCAAAAGCCGGTTCAAGCATCCATGTATGGAACTTCAAATTGTGCAATAGTACCTTATGAGGGGGTAAATTTGTTTATATGTAATTCTTGCACAGTTCAAGGCAAAGCGCATTTAAAAAGCTACGAAAAATGTTGTATGTGTCAAAAAACTTTATAATACATTTTTAATCTTTAAAGATACTAATCCATGATACTTGATGAAAACTTAGAAAAGGCAAAAGAACTTTACAGACAAGGAATAGCTCATAATAAAGCAAATAACCTTAAAAAAGCAGTAGCTTGTTTTGAAAAAGCAATAGAATATGTACCCGGGCTTTCTATTGCATCATTAATGGCTACTTTGACCTATGTAAACCTTGGTGACTTTAATAAAGCAAAAATCTATGCGCAAAAGGCTTTAGATTATAAGGATACATTAAAAACGACTGAAATTGAAGCTCTAAAAAAGATACTGAGAACATAAGTTTTGTAAAATATTGCTATAGGATACATGACTTAATAATCCTTGGATTATTTTGAAATTGAGATAAACTAATTGTTAGAATATTTAAAATAAATATAAAAAGAGGCCATCTTAAAAAAATGATGACCTCTTTAGGCAAAAACTACAATAATGAAAATCAAAGCTATTTATTTAAAACTATTTCCTTCTACATAATCAACTAATTGTTCCGGTTGATAAATTTCCGCAATGTTATCCCAAATATCGTAGAGATTTTCCACATCATCTTTCCCTCCTTCAAAACCATCTCTATTATAATCACTTAACTCGAAAAATTCTTTTTCACCCGTATTTACGATCATTACCTCCTGCCCTTTTAAATCAATAAACAATTTAAATTCAGGATCATTTGTATTCATTATTTTTTCAAGAAAATTGCGAGATACTTCAATCGTTAAAATACCGTAATTAATTGCTTTAGCATTAAATAAATCCGTAAAAACATCCGAAATAACTATTCTAAAACCTAAATCCGATATTGATTTTACCAGCTCATCATAATTACCTACCTTTTCACCAGCCACATCAACAACCAGGATTTTTTCTGTATTCTCCGGGCCGGCTTTTACAATCTTAATGTCCAGTGATTCCTGTTCACTTCTTTTAACATCCGTTGCAATCGCAAGCACTCCGGAAGTTAAAGTAGTGTCTTTTGAGATACTCATAACAATTAGATTTGTATTTTACAATTTTTGTTTACATTTGTTTATCCGCCTGATATACTAGCCAAAAGTATTTTTTTAATACTTTGATCAAAAACTAAATATGTACTTTTTTACGATACCTAAAAATGATATCAATACAAAATAAGCTTAACTAACATATTTAATATTAGCAACTTATTATTAACTAAACTTAAAAAGATATTACAATGCCCAATAAAAATAATGATCCTCTTTTTCAACTTATAAAATCTCTTACCAAGTCGGAAAAAAGATATTTTAAACTACACGTAACCAAACAGATAGCTGGAGAGGATACTAAATATCTAAAACTTTTTGATTTAATAGATAAACAAAAAACTTATGATGAAACCAAAATATTGGAAAAGGATAAGACAATAAAAAGTTCTCAATTATCGAATTTAAAGGCTCACCTCTATAAACAAATTCTGCAAAACCTTCGGAGCTTAAATTCTGATGAAGATATTGATCTGATTATTCATGAAATAATTGACCATTCTTCAATCCTTTATAACAAATGTCTTTACGATCAATGTATCAAGATGCTTGATAAAGCAAAAAACCTTGCTGAAAAATATGACAAAAATACGCTGCTCCTTGAAATTATCGAATTTGAAAAGAGACTGGTAACTAAATACATACGAACTAATATTGAAGACAAAGTATCTAAATTAATTAAAGCTTCGGATGAAATAAATGAGCAAATAAATAACATCAATACATTCTCGAATCTAACCATTAAGCTTTACTCTTTTTATTTAAAGATTGGTTTCTTGCGTAATCATACTGATTTCGAATTAGTTAATAGTTTTTTATATTCAACTTTACCTGTTTTTCATGAAGAACAACTTTCTTTCGATGAAAAAATGTATTTGTACAACTCTTTTGTTGGGTATTATTTCTTTATTCAAGATTTTGATCGAGGTTATGAATATGCTAAAAAATGGGTAAATCTGTTTGATGAAAATCCAACTTTAATTACACCGAAAATCGAAATGTATATAAGATCGGTAAATAATTTACTGGTATCCCAATCTAAGTTATTTAAATATGAAGAATTTAAAACAACTGTCCAAAAGTTAGATGAAATCCTTGAAAGGAAAGATTTAAAACTTACTGAAAACATTAGGTTATTGGTATTTAAATACTCATCAACTCATAAGATTAACCGCTATTTCATGACCGGTGAATTCACAGAAGGGTCTAAAATTATACCTGAAATTGCAGAAAGTCTTGAAAACTTCGAGCAATTATTAGATGTACATTACATTCTCATCTTTTATTATAAATTCGCTTGTATGTATTTTGGTAATAGCAACTATCAAAATGTGGTTTTTTGGCTTAATAAAATCATAAATATGAAAGATTTTGATATAAGGTCGGACATACATGGTTTTGCCCGTATTCTTAATTTAATAAGTCATTATGAGCTTGGTAATCTCGATTTGGTTGATTATTACATACGTTCAACTTATCGTTTCCTGATTAAGAAAAACGATTTACATTTATTTCAGAAAATAATTATGAAATTCTTAAGAAAGCTAAGTTCGATTACACGTGATCAACTAATAGATGCATTTAAAGAACTGAGAGAGCAACTAATTCCTTTAAATGATAAGTTTTATGAACGCAGGCCCTTTATTTATTTTGATATTTTATCATGGCTTGAAAGTAAAATTGAAAATCGAGATGTTCAGGAAGTAATTCGTGAAAAGGCATTGAAGAAAATAAGTCATAATATTTAAACCAAATTATATCTAAAATGTCCTATTTAAAATTCATCTATAAAACCAACTCTTATGAAAAAAACTATTTACCTTTTTCTTATTATAATTCTAACAATCAATATGATGCATGCTCAAGACCGATTAACTGGCAAATCGTTTGCAACACGATCCGAAGTAATTGCCAAACATGGAATGGCAGCTACCAGTCAACCTTTAGCAACACAAGTTGCTATCGACATTCTTAAAAAGGGAGGAAATGCCATTGATGCAGCAATTGCAGCAAATGCAACACTCGGATTAATGGAACCTACCGGTAATGGAATTGGCGGCGATCTTTTTGCGATAATATGGGATGCTAAAACACAAAAATTATATGGACTGAATGCCAGTGGAAGATCACCAAAATCATTAACGCTTGACTATTTTATTGAAAATGGATATGAAAAGATTCCGGCTTTTGGACCTTTGCCCGTATCTGTTCCCGGTTGTGTTGACGGATGGTTTGAAATGCATAATAAATTCGGATCTCTTGAAATGACTGAAGTTCTGGAACCTGCAATAAATTATTCGCGTGAAGGATTTCCTTTAAGCGAACTAATCGCTTATTATTGGAATAGTAATGCAAAAAGGCTTGAAAAATATCCCGGATTTAAAGAAGTGTTTATGCCAAATGGAAAAGCACCCAAAAAAGGAGAAATATTTAAAAATCCATATTTGGCTAATACTTTGGAAAAAATTGCAAAAGAAGGGCGCGATGTTTTTTATAAAGGAGAAATTGCAAAAGAAATTGCAAATTATATGAAAGAACAAGGAGGTTTCTTATCCTATGAGGATTTAGCAAATCATAAATCGGAATGGATAGAGCCAATTTCTGCAAACTACAGAGGTTATGATGTTTGGGAATTACCACCAAATGGACAAGGAATTGCTGCACTACAAATTTTGAATATATTAGAAGGTTATGATATTGCTTCAATGGGATTCGGAAGCGTTGACTATATTCACACGTTTACGGAGGCTAAAAAGCTAGCATTTGAAGACAGAGCAAAGTATTATTCCGATCCTGATTTTAATGACATACCTGTTCAGGAATTAATTTCAAAAGAATATGCTAATGAAAGAAGAAACTTAATAAATCCGGACAGAGCGGCAAGAAATTATCCGGCGGGTGAACTAGAACGAGGCAATACGATTTATTTAACGGTAGCTGATCAATATGGAAATATGGTTTCTTTAATCCAAAGTAATTATCGTGGAATGGGATCAGGAATGACACCAGGTAAACTTGGTTTTATTCTTCAGGATCGTGGTGAATTATTCAGTTTGGATAAAAACCATATGAACTGTTATGAGCCGGAAAAACGACCGTTTCATACAATTATTCCGGCATTTATAACTAAAGATGGAAAACCTTTTATGAGTTTTGGTGTAATGGGCGGGTCCATGCAACCCCAGGGTCATGCTCAAATTGTAGTTAACATGATCGACTTCGGAATGAATCTTCAAGAAGCCGGTGACGCTCCACGAATGAGACATGGAGGAAGTTCCCAACCTACGGGTGAAGTTATGAACGATGGTGGCGTACTTCAATTGGAGAGTGGAATAGATTACGAAGTAATTCGTGAATTAATGAAAAAAGGGCATCAAATTAAATTCAGTATGGGCGGATATGGTGGTTATCAGGCAATCATGTTTGACATCGAAAATGGAGTTTACTATGGCGCTTCAGAATCGCGAAAAGATGGACAAGCTGCAGGTTATTAATCGAATCAAATTTTATATTAAGAATGAGGGTGTCTAAAAAGATTGATTTTCGCCACAAACCTGCCTGCCGGCAGGGGCACAAAAACACAAAATCTCACAAAATTATAATGTGTTGATTAATAGATTTTTGTGAATTTTCGAGTCTTGGTGTTTTAGTGGCAAATTTTTATTTTCGTTCTTTTTGGACATCTTCATTTTTTTATACTTGTATCTAAATATTTTATTATGAAAGGACAGGAATTACTTGATCTTATAAACACAAGACAAAGCGACAGAGCTTATTTATCAAATCCGATCGAAAAAGAGAAAATAGACAGGATTATTGAAGCAGGTAGAATGGCTCCATCTGCCTGTAATTCACAGCCATGGAAGTTTATTATTGTTGATGAAACCGAATTAAAAAATAAAATTGCCGATTGTACATCGAGTAAAATATTAGGATTAAATCATTTTACAAAACAAGCTCCGGTTCATATTGTAATTGTTGAAGAACGAGCAAAATTTACAGCTAATGCCGGAGGGTTGATCAAGTCGAAACATTTTCCTTTGATTGATATCGGTATAGCTGCAGAACACATCTGCTTACAGGCTGCGGCAGAAGGATTAGGCTCTTGTATGTTAGGATGGTTTGATGAACCAAAGGTCAAAAAGCTATTAGATATTCCAAAATCAAAAAGAGTTCCGTTGATAATTACTCTGGGTTATCCGGCAAGCAAAACAAGAGAAAAACGAAGAAAAGAAACCGAAGCAATTGTTAGTTATAATAAATATCAGTAAACTATTATATATAACTAAATAATATTTACTTCCATTTCCAATTCTATATCAAATAATATAATTATAGCTTTTTGGATATCCCTTGCTAAATGAATTATCTCCTCACCTGTTGCATTACCACGGTTTATTAAAACCAGCGCTTGTTTATCATGTACGCCTGCATTTCCCATTTGTTTGCTTTTAAAACCGGCCTTTTCAATTAACCAACCTGCAGGTATTTTAACCAAATTTTCATTGATTATATATATAGGAATTTCGGGCCACTTTTCTTTTAACCGATCTGCTTTTCCTTTTTTTATTATAGGATTTTTAAAAAAGCTTCCGGCATTCCCGGTCTCTTCCGGTTTCGGTAATTTTGATTCCCGAATTGTTATAACAGCTTGTCGAATATTGTTCAAATTTACTTCTCCCAATACTTTTAACTGCTCGTTCAGATTTCCATAATTTAACTTAAATTTAGGCTGTTTTTTTAACAGAAAAGTAACATAAGTAATAATTAGCTTCCCTTTTAACTTGCGTTTAAAAATACTATCTCTATAACCAAATTCGCACTCTTCATTTATGTATTGAACTCTTTTTTGTGTGTCAATTTCAATTGCTTCTACTTTTGTAACAACATCCTTAACCTCAACGCCATAAGCTCCAATATTTTGAATTGGGCATGTTCCAACATTTCCCGGAATTAAAGATAAATTTTCTACTCCTCCCCAACTCTTTTCAACACAAAATTCCACAAATTCATCCCAATCTTCTCCTGCTCCTACCCTAACTTCAATTTCATCATTGGTTTCATTAACAATTTCAATTCCTTTAATGTTTGGATGAAGAATATAACCATCATAATCTCCGGTAAATAAAACATTACTCCCTCCTCCCAGTATCATTAAGGGTAAATCCATATTTTTGTGTATATTTAGAAATTCGGTAATATCACTTTCCGAACTACAGGGAACAAAATACTTTGTTTTCACATTAATACCGAAAGTATTAAAATTTTTTAACGCGAAATTTTCTTTAATTTCAAACATAAGTTGTTATTTTATATTCCAAAGATAAGTATACAATTATTAATATTGGACAAAATTTAATTAAACTAACCACGGTGAAACGAATTTATATAACTGCTTTAAATGATTTAATAACCGATAACAGAGTGCATAAAGTAGCCTGTACGTTACTTGAATCTGATTCTAAAGTAACCGTTGTAGGTATACAAAGAAAACCCAGCTCACCTATTGAAAACAGGCCATATCAAACAAAAAGATTCAGGTTATTTTTTAAAAACGGCCCTGCTTTTTACTTAGAATTTAATATCCGAATCTTGCTTTATCTGTTATTAAGAAGGTTTGATTATATCGTAGCCAATGATCTTGATACATTATTAGGATCTTTTTATGCGTCAAGATTAAGACTCAAAACCCTAATTTATGACAGCCATGAGTATTTTACAGAATTACCGGAATTGGTTAATCGGGAATTTCCCAAAAAAGTATGGAAGTTATTAGAAAGTAGAATTTTACCAAGATTAAAATATGCATATACTGTTTCAGAATCTATCGCTAAAACATATAAGAAACTGTATGGGATTGAAATGAAGGTCGTTAGGAATGTTCCATTTAAGGTCTCAACAGGTTTAAAGGATGAATTCATAAAAAATGGAACAAAGCAAATATTATATCAGGGTTCTCTAAATATTGGACGCGGATTGGAACATATGATTGATGCTATGGAATTCTTAGACAATGCAAAACTTCATATTGTTGGTGATGGTGATATTACGGAAAAGTTAAAAGAAAGAATAATAAAAAAAGGTGTTGCCGATAAAGTTGAACTTATGGGCCGAATACCTTTTGATGAATTACCTTCTATAACTAACAAAGCAGACTTAGGAATAGCATTAGAAGAAAATATTGGATTAAACTATTATTACGCACTTCCAAATAAATTATTTGATTACATCCAGGCAGGAATTCCAGTATTGGTTTCTCCATTTCCTGAAATGCAGAAAATTGTAAACAAATATGAAATTGGTACTGTATACGATCACAAAACACCGGAAGCCTTAGCTGAAAAAATAAAAGAAGTTTTTAAATTAAAAAACCGCTACAATAAGTGGAAAGAAAATACTTTCAAAGCAGCGGAAGAACTATGCTGGGAAAATGAAAAAGTTATTCTTAAAGAAATTTATAAAGAAGCGGGGTTAATATTTAATTAACGCCATATTCGTTCTCTGTTTAATGCTCGCTGATACTCACGGGCATTAATGTTATGTTGGGAAAGCGTTTTAGCAAAATTATGATATCCCGAAAAGTCAGGTTTTGCACAAAAGTATAAGTAGTGATGGTTTTCATAATTCAGTACAGCCTCGATAGCTGCGATAGACGGAATTGAAATTGGCCCCGGAGGTAAACCATAATTCCTATAAGTATTATATGGCGAATTTATACGTTTATGCACATTCAGTACCCTTTTTATAGAGAAATCTCCTAAAGCGAATTTGAGTGTTGGGTCAGCTTGCAAATGCATTCTTCGCTTTAATCTATTGATATATACACCTGCAACCCGAGGCATTTCATCATTATATAAAGTCTCTTCATCAACAATGGAAGCCAACGTAATAACATCTTCTTGTGTTAGGTTTAATTTAGCAGCTTTATTTATTCTATCTTCATTCCAAAAACGTTGATATTCAAACTTCATTCGACTTACAAACTTTTCGCCTGATGTATTCCACCAAAATTCATAAGTATTCGGCAAAAAAATACAGGTAAAAGTTTCCTGTTTTAAACCCAAATTGGAAATTAACGAATCATTATAAAACAATTTAACAAGCTCAATAGAATCAGGTTCTATTTGTTTAGCAATCTTTCCTGCCAATTGTTCTCTTGTCCGGATACTATTAAAAATTACTTTGATGGGTTCCTGAAATCCTGATCTTAATTTATTTATGATATCATTATTGCTCATTGTACTATCCAGCTTGTATCGCCCCGGATAAATATGATTAGGATAATTCTTCTTTTCGGCCAGCCACTTAAATGATTCTATATTTTTTAGTAATGAATCCTCTAATAATGATTCAACTACATCTTCGTATCCTGAACCTGTTGGTATATATAAATAAGTTTTAGGAACTTTAACATTGGGAGAATAAATTTTACGATAAGTTATATAGCCAATTAAGGTTGCAAAAATCGTTACCAGTATTATGGGCGTAAGTACATATTTATGTAAAAAAGATTTTTTCATCTTTAATTTCATTTTCTAAATTAAAATTAGAACAAAAGTAAATTTATTTTGGTTTCTTTACTTTATAAAAATTGCATTATTATGTACAAATAATAACATTCAATCAATCTTTTTGCATATTTTTATAAATAAGTTGTAAATTAGTATTGATTTTTACACTTTATTGCAAGATTTTTTTTAAATTGGGTTAAACTTTTAGATTAGGATATTTTGAATATGAAAGATTTAATAATTAAGGAAACAGAAAAAACCCCTTCCGTAGCACTTAGTTCAAATGGCATTTTAAAAATTGAAGGACGTTCTATTCCTGAAGATGCAGCTAAATTTTTCAAACCTCTCCTTGATTGGACTAAAGAATTCATAGCTAACGAAATACGTGTCGATATTAAACTTGAATATTTCAATACCAGTTCATCCAAATTTATTTTGGAAATGCTTAGACTACTGGAAAATAATCCTGAAAATAAGAACATACTTGTTAATTGGTTTTATGAAGAAGGAGATTTGGATGTTCTTGAGTCCGGTCAATATTTTGAATCCATTATAGGAATACCTTTCAAATACATTGAATACGAAGAACTATAGTTTTTTGTATTACCTCTTGTTAGGTACTTTTTCTCTAAACTATGTGCTCATGAAAAAAATGTTGTATTAACGGCAATTTCAGCATTTAGGTTATTTTGATATAAAAATTATACATGGAAATACCAACAAATAGCAGTATATGTTAATAATTATTTAAATCCGGTATCATTTATTTATTTGAAAACAAATTAAAATTTATCACCTTAAGTTTTAAAAAGACTTAAAATAATTATGGAAAAAACAGTTTTAATAGTTGACGACTCAAATACAAATAACTTTCTTTTGCAGAGTATTCTTGAAACAGAAGGGATTAAATCTATAATAGCTTATAATGGAAAAGAAGCATTTGAATATCTAAAAATTGAAAAACCTGCTCTTATTCTTTTAGATATTATGATGCCATATTTAGATGGTTTTTCTGTATTAAAGAAAATCAAAAACGATCAAAAGCTGAATAATATTCCTGTTATCTTTATTACAGCAAAACACGATGATAATTTGAAGCAGAAAGCCCTTGATGCAGGAGCCGCTGACCTTATACAAAAACCAATTGATGTTAACGAAATAGTTAATCTTGTAAAACACCTAATTATTAACTAAAATATGCCAGAAGAAAAAACAAATAGGAATCTCTTAAATCTTAGTTACGAGAAAATATATCATGTTATTTCATCTCTTTCTGATTTTCTTTTTGTTCTAAATCCGGATGGTTATTATATAGATGTAAAGTTTCCTGAAAATAATAATATCATAGATATTGATCCCAATTTTTTAATTACCAAACATTATAATCAACAAAAAATAGGTAATGAATTCAATAAAAGATTCCATAAATATTTGACAAAAATAAAGGAAACTTCTATAAATCAAGAATTTGAATTTAACATTACAAACGAACCGGATACTTTTTATTTTTATGCTAAATTATCGGAATTTAAAACTGACAAAGGTGAAATTCTGGGATATATTCTTTTAGCTCATGATGTTACAAAAGTAATAGATAGTGAAGAGGCTCTAAAAAAAGAACTCGAAGAGCAAAATAAAAAAATTATAACGCTTGAAAAAGAAGTTAACTTTTATATTAAGCAGGGAGATGTTATTACTAACCAACGAGCTAAGGTTCAAAAAGAAAGAGACAGTTTAGCTGTTGAAAAGGATGAGATGGCCAGACAAAAGGCTATTATGGAAAAAGATCTTGACTTTATTATGAAGCAAGGTGATAAAATTGCCGAACAAAAACACAAAATCAAAAAACAACATGATTTAGTACGAACGCAAAAAAAGAAAATTGAAGATAGTATTTTATATGCTAAACGTATCCAGTCTGCTGTTTTACCTCCTAACCGTTTTATTCAACACTTACTTTCCGAACATTTCATATTTTATAAGCCTCGCGACATTGTTAGTGGTGATTTTTACTGGACAAAACAAGTAGATGACAGAATTTTTATAGCTGCTGCCGATTGTACGGGACATGGTGTTCCTGGTGCGTTAATGAGTATGTTAGGTATCACTTTTTTAAATGAAACAGTTAACAAGAACCCAGATATACATGCCAATGAAATTTTAAATGAACTCAGAATCCATATCATTAGTTCATTGCGCCAAACTGGTTCGACAGGTGAAAGCCGTGACGGATTGGATATCGCACTTTGTATTATTGATCATAAGAAACGAACCATGGAATATGCAGGTGCTAATAATCCTATGTATTTAATCAGAAATGGCGAGTTAAGTGAGATAAAGGCAGATAGAATGCCTATTGGCATCCATAGAAGAGCCAAAGAATCATTTCACAATCATGTTATCAACCTCGAAAAGGATGATTTAATATATTTATTTTCTGATGGTTTTGTTGATCAGTTTGGAGGAGAAAATGGAAGAAAATTTCTTTCGGCAAATTTCAAAAAGTTATTAATTGATAACTGTACGGGTAGTCTAAATGATCAAAAAATTGTTTTAGAAAATACATTTGATGAATGGAAAGGAGAAAGAAAACAGTTAGATGATATATTGGTTATTGGATTTAAAATTGCATTTGATAAGGAAGAAGTAAAGTCCGTTACTGATTATGATTGGGCTGACAAGACCATTTTAATTGCCGAGGATGATCCGGCAAATTTATTATTACTTAAAAAATCTCTTGAAAAAACAAATGCTGATATCATCCATGCGGAAAACGGTAAAGAAGCGGTCAAGTTATTTAGAACAAATCCGGATATAGATGTTATTTTAATGGATATAAGAATGCCGATAATGGATGGGATCGAAGCCACTACACAAATAAAACAGGTTGATAAAGACATTCCTATTATTGTTCAAACTGCATTTACAATGTCATCGGAAAAAGAAAAAAGTTTTAAGGCTGGTTGTGATGATTATATTTCAAAACCAATAAATATTAAAGAACTTTATGCAACTGTTTGCAAGTATATAGAGAAAAATGATTAAAAAAATCCGGAATATTCCGGATTTTTTGTTTTATTTTAATTCCTCAAGAGCATTTTTCATTCTTTTCATTGCCTCTTCCAATTGTTTGTCAGAAGTTGCGTAGGAGAATCTCAAATAATTATCTAATCCAAATGCGGATCCGGGAACGGTTGCAACATGAGCTTTTTCTAAAATGTACATAGCAAGATCAGATGAATTACCGATGGTTACTTCTCCATTAGATTTTCCGAAAAATGAACTCACCTCCGGGAACAAGTAAAATGCTCCTTGAGGTACATTCACTTTCATTCCGTTTATTTCAGACACCAATTTTACTACAAGGTCCCTTCTTCTTTTAAATGCTATTACCATATTCTCAATATCATCTGTTTCAATACTTAATGCAGCAATTGATGCCATTTGCGATATTGAAGAAGCTCCGGAAGTTAACTGTCCCTGAATTTTATTACAAGCTTTGGCAATCCATTGCGGTGCAGCAATATAACCAATTCGCCAGCCTGTCATAGCATATCCTTTTGAAACTCCATTTATAATTATTACTTTCTCTTTAATATAGTCAAACTGAGCTATACTTTCATGTTTTCCAACAAAATTGATATGTTCATAAATTTCATCGGATAAGATATACATGTCTATTCCGCTTTCATGAATAACTTTTGCTAAAGCTTCTAATTCGTCTTTGGAATATAAACTTCCGGACGGATTTGATGGAGAACATAAAAACATTGCCTTTGTTTTTGTTGTAATGGCAGCTTTCAACTGTTCCGGAGTAATTTTAAAATCATTATCAATCGAAGTTTCAATTATCACATTGGTTCCTTCGGCTAATTTAACTAACTCTACATAACTCACCCAATACGGTGCAGGTACAATAACTTCATCACCTTTATTTATAAGAGATAAAATAACATTAGCCAAAGAATGTTTTGCTCCATTTGAAACAATAATTTGGCTTGTTTCATAATCCAGATTATTTTCTCTTTTTAGTTTATTTGAAATTGCTTTTAATAATTCCGCATATCCGGGAACCGGAGTATAGTGACTATAATTTTCATTAATTGCCTTAATAGCAGCTTCTTTAATGTGTTCTGGTGTATTAAAATCAGGTTCTCCTACGCTAAGATTTATAACGTCAACTCCCTGGGCCTGCATCTCACGGCTTTTTTGGCTCATTGCTAATGTTTGCGATATAGCTAAACTTGCTACTCTTTGCGAAATATTTTCCATGCTTAAAAAATTAAAAAAGGTTAATGCGATGACATCAACCAATATGTTTATTTTTAATTTTGATAACTAGATTTAAAATCTTTTTCTTTAGGATGTAAAGATAAAATAAATAAAAGTATTAATTTGTGTTGTAAAGCAACATCTTGTAAATTACGTACAAATCATTAAAAATCAACATTATGATTGAGGTATTAGAAATACTAAAATACACACTTCCAGCTATTATTGTGCTTATTGTAGCCATAGTTTTTATCAAACAAATTGTTAAAAATGATCAAAATAGAAGAAACTATGATATTCTTGCTAAAAACCAGCAATTAATAACTCCTGTTCGATTACAGGCATATGAACGATTAACACTTTTACTTGAAAGAATTTCTCCCGAATCATTAATTATGCGAATTAATAAACCTAATATGACAGTTAAACAACTTCAAACTGAACTACTAAGTACTATTCGCTCTGAGTTTGATCATAATGTATCACAACAAATTTACGTTACACCTCAGGTATGGGAAATTATAAAAAATGCACGTGCAAAAATTACTCAATTAATAAATAGTTCTGCAACTAAGATTAAACCAGATGCTCCTGCGATTCAACTCAGTAAAATTATATTAGAGGATCTAATGCAAATTGACAAATCGCCTATTAGTCTTGCCCTGGATGCTTTGAAAGCAGAAGTGAAAAATTTATATTAAAACTAATTAATCAGCAACTCTTATGTTCAAAAATGTAAAGGTCGTTGGTTTCGATGCCGATGACACCTTGTGGGTAAACGAGCCTTATTTTAAAGATTTAGAAATTGAATTTTGTGAATTACTATCCGGATATATGCGAACGGAAAAGATTTCAGAAGAACTATTTAAAACCGAAATACAAAACCTGGAATTATATGGTTACGGTGTAAAAGCATTTATGTTATCTCTGATAGAAACCGCATTAAGAATTAGTAATCATAATGCTCCCGTAAATATTATTGATAAAATCATTGATTTAGGTAAAAAACAATTGGAAAAACCTGTAATTTTATTAGATGGTGTTGAGCATGTACTTAAAGAATTATATGCAGATTACAAGCTTATTGTGGCAACAAAAGGAGACCTTTTAGACCAGGAACGAAAATTACAAAAGTCAGGACTGGAAAAGTATTTTCATCATATTGAAATAATGAGCGACAAAAAAGAAGCTGATTATGAAAAACTTTTAAATCATTTGGAAATTAAACCTGAAGAATTTATCATGATAGGTAACTCGGTAAAATCTGATATTATTCCTGTAGTAAACATTGGTGGCCAGGGGATACATGTTCCTTTTCATACGACATGGCAACATGAAACCCAGATTTCTGATAATTTATCTGAAATTCAATACTACTCAATTGACTCAATATCTGAGTCCATTAACTTATTTAAAAAATGAAAAGAATAATTGATTACAATAACTGGATAAGAAAGGAACATTATGAATGGTTTAAAGATTTTGATGAACCTTTTTTTGGAGTAGTATCAGAGGTAGACTGCAGTATTGCCTACGCTAACTCTAAAAAAAATAATATACCATTCTTCCATAATTATCTTCACAAATCGATTAAAGCTGCAAATTTGCTTGAGAGTTTCCGGTTAAGAGTAGAAGAGGATCAAATCGTTTGTTACGATTCAATCCATGCTTCCGCAACTTTAAACAATGCAGTTGGTTTATTTGCCATATCTTTTATTAATTACGATGAAGATTTAATAAAATTCAGTAAAAATGTTAAGAAAGAAGAAGATCGGGTTAGAAAAATAAAAGGTTTAGGTGTTAATTCCGATACAGCGAGAAAAGATACGATCCATTATTCATCGGCACCCTGGTTTAAAATAACAGGTTTAACGCATGCTCGTAATTTTAAATTTCAGGATAGCGTTCCCAAAATTACCTTTGGTAAGTTCGAAACTACTGGCGATAAGAAAATAATGAATATTTCAATTAATGGACATCATGGTTTAATGGATGGTTCTCATGTAGCCGAATATCTTAAGTTATTTCAGGAGTTGTTAAACAGCTAAATCATCTTGGAATAAGATAAATCACTATTCCACCAGCTAATATAAAACCTTTATTTTTAGGCTTGTCTACATTTTGCTCGGGCCAAAACTGTTCAAAATTAAAATTATATCGGTATTCAGCCGTTCCATTATCCAGGTTAACAAATCCATGATAATATCTAAAATCAAGAAATAAATCAATAGAACGATTAAATCTTCCTTGAACTCCAAGACCGGAAACTACTCCAACATCAAAATTATTTAAGTAGGATGATATATCTTCGTTAATTGGTTCGTTAATATCATCATCTCCAATCTTTATTTCATAAGTTCCCTTAGTATTTGCAGATAACAGATATGATGCATAACCTCCACCATAAATATAAATTTCCGGATCTATGGTAAAGTTAAATTTAAGATATAGTGGTAAACTAACATAATTAAGGTTCATCTTCATATCATGATTCACAAACTTCCCTCCTTTTGATTCATATAGGATCTCTGCTTTAATCGATAACATCGGATGAAAATATAAAGCACCGGTAACTCCTATTTGCGGACTAATTTTTTTTGCAAATTCATCAATCGCTTTATCACCTTGAATTGTCGACAATAAAGCGCCTCCTTTTATTCCAATTGTCGGGCTTTTCTTGACATTGTAAGCAAAAATCCGAGGATTTCTTGGATTTTGAGCATATAAAACATCAACCTGAATTAAACAGATTAACCCGATTAATAGAACTGATGTTTTATGCTTTAATTTTATCATTACAATACTAAAATACAAAAATAAATAATAAAAAAAGCCTGTCAAGTATTTGACAGGCAAGTAAAAACATTACCGTACAATTATTTTATTAAATCTACGCTTCTTTTTACAAATTTTGTTAAGTCTTCGCCTTTAAGCATATTGTTTGCAAGTAACGCTAAATCAATTAATTGCTTAACATATTTATTTTCTGACCCATATTTAACCAACACTTCTTTTTTCTTACCTTTTACTTCTTCAATTTTCTTATCAACATCTGTCAATTTATCTTTTTCTTCCTGGTTAATTTCTTCTTCTTTCTTACCTTCCTTAGCTTTTTCTAACGCTACTTTTTCTTCTTCAAAAGGTTTAAGTTCTTCTAATATTTTAGAAACTTTTGCACCTACTTTTTTATCTTTCTGTTCAAGTACCTTTTCGATGAGCCTGTGGTTTGTATTTAGAACTACATTATAACTATCCGGCATTTCACCATAAAAATTCATTCCTCCACCACCCATTGCAGCCATATCTTTCATTCGGCGCATAAACTCCGATTGAGTGATCATAATCGGATCATCATCCTCTCTTAAATTTTCAAAAGCAACTGTAAAATTAGCAAAACCAGGCAATTGACTTTCGAACATATGAGTTAACTGATCCTTATCTTCCACTGACAATTTAGATTCTTCCGTATCTTCTTTACGAATCAATTTATCAACAACATCAGAATCAACTCTCATAAACCTTGAATTACTAAATTTTTGCTCAATCTGATTAATAAAATGAGTATCTAACTGACCATCCATTAGCAATACATCATAACCTTTTGCTTTAGCATTTTCAATAAATGTATATTGCTTATCCTTATCGGTGGCATACAAGTAAATAAGGTTTTTATCTTTATCTGTTTGATTTTCTTTGATTAACTTTTCGTATTCTTCGAAAGTGAAGTATTTGCCGTCAGTGTTTTTAAATAAAGAGAACTTCTCTGCTTTTTCGTAGAATTTTTCTTCCGTAAGCATTCCGTATTCAATGAATACTTTTAGATCATCCCATTTTTGTTCAAATTGTTCGCGATCGTTTTTAAATATTTCATCAAGTCTGTCAGCTACTTTTTTAGTAATATGATTTGAGATTTTCTTAACGTTTGAATCGCTTTGCAAATAACTCCTTGAAACGTTTAATGGAATATCAGGTGAATCAAGAACTCCATGCAATAAAGTTAAAAATTCAGGTACAATGCCTTCAACCGAATCGGTTACAAAAACCTGGTTTGCATATAACTGTATCTTATTTTTCTGAACTTCAACGTTGTTCTTAAGCTTTGGAAAATAAAGAATTCCAGTTAAATTAAATGGATAATCAACGTTTAAATGAATATGAAATAAATGTTCTTCATTAAGTGGATATAATTTATTATAAAACTCCTTATAATCTTCATCTTTTAATTCCGATGGAGTTTGAGACCATAATGGCTTTGTGTCATTAATTATATGTACTTTATCTGTTTCAACTTCCTTACCATCTTTCCATTCCTTTTGTTTTCCGAATGCAATTTCAATTGGTAAGAAACGACAGTATTTATTCAATAAATCGCCAATTCGTTTTTCTTCAGCAAATTCTTTCGATTCATCATCAATATGTAAAATGATATCTGTTCCCCTATGTTCTTTCTCGACTTCCTCTATTTTATATTCCGGACTTCCATCACATGACCATTTTACAGCTTTAGCATCATCTTTATATGATTTTGTAACGATTTCTACCTTTTCCGAAACCATAAAAGAAGAATAAAATCCTAAACCGAATTTACCGATAATTGTAGTTTGATCTTTGAACTTATTAATGAATTCCTCGGCACTCGAAAATGCAATTTGATTAATGTATTTATCGATTTCTTCATCGGTCATTCCAATACCCCGATCGCTAATTGTCAGAGTCTTCTTTTTGCTATCTAACGAAATGTCTATTGTTAAATCACCTAATTCGCCTTTATAATCGCCCAGCGACGCAAGTTTTTTCATCTTTTGTGTTGCATCAATTGCATTAGATACCAACTCTCTTAAGAATATTTCATGATCAGAATAAAGAAATTTTTTAATAATTGGAAAGATATTCTCCGTTGTTACTCCAATTTTACCTTTTTGCATTTTTATATGATTTTGTGTTCAACATCAAATTAACATCAGCCCAATTTCAATATATATGCCATAATTAAATTACTGCCAAATAGACAGGATCTGATCAAAGTAACTATAAATAAGGTGAAAAAAATTCAGTTTATGATAAAAACCACTCCGGAAAGATCATATAAATTAAAAGTAATAAAATTGCAACACTTGCAATAAATATCAGAAAGATTCTCGTAAACCTTCGACTTGCATCTTTTTTTATAAGAAAATTCTTTTGGCTGATAATTCCTTTTATGTTATTTTCTATACGTAAAATAATATTTTCATTCTTTTTTATAAAGGTATACGCTCCATAATGAAAAGCAGAAGAAACTAAATTAATATCATCATTATCAGAATACAGTACTACTTCTGAATTAGGATTTATTTGTTTAATCTTCTTTAGAACATCCAATACATCTACCTGATTGTTATCTTCATCAAACTCTAAAGTAGTTGCCAGGAATATGATATAAATCTCATTTCTGGTTCTTTCGATCAATCTAAAATCTTCAAAAAATTCCCTGCTTCTTGAATAAATTTTAATGTTATATTCATTTACCTCTTCGAATTTTGCCAGAACATCTCTGATATATGAATCATCATTATCAATAAATATTACATTAGTATTACTTCTGGAAAATCGTCGAGTCATAGGAAATAAATTTAAGCTCTAAATTAAGCTAATATGCCATACAAGTCAATAGCTAAAATTCACCAATTGAATAATCCCGTACGTCTATATCTGTATATGAGTTCCAAATTCCACGTTCAAATTTTAATCCGTCATACGAAAAATCAGGGCCATAAAACTCGAACTGCCCGGTTAAACTAGGTTTTGAAGGTGATAAATGATCGAATACAATCATTTCTTTTTTATCATCATAAGCAAGAGTCATATTAGTCTGTCCGTTAAATTCGAATATTACCCTTGCTACAGGAGGAACTTTATTTTTAAAAACCTTATCACCGAATACGGGCATATTGTTTTTATCGAAATACAAAATATCAATTACTTTCTTTTTGGTAAGTAAATTATTCAGGTCTGCTCCCAGAAGAGTATAATAATCCTTTCCTTTCCTTTTATTTGTAATTATTTTATAATATAAAGCTCCATACCAATTTGATGAGTTAAGGATAAGCATCTCCGGATTTTTAATCTCTTTGGAACAATCTTTTAACTCATAAAAAACATAATCTTTTTTATTCCTTTTATATTGAATGAATCCATAGTATTTATGAGTTCTATCATTATAAGGTAAATTCCAGGTTATTATTCTCAATTTATAGTCATCGGATCTTATGAATCCAACATTTTGCAAATCGAAAAAGGGATAATAAAAGGAACTTTCTTGTTGTAATGCCTTCTTAAATAATGCAACAATTTTACTATTTAATTCAATTTTATTTACATCATTATCCTCTTTTAAAAGCATTGAAAAATAATGATTCAAAGAATCTTCAAGTTGCTTTAGCTGATCATTCTCATTAGCAATGATTTTAGAATTAAAAAAAAATGTAAAAATTAATATGGTTAAGAATGCTTTCTTCATTTTTGACTAGAATTATAATAAAAACTCTGATTATTGCTGATTATTTTAGAGACTCTGTTATTGATTCATTTAAAATGAGACAAGCTTCTTTTATTTGTTCATTTGTAATTGTTAACGGAGGTGCAATCCTAAATGCACTGTTATGGAACAAGAACCAATCTGTCACCAATCCTTTGGATACAGCAATATCAATTACTTTTTTTACCTGCGTAAAATCCTGAAGTTCAACTGCCATAAATAATCCTACACCTCTAATTTCTTTAATTTCGGGATGATCTAAATATTCTCTGAATAATTCTCCTTTTTGTTCAACTTCACTTATATAATTTTCTGATGTTAGTATATCAATAGAAGCTTTTGCTGCTGCACATGAAACCGGATGACCTCCAAATGTAGTAATATGCCCCAAAATTGGATTGGTTTTAAAATTCGACATAATTTCATTCGATGAAACAAAAGCTCCAATTGGCATTCCTCCTCCCATTCCTTTTGCTATTGTAAAAATATCCGGAATTACATCATATTTTTGAAAAGCAAATAAACTACCGGTTCTGCCAAATCCGGTTTGAATCTCGTCAAAAATTAACACTACACCATGATCATCACATTTCTCTCTTAGCTTTTTTAAATAACCGCTCTCAGGTAAACGAATTCCGCCTTCACCCTGAACAGGTTCTATTAATACGCAGGCTGTTTTATCTGTAATTTGTACGAGATCTTCTTCAGAATTAAAATCTATAAATTTTATATCTGGC
This sequence comes from Bacteroidales bacterium, assembly GCA_028282785.1. Taxonomy (GTDB): domain Bacteria; phylum Bacteroidota; class Bacteroidia; order Bacteroidales; family UBA12077; genus UBA12077. The sequence goes on along the minus strand of JANQHE010000061.1, from coordinate 132,308 downwards.
AATAATGGTCTGAATGAATTCTTAAACTCCTCATTACCCATTACACTCAAAGCACCATGAGTACTTCCATGATACGCATTTTTAAAAGAAACGATTTCTGATCTTCCTGTATACCTTTTTGCTAACTTTAATGCTCCTTCTATTGCTTCACTTCCGGAGTTTACAAAATAGGTAGAGTTAAGTTTTTCAGGTAACAGGTCTGACAACTTTTTAGTGAATTCAACTTGCGGTGTTTGAACATATTCTCCGTAAACCATCAGGTGCATATATTTATCAGCCTGATTTTTAACAGCTTTAACAACTTCCGGATGAAGGTGTCCTAAATTACTTACTGATACTCCTGAAATTAAATCAATATATGACTTCCCGGTTCTGTCGTACATATAAATTCCTTCCGCTCTTTCAATTTCAAGTTGTAACGGAAAATCAGAGGTTTGTCCTACGTGTTGTAAAAATAGTTGCCTTTGAGAAATCATATTTCAAATTTTTTAAAACAAAAAAAGGGGTTAAAACCCCAAAAATACATATTAAATGGTTGGATTAAACTATTTCCCCATTAAATTTATATCTCCCATAAATTTATCCTTATAAGCTTTACCAATAGGTATTGCTTTTACACCTTCATTACTCTTGATAAATACAGAATTATCTTCAATTCTGTTTATCTTTCGGACATTAACAATGTAAGATCGGTGTACGCGCTTAAATTGGGAATCTGGCAATTGACTTTCGATTGATTTCATTGTAAAGTGAATTGTAAACTTTTCATTATACGAATTAACTATTACATAATTCTCAAGAGCCTCAACCCATAGAATATCATCGTATTTTAACTGCACAAGAGCAGAATTCTTTTTTATAAAAATTTCGTCGCTTTCCTTTTTATTTCTTGCTTCGTGAATATTTTTAGCTTTTAATACGGCTTTATAAAACCTTCCATACGTAACGGGTTTCAACAGGTAATCGGTAACATCGTAATCGAATGCTTCCAGCGCATACTTTTCTTTTGAAGAAACAATTATTACCTGTGGTAAATTTTTTAGCGTATTTAAAAAATCAATACCATCCATTTCAGGCATCTCAATATCAAGAAAGATTAAATCAATATCATCGGGAGTTTTATCCAGCGGATTAATTGCCTCAATTGCATTTTGGAACGAATTAGCAAAGTTTAAAAAATCAGTTCTTGTAATAAATTCTTCAATTACACGCCTTGAGAGAGCATCATCATCAATTACGATACATTTCATACTTTTTGTCTTAATAACTCAAAAATAGAAAAATTCTTATAAGTTTTATAACCAATCAAGCTAAAAAAATTACATTAATATACGAAAATATATGATTAATTGTTATTTTTCTTAGATAAAAACTCCTGAATAAGCATGGATGAACTTTTAATTGTTTTTTTTAACCATTGAAACATAAGTTCCTCTTTTTCATCGCTATTCATTCTCCAATCGATCTCTGAAATCCTAAGTTTACTAGTTAAATGATGTAAAATTATTGCTGCAGAAACAGATATATTAAAACTTTCCGTAAATCCATACATTGGAATTTTAAGGTATTCATCAGCATTCTCGATCATCAGTTCAGATAAACCACGCAGCTCGGTACCAAAGAATAAAGCCACTTTTCCTCGGGTTAAGTCAAAATTCTCAAGATCAACATCTTTGCTGTGTGGTGTTGTTGCTACAATTCTATAACCATTTCCACGAAGACTATTAATAGCTTCAATTGTATTATTCTCCAGCTCATTATATTTTTTTAGGTTTAACCACTTTGAAGAACCTAAAGTCACATCCGGATTTATGTTATACTGATTTTTATTTTCAATGATGTGAACATCTTGTAAACCAAAACAATCGGATGTTCTTAGAACCGCACTTGCATTTTGCGACTGATAAATATCCTCCAAAGCCACCGTTATATAACGTGTTCTATTGTTAAGTACCTTCTCAAAAACTTCAAGTCTGTTATCTGTAACAAACTGTTTAAGATGCTGAATGAGTTCCTTTCTCACTTTACCAACTTTCCTTATAAAAAAAGGGAGTACACATTCATGCACTCCCTACCTATTTTAATCAATATTTTTATTGAACAGCATCAGCTAAATCGCTACCAGCTTTAAATTTAACTACGTTTTTAGCTTTAATAGTGATTGGTTTCCCAGTTTGAGGGTTTCTACCAGTTCTTGCATTTCTTTTAGCTACTGAGAAAGATCCGAAACCTACCAAGGCAACTCTATCACCTTTTTTCAAAGAATCTGTAGTACTTGTAATGAAAGCATCTAAAGCTTTTTTAGCGTCGGCTTTTGTTAAGTTAGCTCCTCCAGCAATTGCATCAATTAATTCTGCTTTGTTCATAATAAAAAATTTTTAGGGTTAGTAAAATAATTATTTTTTTAGCTTCTACATACAAATATAGACTATTTATAGTGTTTAGCAAATGTTCTGCAAAAAAAATTAGTGAAATATTAATAAAAAAGGGCATTTTGTTAATAATTATATAAAAAATGGGTTGTTTTAGATCAAAATCCTATGGAAAAGGTGATTCAGCAGATTGTAAGTCTAAATTAAAATTCCAAAAATATTTTTTGCGAAAATTTTGCACAAATAAAAATTTAATATACTTTTGCCCCCGGAGAAATGGCAGAGTGGTCGAATGCGGCGGTCTTGAAAACCGTTGTACCGCGAGGTACCGGGGGTTCGAATCCCTCTTTCTCCGCCAAAAATATAAGCTGTCTTGAAACAAGGCAGCTTTTTTATTTTAAACAAACTCCAAATTGTACATTTCTTTATAATATCCATCTAATTCAAGAAGTTCCTCATGTTTGCCTTGTTCCACGACCCTTCCTTGATTTATAACTAATATCTTATCAGCTGTTCTTACAGTTGATAATCTATGTGCAATTATTATTGTGGTTCTATTTTTAGTTAATTCCTTTATTGCTTTTCGAACAATTAATTCCGAATTATAATCTAATGCAGAAGTTGCTTCATCTAAAATCATGATTGGAGAATCTTTTAGTAAAGCCCTGGCAATACTGATTCTTTGTTTTTCTCCAAGAGATAACTTCCCCCCATCCTCGCCTAATTGATATTTAAATCCCAATTCTTTTTCCATAATAAAATCATATGCATAAGATTTTTTAGCTGCTTCAATTACCTGATCTCCACTTGAAAATGGCTTACCATATAGAATATTATTAAATATAGTATCATTAAATAATGTAGGTTCCTGGTTAACATAACCAATCAATTTCCTTAGAGAATCAATATCATATTCATTAATTGGAATATCATCTATTAGTATATTACCTGAAGTGGGGTCAAAAAAGCGTGGTATCAGGTCCACTATAGTTGACTTACCTGAACCGGATTTACCAACAATAGCAACAGTTTGTCCTTTTTCTATAGTAAAATTTATATTTTTTAGAACAGATTCATTTTCATTTTCATAGGTAAATTCAACATTCCTAAAATCAATGCTTTTATTAAAGCTCTTAATTAATTTTGCATTTGGAACATTCTTTATTTTAAACTGATGACTTAATATAGTGTTTATCCTATCAAAAGATGCAATTCCTTTAACTATATTATAGTAACCACTCGATAAAGATTTTGAAGGTGCAACTACTTGAGTAAATATTGCCAAATAACCTATAAATGATTGTGAAGAAATTCCTTCTCCAGTCAATACCATTTTTCCACCAAACCACATAATCGTTAAAATAGAGATTGTAGCAATGATATCCATAACAGGATTAATAACTGTTCTTCTTCTCCATACCTTGCTGAAAAGATTACTAAAGTAGCGATTCTGATCCTTAAACCTGCTTTCGATGTTTTTTTCAGCACTGAAAGCTTTGATTATCTTAATTCCGGAAAGGGCTTCTTCCAACATCCCAACCAGAATACCTATTCTTTCCTGGCCCTTAAATGTATTTTTCTTGAGATTCTTTCCAACTCTACCAATTATAAGTGCTGAAATAGGAAATACAACTAACACAATTAAAGTAAGTTTTGCGTTCATAAAGAACATAGCATATAAATAAACTGCAATAAGAATCGGATCCTTAAAAAATAATTCTAACGAAGAAATTATGGACATTTCAATTTCCTTAACATCAACAATCATTTTTGAAATGATATCTCCCCTCATTTGATCTGAAAAGTAACTTAAATCAAAATCCAGGATTTTGTTCAATAATTCATTTCTAATATCCTGAACAACATTGGTTCGTATATGAATTACGAGGAATTTACTGATGTATAAAAAAATATTTTTTAGAATTGTAAAAACTAAAACTATTAATATGATCAGCATTAAGGCTTTTAATTGTCCTCTGTTTTCAACTATTTGTCCTAACAAATAATTGAAGTTATGTTGAATTACATTGGCTGAAATCTTAAAGGGAATAGGGTTCGATACAAATTCCTGGGTAGAAAATAATAATCCTAAAAAAGGAATTACCATTGTAAATGAAATAACTGAGAATAAGGCCACCAACAGATTGCTTACAACACTTAATAAAGCTGCTATCCAATAAGGAACAACATATTTAAGTATTACTATCAGTTTTTTCATAATATTTTACCTTCGGTTTATACCAAAGGTAAATATAAATTCGGTTATATCAGATATTCAGCTTAAACACCAGTATAATTAAAAGGAGTGATTTTTTTTAATTCATCCTTTATATCAGAGGACAAATCTAATCCATCAATAAACTGATGTATGCTTGATTTTGTAATTTTTTCTCCTGTTCGTGTTAAATCTTTAAGTGCTTCAAAAGGATTTGGATAACCTTCTCGTCTTAATATAGTTTGTATCGCTTCTGCTACTACTGCCCAATTTTCTTCTAAATCTGTATTTATCGCAACTTCATTTACCAAAACCTTTTCCAGTCCTTTTAATAAAGATTTAAACGCAACTATGGTATGTGCAATTGGCACACCAATATTTCTTAAAACAGTTGAGTCGGTTAAATCTCTTTGTAATCTTGATATTGGTAATTTTGCCGATAAATGTTCAAACAGTGCATTTGCTATCCCGAAATTACCTTCTGCATTCTCAAAATCAATTGGATTTACTTTATGTGGCATTGCTGATGAACCTACCTCTCCTTTTACAACTTTTTGCTTGAAATAATTCATAGAAATATAGGTCCAAAAATCACGGGCCAAATCAATTAAAATATTATTGATTCTTTTCATAGCATCAAACATTGCTGCCATGTTATCGTAATGTTCAATTTGTGTAGTAGGCTCCGACCGGTGTAATTTTAAAATATCATTTACAAAATGATTTCCAAAGGCATTCCAATCAATATCAGGATAAGTTATATGATGCGCATTGAAGTTTCCTGTTGCACCTCCAAACTTAGCAGAAAATGGAATTGTTTTTAGTTGCTCCAATTGCTTTCCCAGCCTTTCTACAAAAACGGAAATCTCTTTTCCTAATCGAGTTGGAGACGCAGGTTGGCCATGCGTGCGTGCCAGCATCGAAATTGATTTCCATTCGTTTGCTAATGATTGCAATTTCTCTTGTAATTCTTTTACAACCGGATAATAAACTTCTTCAACTGCTTCCTTCAATGAATTTGGGGTTGCAGTATTATTAACGTCCTGAGAGGTTAATCCAAAATGAATAAACTCTTTGTATTTTTCAAGATTTAAATTATCAAACTTTTCTTTGATAAAATATTCAACTGCTTTAACATCATGATTGGTAACCTTTTCAATATCCTTTATTTTTCTAGCATCATCCGAATCAAAATTTGTATATATAGCTCTAAGATCACAATATAATCCTTTATTAAAATCTGCCAACTGTGGTAATGGAATCTCACATAAAGCAATAAAATATTCTATTTCTGTATGTACTCTATACTTTATCAAACCAAATTCGGAAAAGAATTTTCCAAGTTCATTAACTTTATTTCTGTAACGTCCATCAACCGGTGATATGGCAGTAAGTGAAGTTATACTCATAATGATTATTTTTTACTTAAGTCTTCGTTCTGATTCATAATTTTTTCAAGTACAAAATAAACAAAAACAATTTATTTTACTATTATAATAGTAGCATCAATTGTATATTTGTTTAATATAATCTTAATTATAAAATGTCAAAGGTTAAAATATCTGCAGTTTCATATACAAACACGTTTCCTTTTATATATGGGTTAGAGAAAAGTAACATTATTAATCATATCGAATTATCAAAAGATATTCCTTCGGTTTGTGCCCAAAAGTTGTTGGATGGTAAAGTTGATCTGGGGCTTATTCCTGTAGCAGTAATTCCAAAACTGGATCAGGCAGAAATAATTTCTGATTTTTGTATAGGAGCTTCTGGTCCTGTAAGATCTGTAATTGTAGCTTCTTTCAAACCTATTAGTGAAGTAGACACTGTTTATTTAGACTATCACTCCAGATCATCCGTAATGTTGACCAGAATCTTAGCAAAAAACTTTTGGAACATTAATGTTAAGTGGGCAGATACAACAGATGGTTTTGAAGATAAGGTAAAAGAAAATGAAGCTGCTGTTATTATCGGTGATAAGGCATTAGTTGCAGAAAAAAAATTTCCTTATGTTTACGATCTTGCTGAAGAATGGATTAAATATACCAAATTACCTTTTGTGTTTGCTGCATGGGTAAGTAAAAGAAATTTTGATGAAAATTTTAGAAATGAGTTTAATAATGCTCTACAATATGGATTAGATCATTTAGATGATATGATAAATTCATATGATCTAACTTTTTTACCTGCGCATATTGATCCAAAAGTATACCTTGAAAAAAACATTGATTATAGAATAGATGAAGAAAAGGTAAAAGGATTAAATCTATTTTTGGATTATGCCAGTGAATTCGAATTATAAAAAAAAGTATAAAAAATACAAAAAATGAAAAAGCTATTTCTCATATTACTTTTAATCGGAGTTGTTTTCTGCACAAACAATATAATTGCACAAAATGACACTATTAATAATGATAATTCAAAAGTCAAAGTTTTTGTTTATGATATTAATCAAAACATTGAGCCGGCTATGTTACGACAAACCCAGAAGAGTTTTGAACAAGCTAATGAATTAAATGCTGATTATATCATAATAAATATGAATACTTATGGTGGTATGGTAAACATTGCAGATTCCATTCGAACCAAATTATTAAATAGCCCTATTCCGGTTTATGCTTTTATAGTTAATAATGCAGCTTCTGCAGGTGCTCTTATTTCGATTGCAGCGGATAGAATTTATATGAAGAGTGGTACTCAAATTGGTTCTGCCGCCGTTGTAGATCAAACCGGTAAAGTTATGCCGGAAAAATACCAGTCATACATGCGAGCAACCATGAGAGCTACAGCTGAATCACATGGAAAAGATACAGTTATAACCGAAGAGGGTGATACCTTAATTCAATGGCACCGTGATCCGCGAATTGCAGAAGCCATGGTTGATCCCAGAATCTATATTGAAGGAGTTGTTGATACCGGAGAAATTGTAGCATTTACAGCAAATGAAGCTCTAGAAAATGGTTATTGTGAAGCAATTGTTGAAGATATAGATGAACTCCTGGAACATGCAGAAATAGAGAATTATGAAATTACAAAATATGAACCAACTAAGTTGGAAAAATTTATTGGATTTCTTGTAAGTCCGGCTATTCAGGGTATTCTTATCATGATCATTGTAGGTGGAATTTATTTCGAACTACAGAGTCCGGGAATAGGTTTTCCTTTAGGAGCCGCTGTTTTGGCTGCAATACTATATTTTGCACCTCTTTATCTCGAGGGACTAGCTGAAAATTGGGAGATGGTAATTTTCATTTTGGGATTGATCTTAATAATACTTGAAATATTTGTCATCCCCGGATTTGGAGTTGCCGGGATAAGTGGAGTAATTCTGGCTTTAACCGGCCTTGTTTTAAGCATGGTTGATAATATCATTTTTGAATTTGAATTTCATAGTGCTGAGGCTTTGGCAATAGTATTGAAGTCTTTAGCTGTAGTAGTGGTTTCAATGTTCTTGGCCCTTATTGCATCACTTTACTTAAGTAAAAAAGCTCTTACTTCACATGCCTTTTCATGGGTTGTATTGAACTCATCGGAGAAAAAAGAAGAAGGCTTTATTGGCGTAGATAGTACACAAAAAGAACTGATAGGTAAAATTGGTACTGCTTTTACTGATTTACGCCCAAGCGGAAAGGTTGAAATTGAAGAGGAAATTTACGATGCTAAATCGGAGATTGGATTTATAGAGAAAGATCAAAAAATAAAGGTAATTGATTATAGGTCAGGACAAGTATACGTAATGAAAACAGAATAAAATGATAAATTATACTATTCGCGATTATAAAGACGAAGATTATAATCAGTTAAATGAACTTTGGCAAGAAACCGGATTAGGAGGCGCCCAGCGAGGAGATAATGAGAAGATTGTTGCAAATAGTATTGAACTTGGAGGAAAACTAATATTACTGGAAAACAATGAAAATGGTGAAATATTTGGTTCTTCCTGGATGACATTTGATGGCAGAAGGTTACATCTTCATCATATTGGCGTAAAAACTTCATATCAAAATAATGGATTTGGAACTTTACTATCTAAAGAATCTTTGAAGTTTGCAAAATTAAAAGGCTATCAAATAAAACTAGAGGTTCATCAAACCAATACAAAAGCAATTAAAATTTATAAAAAGCTCGGATTTTCGCATTTAGGTGATTATGATGTTTATATAGTTAGAAACCTTGATTCTGTTAACTTTTAATGTTAAATTTTATTAAATTCCGTTTTAATTCTCTTTTAAATTTTTTTGTACCGTTAATAATTTCTAATTTTATGGTTCGTGTCTAACCTTAAAAAACTAATAGTTATGACATTAACATTCAACGAGTTACGAGAAATTAAAGATCGTTTGCCTCATGGTGCAATTAGAAAAATTGCTGAAGATTTAAATATGAATGAGGAAACAGTAAGGAATTATTTTGGAGGTGCTAATTACCGGGAAGGTGAATCAGTAGGAATCCATTTTGGGCCGGGACCAAATGGTGGAATTGTAACAATTGATGATACTACAATATTAGATATGGCAAAGCAAATGACTGAAGAAACTGTATCTCAAAACTAGTATTAAAGAAATTCCTTAAAAAAAGCAGAAAAGGTTTCTTTTCTGCTTTTTTATTTTTCGACATTTCTAATTTTGTAATTATGGAATCCATAAAAAGTTTAATTAAAGAGGTAGAAGAAAAATGGTTAAGTAAGCTTTATTCTTTTTGCCAAAGCTTATTTATAGAAAATAAAATACCCTCTCATGACCACACTCATCATTTAAGGGTTTGGAGTTACGCAAAAGAAATTCTTTTTGCAATTAACCAAACGATCAAAATAAATTACGAATTAGTTGAAGGAACTTTAATTGCTTGTATGTTTCATGATACCGGTTTAACAATAACCCTGGATGAATATCATGGAATAGAAAGCAAAAAAATATGTGAACAATATTTTCAGGAAAATAAACTTAATAAACCGTCAAACTTTGAAGAAGTCTTAATAGCTATTGAACTTCACGATGATAAGGATTACAAACAAAAAATAAGCGATCCGGCTTCTATTTTACCTGTCTTATGCAATGCCGATGATCTGGATGCTTTTGGAAGAGTCGGTGTTATTAGATATACAGAGATCTATTTACTTAGAGGGATTAATACAAATGATTTACCTAGGAAAGTGATCCAAAACCTTGATAAACGTTTTACAAATTTTGGAAAAACATATGAGTTTCTTCCTGGTTTATATAATAATCATAAAGAAAGATATTTAATTACAAGAAGATTTTTTGAGGAATTATTAAAAGAATCTATTTAACAACAAAGTCTAACATCTTTTCATCCTCAATATATGCAGTAAGCCTGTCTCCTATTTTTACCGGACCTACTCCTGACGGCGTTCCGGTAAATAAATAATCTCCTATTTTAATAGTCATATATTTGGTAACATGTTCTATCAATTCATCAACTTTAAAAATCATTTCACCTGTATTACCTTTCTGAGCTACCTCTCCATTCAACTCTAATCGGAAATTTATATTATTTATATCGCTAAATTTATCAATAGAAACAAAATTACTAATAGGAGCAGCTCCATCAAAACATTTTGATACTTCCCAGGGTAATCCTTTTTCTTTGCATTTTTGTTGCAGATCCCGAGCTGTAAAATCAATCCCGATAGCTATTTCATTATAGTATCGATGCGCAAACTTAGCTGCTACATTTTTTCCTAGGCGATTCAATTTCACGACGATTTCTACTTCAAAATGAATATCATTAGAAAAATCAGGATAAAAAAAGGGTTGATTATTTCTTAGCAAAGAAGAATCGGGCATTAAAAAAAATATAGGCTCTTTTGGAACCGGATTATTTAATTCTTTTGCATGATCAATATAATTTCTTCCAATTGCAATAATTTTCATTACGAATTAAATTTTCTTAATTTAATAGCTGTTAAAACTTTTTTGGTATAAAGAGGAAAATCACTATTCAACATCCAACCGAAATAGCCCTGATCTTTTTCTAAAACAGATTCAACGGTTTGTCCTTTGTATTTTCCAAAATTAAAAACTTCCTCTCCTTTATCATTAAAAACTATACGCCCTGCAAAGTCGGCATTTTTGTTATGCGAAGAGAATTTTGAAAGTTCTTCAATATCGTTATTCAGATCGTTGTAACGTTCAATTTGAGCTTTTAAAATTTCATATGTTGCCTTCGTATCCGCTTCTGCACTATGGGCATCATCCAAATTCTTTTCACAATAGAATTTATATGCCGCACTTAATGTTCGTTGCTCCATTTTGTGGAAAATAACCTGAACATCAACAAATCTATGCTTTTTTAAATCTATATCAACGCCTACACGTAGAAATTCCTCAGCTAATAACGGAATATCAAATTTATTTGAATTGTAACCAGCCAGATCGCAACCTGAAATAAACTTTGCAACGTCTTTAGCAACAATATTGAACGATGGTTCGTTCTTAACATCCTCATCAGTAATTCCATGAACTTCAGTTGCTTGTTGAGGAATTGGCATTTCAGGGTTAATTCTCATGGTTTTTGTTTCTTCTTTTCCATCCGGGTTAATTTTTAAAAGAGAAATTTCAACAATTCGGTCAGTTGCAACATCAATTCCGGTAGTTTCAAGATCGAAGAAAACGATAGGTTTTTTTAAATTTAATTCCATTATAATTTATTTATCATTTGCATTGAAAAAAAAAGAGTTTCGTTTGAAACTCTTCTTAAATATTTATTTAAGCTTTACTAAACGTTGATCATCATTGGCATTAACAACATCAATACGTCCTCATCATTATTTTCTTTCTCTGCCGGGAACAATATGCCTGCTCGAGATGGATCTGATAATTCAACTAATACATCGGTTGATGCAATATTTGAAAGTATTTCGATCAAGAAAGATGATTTGAAACCAATTTCCATATCATCACCTTCATATTGACAATTTAATCTTTCATTTGCAGAAATTGAGAAATCGATATCTTGAGCTGAAACATTTAATTGGTTTCCTTTTAAATCAAGTTTAACCAAATTACTAGCTTGATTTGAGAACAAAGCAACTCGTTTAAGCGCGTTATATAATTCCAAACGGTCAATTGTTAATTTATTAGGATTATTCGTAGGAATTACAGAATTGTAACTTGGATAATTACCTTCAACTAATCTTGAAACCAATTTATAATTCGATAATGTAAAAAAAGCATTTTTATCATCAAATTCAACCATTACATCATTATCTTCCTTAGGAAGAATTGCTTTAAGTAATCCGGCCGGTTTCTTTGGTAAAATAAAAGAAGCTTCCTGTTCAGCTTTAACATCCAGTCTTCTATAACGAACCAATTTATGAGCATCAGAAGCCACAAAAGTCATGTTATCAGGATACAGCTCAATAAAGATACCATTCATTACAGGACGCAACTCATCATCAGCTGTTGCAAATAAAGTTTTAGAAATACCACTTAATAAAACATCTGCGGAAAGTTGAATTGAATTCTTCTGGTCGTCCTTAATTACCGGTAATTGAGGAAAATCTTCCCCATTTTGTCCAACTACATTATACTTACCATTTTCCGTTGTGATTATAACGCCAAAAGTTTCGTTGTTAATATCAAATGTTAGTGGTTGATCTGGAAATTCTTTTAAAGTATCAGTTAATATTCTTGCAGGAATAGCAATACTACCTTCGTCAGTTGCATTTTCTAACTGAATTGTAGTTATTAAAGTAGTTTCTAAATCCGATGCGGTTATTTTTAATTCATTATCTGATAATTGGAAAAGAAAATTATCAAGAATAGGCAAAGTATTTTTATTACTGATAACTCTACTGATTGCCTGTAAGTGACTTAATAATTCTGTACTGGAAATAACAAATTTCATTTGGTCTATCTGTATTTATTATTATTTATTACTATTTTTTTCTAATCTCTGTTAAATACTATCTTCTACTTGTCCATGGAGCCCTCATAGTTAATCGCCTCTTCATTTATACTTTACTGCTTGAGGGATTCATCTGTCTTTATTTATTTAAATTTTAGATTTCAACAAATGTATTATCCTTGTAATTAACTTATCAATAATACGAAAAATTATTCAAGAAGCCAATAAGCCTGCATGAATTTATTGTTAGCGAAAATAATCAATTTCTTTGAATAAAGGATCAAAAATATAGTATTCAATGATGATTAATTCATTATTATTATTCAATGTTGCATAAGCCTTGTCATAATCGAACTTCATTTTATTATCAAACTCATCTACCTCATTATCTGATGGTTTCCTGTAAATTTTTATTTTATTTTCAACTCCTGATTCATTTTTTACAGATATAACGCAATAAGGACTAGAATTTAAAATAGAATCGGTTTGAATTTGATCTAAGTTTGTAACGATATCATCAAAAGCGATTCGCTGATAATAAGTAAAATATCTTGCTAATTTATCTACATTATAATCTTCAAGAAACTTATTATCATCCAATTTTTTTATTGCAAAAGTACCATCGTTATAATTTATAGCTTTAAATGATTTTGGCTCATTTTCAGGATACACAAGTGTAATACTCTCAATATTTTGTGGTTCGTAATCAAAAACCGTTTTATTACGCCAGTAATTCTCATCCTGAATAAACAATTCTGCTAATAATCCTTTGAAAGCAGGAATTCGGACAATAAAAGGATCAGTTGATCTTTCCATCATCATGTAAGTTTTTTCCTTATTCATGGAAGGTTTACTAACATAAAACTTTTTAAGGCTTTTTCTGTTTCTGTATACTCCAACTAAAATCCCATCGTTTTGAAGTATGGAGGCTACTTGCTCTTTTTCCACTTTTGAAACCGGAGATAATACTGTAATTCTACTTAATGCGAGGTTTAGGTTTTCAACATAACTATCTATTGCTCTGTATTTGTTATTTACTTTCCAGCCATCCGGTTCCTTTTTTAAAAGCAATACTTCATTATCAGACTTTAATTCAATCTTTGTTATTTCGCCTGGAGATTCTATTGCAAAGGACGCATTTCGAAGATTGAGAGTACCTTTGTTATTTGAAAAATAATATATGCCTGCGATAATTATTAAAACAACGAGAATCAGGAACAATCTAATGTTTTTCATAAAACTACTGCGTGTATTTTCTTTTTCTTAAATATGTTACTAAAAATGCAAAAGCGATTATAAATAATACCGGAAGAACCGAATTAATTACCTGCCAACGTGTTTTTTCATTCTGGATTTTTGTTTTGTCCAGTAACCGTAGTTTAAATTCTCGTGAACGCATATCCAAAATACCGCTTTCATCAACCAAATAATGAACTGCATTCATTACAAACTCCTTGTTTCCATAAGTTTGTTTAGTGTATCGATCATAACCTAAAGGAGTAATAAATATTCCATCTGCTCTTTGGCGAATATCATTTCTAATTATATCTGCATCGGAAACTACGATCATTTTGGTTGGTTGACTCTTTTCCTTATACTCAAACTGAAATCCATCTATATATTTATCGATCAACCTGTTTTTGAATACTGATTCAAAATTCCCTTCCATGATTACTGCAATAGGGTTATTGGGCATAACAAAAGTTGAAGGATCAGGTTGTTCACTCACTTCTCTTAAGCTCACTAATAATGGAATGTTAAGTACTTTTGAACTGTAAGAAGAAGTAAGAATAACTTGTTTTTTTACTTCAACATTATTTCCAACCGTATCTAAAACACTAGGAAATTCCGACTTTATCATATTCAAGTTCTTGGTAATAGGATTGTTATTTAAACCGTTTAACAAAGGGAAATATAACCATGGAGCCGGGGCAAACTGCGGTTGAGATCCACCGACAGCTGTGTTTACCGGAATGATGGCACACTGAATGTCCTGAATAATATTTGGATTTACCCGAACACCATACTTAAATAACTGATCACTCAGGTTAACCTCATTCATTAAAGCAAATGTTGAACCGGTAACCGAAAGGCTATCCATACTTACATGAATGGATTCAATAAACCAAAGCACCTTTCCTCCATTCATAATATACTGATCAACAATAAATTTACTTTTTTCGGTGTATTCTTCTGTTGGACCTGCAATTATTACTGCATCATACGGATCAAGTATATTTATATAATCTTTAATTGTAACCCTATCGATATCATAATATTCGTTTAATGAACGTGTAATATCTCCGGTTTTATATTCATCCAGTTCTCCTTGCCCCTCAACAAAAGCAATTTTTTTACGTTGTTCTGAAGTAATTTTTCTAATTGCATCAACAAATTCATATTCTAAAGATTGAATCGAATTGTTCAGGTTTATTTCCGCTGATAAACCCGGATTATTTAGCAATAAATTCACAGGAACTTCTCTATTTTTATATGTAATAATAGCACCCGGAAATAAAATCTTTTCAGCCAGACCTCCCTCCTCATCTCTGTCTTTAACATTTGTGGGATCCAAACCTCTTTCGTATAAATCCTGATACATCGTATTTCGCTCAGATTCACTGCTTGATTGGGACGGATTTTTAAACTGATATTGAATATCACTTCCTGCAACTATTCTGAATTCATCCATTAATTCATGTATTGACTTTTGCATTCTTTGAAAGCCAATTGGCATTTCTCCATCCAAATAAATTTCGATATATACCAAATCATCAAGAGAATCCAAAATCTCATGTGTAACTTCAGATAATGTATATCTTTTATCCGAAGTAAGATCTAAACGAAAATAAGCATTTGAAGAAATGTAATTGATAATCAAAATAATCACTAATGCAATAAGAAGTTGAATTATATTTTGTGTTTTTAAGTTCTTTTTCATCATCTTAGATTTTTACCACTTTCTACTTTGTAATATTGTTTTGGTGATCAAAAGGAAAAAAGCTATGGCACTTACAAAATAAATCATATCGCGACTATCTATCACTCCACGGCTCATTGATTT
Source organism: Bacteroidales bacterium (assembly GCA_028282785.1). Classification (GTDB taxonomy): domain Bacteria; phylum Bacteroidota; class Bacteroidia; order Bacteroidales; family UBA12077; genus UBA12077. The sequence goes on along the minus strand of JANQHE010000061.1, from coordinate 116,788 downwards.
ATAATGCTCATTAATGCCTAAGTTGATAACAAATCCATTGATACTTTTAAAAACAGCTAGTTCACTTAAATAATCAAAACCTATATATACTATAAAGCACAAAAGCATTCCCACAATAAACGCTACAATCTGATTTTCAGTAAACGATGATGATAAAACACCGATAGCAACATAGATGGCTGCCAGAAAGAACAGTCCTATAAATGATCCCCAGGTTCCTCCTGTATCAATACTTCCTGCAGGATTTCCCAGTTGATAAACTGAATAAAAATAAATTAAAGTGGGTAAGATTGAAAACAAAACCAATACCAAACCTGCCAAATATTTTGCAGTTATAATTTGAAAATCTGATAAGGGGCGTGTTAATAATAACTCAATCGTTCCGGATTTCTTCTCATCTGCAAACATTCTCATAGTTACAGCCGGAGCCAGAAATAAAAATACCCAGGGAGAAATGGTAAATAAGGTATCTAATGTAGCGTAGCCTGCATCCAAAACATTATTTGCACCCGGAAAAATCCACATAAATAAGCTATTAATAATCAAAAAAACTATGATAACAATGTAGCCTGTAAGTGAACTGAAAAATCCGCTAATTTCTTTCTTTAAAAGCGTATACATGGTTTATGTTATTATTTGAACACAAATTTAGCTTTAATATTTTTTAATCAAAATCAAGTATTAATTTTGTACTTCATTTGTTCAAAACAATCAAATGTTTAGAAAACGATATATTATATTTTTCATTGTTTTAATTTTTCCCTGCATAACTAAAAGTCAACTTACCAAGGTAATAGACAAAGGTATTGGAATTGAAACAGATTATGGATATGGATTTATTATGCCGCATCATAAATCAATTGAATACATGCTGGAAGATCATATTCAAACTTTTGATTTAAAGATTCCTTTCCCTACCTATGGAAATAAACATTGGAACAAACTGTATCGTTATCCTTATTATGGTTTTGGTTATTATCATTCAAACCTCGGAAATGACAAAATCTACGGAAAAGTTAACGCTTTATATTCATACGTAAAAGTTCCATTTATAGGAAGATCTAATAAAGCAAATTTAAGTTGGCAAATAGCTTTTGGTGCCTCATATATAAACAAGTATTTTGACATTGATGAAAACCCTCAAAATCTGGCTATTGGATCGAATTTGAACATTTATATTGATTTTAGTTTGCAATCAAGAATACCCCTTTCAAAACAAATTTCTTTAATGAACAGTGTTCGATTCACACATGTTTCGAACGGAAAAGTTAAATCACCAAATAAGGGATTAAATGTTATTTCTGCATCTATGGGTATTTATTATCAATTGAAACAAACTCCTGAGATTATAGTAATTGATGATCCTGAAATCAATAATAAAAATGAATATACCATTATCTATGCAGGTGCAATAAAGTCAAAATCAAGATATGAACCAGGCTATTTTTATGCATCATCGTTCATGTTTGATTATAACAGAAATTATTCATTTAAAGGCAGGTGGGGAGGTGGAATAGATCTGTTTTTCGATGAAACAAATGAACAATATTCAGATAATAAGGAAAGTGCAAACATATTAAACTCAGACCTGTATCAATTAGGTCTTCATGTTGGCCATGACTTGGTAATGGGAAGATTATCGTTAGTGGTAAACGTTGGTGGATATTTATATGCTCCTGTTAAGGTTGACGCTCCAATTTATAGCAGAATTGGTTTAAGATATAGAGCAAGGGATAAATTTATCATCAACTACACACTAAAATCACATTGGGCAAAGGCAAGTTATATTGAATGGGGAATTGGATACGTTTTATAATGGTTAAATGAATAGATTGGTTTACATATTAATACTTTTTCTTGCATTAATTTCTTGTGATGATGCTTTATTTAATGCAGGAGATACTATAACAAAAGAGTTTGAAATGGACGAATTCGATGAAATTTATATTAATGATATTTTTAATGTCTGTTTAATTCAGGATACTATTTACAAAATTACAGTTCGAGGAGGAAGTAATCTAATCTCAAATATAGAATTTGATTTAAATGAACATATTTTAAACGTTAATGATAATAATACTGCTCGATGGTCAAGAAAGTATGAACGGATACAAATTAATATACATTTTAAAAGCTTAGAAAGATTCATTTTAAAAGAATCATCATATATATACTCTATTGACACTATCAGGTGCGACGATTTTCTTATTCATGCATTGGCTGAATTCTGCGATATAGATTTAATAATTAGTGCTAACAAATTACATTTTGCAAACTCATCAACATCAGGAGGGTTATATAATATTAAAGGAAAAACAGAAAATTTTATAGCATGGATTAGAGGATCAGGGCAATTACAAGCAGATAATTTTAATTCAAAATACATCTATTTAAGGACCACTACGATTGGCGACTGTTATGTTTTTGCTGAAAATGAATTAACGGTTAAATTTGAAAATACGGGTTTGATATTTTATAAAGGTGATCCTCAAATTAATAATGAAACACCTAATTACAATAACCAATTAATTAAAATAAAAAACTAAAAACCTTTAAAATTTTATACTTTTACATATCCATAATAAAATTTAATATACCGACATATATATTCTAAAAAATGAGAAAAATTACGTTACATAATAGGATAGAATTTTGGATCATTCTTTTTTTAATTATCAGATTAATCGGAATTACAAATCCACCCCTTGAGAAAGGACACAACTGGAGACAAACAACCGGTTTGATGGTCGCCAGAAATTATCTTGAAATAGATAATAATATTTTATATCCAAGAATTGATGATAATAATGGAGAAAGTGGAATTATCGGGATGGAATTCCCTGTATTAAATTATTTGATTTATATGGTATCTGTATTATTTGGTTATTCTCATTGGTATGGACGGTTAATAAATCTTATAATTTCTTCACTCGGAATTTATTTCTTCTATAAACTCACGGAGAAATATTTTCATAAAAAATTAGCATTTTTTGCTACATTAATATTACTCAGTTCAATTTGGTTTGCTTTTTCAAGAAAAACAATGCCAGACACATTTTGCATCTCCCTATTCTTTATTGCCTTATACTTTGGTTTAAATTACCTAGAAAAAGGAGATATAAAAAACTTGATCATCTACACAATTGTTGGTGCTTTAGGAATTTTATCAAAAATACCCGCAGGTATATATCTATTTATCTTTACTATTCCCTTACTATCCAGAAAAGTTCTTTTGAAACGTAAAATATTCTTTATTACCCTCACCATAGCTATTTTATCTATTGTTTATTGGTGGTATTTTATTTGGAATATTAATTTATCATCTAATTTTGGTACCTGGTACAACTTAGGGAAAAATTTATCCGTTGGATTTCATGAAACTATACAAAACCTGGGGCTAACTTTTAAACGATTTTATTTTAGTGCTTTCCAAGGCTACCTGTTTTTTATTTTATTAGTTGTGGGCATTTTCTTCTCAATCAAAAATAAAAATCGACTTATGCTAGGTGTATTTTCTCTTATTTTTTTAGCATTTATCATATATATATTTAAATCGGGATTTTATTTTTATCATCATAACTATTATATCATTCCTTTTGTTCCTATTATGGCATTAGTTGCAGCTTATCCTTTAACATTAATTAAAAACAAAAAATTATTTATTGCAATTCTGCTTGTAGGAATTATAGAGAGTATTGCGAATCAGCAACATGATTTTTTTATAAAAGATAAAGAAAAATACAAGTTAGAATTGGAACAAATAGCTGATACATTCTCAGATAAAGATGATCTAATTGCCATAAATGGAAATCACAATCCACAACAAATTTATTTAACCCATAGAAAAGGATGGAATTTGAAAAATGAAGAACTTAAAAATGACCTGATAATTGAAAAAATAAAATCAAAAGGGTGCAAATACTTGGTTGTTAACAAAAACAGTTTTGCATTTAAGTTAGACAAAGAAATAGTATTTTCTAATGATGATTATTGCGTTTATAAATTATAAAGTTATTCCGTAAATAATTATAAAACTACCTGTTACTCTTTCCAAGCTCCTGTAAAATACTCGTAGAGTTATGCATTTCTATCAAGAACCATAAAAACATCGTTCCCTGTACCATAATCTCCATCGCCATATAAACTGATATATTGTCGTTTATAATATTTTTCTAAATTGGGTTTTTCTATTTTGAATCCCACCTTTTGATATGATCTAATTGCTGGAATATTTTTTACTGAAGGTCGCATTATTATTTTTTCATATCCTGAAACATGAAATCAGCGAGTTGTATAATAGCTCTTGAGCCAATTCCTTTTCCCGTAAATTCCATACCGATTAACCAAATATCAAATTCTGTAATACCTTTTTTTAGATGATAACTTGAATAAGATATGTGTCCAACATCAGCACCATCTGAGGTTATGATAAAGCTTTGACCTTTTTCTTTTGCAGAACTATCAAAAAAATACCTTTCATAATCTTCCTGAAATTCCTTAAAAGAAGGTATAGTTTCTTTGGATATTCCTTCTAATCCTATTAAAAATGAAAAAAAATCCGAATAATAATACCACCGATATACATTATACCAGTCATCAGGAGTGGCCTCCCGAATTTGTATATCTGCATTATAATTCATTTTTAATTTGTAAGATAATTATAAATTAGTTGAGCCACCCTTTCTGAGGCACCAGTTCCCCCTAAAACTTCACAAAGATTTTTGTAATCATTTAGCATTCGGTTTCGATTTTGTTCATCAAAAAGGATTTTATCCAATTCTTCTTTCACCAAATTAGGGTTCATATCAAACTGGATAAGTTCTTTAACAACTTCGGAATCCATGATTAAATTAACCAATGAGATATAGTTTAATTTAACAAACTGTTTTGCAATATAATATGACAAGTTTCCTGCACGGTAACAAACTACTTGTGGTATATTAAACAAAGCTGTTTCTAATGTTGCTGTTCCTGAAGTAACTAACGCAGCTGTTGAATGTTTCAATGTCTCATATGTCTGTTTAAATACAACTTTTACGTCATGTCCTTTCACGAACTTGTCATAATAAGTTGGCTCAATTGAAGGTGCGGCTGCAATTACAAATTGATAATCTTTATAATGTGGAATTATATCGAGCATAATTCCAAGGTTTCTATCAATTTCCTGCTTGCGACTTCCTGCCAGAATTCCTATAACCGGTTTATTTTCCAATTGATTTTTTGCAACAAAATCTTCAAAACTTCCCTTTTCATCAATCTTTTCCTGAACAGCATCCAGTAATGGATTCCCGGCATAATCAACCGGATAATTGTGTTTTTTAAAATAATCAACCTCGAATGGAAAAATCACGAACATTTTATCTACAAAAGCTTTGATCTTTTTAATTCTTGATTCTTTCCATGCCCAAATCTTAGGGGATATATAATAGTAAGTTTTTAATCCTATTGATTTAGTAAATTCTGCTATTCGTAGATTAAAACCGGGATAATCGATTAAAATCACTACATCCGGTTGATATTTTTGGATATCTGCTTTACACTCTTTTAAAAATCTCTTTATTTTACCGAGGTTCAATAAAACCTCAACAAAACCCATTATTGCAGTTTCTTTATAATGTTTTACCAACTCCCCTCCTTGTTCTTGCATTAAATCACCACCCCAAACCCTAAACTCAGCGTTTGGATCAACCATTTTCAATCCATTCATAAGGTTTGAACCATGCAAATCACCTGAAGCTTCTCCTGCGATAATATAATACTTCATTAAAGAGTAAATTTTGTAACGAAAACAAATATGGCAAAAATGATCGTAGCTAGTAATATTCCCCTTGCAGATCGATATAAGAATTTATTCAGAAAAAGAAAAAATAAAGCAAGGTTTGGTATAACACACAGGCTAACGATCTTTGTAAAAACCTTTTTTTGAACCAACAAATCAACTAATTCCGGTAAACTATAATCAGTAAACTTCACTATGTAAATAATTGTCATAGTAATTAAAGGAGCTAGTATTCCTAATATTAATCCTAATTGCAATTTATCATATTTATATTTCATAATTCCATTTTTTAAAGTAGCCCATTTTATCATGTGCTGTAAAATCCACTTCAACAGGAACCACTGAAATATAATTATTGCTTAAAGCCCATTCGTCTGTATCTGTTGATCCATTCTCCCTGTTTTCAAAATATCCGGTTAACCAGAAATACTCACCGCTTCTTGGATCGATTCTTTTATCAAACTCTTCTTTCCACATTCCTTTTGCCTGGCGACAAACCTTTACACCCTTTATCTCTTGCTTCTTTACCGCTGGTAAATTTACATTTAAACACGTTGCCTCAGGTAAACCATTTTCCAGTACATTTTGAACAATTTTCCTTCCATGGTCAATAATTTGTGAAAAATCCGCGTCACTTGAATAATCCAGTAATGAAAATCCGACAGACTGAATTTCATTAACACACCCCTCAATTACAGCTCCCATTGTACCTGAATAAATTATACTGATAGAAGCATTCGAGCCATGGTTTATTCCCGAAACCAGAATATCCGGTTTACGATGAAACAACTGACTCATGGCTAATTTTACACAATCTGCTGGTGTACCATTGCAGGCATAAACAGTTAGGTTTTCTTCTTCTCTTAGTTTTTTATATCGTAAAGGTACCTTTACAGTAATAGCATGCGACATTCCCGAATTTCCACGAAAAGGTGCCATCACTATAACTTCTCCCAAAGGTTTTACCATTTCAATTAATGCAGCTATTCCTTTTGCATTAATTCCATCGTCGTTTGTTACAAAAATTAATGGTTTACTCATTTTTCCTCCATCCAATAAATTAATTAGCAAAGATACTTAATTAAGGTTAAGTTTCAAGTTTCGAAATTCAGTTTAAAATTTACTTTCTTATTGAATTCATTTTTCATAATTTAAGAGAATATTTTATAAGCCTTAAAACCTTAATTATGAACCTTATATTAAAAAAACCGTTACTTTCAATTATCACTCTTTTATTTATTCAAGTAACCTTAGCACAAACAAACAACACTTTAATTATTGAAGGAAACCGAATCTGGATACGCGAATTCCCAAAAACGGGAAAAGTTGTTTTTACGCTTAATGAAGGTGCATTATGTAAAGTATTGGAAAAAGGAGAAGAACAAGTAATTCGTGGAAATCAGGATTTTTGGTATAAAATAGAACATGAAGGAAAGCTAGGTTGGGTATTTGGCTCACAATCTAATATTAAACAAAAAGCATCCCTCAATAATTTCCAACCATTTTTGGATTATTTTTTGCAAAAATGCATTTACGAAAATGATCTTAATAATTTAATATATTCTAAATCAAAACTCATAAACAACTATATTCATCCTGAATTTGGTGTTACGCGCCTGTATAATCCAGGAACTGCTTGCGTTCTATTTCATTATAAATATAATGAGGCCGAAGGGGATTATTATGAATCAAACACACCTAAGAATGTGAAAAATTACTTTGCCCAAGAAACACCTAAAGGTGGTTTTTGTGACAAATCACAAAGTGCTGATGGTATTTATTATACAACCGTAGATGACTTGCCTACCTATGCAAATACTGATGAAGAAGGAAATTATTTTTCGGAAGAAATAAAGATTCCGGAAAAATATAAAGAAGGACAAAAAGTAATAGTAAGTATTTTAGAAGATGGTTGGATTTCAAAAATCATGTATTTTATGATAGCCGATGGCAAATGGTGGTTGGTTATAATTGATGATTGCGATTGTTCAGCCTAAAAATAAAAGGTGTGAATATCAAACCTTTTATTTTCTTACTTTCTTTAATTGCTTAATAAAACCCTTCTCAAGAAAGCTAATTTTTATCAAGTTTACAAAGGTTTCCAAACCTATGTTTGGGAACAGTAAATGCTAAAATATCAGGCGGCAAGTATTGCCTCATGGTCATATTTGCAGCATCAATCTTTGCTTGTTGAAAAGAAAATTGAAATTGTTTAACATTTTTTAAGTTTATTCTAGCCATTCTTGATCAAAATCTTCATATTTGCCGCTTTTCACTAAATCTAATTTATTATGAATAACAAATTATCAAAACAACTATCTTTTTTAAGAATTTATTCAATCCTATTAACAATTGCCATTGCGGCACTATTTTATTTCAATTTTAGAGATAATGGTAAAGTTCGGTTTAAAGAAATTGATGTTGAACGTATTAACGTAATTGAAAAAAATGGTGATTTAAAATTAGTCATTAGTAATAAAGAACTGCAAGACATGGGAAGCATTAATGGTAAAGAGCTACCTGTAAGAGAAAGAGCTGCAGGATTAATCTTTTTTAATAGTGACGGTGATGAATGTGGTGGATTAATATATGACGGAAATAAAGAAGAAGCGGTATTTGTACTTTCTGTGGATAAATATCAAGACGACCAGGTAATGCAACTTCAATATATGGAAGATACAAAAACTAATGATAGAAAATATGGACTCCAGTTATGGGAATATGGAGCTGAAGATGGGTTTGACAAAAGAATGGAGTTATTTGAGAAGTTCAAAGCATCTACGGATCAAGAAGAAAAAGGCAAAATTATCAAGAAAATGAAAGAAGAGGGGCTTTTACTACAAGATAGGTTATTTGTTGGTAAAAAAATGTCCGATGAGTTTGGATTATTTATTAATGATAGTAACGGAAAACCCAGAATTAAAATTTATGTTGATAAAGATAATAATGCCAAATTAGAATTTTTGGATGATAATGGAAATAAAGTAAAACCTAACTAAATTACTTTAATAAAGAGGCTTCTATGTTGTAAAGCAAGTAGAAGCCTCTTATTATTTTAGTACAACTTTTCCTTTTAGTACTTGTCTTATCTTTTTCTTCGGCCTGCATCGATACTAACGGGGTTCAGATTGATAATAACATTAGATACATAAGTGTAGCAAATATTACTTGTGCAAATGAGATTATCTTAACAGAATCAAACATTAAAATCATATGATTTTGTGATACTTCCGTGATAACTTTTAAATTATTTTGTGGTTATCGAAAAAACTTTTAAACGAGCTAATTGTTTAATTGTTAAATAAATCTCAACAAATTATGTCCAAAAAGCGAGTATTAATTATTGAAGATGATAAAAACATAGTGGATTTATTATCTATTCATTTGAACGATCTTGATTGTGATATTTCAAAAGCTAGCGATGGACAAACAGGATTTGAAATGGCTATGAACAAACCGTTCGATTTAGTTGTACTCGATATCATGCTTCCCAAATTGGATGGAATTCAGGTTTGTCAGAAGATGAGAGCGTTTGAAAATCATACGCCAATTTTAATGTTAACGGCCAAAAATGAAGAAATAGATAAAGTAATAGGGCTCGAATCAGGTGCCGATGATTACTTGACCAAACCATTTAGTGTGAGGGAATTTATTGCAAGAACAAAATCCATATTAAGACGGGCAGACCAATATCAAAAAGAAAATCAAAATATCAGTAATAAAATCTTAGAGTTTAAGAATCTCTCTATTAATCTTGAAAAACGTTTGGTTAAACAAAATGATCAACGAATTGACCTAACCCCAAAGGAATTTGAATTACTGGCATTGCTGGCCAAAAAACCGGGAAGGGTTTATAATAGAGAAGAACTGTTAAAACTTATTTGGGGATATGAATATAATGGTTATGAACACACGGTTAATAGCCACATCAATCGTTTAAGAGCAAAAATCGAAAATGATCCGGATAATCCAAACTTTATTCAAACTTCGTGGGGAATTGGATATCGGTTTAATGATGAACTTTAATCAATCAATCATGCGTAACACATTATACTTTAGGCTTTCAATTATCTTTTTAGCATTTTTATTTGTACTTGCCTTTATATCAACAGGTATTACAACTTTAACCGCTAACAAGTATTTTAATGAAACAACACAAAAGCTATACGCTAATGTTGCCCAACACATGCTTTTGGAGGTTCAGCCCTTTATTGGTGATGAGATAAACGAAGAGGCCCTTGGAGTGATCATGCATTCTATGATGGCAGTGAATCCCTCACTGGAAGTATATTTACTTGACCCAACCGGGGAAATACTTTCTTACGTTGTACTGGAAAAAAATGTCAAGTTGAAAAAGGTCTCTATAGACCCTATAAAAGATTTTTTAAAATTTAAAGGTGAAAATTTAATTTTTGGAGACGACCCCAGAAATCCGGCAGAATCTTCTATTTTTTCCGCAGCCCCTGTCTACCAAAACAACGAATTAAAAGGCTATGTATATATGATTTTGGTAAGCGAAAAAGTCGAATCCATATCCAAAACATTATTTGGAAGTTATGCCCTGGTTCTGGGTGCAAAACTCCTTGTAATTACGCTCTTTTTTGCTTTCCTTATTGGTTTGGCACTTATTTGGCTTTTAACCAAAAATCTACGAATAATCATCAATACATTTAAGAAGTTTGAGAAAGGAGATCTTGCAGCAAGAGTTCCCGAAAATAAAACGAAAGGAGAATTGAAAATTCTTTCGAAAACTTACAATTCAATGGCAGATACAATTCTTAAAAATATAGAAGAACTTAAAGAGGTTGATACGCTTAGAAGAGAACTTATTGCCAATGTATCTCACGATTTAAGAAATCCAATGGCAATCATCCACGGATACATAGAGACATTAATAATAAAAGAAGAAACCATAACAAAGGTGGAGCGGGATAAATATCTTAAAATAATCCTTAAAACAAGTGAAAAACTTAAAAACCTTGTAGCAGATTTATTCGAACTGTCCAAATTAGAAACAGGACATATAAAATTAAAAAAAGAAGCTTTTTCTATGAATGAACTCCTTATCGATTCGAGTAAAAGTTTTGAAGTGTTAGCTCAACAAAAAAATATTTTAATTAATAAAAACATAGCTGAAGTAGCTCCAAAGGTTTATGCAGATATTGCGCTAATCGATAAAGCTATTCAGAATTTACTCGATAATGCAATTAAGTATACACCGGAAAATGGAACCATTGATATAGAATTAAATATACTTTCGTCTGAACTTGAAATCTCTATAAAAAATACAGGTAAAGGAATTCCCGAAAAGGACCTTCCATTCATATTTGACCGATATTATAAAATTAACAAAGAAAATTTGAATATTGACGGAACCGGCTTAGGCTTAGCAATAACAAAACGAATAATTGATGTTCATAATAGTGAAATTAAGGTTGATTCGGAAAACAACGGTCAAACTACTTTCACATTTACTCTTCCACAGTACGCCTCGTAATGTTTTAGAATGTATACATAATCGTGATATTTTTGTGATTTTCTCTAAATACCTTAGTGCCTATAAACAATAAAACAGAAAATTATGAAAACGAAATTTCTATTCACTTTCCTAGCTATTGCTGCCTTACTAATTTCTTGCGATGATGATGATGATTCGAATGAAGGCATGCTAACGATTAATATAAGTAATCTAATGACTTCGGCTAGTGATGAACAGTATGAAGGTTGGCTCATAGTAGATGGCACTCCGGTTAGCACGGGTGTTTTCACGGTAGATGATATGGGAACCTTATCACAAACTTCATTTGATGTGGACAAAACTGATTTGGATGGAGCAACGGACTTTGTATTATCAATAGAACCAAAACCGGATAGTGACCCATTGCCAAGTGCTATAAAAATTTTAGGCGGAACATTTTCCGGCGATATGGCATCTGTGTCTGCATCACATAGTGCGGCTCTTGGCACTACGTTCACTTCAGCAACCGGTAAATACATTTTAGCAACACCTACAACCACAACTACCGATGACGAATTAAGCGGAGTATGGTTTTTAGATTTATCAGGAGGTTCTCCCGCAGTGGGATTAAATCTGCCGGACTTACCATCAGGCTGGGTTTATGAAGGTTGGGTGGTAATTGACGGAACACCTGTAACTACCGGTACATTTACAAGTGTAGATATGGAAGATGATAGTGCTCCATATAGCGGATCAGATGCATCAGGGCCAGCCTTTCCCGGTGAAGATCTGGTTATGAATGCACCATCCGGACTTAGCTTTCCAACTAATTTGTCAGAAGCCACAATAGTTATATCCATTGAACCATCGCCGGATAATGATTCTTCACCATTTTTATTTAAACCTTTAATGGGATCAGCTCCAGGTATGGCAGAAGATCATGTTACCTATGATTTAGATAATATGGCATCAGAATTTCCTTCAGGGACTGTACAAAAATAACTTACGTTGTTTTTCAATAAAATAAATTTGTTTCTAAATAACTCAGGTTAACAGAACGGATAAGATTGATTCAATCATGAATCGATCTTATTTTTATAGAAGAATTTTAATAATAAAGTTAAATCTAAACTTAACTTTCAAACGATCACAATTAGTGGTCATTTTTTTATACTTTTGCATTTCGTTTAATAGCAATCGGATAAAATACTTAAATAATGAAGATATCATACAATTGGTTAAAAAATTATGTAAATACGGATTTAACAGCTGAAGAAGTTGCTAAAATACTTACCAACACTGGACTCGAAGTTGAGGGTATTGAGCAATTTGAATCGGTTAAAGGAGGATTAGACGGATTGGTAATTGGGAAGGTAACTTCATGTAAAAAGCATCCTAATGCTGATAAACTTTCGGTAACTACGGTTGATGTTGGCACTGGCAAGGAATTACCAATTGTATGTGGTGCTCCAAATGTAGCGGAAGGGCAAAAAGTTGTTGTTGCTACAGTTGGTACAACTCTTTATTCCGGCGATGAAGAATTCAAAATCAAGAAAGCAAAAATGCGTGGTGAGCCATCGGAAGGAATGATTTGCGCAGAGGATGAAATTGGATTAGGAACATCGCACGACGGAATAATGGTTTTAGAAAATTCTGCCGTAACAGGAACACCTGCCAGGGAATATTTTAACATTGAAACCGATACCGTTTTTGAAATCGGATTAACTCCAAATCGTATTGATGGTGCTTCACATATTGGAACAGCAAGAGATTTAGCAGCTATATTAAAAACTGAACTTGTAAAACCTTCTGTTAAAGAATTTAAGGCAGATAATCATAATCTACCGATAGAAATTATTGTTGAAGATAAAAATGCCTGTCCCCGATATACAGGTGTTACGGTTACAAATGTTAAGGTTAATCCATCACCGGAATGGTTACAAAACAGATTAAAAGCTATCGGACTTAATCCGATAAATAATATAGTTGATATATCGAATTTTGTTTTACACGAAACCGGACAACCATTGCACTTTTTCGATGCAGATAAAGTAGAAGGCAATAAAGTAATTATAAAAATGCTTCCCGAAGGTACTCCTTTTATCACGCTGGATGAGGTAGAAAGAAAACTTTCATCCCAGGATTTAATGATCTGCAATGCAAATAACGGAATGTGTATCGCGGGTGTTTTTGGTGGCATAAAATCAGGAGTAACTGAAAATACTAAAAACATTTTCATAGAAAGTGCTCATTTTAACCCGGTTTATGTTCGTAAAACAGCAAAAAGACATGATCTGCATACAGATGCATCATTCCGCTTTGAGCGTGGTTCTGATCCTAACAATACAAAATATGCATTAAAACGAGCAGCTTTGCTATTAAAAGAAATTGCCGGTGGAGAAATTTCTTCTGAAATTGTTGACATCTACCCAGATCCCGTTTCAGATTACAAAGTAGAACTTACTTTCAAGAACATGAAACGATTAATTGGTAAAGAAATCGAAAAAGAAGTCGTTAAAGATATTCTTGAATCATTAGATATTAAGATTATAAATGAAAATGATGAAAAATTAGGTTTAGAAGTTCCAACTTATCGAGTTGATGTGCGGAGAGAAGCTGATGTTATTGAAGAAGTTTTAAGAATTTACGGATATAATAATATTGAAATTTCCGAACATGTAAATTCAAGTTTATCTTATTCTCCAAAACCTGATAAAGAAAAAATTCAGAATAACATTTCGGATATGTTAACAGCAAATGGTTTCAACGAAATTATGTGTAATTCACTTACAAAAGCTGATTACTACAACGAATTGGAATCATATAAAGCAGATAAACTTGTTAAGATTTTTAATCCTTTAAGTAACGACTTGAATGTAATGCGTCAAACATTGTTATTCGGAGGATTAGAATCCATAATATATAATCGTAATCGCCGTAATCAGGATTTAAAATTATATGAATTTGGAAATTGTTATTATTTGAATGGTTCGGAAAGTGAAGAACCTTTAGAAAAATATGATGAAGAAAAACATTTGGCTTTGTTCATAACCGGAAATAAAACTGAAGAAAACTGGATTATAAAGGAGGAACCAACCAGTTTCTTCACGCTGAAAACACATGTCGAAAATATTTTAGATAGGTTGGGTTTTGATTTGAATCAAATAACAAGTGAAGAATATTCATCGGATATACTAACCGAAGGATTGAAACTTGAATTTAACCAAAAAGAACTGGTTCATTTCGGAATACTAAATAAGAAGCTACTCAAATCTTTTGATATTGATACCAATGTTTATTTTGCTGAGTTCGCCTGGGATAATGTGATCAAACTTTCAGCGAAAAACAATATTCGCTATACAGAAGTTTCCAAATATCCCGAAGTCCGTCGGGATTTAGCATTATTATTAGATAAACCGGTTAAATTCTCTAATATTAAAGAATTAGCTTACAAAACGGAAAGAAAACTATTAAAGAAAGTTTCATTATTTGATGTATTCGAAGGCGAAAAATTAGAAGCCAATAAAAAGTCATATGCGGTAAGTTTTATCTTACAAGACGAAAATAAAACACTCACTGATAAACAAATCGATAAAATAATAAATAACTTTATCAGAGTATTCGAAAAAGAATTAAACGCACAAATACGTTAGTTAAAAGTTCATATTTATTTGTTTAAAGTTTGATTTATAATAATTTGCATATAATATACAATATTATGTATAAACAATTTTTAAATAAAAAAGCTAAAAACTGTAAGCTAATAGCTAAAATCTAGAAATATGCCCCAAATAGAACTGGTTAGAGTTGATATTACCAAAATGGAAGTGGATGTTATTGTTAACGCTGCCAATAATTCCCTTTTGGGTGGTGGCGGTGTTGATGGAGCCATACATCGAGCGGCAGGACCAGGTCTATTAGAAGAATGCCGTACTTTGGATGGATGTGAAACAGGCGAGGCTAAAATTACAAAATCTTATATGTTACCATCTAAATTTGTAATACACACAGTTGGTCCTGTTTGGCATGGTGGCAAAAATAATGAACCGGAATTATTAGCCAGTTGTTATATAAACTGTTTACAAATCGCAGTAAATAAGAAACTAAAATCAATTGCATTTCCCAATATTAGCACAGGTGTTTATCGTTTCCCAAAAAACATGGCAGCAGGAATTGCAATTCGAACAGTAAATAATTTTCTTAAAGAAAATAAAGAACTAAAAATAGTTTATTTTGTTTGCTTTGATGAAGATAATTATGAGATCTACAAAGAAAAATTAATAAAATTATCTCTGGAATAGCAGATAAAGGCTAAGATTATTAAGAATGATTAAAAAAGTAAAGAACTACCTCTCTCTCATTAAATTCAGTCATACCATTTTTGCAATGCCCTTTGCCTTAATAGGTTACTTTTTGGCTCTACATCAAACCCGTCTGCCTAACGGGCATGCCAAAGCAGAATTTGAATGGAAATTGTTTTTATTTGTAATTCTTTGTATGGTGTTTGCTCGTAATGCAGCTATGGCATTTAATCGTTTTATCGATAGAGAAATCGATATAAAAAACCCAAGAACGGCTATCCGTGAGATTCCTGCCGGACTAATTAAAGCAAAATCGGCACTTTTATTTGTTATAATTAACTCCATACTTTTTATAGCAACTACTTATTTTATAAATACGTTGACTTTTAAACTATCTCCGGTAGCATTATTAATTATTTTGGGATACAGTGTCACCAAGAAATTTACTGCCATCTGCCATTTAATTTTAGGCTTAGGCTTATCATTGGCTCCGATTGGAGCTTATCTTGCTGTAACCGGTGAATTTGCATTGCTTCCAATTCTTTACGCATTTGTAGTGTTATTATGGGTCAGTGGTTTTGACATTATATATGCTTTACAAGATCTGGATTTTGATAAAGAAGAAGAGTTAAAGTCTTTTCCTGTGTTTTTTGGAAAAAAAGGAGCTTTAAATGCTTCAACCTTACTACATATTTTAACAGCATTAATTACTCTTTTTGCAGGGTATACAGGTCAATTTGGGCTACTATATTGGATTGGCTCTATTATTTTCATCGGTTTATTATTTTACCAACATACATTGGTAAAACCAAATGATTTGAGCAAAGTAAATATTGCATTCTTTACAACAAATGG
The DNA here is from genome assembly GCA_028282785.1 of Bacteroidales bacterium. Classification (GTDB taxonomy): domain Bacteria; phylum Bacteroidota; class Bacteroidia; order Bacteroidales; family UBA12077; genus UBA12077. The sequence continues at coordinate 100,395 of JANQHE010000061.1, read as the reverse complement.
TATAGCCAGCGTAATATTTGCAGCTTTTACAATTACTGAACTGGTTATTGATATTTGGTTCTAAAAAAAATAAGGCTGGTAAATACCAGCCTTAATATAAAAGCATCAAACACCCCAAAAACTACTTTATAATAATTTTTCGATTTACAGCCTGATTATCTATAGATAACACTAATATGTAAGTTCCTTTATTTAAGTTTTTTAATTTGAAATGTGATTCGGTAATTGAACCATTAACAACTACTTGCCCGGTTAAACTGTATAAGTTCCAGGAACCCTGATTGTAACTATCGCTTCCAAGATCGATAGTTATTTCACCACTTGATGGAATAGGGAACACTTTAAGGTTTTGTTCAAGGGCAAAATCAACTCCTGTAGCAACTGTAAAGTTAACATTATATATCTCTGTTGTAACTCCATCTTCTGCCGTTACCTCAACTGTTGTTGTTCCAGGTAGTTCAATAGCATTTGTAATTACAGCATCAGCATTAGAATCCGTGCAAGTAACCGTTACGACCGGTACTTGTGTAGTTCCGGACTCCAAAACAATATTGTATGTAAAGGTCTCAGCCGCAAAACTACTAACTGTTTCACCATCTACCATTAAATTACTTAAAGTTGCGACACTATTAGCCGCAATTGTAAAATTAACCTCATATGTTTTGGAAGTTTCACCATCTTCGGCGGTTACAACAATTTCTGTTGTACCTGGCAATGATAAAGCTGGATTTACTACTACATCCGCATTTGAATCTGTTGATGTACCTGTAACCGTTGGAACAGTAACAGTACCATAAGCTAACTCCATATGATAGCTAAATGTTGTTGCATCGAAATCAGAAATAGTAGCACCATTTACCTGAAGGTCACTCAAAGTCGCATCGTTATTTGCAACGATTGTGAAGTTCACTTCATAAGTTTTTGTTGTTTCGCCATCTTCGGCAGTTACTGTAATCTCAGTTATTCCAGGCAATGAGCTAGCTTCATTTATAATCACTTCGGCATTTGAATCTGCCGCAGTACCCTCTACTATTGGAACAGCAGTTGTACCATAAGGAAGCCCAATATCATAACTTAATATAGATCCATCAAACCCCATTACTGTAGAGCCGTTAACTGTTAAATCCATCAAGGTTGCATCATCATTTAATCCTACACTAAATATTACCTTGTAAGTAATTGTTGTATTTTCATCCTCTGCGGTTACCTCAACAGTAGTTGTTCCTGGTAATGAACTTGCGCTATTAATTACAACATTTGCATTAGAATCAGTTGCTTCAGCCGTAACACTCGGTACAGTAACTGTACCATGCTCCAGATTAATTGTATAAGCCAGTAATGCCGGATCAAAATCAGTAATTGTAACACCATCAACCAGTAAATCACTTAATGTTGCATCATTGTTTTTAGTAATAGCTAAATTAATTTTGTAAGTAGATGTAGTACTAGCATCAGCAGATGTTACAACTATTTCAGTAGTTCCCGGCAAGCTACTTGCATTACTTACACCAACATCTGCATCCGAATCAGTTGCAATACCAACTATTGTTGGCACAGCTGTTGTACCAAGAGGTAATTCCACATCATAATTTAATGTAATAGGATCAAAACCGGAGATACTTTCTCCATTAACAGTAATATTTTTTAATGATGCATCATTAGAAGAAGCTTTTACATAATTTATCGTATATGTTTCAGTTGTTCCGTTTTCAGCTGTAACCAAAACTATCGCACTGCCCGGAATTGTGCTTGCCTGAGTTATATCAACAGTAGCATATTCACTGTTAGCTGTTGCACCAACAAATTGAGGAACAGTTGCAGTACTTGATAATACAATATCGTAAGTATATACATCCGGGCTAAAACCTTCAATAGTAACAAGATCCGATGTAAGGCCTGATAAAGTTGCGTCGTCCGAAGGTATTGCCCATCTGATATCATCAATATATATACTCTGATGCTGCCCTGATAACCCATGCCTAAAAGTTAAATAATAAGAACCACTTATACTTATTGATGATAAATCAATATCAAACTTTGTATATGCCATGGTAACATCAATATCTTCTATCTTGACAAAAGTTGATGCGTCTGTTACATCAGTTACATAACCAACTTCTAATATGGCACTACCACTAATATATGCGTAAAAACTAAATACGCTTCCTACTACATCAATATTTGAAACTGGCATAATTGCCATTATATTCCCGGTAGTTGTTCCGCCATTATACATATTTAAGGCATTTATTCCGGTATTAGCACTTGAAGCTCTTACCTTACACCACGACATTCCACCAATACTGTTTATTGAACTCCAGTCTTGGTTAAATTCATCATTGTCTGTATCTACATCCTCAAAACCATACTCAAATGGCAAGCCTTTAATCTCTGAATCATGCCCCTCACCTGTTAAACTAACTGAATAATCAATTTCATCAACTGTTAATGTTAATGTTGCGGATTTGGCTCCTTCAGAAACAGGATTGAATTTAACTTCCAGATCGAAAGGATCGGTTGTTATTTCTACTGGTAAATAAGCATTTAAAACCTCGTATTCAGTAACATCAATTCCCGATAGTACAGCACTTGTCAGGTTCATAGTTCCTCCTCCTTCATTTTCAATTGTAAAGGTGACTGTATTATTCTCATCTAACAAATCGACAGTTCCAAAATCATAACTATCATGAGAAATACTAAAAATTGGTGTTGTAGGTTTCTCTGAGATAGAAATATCATCGAGGTATACAGAACTAAAATCATTGCCTAAATCAAATTCAATGATAGTTTCATCAGAAAATTCTGTTAAATCAATTTTTACGTCAATCCAATTTTCATCGGTTGCTTCAACATTATACACTTCTGTAAATGAATCTCCCCCATCAGTAGAAACATTAACAACGCAATTTAATCCACCAAAGTATCCGGGGGTATTTTGCCATGAAAACTTGATACGCGGAGCCGTAGCATCACTCATATCGATAACCGGAGTACGTAATGTAGAAGTACCTGAATAGCTATAAAATTTTGCACCATAACTACCTTCAGGAAAAGTAACATCTACGCTACTCTCTTCCCTTGTCCAACCAGAACTATCACTAGTGAGTTCCCAATTAACAGGAGGAAAATCCTCTTCTTCAAATCCGGTTCTCAATGGCATTGTAACCACAACCGGTGCAGCCTTTGTTGTAAAATAATATGTAGAATCGCTTGCTAAATTACCAACCTCATCTTGTATCATATTAGCAGCAAGAATAATATAATAATCTGTTTCGTAGTTTAAATCAGCGGAAGGAGTTAATGTAACCTGGAGCAAGCTTTCATTGTACTCTGCTGAAAATTCTACATCAATACCAGACTCACTTCCTTCTTTAATACCGAAACAATTTAATAAATTAGCCGCATCTAAATCAGAACCATCATTGTAATATACCAATTCGTTAAATACAATCTCAATATTCGTACCTTTACTAATATTAGTTGCCTCATGAGTTGGGGTACTTATAAAGTTTGGTGCTTCCGTATCTGACTCTAATGAAATATCTAAGTCATAATCATAAGCAGAAGAATTATATGATATTACAGCAACATGATATGTGCCATCGGCAGGTATTTTAAATCCTTCTCCGGAAGTAAGAATATTGATATATGTTCCTTCTTGATATAAATATAGAAATACAGAAGCTGAACATGTAATGGTTGCAGTTAAAATTTCACCATCAAGTGCATCAACACTCCAGTAATCAGTACCATTAGCTTCAATATTACCAAGCCCTTTATTATTTGCCAGCCCAATTACTCCTGCCGCATCCCATGTGTTATTTGGTTCTGTTTCAAGTACAGTTCCTGCAGGATAAACCTGAATGTTTTCACTAATTGCATCATTAGAGGTATTTTCATCAGCAACACCATTCGGCAATGATAATGACACATTCAAAGTAAAAGTTCCTTCCGCATCAAAATTATGAGTGCCAATTGTAACATCTTCTGTTGTTCCTGTTGCTAAATCACCTGTCCATGAATATGATGTTGTGGGTCCTCCATCAATATCCCAATCAATATTAACTGAAGTTAGATTATTTGTTCCATTATTTTCAAGCGTCACAATTATATCGCTTGCACCAACTGTAACCTTATCATTAGGGTTAATTAAGGCTGATAAACTTGCATCATTGGCTTTAGGTTCCTGAATTGTAACATCATCTATGTAGATCTTTTTATAATACCCTGCGGTTGGATGCTTAATTGCTATGTAATTATCTGTCCCTGCATACGTTGTAAAATCGATTTTGTATTCAACATATTCACTTGTAGGTGTTAAACTTTCAAACTCAGAGTAAGTAGAAGCATCTGCAGGGTCTGACATTGTACCAACACTTATATTACTGGCTGACCCGCTTGCATAAAATATAAAATTTACTGCAGATATATCGGCAATTAGGGGACTAACTAAAAGCAAATCCATTCCTAATGTACCATAATTGTATAATACCAGTTCATTTGGGCTAGAATTTGGCATTCCATAGTTATCAGTTTTTACGTATGTTGAACTTGAAGCATCACTGTCTATAGCAGACCAATCGGAAGGTATTGCAGGAGCTGTTACTCCATCAAAATTTTGGGTATATGGCAAGCTAAGTGGTGCAATAGCAGTAACATCAGTAGTTAACTGGTCATTTGAAGTATTATTATCAGATACACTATTTGGAGATGAGGTTTCAGCGATAATCGTATATGTTCCACCCACTGAAAAATCATAACTTCCTAATGTAACATCTTCAGTAGCTCCCGATGCTAAATCACCCATCCAATTATATGTAGTTTGAGAAGCACCATTAACCGACCAATCTATATTCACGGATGTTAAATTATTTATCCCTGCATTTCTTAGCGTTACTATTACATCTTTTGTTCCGGAAGGAAAAGAATTTGAAGGAGATATTAATGTACTTATTTCTGCATCATTACTCACTAATTTGTATACCTTAACATCATCTAAACCAGAATTTGTGGTCCCAAATCCATAGTTTGAGTATCCTTTAAATTTTATTTTAACAGTTGAAGTTGCATAAGAAGCTAAATCGACTGAATGCTTTTCCCAAGATCCTGTAATCCCGTTGGTTACAGTATATATATCGGATGACCAATTTGTACCATCATCAGTTGAAATATCTACTTTTATAGGTTCTGTTGTAGCTCCTGAGCCAACCCAGGCATAAAACTCTAAAAAGAAACCTCCGGAACTAAGGTCAATTGATTTTGTTATTAGATTTATAGGATTTTCAGATGTTTGAGTAAAATAACTATCAAGCATTGCATATTTACCGGCACCACTGTTATCAGCAGGTGCACATCTAGTATGAGTGCTCATGTATGACCATTGGGTATAACCTGAGCCATCTGCTTTAGAATTTGAAATCCAGTCGACAGGCAAAGAACCTCCATCAAAATTTTCTAAAAGTGCAGTTTGTGCCATTCCACTGAATGTAAACAGTATAGATATCAGCATTGATAAAAGCAAATGCCAATTTTTCAAAATGTTAAATCGAGTATTTTTCATCATAACTTAGGTTTTAGTTTAAGGTGAGATACCCTTGGTATCTACTTTATTTAATAATTAATCGCCTGTTTATTTTCTGTTTTTCAGTAACGATTTGAACTGTATATATACCTGTTTCTAATTCACTTATATTAATTTTTTCTGTCTTACCATTAACGATTACCGATGCTCTGATTCTTCCGGATACATCAATTATTTTAATCTCCCGTAGATCTTGGTAATCCGATTCTACAGTGCAGTAACTGCTTGCAGGATTTGGGTATAATCTGAATTCCGCACTTAAAAAATCGCCTAATCCCGTAATTTCAGTAAAGTGGTCTACGGTTACAGTAACTGAATTTGAAGGGTCAGATTCTCCATCCGGGTTAGAAAACTCTTTTGTTACATAATATTCATATGTTCCATTTTCATAAACTGTATCTGTATAGGTTAGAACAGAAAGGTCACTAATAGTATGTATAAGTTCATCATTTCTATATATATTATAAGCAGAAGCTATATGCCCTCCAATTTTTTGCTTAACTACATTGGTAGTTTTAGTTTTATTTTGCTTAATTGGAATAGAGTTAGAGAATTCTCGTGACCGGTTAGATTTACTACCTGATGTATTAACTAAAATATCGTCAATAGCCATTTGATAACCATCTGTGTACTGATAAACAAAAGCGAATTTTACAGTTTTACCAGCATATGCATTTAATGAAATTAAAACTTGTTCTTCGTAAAGGTTTAATCCACTGCCATTGGTAAGGTGTAAAAGGCTTGTCCATTGCTCCTCTGAAAAAATCATTACATCAAAGTCAGTGTAATAAGTTTCATCACTAGCATACCACATCCAAAATGAAAGTTCGTCATCTGACCTTAAAGTAACTTCAGGAGTAACTAACCAGTTAAATGGATCACCGGTTGAGCCGGCTGTATAACCAATTGCTGTAGAATATATTCCGGAATAAATATATTGCTCACCTCCATCACCAAATGTATTTTCATCGCATAAGCCCCAGGTGTTAGTACTATCTGATAATCCGTCTAAATTTGAACCATCCAAATTATCGTTTGATGCAATAACCCATCCTTCTGGTGGCCATACTGAAAGTTCTTCAAACCTTTGATCCAGCAAAGCTGTACCACTTGCTGCTGACCAACTAAGCGTAATTATACTAGTATCTTGAGTATATATTAAATTCTCAGGAGTATCAAATTGAGGATCGATAACCTCAACACAATCATTAATTGTTAATATATTTGAACCATATGAATTAGAGGCTTTTAACGAAATAGTATATTTTCCTAATTCCTTAAATTTTACTTGGGGGTTCTTGGAGTCTTTACCTGTTCCATTAATATATTCAAAAGTAGATGGTGTTATTCCCCATTCGTAGCCTGTAGCACCATGATATGATTTGTTAATAAAATTAACAGTTACCTTTTTTTCAACTGTATCGTTTACGTAAAACTCTGGAACTGCTGCCTCAGAATTGGTTGGTTCCTCAAATTCAGTTAGGAATTCATCCCATTGAGTTAAACCAACCTTCAAATACATTTCCGGGTTGGTATAATATATCTTTAACATACCCTGTTTGCTTATATTTGCTGGCATCCAAATTTTCAAACCAGTAGCACCATCTGTATATGCATCTTCGGTATGGCCTTCTGCAACAACCATATCAGTATATATTTCAAATGCTTTGTTAGCTTTCTCAGTAACATATGCAGGTAATTTTTCACTTTTTGAAAGGTTTTGCAAAAAACCACCCAAATCTCTATGATTGGGATTATCTTCATATCCGGAAGAAAGTGAAACGGTTGTCCAGGCATCATTCATGCATTTGGCTATCTCAGATTTATAATCAAAACTAATCTCTGCAAGCCTGTCCGACAGTTCATTAAATTCAGGAACAAACTCGTCATTCATTGTTGAAACAGAAGTTGCAGCTTGCGTAGATGCTGCTCTTCCTTGTGAACCTCCCTGTTGGTAAGATTCTACAAATGTGTTTGTAATATTGATAGCTATCTCCTCTGGAGTGATATAAGGATTAGAGGTCATTGGCTCAAAACCTGTTGTATAATCCCAACCATCCCCGGGTTCTGTTAATTCAGATGCTATAACATAATTAGCTAAATCTTTAAATTGGTAAACAGTTTCAAATTGCCCCAGTAAGCATACATCGAAACCGATTACATCAATTTTTTGTTTTGTTGTATTTACAAAAGTTTCTAAGGCTTCACTCATTTCCCATAATTTCATATCATCAACAAAGCCCTTTGATATTCCTTTTGATTCATCATTCGATTTAAAAATTCCACTACCATGGTCCCACATTGTTAGGCCATAGTGTTGTGCCGGGTAGTTATCTTTAGTCCAAAGTATAAATTCTTCCAAAGTATTAGGGTCACCCATATCAGGGTCAACACCCGGATAAGAAGAAACTTTGTCTGATACTAATGTCCTGTTATAACCATTCTCATCCTTTTTTACATACCAAATTCCATCATTAGCATCTGTATTAGAATTATAAAAAACAATGTAATTAACAAGTCCCTGAACTGAACCATTTACCTCCCACTCATTAATATCTTTTAATCCATCTAAGCCCTGATCATCTTCCAAAAGGTATAGCATCCATGTCCATTGATCTAATCCTCCAACTGCATTTAAGGTAATTGTTGTGGGGTTTTCGTTAGTATCGTTATTTTCTATTATTATATTGACGGTTTTTGGTCCTTCGCTAGTATATTTAAATAAAACATTGAAATAAACCGTATCACCACCAGAAATTGTTTTACTTGGCATAGCTTCCAACGTAAATTCCTCATGGTCTAATTTAATTGTATCGATAATTAAGTTAGAAGCACCTTCATTGTAGATTCCAATCTTAATTGATTCCTCAACATCAACGTTATGACCTAATTCAAAAATTGTATTATTTTCCAGTTCACTACCATCATATAATACCATAATTTCTGGATCTGTATTATCAACCGTTACGGTAACAGTATCCGATTCAGGTGATTCTCCTCGCGGAGAATATATCGCTTTCATATGATATTCATATTCACCATTATCCAGGTTATTATCACGATAGTCTGTTGTTTCAGGATCATTAATCTCTTTTAATAAATTTCCATTTCTATAAAGTTTATACCCCTTAAGTGTATACTCTATTTGGTCATCAGATTTTCTTTCAACTGATTTAAATTCATAATCGCCTAAATAACCTACTTTATTATTTGATGACTTATCTCCTGCAATATAAATTGATGTTGCAACTTCTAAAGTCAATTCATCGTTTGAAAATTCTTCCCAATTTCCCGGGCTTCCAATAAATGTATGTGTAGTATGTGCTTCAACAAGCATTGCATAATTGGATGGAGTATGTAAACCTTCATTATTTCCTAAAGGAACAACTGATACATAAAACTCTTTATTAAATTCCATTGGGTTTGGCAATGCATGTTTTATTTCAGCGCCATGATATGCAACTATCTCTTCAGATTCGTAGAGAACGGTAGTACTATCCGAATCATAAATTTTGAATTTAAAATAATCATTATCCCAGGGAGAATATAAATTCTCATAAAAATAACTTGCTAAATCTGTAACGATTACCGGATATGTAAAATTTAAATCATCCTCGGTAAATCTCACCAACCTTTCTGGGCCTGCTGATGTACTATACTCCGCATCCTCAACTTGAACATAAGTTTGGTTACTGTTTATATTTGGAGCACTCCAAGATAAATCAACATGCTTAGCCTCCGTTTCGGCCGACATATACCTGGGTATACTAAAAGGCTTAACGGTAATAAAATCAGTATAAGTAGTATCATCTGTACCAATCGCATTTATAACTTCCAGAGTAATGGAGTAATCACCTGCTTCATTAAAGGTAACCACCGGATTCATGCTATTTTCATTCGTACTTTCTATAAAAGTTACTGTTGAAGGTGAGAATACCCAATTCCAGGCAGTTGGCACCATGGTTGAGATATCTGTAAACTCAACCGAGCCTCCTGTAAATATCTCATCTTTATTAACGCTAAACTCTGCAACCGGAGGAGCATCAATTGCCTGAATATTAATTGTATAATCTTCAACTTCGCCATATACAAATTCCGCACAAGGCTCAGGAGGTGTATCCGCAATTAACATAACTCTCATTCTAGTTTGCCCAATTGAAGCATCTGCTGGTGGGGTAATATCACCCTTGGCATCGGATTCCAGGCTATTTAAACCATTATATTCTAAAGTAATTTCTTCATTGGATTCAAAAACCTCATTTTGGTTCCAGTCTATCCAACATGCAATTTGGTCAACCGGGTCGTGGCTTGCGTTTGTAATTGTTATACGATAAGTTTCACCAACATACATATTTGTTGAAAAAACTTCTGTATAATCGGCGTATAAGCTACTTGAACTAGCATTATTAATAGTACCAACTACTACATGGTTTATAAACTCAAAATCTCCGTTACTCGCTGAGCTTTCACAATATTGCGCATAATTTTTATATCCAAACAAAAGAATTATGCATTCAACTACTAATATTTTGTATAATAATTTCATTTTTCTTTCCTTTTAAAAAAGGTATTCTCCTCCCAAAGGAAAGAGAATACCTAACAACCCTAATTAATTTACCTTATGAGAATTTTATGAGCGTACTTTTCGAATCCATCAAAAATTACAACAAAGTATAACCCGGAATCAAAATCATTTAACTCTAAAGAATATTCATTTTTATCGACAAAGCCTTGATAAACTCTTTCTCCAATTATATTTATAATCTCTAATTGATATGGGACGCTAACCGACTCTTTAACAGTAATATTGATAAATCTACTTGCCGGATTTGGGCTAATATGAATTTTAGAATTTTCAGCCAGGTTTTCAATTCCTGTTACACCTGACTGTACATTAATTGTAAATGTTTGTGTAGCAGATTCAATATTATCGGAAACATTCAATTCTACTTTATAATCATCAGCAGTTGATGGTGTTCCAAATAATAGGGCTGTGCCATCCCCATTATCTGTAAGTGTAATCCATGTCGGAAGCGTTGTAGCAGTTATTTCAAGCACATCATTATTTGCGTCCGAAGCTTCAACAGAATAAGAATATGATTCACCAACTTTTCCGGATTCGACAGGGTTTGATATAAATTCAGGAGCATCGTTGTTAAGTAATTCTAATTTAACATCATCAATTATTAACAGATATTGCATTGGGTCGCTCCAAGCATAGAAGCCGACATAATACTCTCCATCTTCTTCTACTGTAAATTCAGATTTTATTTCCATATAATCAGTATGATCAACTAAGGTATCGGATAATAATTTTGTCATTTCTGATGATTTATTATCACTTCCAAGGTATACCCTTAACTTCTCTGTATAAACCAAACCAGTTGTCCAATCAACATCAGTATGTAACCAATACGTTAGTTGATATAAACTACCTGATTTTAAACTAATTGGAGGAGAATACAAATAATCATCTTTAGGGTTCATTCCAAATCCCACATGCATTGAATTTGGTGCAGAATTTGCGAATGGATCAAAACTTTCATTATTAGCTAGTATATCCCATGTAATATCGTCGTGAGTATTTTCAATAGACCAACCTTCGGGTCGGTCATTTTTTCCTGAATTTGCAGTTACATTATCAAAATCTTCAATCCAAGGTAATTCGGTAATAACTGGATTTTGCATTGTTTTAAATGACCAAACAAGATTATCAGCACAAGAACCATAATTATTAAATGGCACAATCTTCCAATAATATCTGGTGTTATAATCTAATGCCTGAAATATTTCATAACTAGTGGGATTCTTAGCAACAGCTTCGCCATTAATTATATCAAATGAACTTGCACTTGTTCCTAAATAAACATAATAACCATCAGTATTTGAACTACCGGCAGTCCATGTTAAAACCGGACTATTCATAATATCAACATCTTCTGTTGTATTCGCAGGAGTTGCCAAAATTGCTGGTAAAGGAACCTCTTCAGAGTTAGCTTCCCATGCGACATCATCAATTCTTAAACTAGTCCAGTCATCATTACCTGTTGGGTTTCCACCATGCTTAAACGCAATATATGGAGCAGTATTTGAAGGTTTAAACGAAACTGAATATTCAACAAATTCATCAGTTAAACTAATAGTTTGGCGTGCAACAAATGAAGAAGCGTCATAAGGGTCTGCCATCACTCCAACTTGTAAATCTAAGCTTCTCATATTATCCCACTTCTTAGCTACAAATGTCAGGTTGTGAGTAGCAAAATTTTCAACTCCAGGTGTTAAAAATACTATTGGTGAAACCGTATCATTGGACATTAAGATCTTAGCTGCGTAAGGTTCTGAATTAGAGTCATATATTCCACTGGTAATTTGTACTCCTCCTCCACTAATATATCCCAATGGACTATCAATATGGCTCCAACCTTCAGGAATTTCTTTTTTCTCATCGAAAGTTTCATAGAATACTCCAGTTAAAGCTATTCCTGTTCCTATTACATCAATAGTATTTGTGCCTGTTGCATTTGAATTAAATGTAACTGTTTCAGAATAGGTACCAACAGCTTCGGGCGAAAAGCAGATATATGCCGTATCTTGTTCTCCAACCGCTATTGTTCCGGTATAATCACATGAAAATGGAGATACTCCAGATACCGAAGTTATATCCATATCTACCGTACCAGTATTTCTTACAACAATAGGGACTTTTGTATGTCCATTAATCGCAACATCTTTGAAAGTAATTTCGGTTTCACTTAATTCAATTGTTGCACCTGTTGGAACATTATAAATATCTATATTATCAACAAATGCGCAGTAAGTTCCATCGCTTATTTTAAATCTCCATCTTAAATAAACATTATTACCGGAATATGAGGATAAGTCGATAATTGGATTTTCCCATTCAGTCATTACTGTGGCAGGTGCAAGTGTATCAAGAGTGTTCCAATTGTCTCCACCATCCGTAGTAATTTCAAAGAATGTTGAATCTTTACCTGCTACCTTACTTTGCACATACGTATTCTTCCACCAAAACGAAATTCTTTGATTTTCAGGAAGTATTAATCTAGGTGTTTTTACGCTAAATTCACCATCTGTCCATGCACTGCAATAAATTGCAGTTGAATCATCCTGAACATTTGGCTCAGTTATAAAATTCCATCCATTATCCCAAGACCAATCAGTACTGTCCGGATAGTTAGTATTTATGATAGATGACCACCAAGCCGATATACCCAGCCACTTTTCTTCAAAGCTTTCGCTCCAGGGAAAATCTGTTATTGCTCCTTCTGTTTCAAAGCTCCACACTGGTGATAATTCCGAATCGCTAGCATTTTTAGCAACAACCTGCCAATAATAAACTGTTTTTGCATTTAATAAACTTGACGGTGTGTAAGAATAACTTCCTTCCGCAGCAATTTCATTATCGACAACTTTTGCCATAGAACTTTTATCAGTTCCAAAATAAAGGTCATAATTAGTAGTGTTAGCACCCAGGGTAAAAAATAATTCTGTTTCCAGGGGATTCTTGATCGAATTTATAACAGGTGAAGGATCTGAAGGTGTTGCTGGTGTTGTACCCGAATCATAATAGAACCTTACATTTGTGCGGGCATTATCAACATACATTTGCCCATTTGTAGTTGGAAAATTAACATCACTCCCACCGAAAATTGACCTGGTAGGGTTACCAGAACCTAATGTACCTGTCCATTTCAAATTCCAGGTTGAGGTTCCGCTTCTACTTTCCCAATGAACAATTAAACTGCTGGTTCCATCATATTCAAAAGGTGTATCCAACGTAATAATATGCCAACCAAATGCGCCATAATTATAACTACCACTAAATACTTCTGTATAACCATTTGATGGATTTGTCGGAACCGGATAATAAAATCCTCCTTCCGGTGCAGGTGAAAACTCAGTATCACTGGTTATTTTCATATATACTAATTGATCTGTAACATCCCAATTGGCTCCCCACTGTACTAAATCTTCAAATCCTCTATAAAAAGCAATTTGAGTAATTGTTTTAGAGCCTCCTAACTCTTCAGAAATATACATGGTTGACATCCAACTGTATGCCCACCCACCATGGGTAGGTTGATACGTTGTTTCGTTTCCATCGCCAATTTCCACATAGTTTTGCGAAATACTAAAGTGGCATGAAAGAATCATTAATAAATAGAGTAAAAATTTTTTGTACATAATTATTCTTGTTTAATGTTTATTTTGGTATTAAATAATCTTTAAAAATCAGTGGCAATTAACTAAGAAGCTGATATCCTAACAATAGGTGTATCCACTCATTTTGACAAAAAAAGACTATATTTAACCCCCGGTTAAATAATTTAACACTCCCAATGATTTACCAGATAGCAAATACAAGAATCTTGTTTATAATACTACTAACTTTGATTTCTACAACTTTAAAAGCACAACAAAGTGAAAAAGAACTAAAAGAGTTTTTAAAAAGTGCTGAAGGAGTTGAAAAAGTAGTCTTGCTAAATAAACTATCTGATGCATTACTATATAAATCTCCGCAACAAAGCTTGCAATACGGAGAAGAAGCCCTGGTACTTTCCAGAAGCTTAAATGACACCAAACAAATGGGCGAATCATACTTAAGTATAGCTTATGCTCTAAGGTATATGGGAGAATATTATGGTGCACTGGATACTTTATACAAAGCCATAAATTATATTAATGATTTTGATGACAAAAAACTAGAAAGCCAAATTTTAAACCTTTCCGGATTAATCAACCAAGAACTTGGGAACGATAGTATTAGCCTTGAAAATTATTTTAAATCATTTGACCTGGCTCAAGAAATTAATGATACATATGGTATGTTATCTACTCTTAATAATCTGGGAAATTTTTATAAAGAAAGTGGAAATTACCAAAAAGCTACTGAATATTTTTTTAAATGCCTCAAATTTTACGAAATGGCAAAAAACCAAAAAGGAATTGCCCAAATGTATAATAATATTGGCACTGTATACCATATTCAGAATAATCACGAAAAAGCACTTGAATACCACCTAAAGGCATATGAAATTCTTAAAACAATGCCAAATTATAAAACCGGATTAGCATATGTATATAATAACCTTGGAGTAATATATATTAATTTAAATGAATATAATAAAGCTGAAGAATTTCTAAACCAATCAAACGAAATATGCAAAGAATTACAATTACATGATTACCTGATGGCCAACTACAACAACCTTGGGATAATTTATAATGAACAAGGACACTACAAAAAAGCTATCCATAGTTTATTAGAAGGCTTGAGGCTCGCGGATAAAACTAAAGATATACCTTCAACAACCAAATACCTTTTAAATATTGCAGATTCATACTTCAAACAAAAGCAATATGTAAAATCATTAAGTTATTTTAACAGGGCATTTCATTATAGCAAACAAATGAATGACTATTTTATCCTTAGCGAAAATAACTATGGTATATACGAAGTATATAAGGCAATGGGAAATTATAACAAATCATTATTCTATTTAGAAGAGTACCTAAATTATAGAGACAGCCTTGATGTCATAAATAACGCAAAACTTGTTACAGAAATTGAAGCGCAATATGAATTAGAAAAAAAAGAACAAAGAATAAAAACTCTTCAAAAAGATAATAAGATTAGGGAATTAGAACTTGATAGAAAAAAAGTAAACAATAAAATCTTACTTAGTGGAATTTCTACGTTAATTCTAATCATTTCTTTAATTACATTCTTATTTATAATTAGAATTAGAAACAATAAAATTTTAAAGGATCGAAATTCTCAAATTGTTGAACAAAATGAAGAGCTTAATTTCATCAACAAAAAATTAATTCAGTCAGAAAAAGAATTAAAATTATCTAATAATACTAAAGACAAATTCTTCTCAATAATTGCCCATGACCTTAAAAACCCTCTTTTAGGCCTTAAAAGCCTTATTTTTAGCTTTAACAATAGAGGTAGGCTAAAACAAGATGAAATTCAAATGTTTTCTAACCATCTTAATGAATCTCTTAATTCTGTAATTGAGCTATTAAATAACCTTTTAAATTGGGCAAAGGCACAAAAAAACGAACTTAATTATGTTGAGGAAACGGTTGATATTTGCGGAATTATTTCAAATTGTGCTGAGGCAAACGAGAAACAGTTAAAGGCTAAAAACATTAAATTTGTTAATTCCGTAAGCAGTAATTTTAAGTTATCTACAGATAAAAACATGCTTGATTTCATTCTAAGAAATATGATTGCCAATGCTATTAAATTTACCAGGTACGGTGGTTCAATTAAATTAAGCGACAGTTTAAGCAATACATATAACATATATATTACGGACAATGGGGTTGGTATATCAAAAGAAAATTTTGAACAACTTTTTAATGAGGATACCTTTTTCTCTACGCTTGGAACAAACAATGAAGAAGGGTCCGGATTAGGGTTGGTATTATGTAACGAGTTTATAAAGAAAATGGAAGGGGCCATAAAAGTTTCCAGTACAGAAAACTATGGTTCAACATTTACAATTGAGTTGCCCTTAAAAAATTAATATGTAATAAATATGACAAATAAAATCAGAATTATTATCGCTGATGACCACCCTCTCTTTAGAATGGGTGTAAAATCATTGTTAAATTCTAATCCTGAATTTCAATTAATTGGTGAGGCAGAAGACGGAGAAAATACGTTAGTATTATTGGAAAATAAAAATTGCGACATAATTATTTTAGATATTGATATGCCTAATAAAAATGGTATTGAAGTGGCAGAATATATTAGAAGTAATGATATAAATACCCGAATAGTTTTTTTAACAAGCCATTCAGATCTACAGCTTTTTAACAAAGCTATGGATTTAAATGTAAGGGGATTTTTGTTCAAGGAAAGCGCACTTGAAGAGCTAAATAAATGTATAAATGAAGTTTATCGAGGAAACCAGTATATTAGTCCGGTTTGCAGAAAATTCCTAAACGAGAATGATGAAAAGCTTAGCCAATTAAAAAAGGTACAAAAATCCATCAAACTATTAACTCCTACAGAGCTAAAAATATTAAAACTAATTGCCAACCACTACACCACCAAATCAATAGCAGAAGAATTATTTAATAGCTATAAAACAATTGAGAACCATCGGTTCAATATATGTCAAAAGTTAAATATTAAAGGTTCAAACAATTTGTTATCATTTGCTTTAAATAACAAAGAATATATAGAATCATTTGATAATACTTAATTTTGAACATATATTTGTTCCACTTTATCAACAAAATCTAATGGTTCAAGGAATATTATGAACACATTGCCATAATTATCGTATGGCTAATGTGTAAATAGTTGATAATTATTATCTTTAAAATTTGGGAAATAATACCTATTTATAGTAGTTTTGAATTAAATGATATGCTGAAAAAAAACAATAGCAATGAGAAAGATTATATTAGTTGTTTTATGTTTGCTTGTTTTTAAGATTTCAAATTCTAATAATCTGAACGAATCAAATAATAGTTTGTTAGTTAACAACAATACGAATACGGAATTAAACCTTACAAACAACTATCAACAATTTAAATTTCAGGTTGTAAATTTTGGAACAGAGAATTACATAGACTACGGAAGTCTTAAAAAAAGAAAGAGAAGAAGAAGCGGCGACACCTTCATTTTGTATGTTGCAGGAGGAATTGCAGTTGCAACAGCAACCCTGATTTTAGTAAATGATCCGGATAATTTTACAAATAATAATTCTTCCAGTGTAACTATGGGAATTGCTTTAGGTGGAACGGTTGCAAGTGGCTTATTTGTAACCAAATACTTTGTAGACAAAAACAAACGGAGGTAAATAACTTAATTTAAGTTTAATATGAAATATTTTAAACTTAACCTTACTTTACTTTTTCTATTTACAATATCTCAATCTTATTTATTAGCCCAAAAAGAAAGTAGTTTATTAACAACTTTAAAAGAACACTCCGATGAGGTTCATTCTGTATGTTTTGATCCTGAAGGGAAACACTTCTTAAGTGGATCAAAAGATGAATCTATCATAATCTGGGATTTTAACACTTTTCAACCAATAAAAACGATCCAACGACATTATGCAACTATCTATGAACTAGAATATCCGGCGAACGGTGAATATTTTTTTAGTGGTGGTGATAAAACCATAAACGTTTGGGATAAAAATGGAAATTATATTAACTCTCTTTCGGGTCATGCAACAGCAGTTTGGTCGGTAGGAATATCTGGTGATGCCAGATATTTGGTAAGTGGATCATTCGACAATAATTTTAGATTATGGGATGTTGAAAAAGCAGAGACTATCCATATTTTTGAGAATAATAAAAAAAATGTCTTAGCTGTTGCTTATTCAAAAACTAACAATTTGATAGCTTGTGGAGCTAAGGACGGATCAATTGAAATATATACTTTCGATAATTTTGAATTAATCCACTCCTTTTCAGGACATGGCAGTAATATTTATTCGTTAGCTTTTAGCAATGATGGTAAGTATTTAGCTAGTGCATCTCGCGATAACAATATTAAGATCTGGGATTTGGAAAAAATGGAAATTTTCCATGTTCTTACAAATCATGAAAGAAGTGTAATGAGTGTTAAATTCAGTAGTAATGATAAATACCTTGTCTCTGGTTCTTATGATGCTTCAATTAAATTATGGGATGTAAATAAAGGAGAAGAAATTTATACTTTTTTTGGTCATAGTATGCCTGTTAATGATGTTGATATAAATTACAGTAGCAAGTATATATTAAGTGCATCAACAGATAAAACTATAAAAGTGTGGGAGTTAAAACCAGAAATACTTGTTAATTATTATTTTGAAGAAGAATTTCAGAACGAGTTAAATAAATCAGATTTATTTGATCCCAAAAAACCTATCGAATCACGATCTGAATATAAGGCACGACAGAAAGAAGCAGAACTTTACAGACAGAAAATCTTGCAAAAATTTATCAATCAACTCGATAAATCTAATTAAGTTTTAATCAATTTTATTATTTTCGCAGCCCAAATTCATCGCAATGCAGAATTTAATTTATTTTATATTTTTAATATCCATTCATATAATTGCAATTATTCCATTCTGGATACTTTATCCATTATCTAATTTTCTTTCTTTCTTATTTTATCATGTTTTTAAATATCGCAAATCAGTAATTATAAATAATTTAAAAAATTCTTTCCCTGAAAAAACCGACAAAGAAATAAAATCTATTGCGAAAAAAACCTATGTTAATTTAACGGATCTTATTGTTGAAAGTATTAAAACTTTCACAATGTCAACGAAAACTGTAAAGAAACGTTTTAAGGTCATTAACCCTGAAATTTTGGATGAATATCACCAAAAAGGACAAAGTATTATTGGAGTTACCGGACATTATGGAAATTGGGAATGGGGAGCTATGGCCGGAAGTTTACAAATAAAACATCGCGCTATAGCAATATATAAGCCTTTAAAAAACAAATATATTGATGAATATATAAGAAGAACCCGTGCAGAAAACGGAACATTGCTTAAATCAATTTATATTACAACTGAAACATTCGAGAATTTTAAAAATCAAACTTGCATATTTCTTTTAGTTGCAGATCAAAGTCCTTCTGCTGTAAAAAAAGCTATTTGGGTCGATTTTTTAAACCAGGACACTGCATGTCTTCATGGCCCGGAAAAACATGCTACTAAAAACAACTATCCAGTAGTTTATTTAGATATACAAAGGGTGAAACGTGGCTATTACGAATTAAAGATTGAAAAACTGGTTGAAGAACCTGTAAAAACCAAAGAAGGTGAAATAACCAAGCTATACATGAATAAACTTGAAGAAATCATTCGAAAAAAGCCGGAAGATTGGTTATGGTCTCATAAAAGATGGAAACGAACCCGTAAAGATCTTCTAAATTAAAAACTGTAAACAAATCCTATCCCTAACAATTCTTTAAATTGTCCTTTCTTTGTTACACCAACCTGCTGATTATCCTCAAAAACCGGAATATCAACATCATGATCATAAATATAATGAGCATTTACTGACACTGAAATATAATCAGTAAGTTTTACTTTTAGATCAACTTCCAGATCAACATCAATATTCTGAGGTTCATTCATATAATTTGTAAAGAAATTTATTTTGTTCTCTAAATAAATATTGTCCCTGATTTTAAGTTTGGATATTGCTTTAATATATGCTCCAATTTCCTTTCTAACATATTCATTTTCTCCTATACCAAATCTCGTTTGATCAAACCTTACTGTATCAGTAACCATTGTAAATTTTGATGTGATCGGTGAAATAAGTATGGTTAATTTATCATCAGGTTTATAATCAAGCCCTAGAGAGAAAACCAAATATGCCGGTGAAAGGAATTCTGAAATTACATTAACTGTTGAGTCATTTATATATTCCTTTCCTTTAAAAAACTGAGTCTTAAAATTCAATAATGCACTATAATACCAATTATTTACCGCAGAACGACCATACTTTGCATTAATTTCAAATTTATCATCATTCTTTCTAAGATCATTTTCCCCAGCTTGAATATAACCTAATCGATATTCATAATCTGTATCCAGGTTACGGATTTTACCATACGTATAATCAACGCTATATTTTAATATGGACAATGTTGAAATACTACTCTCCCCTCCTTCTGTCCATGAATCAGAGATATATCCCTGATTAAATCTTATATCAGCAAGACCACCCAGTTTCCACATGGGTAAAATTTTATTAACCTTTTTTACTTTTCTTAACCCTGGTAATCCTGATTGAGTTTCTAATCTTTGATTAACAACCTTTCTTTGCCGGGCTTTTTCAATATAAATTCCATCCTCCAGATAAATATTAAATGCATTCACATTAGATTTTCTTATCCAAAGAGTAGCATATTCTCCCCTATTATCAAACAAATTAAAACGAACAGAATCAATTTGATCTTCAGCAACATTAAACAAAATGGAATCCTTATTAATATTTGTAAATATTAAATTAATTGAATCTTCAGGTATACCCTTTAATAAATATTCAATTGCATTAAAAATTGAATCTCTTTTTATTTTTAAACTGGAATCTTGATATTCTTTTAATAGTAGCTCTTTCAACTTAATATTTAAATAATTGGTTATGGTATCGATTTCTTCATCGGTTATATAATTAATCAGTTTTAATGTAGCATATTTTATAGTATCACTTAATATTAAACTATCACGAATAATTAAATGACGTAAACTATATTTTATAAAGTCAGTTGTGTCTGGTTCTTCAAAAAACAATGAATCTTGAGCTAAATTTAAGAACTGATCATAAAAACTAACCTTTGTAATTGAATCTTTTAATGAAATAGTATCTTTTTGAATAACAGTTATGGAATCAATAATGGCAGTTATTTCAAGCGAATCATTTCTTGAATTAATTTTTAAAGTTGTATCCTGTGGTATGGAGTTCTTTTGGTTATCTAGATTATCATCTAACTGATTATTTAATTTTAATGAATCCGCCACTATAATTGTAGTATCGGAATTTTGTATTGAATCCGTTTTAATGATTTGTGAAATTATTTCTTTTCCTGAAAAAAAGACTAGTGAAATTACAAGTACTATTTTATACATTATTTTATTGATTTTTAATACCTTAACTTCAGTTTAATTTTAAAAATATCATACAAAAGTATCTAATTTTATGTAATTATTTTAGAAACTTGTATATTTGTATGGCAATTAGAAATAGAAAATGAAAATATCAATGAACATATTATTTTCATCAAAACACGTTTACTTAAATATTAAGGAAAGAGATTCTTTCAGCTTCTAATTTCTCTTTTACGAAAACCACACTTTTTTATTTTTTCAATTTTTTTAATTATTAAATTTATTATAACATGGAACTTCCATTTGCAGAATCATATAAGATTAAGATGGTAGAAACTATCAAAAAAAGTACTCGCGAAGAACGTGAAAAATGGATTAAAGAAGCAAACTATAACTTATTTAACCTAAAAAGCAACCAGGTTTTTATCGATCTGTTAACTGATTCGGGAACCGGTGCAATGAGTGACAAACAGTGGTCGGCAATGATGCTAGGTGATGAAAGTTATGCCGGGGCATCATCATATTACAACTTAAAAAATATAATTAAAGAATTATTGGGTTTTGACTATTTTCTTCCTACACATCAAGGTAGGGCAGCCGAAAATGTATTATTCTCAGCAACGATAAAAGAAGGTGATATCATACCGGGTAATTCACATTTTGATACAACGAAAGGACATATTGAATTTAGAAAAGCTAAAGCTATTGATTGTACTATAAATGAAGCTTTTGATACTGAAATTGATCATCCTTTTAAAGGAAATGTTGACTTAAAAAAGTTAGAAAATACAATAAAAGAACATTCTGCTGAGAAAATTCCCTTTATTGTACTCACAGTAACATGTAATTCATCAGGAGGGCAGCCTGTTTCAATCGAAAACATGAAAGGTATCCGCACTATTGCAGATAAATATAAAATCCCGGTGTATTATGATTCGGCTCGTTTTGCCGAGAATGCATATTTCATCAAGCAACGTGAAAAAGGATATGAAAATAAAACCATTAAGGAAATTGTTAAAGAAATGTTTTCTTATGCTGATGGAATGACCATGAGCAGTAAGAAAGATGCAATTGTTAATATGGGTGGTTTTATTGCGTTAAAAAGCGAAGAAACTTTTAAAAAAGCTACGGTCTTCAATATTGTTTTTGAAGGATTTATCACTTATGGAGGAATGTCTGGTCGCGATATGAATGCTTTGGCTCAAGGGTTAGATGAAGGTACAGAATTCGATTATTTAGATACCAGAATTAAGCAAGTAGCTTATTTAGGTGAAAAACTTACCGGCTTTGGTATTTCTGTACAACGACCTTATGGCGGCCATGCAATTTTTGTTGATGCTAAAAAGTTTTTACCACATGTACCTAAAGAGCAATATATTGCTCAGACTTTAGCTGTAGAATTATATTTGGAAGCCGGTATTCGAGGTGTTGAGATCGGAACTCTCTTAGCAGATCGTGATCCTGAAACCAGAAAAAACCGTTATCCTGCATTAGAATTACTAAGATTGGCAATTCCTCGTAGAGTTTACACAAACAACCACATGGACGTTATCGCTGTAGCTCTTAAAAATGTTTTCGATCGTAGGGATGAAATCAGAACAGGATTTAATATTCTCGAAGAGGCATCCATAATGAGGCATTTCACAGTTAAATTAGAAAAAGTTAAATAATAATTAAAAACCTCGAATTAAATTCGAGGTTTTTTAATTTTATAATATTTCATAGCAAATTTTGATAATCGATTTTATTTGGGCAGCTTTGCAAGACTTTAAAAAGATTTAATGAAAGATTTAACCAAAGGAAAAGAAAGCTCTCTAATACTTAAATTTGCTTTGCCCATGTTGTTTGGGAATGTATTCCAACAACTCTATAATGTAGTTGATAGTATTATTGTCGGCAATTTTATTGGTAAAGAAGCACTTGCAGCAGTTGGGGCATCCTTTCCACTGATATTTGCTTTTCTTTCATTAATTATTGGTATTGCATCCGGAAGTACCATTGTCATATCTCAGTATTTTGGAGCTAAAGAGATAGAAAAAGTTAAAAGAACAATTGATACACTTTTCATTTTTCTGTTTTTTGCATCAATTGTGATCAGTATTATTGGAATTATTTTTAGTGAAGACATTTTTAGATTCTTAAAGTTACCTGAAGAAGTTATTCCTCAAGCAAAAATCTATTTTAATATTTTTATTGGAGGTGTTATTGTTTCATTTGGTTTTAATGGAACGAGTGCAATACTCAGAGGGTTGGGAGACTCTAAAACTCCATTATATTTTTTAATTGTATCAACATTTGCCAATATAGCATTCGATTTGTTATTTGTTTTAGTTTTTAAATGGGGAATTGCAGGTGTTGCCATTGCATCAGTTTTAGCTCAGGGCGGTGCTTTTTTAACTGCAGTCATTTACTTAAATCGAAAACATGAAATCATTCAGTTTTCTTTAACTAACCTTATTTTTGATAAGACAATTTTTAAGAAAAGTTTACGTATAGGATTACCAACCGGAATACAACAAACCTTTGTTGCCATTGGGATGACAGCTTTAATTGGAATCGTTAACAAGTTTGGTACCAACGTAATTGCAGCATACTCTGTTGTAATGCGTATCGGGTCATTAGCAACATTGCCTGCAATGAATTTTGCTCAGGCATTGAGTACATTTGTTGGTCAGAATATTGGTGCCAGAAAAATGGAAAGGATAAATACGGGACTCATTGCAACATTAAAAATGTCATCACTGGTTTCTTTAGGAGTTTCAGCATTTGTTCTTTTGGGAGCAACTTTCTTAATGAATTTATTTACTAATGATCCTGAAGTTATTAGAATTGGAAGAGAATATCTATTTATTGTCGGAGGTTTCTATATTGTATTCTCCGCTATGTTTATAATTTCCGGAGTAATGCGTGGCGCAGGTGATACATTAATTCCAATGTTTCTCTCATTAATATCACTTTGGATTATAAGAATTCCTGGTGCCTGGATTTTATCTGATTATTTCGGTGAAATTGGTATTTGGTGGTCAATGCCTATAGGATGGATAGTTGGACTTATACTTTCATTCGCTTACTATTTAACAGGAAATTGGAAAAAGAAAGCTATCATTTAAATTACTGCTGCTTTTACAATATTTATTTATTAACAATACTACAACTATTCGTTATAAAACAGTAAAGGGAACTAATCGAGATGACTAATCCCCTTTAACAATAGAAAACCGAAATTTTCCATGTACCAGATTACCGTTATTATGGTTGGCGTAAGCAACCAAGGAATTAATCCTTTGTTGCAAGCCCTGAACCTATAAACCATTCCAGCTAAGGTTTGGCTTTTAAGCTGTTCGTTGGTTAAACTTTTCAGAAAAACTTCACGAACGAAGTGCCATATTGTAAGCCAATTGATTAGATAGGTTCTTAATTGATTATACATTGGGGTTTTCCTTGCGGAATTCCTTTTCTGCATAAATCGATTAAGTTCTTTTCTTAATCATTGTAAACCTTAACTAACCCGAAGATTAATTTGGGGTTTCAGCATTATTTTCAAAGTCATGAACGATCGCTCGTTTTTTTGTAAATATTGCTGCTTACAGCTCAATCTTTTAAAGAACGCTAGGCGAAGCTTTTCGGATTGATCGAAACTTTCGGAACAAGTCTTTCAGATTCGAACTTCGGCTCTTGGGGAAGGCAATTTCAAAAATTGTACGATCGGTCCATTTTACAACTAAGTATCTTTTTCCTCTCCCTACCCTGTTGAGCGACCTTTTATCTCTCACCTGGTAGAACAAATATACAAACAGGTTGAATTATACTAAAATTTTTTGGCCCGTTTTAGTTAACTTCTTATCAACCAATGTTTTCAACAATTGTTAATTACTCTGTAACCTTTGTTGTATTTAGGTTTTAAATTAGTATTAAATCTAAAATTTAGGGTTATTAACAATATAAATATTTGTTCAAAAAGGTATTAAATTATTAATTTTATTTAGGTGCGTTTATTAAATTAAAATAATTCAATTCAGATTTAAAGTAAAATCTTGTCAGAAGTACAAATTATTCTTTGAACTCCAAACTATATAACTTATTTATTACCTTTGTCCTATAAATTCAATATCTTGAAAAGAATAATATGATAAAATCTATGACCGGCTATGGAAAAGCCGAATGTGAATTAAAAGATCGAAAAGTTATTATAGAAGTAAAATCATTAAATAGTAAAAACCTGGATCTATATACAAAAATCCCCGGAATATACCGGGAAAAGGAACTTGAAATTAGAAATCTTGTTTCGAAAAAATTATTACGTGGTAAAGTGGAATTTGTACTTTATTATGAAGTTTCGGATGAAAATAAGGCAACTACAATAAACTCAGGAGTAATCAAAAGCTATGTGAATCAATTAAAAGAACTAGCCACAGAATTAAATCTTCAATCGGAACAGTTATTACAAATGGCCATTCGATTGCCTGACACCTTGAATACGGAAAAAGAAGAAATAGATGAAAATGATTGGAAAATCGTTATTTCTACAATTGAAAATGCTCTTGATCAATTGGATGATTTTAGAACACAGGAAGGTAAATATCTAAAAGATGATATGGAACAAAGAATAAAAGCTATTGAAAAAAAGAAAAATGAAATTGCTCCATTTGAACTTGATAGGACCGAAAAAATAAAATCCAAACTAAAAGAAAACTTAAACAAATCCTTTGATGAAAATGAATACGATAAAAACAGGTTCGAGCAAGAACTGATATATTATTTGGAAAAGCTTGACATTACAGAAGAAAAAGTCCGATTAACAAATCATTGCAATTATTTCTTAGAAATATTAAGTGAATCTGAATCGAATGGCAAAAAGCTAAGTTTTATAAGCCAGGAAATTGGTCGGGAAATAAATACATTAGGATCAAAAGCAAACGATTCGGATATTCAAAAACTTGTTGTTTTAATGAAAAATGAATTAGAAAAAATTAAAGAGCAAATGCTTAATATTCTTTAATTATGGACGGTAAACTAATCATATTTTCAGCCCCTTCTGGTTCGGGAAAAACAAGCATTGTTCAAAATCTTCTTAAAAAAGACCTAAATCTTGAATTCTCGATTTCTGCCACTAGTAGACTACAAAGAGAAAATGAAGTTGATGGTAAAGATTATTATTTTCTTACTGCAGACGATTTCAAAGTTAAAATTGAAAACGGTGAATTTGTTGAATGGGAAGAGGTTTATGAGAATCGATTTTATGGAACTCTAAAAACTGAACTCGAACGTATTTGGTTGCAAGGAAAGCATGTTATTTTTGATGTTGATGTGATTGGAGGCCTTAATATAAAAAATAAGTTTCCGGATAGAGCTTTATCAATATTTATAATGCCTCCAAGTATTGAGGAGTTGGAAAAAAGGCTCATCCTTCGATCAACTGACAGCAATGAAGATATTGAAACCAGATTGGGTAAAGCCAATGAAGAACTAAGTTATGCCGATAGATTTGATGTTATTATCATTAATGACAAACTTGAAAAAGCAGTTAAAAAAACTGAAACCACCATCAAAAAATTCATAAAGAGCTAAAAATGAAAGTTGGGTTATACTTTGGTTCATTTAATCCTATTCATATTGGTCACTTAGCCATTGCAAATTATATGGTTGAATATAGTGATTTAGATGAAATCTGGTTGGTAATAAGTCCGCAAAATCCGCTAAAAAAGAAAAGTACCCTGCTAAATGAATATGATCGCCTAAAAATGGTCGAATTAGCTATACAGGATGACTTAAGAATAAAGCCTTGTGATATTGAATTCAGGTTACCAAAACCATCGTATACCATCGATACTTTAACTTATTTGCGTGAAAGAAACCCTAAAGTTGATTTTATTTTGATTGCTGGCACTGATAATTTTCAATCATTCCATAAATGGAAAAATTATGAAGAAATATTAAAACAATATCAATTATACATATATCCTCGGCCCGGATCTGATTTAGGTAAATATAGAGATCATAACGGTATTAAATTAATTAATGCACCTTTAATGGAAATTTCTTCGAGTTTTATTCGAGATGCAATTAAAAACGATAAGGAGATTCGTTACTTTTTACCAAAAGAAGTTTATCGTTACATTGAAAAAATGAATCTTTATAAATAATGGGATTACTTGTATTATATTTCTTAATCGCTGTAGTAGTTTCTTTTATTTGCTCTATAATGGAAGCATCACTTCTAAGTGTAACTCATACATTTTTAGCCGGCAAAATAAACGAAGGAAAAAATTTTGCTAAATCATTACAAAAATTAAAAGAAAAAATTGATACACCGTTAGCTGCTATATTAACCATAAACACTTTTGCTAATACAGTTGGTGCTGTTGGTGTAGGAGTGCAAGCACAAAAGCTTTGGGGAAACGAATATTTATCCATTGTATCTGGCATATTGACTGTTTCAATACTAATATTTTCCGAGATCATTCCTAAAACGGTTGGCGCAAGTTATTGGAAAAGTATTGCTCCCGTTATTCCGTATTTTTTAAAAGCAATGATCTATTCTCCGTTTTATCCTATAATTATTTTAGCAAGATTTATAACCAAAGCACTTAAGAAGAAAGAAAACCAGGATGTTTTGAGTCGTTCTGAATTTCATGCTATGGCTGAAATTGGCGTAAAGGAAGGCATATTCAAAAAGGAAGAGTCCAAAATTCTTATGAACCTAATGGTATTCAACAAAATTGATGTAAAAACCATTTTAACCCCAAGGACAGTTGTTTTTGCTGCAGAGCAAACAGAAAGCATTAAAGGTTTTATTAAAAATAATAAAAAAATCAGATTCTCCAGAATTCCTATTTATAATAATGACATAGAGAATATTACAGGTTATGTCCTTAAAGATGATATGATGCAATATATGATTGACGAAAAGCATGATAATAAATTAGAAAGCTTAAGACGGGAGATTAAAGTGGTCAATGAACAAATGCCAATTATAAGATTATTCTATAAATTAATAGAAGATAAAGAACATATTGCAATGGTTGTTGGTGAATATGGAGAAATGGTTGGTATTGTCACTATGGAAGATATTATTGAGACATTACTTGGTACGGAAATAATGGACGAATTTGATAACGTAGAAGACATGCAACTTTTAGCAAAAAAGGTTTGGGAACGAAAATCCAGAAGACTTAACCAGAAATAAAAACTCACAGGGCTTTTACACCCTGTGAGCACCACATCTCTTGATCTTACCAATCATTCTATCTTACAATAACTTAAAATAAATTAATCAATCATCAACCTTATCAACTTATTTTACCAGACTAAGAGATGTTCAACTACAACAGCAAGATCTTGAATATTTTTAATCCTAACCACCAATATTTTATATAATCACCTCACTGTTAAAATCTAAATATCAAAATAAATTTTAATTGAATAGAATAATCTTACCATTATTCTCTTTTCGAGATATTTAAACAATATAGTTATTTAAATGTTCAATTTTTAATAAACTTTTAAATCATGAAACTAAAAATTACAGTTATCTATGGATCTGTAAGGTCTGATAGGCAAGGAATTAAACCATCCAAATTCTTTATTAATAAATTAAGAGAAAGAGAAGTTGAGGTTCATTTTATTGATCCACTTATATTCCCACTTCCTTTTCTAGATAAAATGTTTAAAGAATATAATCCTGAAAATGCTCCGGAAAATATGAAGAAGATTTCGGATATTCTTACTGATTCCGACGGATTTCTAATCGTCACCGGAGAATATAATCACAGTATTCCTCCGGCTCTAAAAAACTTATTGGATCATTTCCAAAGAGAATACTTTTTTAAACCAAGTGCCATTGTTTCTTATTCTGCGGGTAATTATGCAGGAGTAAGATCTGCAGTGCATTTAAGGGCAGTTTTAGCTGAATTGGGAACTCCCAGTATTTCATCTATGTTTCCAATTGCACAAGTTCAAAACGCATTTGATGATGATGGAAATGCTCTTAATGACTTCTATGAAAAACGATCAAAAAGATTTTTAGATGAGTTCATATGGTATACCGAAGCTTTAAAAAAAGCAAGAGAAACTGGTGTGCCTTATTAATTCATAAATTTCCTCCATAATACTTTTAGTTTTGTTCAAAAATTACAAAACTAATAGTTATAGTAGGGAAGTACTTTATTGTTTTATGAAACCTGTGCATTGTTTTCATAAAAAACATTATGTACGTTTGTGAATAAAATTATTCGCAAAACATGAATTTTGATCATTTTACATCTCCAACATTAATCTTGGATACAAAGAAATGCCTAAACAATATTAAAACCATGGCATATAAGGCGAAAAGACATGGATTAATATTTAGGCCACATTTTAAGACACATCAATCAAGACTAATTGGAAACTGGTTTAAACAGTTAGGAGTAAATAAAATAACTGTATCTTCTGTTCGAATGGCTGAATACTTTGCGGATGATGACTGGAACGATATAACAATTGCTTTTCCTGTAAATATCCGTGAAATAGAAGCAATAAATTCTCTTGCAGAAAAAATCCAATTAAATCTTTGTATTGAAAATGTGGAATCAATTGATTTCCTGATAAAAGAATTAAAATTTAAAGTTGGCTTTTTTATTAAAATTGATACCGGATATAACAGAACTGGTATTGCAAATGATAGGTATGAAGCTATGGATAAAATATTAGCAAAAGAAAAATCTTCGGAAAAGGTTAAGTTCAAAGGTTTTTTATCACATACCGGACATACATATCAAGCTAAAAGTCGTGGTGAGATTTTAGATATCCATGAAGATGCACTGGGTAAGTTATCGGTATTAAAAAATCATTATCATAAAAAATATCCGGACCTGATAGTGTCAGTTGGAGATACCCCATCTTGCAGTATTTCTGAAGAATTTGGTAATATTAATGAAATACGTCCTGGAAATTTTGTGTTTTATGATATGATGCAATTTAATTTGGAATCTTGCAGGTTTGATCAAATTGCAATTGCTGTAGCCTGCCCTGTTGTCGCTAAACATAATAAGAGAAATGAAATAATCATTCATGGAGGTGCCGTACATTTCTCAAAAGAAAGTATTAATATTAACAACAAAGCTGTATATGGTATGTTGGTGAAACTTAATAAAGATGGTTGGAAAAACTATCCTGAAGCTTTTTATCTGACAAAATTATCTCAAGAACATGGAACACTTGAGGTAAACTATGAATTATTACAGGAATTGAAAATTGGCGATTTGGTTGGCATTATACCTATCCATTCTTGCTTAACCGCAAATCTAATGAAAGGATATTTCTCAACAGAAAATGAAGTTATAGGCAACTTATTATAGGGAAACCATTGTAAAGTTTATCTATAAATAAAGACATAAAAATTTATACAATGAAAATCATTTTTTCACTGCTAATAGTTATAATATCCGTTCAGAATTTATTAGCTCAAAGCTCTACGGTTCATTCACTCAATAAGCTTAATGGATCAACCAAAGAGGTGTTAACATATAAAAGTTATAAAGGTAGTCCGTTTATTTATGATCAGTTCATGTATAGCAAAGTTTATCTAAAATCTGAAGATAAGGCTATTGATTATTTATTAAACTACAATGCCTACAAGGAACAAATTGAATATAAAATCGATGGCAAAATTTATTGTGTTACTAACCCAAAGCAAATAAAAAAGATAGAAGTAAATAGTGAAACAATCGTATATAAAAAATATTATAATTACGATCAGCTTAAAGAAGGATATTTTATAGAGATAATTGACGATTTTATAAGCTTATATAAGAAAGAAACTGTATCCGCACTGCCATTAAAAAAAGTTGCACGTGTTAGCTCAACCGAAGTTAATAAGATATTTATCAGAGAAAAACCCATATACTACATATCCATTTATGGCGATCCTTTACTGTTAATAAAGAATAAAAAAATGCTATTAGAAGTATTATTTAACAATCAGGACGTAAAAAACTTTCTTAAGAATGAAAAAATTAAATTGCATTTAGAAGAAGATTTAAAAAAGTTAGTCACTTTCTTAAATAATTACGATAAATAGCAATAATGCGAAAGTAAAATTAAGAAGCCCGGGACTTTCCCGGGCCTTATAAGCCGGTGGAACTTTCATCCACATACAAATGTACCCGGCGTGGCGACTCTTTCTTTTCAATACGTTTTGCACAAATATAATTATAGTTAATCTCTAATTGGTATTATTTTACTTACATTTATGTTAAAAAATTGTTTACTGAAATTAAAAAGATAATGTGAATACTGTTCCTTTCTCAGTATTTGACTGAACATCAATACGTCCATTGTGTAATACCATAACCTGCCTTGCAAATGATAATCCGATTCCCGAACCATTTTCATATGTCGAAAAGAAGGGAACAAAAATCTTATCTAATATTTCAGGACTTATTCCTTTACCATTATCACTGACTTTAATATAAACTCTATTTTTTTCTAAGCCAGATGACTCTATTTTTAAAATTTTATTGTTTTTTCCACCCATTGCTTTTAAAGAGTTTAGTATCAAATTAACAATAACCTGAGTAATCAGTTTTTCATCAGCTATAATAGATATATCCTCAGGATTCATTTCAATTTTTACTGTAATATGATGTTTTTCAAGCTCTTTACTCATCAATTGAGTTACATTTTCTACAAGACTTTTAATCTGTACTCTCTCATAAACAGGCTTTTGAATTTGAGTAAGGTTTTTATAAGATTCAACAAAGTCCAATAAACCTTTGCTTCTTTTTTCGATTGCATTTAGTCCTTTTATCAAACTTTCATCAAGATTTTTGTTTTCATTTGCGGATTCCAAAACTTTTTGCATACTATAAGTTAATGATTTTATTGGAGTTACTGAATTCATAATTTCATGGGTTAATACTTTGATTAATTTTTGCCAGGCTTCCAGTTCACTTTGTTCAAGTTGAGTTTTAATATCTTGTAGGCTAACTAATTTGATTTGTTTTTCTCCTATTTTTAGATTAGTTAATTTAGCCAAAATACTCAACTGATCAATGGTTGTATTTACTTTTAGAATCTTACTATGACCAGGGACTAAATTCTTTAATTCCTCACCTATTTGTCCAATTTCGGTATTTAAATTATCAATATGATTAAGAGATCGAATTCCCAGAATTGATTTTGCTGCCTTATTAAGAATCTCAATTTTACCGGTTTTATCAAAGCTAATTATACCTACATCAATATTTTCTAAAGTATATTGAAAGTATTGCTGCTGAAATTCTTTTGCAAGCCATGCATCCTTTAATTGATTTGTTATTTCGTTATATGTAATATTTAACTTATCAAAAGACAGCCCTGAAGAATCATTTAAAGCAACGTTCTCAAAATATTTTATTGCGTCTAAAAATTTCAAAAGATCTCGGTTCGTTTTGTTCAGATACTTAAGAAGAAAGAGAAAAAAAACTAAAAATAGTATACCAATTACAAGCTTTGTTATAATCAACTGACTTGAACTAAAGGACCAGAAAAATCCAAAGCCTAATAAAGAAAGACTAACTAAATATATAAATAGCTTAATGCTATATTTACTCGATCCCATATTTCTTTATTTTATTATATAATGTTTTTCTCGATACACCTAATTCTTTCGCTGCAATAGTATAGTTTCCTTTAGATTTTTCAATTGCTTTTAAAATAAGTTGCTTTTCATTTTCTGACAAATCTAGAGATTCGGTTTTAATAAACCCGGATTTAAATATTTGGTTAATTTCGAAATCTTTTTCAGTTAATTGATCATTTTCACTCATAATAACAGCTTTTTCCGTTGTATGCTGCAATTCGCGAATATTTCCAGGCCATTTATATTCTTGTAGTTTTTGAATTACTGATTTTTCAATTATATAAGGCGATTTATCATATTTTTTCTCATACTTTTTCTTAAAAAAGTCCACCAACAATGGAATATCCTCTGTTCGATCGCGTAATGGAGGTAAATTAATTTGGATGGTATTGATCCTATACAATAAATCTTCTCGAAAACTTCCTTCAATTACCATTTCTTGCAAAGATTTGTTAGTTGCACAAACCAATCTTATATCAATGGGTATTTTATAATTCGCTCCTAATCTGTTAATTTCTCTATTTTGCAAAACTGTTAATAGCTTAGATTGAGACGATAATGAGAGGTTTCCTATTTCGTCTAAAAATAAAGTTCCCCCTGAAGCAATTTCTACCCTTCCAGGTTTATCTGTCTTTGCATCTGTAAATGCACCCTTAATATATCCAAATAATTCGCTTTCAAAAAGAGTATCTGGTAAGGTAGAAACATCTACATGAACAAAAACCTCGTCAGCCCTATTCGATTTTCTATGAATTTCGCGGGCTATTAACTCCTTACCAGTTCCATTTTCTCCTAAAATTAAAACGTTAGCATCTGTTTTAGCCACTTTATTTACTGTCTTAAAAACCTCTTCCATAGCTTTTGACATACCTATAATGTCGGGAAATTGGCTAAAAATATCCCCAATTAAATGTTTTTGTTTCTCGCGTAAATTATTTATTTCCTTGTGAGAACTTCTTATTTTGAGTGCGTTCTGAATGGTCGTAATAAACTTTTCATCATCCCAGGGTTTTTGAATAAAATCTGTAGCACCTTCACGCATTGCTTTTACTACAAGTTCCATATCTCCGTAAGCAGTTATGAACACAATAGCTGCTTCGGAGTCATATTTAAGAATTTCATTCATCCAATAAATGCCTTCATTACCGGTACTAATTCCAGCTTTGAAATTCATATCTAAAATAACTACATCAAATAATTCTTTTGAAATAATTGAGTTCAAAGCATTTGGATTCTTAAGTGTTACAATCTTTTCAAAATAAGGAAACAAAAGCATTTCAACTGCAATAAGTATTTCTTTATTATCATCTACCACTAATACTTTACCTTGTTTTTTCATCTGTTATTTCTAATTTTCATCGGTTAGATGGAGCTCGCCTGACATAGATAATCATTCCCAGTGTGTCAATGCAGGTATATATCATGCTCGGTTCATATTACCAAATCTACAAAATAATGAGTAAAATTTACACACAATGTGGTAATTTTTACTCACACGTATTTACGAAACAATATTTAGTTATTTGATTATCTACCACTTACATATTCGGCATAAACCTTGGCATAGTTTAAACACCAAATAATCGAATATTAATTAATACATTTAACATATCATGATTAGAAATTACTTTATCGTTGCATTTCGAAACCTGATTCGACAAAAAGGTTATTTTCTAATAAACTTATTAGGGTTAACTATTGGGTTAACTGCGTGCCTTTTAATCACTTTTTATGTAATTGATGAGTTAAGCTATGATAAATTCCATGAAAAAGGAGATAGGATCTACCGAGTTGGTTATCAGTACACTGCCCCAAGTGGTGAAGTATTTAAATCAGTAGGTAGCGAATATAGGTTAAAAGAACCATTTGAAGGTTTTTTTACTCAAATTGAGAGTTTTGTAAGAATTGGCAGGCCAAGGTCATATAAAATCAGGAATGGAGAAATAGAATTTGTTGAACGAGATGTTTCTTTAGTTGAAAAGAACTTTTTTGAAGTATTTACTTATGATTGGTTAATGGGTGATCAAACTACGGCTCTTCAGGAACCCTTTACTGCTGTTATTACTGAAAGTATATCCAAAAAATACTTTGGTGATTCAATACCTATTGGAAAAAACCTGGAATTGGTTACTTCAATGGGAAACGTAGCTTTAAGAATTACAGGGCTAATAAAAGATATGCCAAGAAATTCCCATTTTAACCTGAATATTATGGCTTCAATGGAATCGGCGCCACATGTTTATAATGATATGATGTTAAATAACTGGGGTGAAATAACAAATTACAGTTACATCCTTTTACCTGAAAAAGTATCCATTGAATCATTGAAAAATATGACTCAAGAATTTATGAAGCAAACATTTGGAGAAAATGAAAGAGGTGGTTCTGAATTATTATTCCAACCTCTATTGGATATCCATTTACATTCTAATACGAGGTTTGAAATTAAAACAAATGGTAGTATGAAAAATGTTATTATATTCTCGATTATAGCATTGTTCATTCTTTTAATAGCAACAATAAATTATATGAATCTGGCAACTGCCAGGTCTGCAAAAAGATCGTTGGAAGTAGGTATGCGTAAAGTTTTAGGCGCCAAAAGAAGCAACTTGATAACTCAGTTTCTTGGGGAAGCTATATTAATTAGCTTTATTGCTACCTGGCTCTCAATTGCCCTTTCTGATATGTTAATGCCATATTTTAACCAAATTGCAAAAAAGGAAATTGATATAAATTGGATGAATAACTTATGGATTATTCTTTTAACATTTGTGTTTTCTATAATTATTGGAATTCTATCTGGAAGTTATCCTGCGTTCTTTTTAAGTTCTTTTAAACCTTTAAAAGTATTAAAAGAAAAAACTAAAGTTTCTTCTTCAAATTCCATTTTAAGGAAAGGGTTAATAATATCTCAATTTTCAATCTCTTCCGTATTAATAATTTGTACTTTAATAGTTTTCATACAGTGGAAATACATGCAAAGCAAACCATTAGGAATTGACCCAACAAATATTGTTAACCTGGTTACTCCCGGGGTGGACGAATATAAAATTTTTAAACAAGAGTTGCTTAAGAACCCTAACATATTAAATGTAACAGCTTCAAATAAAAGGCCTACAGCCAGGTTAAGCAGTAATTTATCTTATGAAGCTGAAAATGTTGATAGTGAAAATAAGTCAATAAAAATAGTCACGGTTGATTATGATTTTTTTGAAACTATAAATAATAAAATAGTACAAGGAAGAAGCTTTTCGAGGGATTTTATAGCTGATGAGAACTCTACCTTCATAATTAATGAAGCTGCCCTAAAAGAATTTGGCTGGGAAAATGCCATTGGCAAATCATTTGAAACATTTACATTCGATCCGGAAATTAGCAATTGGAAAGAAAGAAAGGGGATTATTGTTGGCGTAGCCGAAGATTTTCATTTTGAATCTGTACATAATGAAATTGTACCCGTAGTGTATTTTATTGAGCCTAACTGGAGAAACTGGATGTCAATTAAAATAAGTTCTTCCAATGTTCCTGAAACCATGAAATTCATTAAAAACGAATGGGACAAGCTAAAAACAGAAAACACCTATAATCTTTCATTTTATGAAGAAAATTTAGACGCTCTTTATCGAGCCGAGAAAAGGTTCTTCTTAATCTTTATCATATTTTCCGGATTAGCAATTTTCATTGCTTGTTTAGGTATATTCGGCTTAGCTTCATTTACTACTGAACAAAAAACCAAGGAAATAGGCATTAGAAAGGTTTTGGGGGCATCGGTATCCACAATCATTCAATTAATAAACAAGGAGTTTCTAAAACTGGTTATTTTGTCTAATTTAATTGCATGGCCAATTGCATGGTATTTTATGAAAAACTGGCTAAATAACTTTGTTTACAGAATAGACCTTTCTATCTGGCCATTTATTGTTAGTGGAATTATTGCCATAATAATTGCCATAATTTCAGTAAGTTATCAAGCCTTAAAGGCGAGTAATACCAATCCGGTTGTTGCACTAAGATATGAATAGCATTGATTAAAATTTAGAAGCCCTAAAGTATTTCGCTTTGGGCCTCTTTTAAATACTAAACTCCCTGTCAATTGTTTGTTCCAGAGATATAAATGTTTCTGTTTTTGCAACACCGGGAATATTTTGCATTTTGTAAACCAATACATTCATTAGATGCTGGTTATCCACGCAGTATATCTTAACTAGTAATGACCAGTTACCAGTTGTAAAATGGCACTCAACTATTTCCGGTATTTTTTCAATTTCCTTAATTACGTGGTTATATACATGTGCCTTGTCTAAAAGAATTCCAACAAAAGCACAGATATCAAATCCTACTGCTTTTGGTTTTACGGTAAATTTTGACCCGCTAATTATTCCTGCATCTTCAAGCTTACGAATCCTCTGGTGAATAGCAGCACCTGAAATTCCACATGCACGTGCTATCTCCAGAAATGGAGTACGAGCATTTTTAATAAGAAATGAAAGGATTTTTCGGTCGGTAGCATCAATTTGTACTTTTTGACTCATATTTAATAACAATTTGTAATTATTCTACAATATTATATAATATTTTGCAACTTAGGCTTATTTAACATTTTTTATCCTCGTTTATGTTTTTTATTTGCAAATTTGAACGTTTCGTATAATTAATAAATACTTATTTTATTGTTAGTAGCAATTGAAATTCTAAACCATTGAAATTAGTTGGATAATTTGATCCTCAGTGTAAAAATTGTTCTATTCCGGGTTGATCTTGTTAATGCTAACGCGCCACCCTGAGCATTAGCCAGTTGTCTTGATAAACTAAGTCCAATCCCGGTACCATGTTTATATGTGGTATAAAAAGGTACAAAAATTTTATCTTGTATATGATGGGGTATACCTTTACCATTATCAGCAACATTTATATAAACACTATTATGATCGTTCCACGATGAAACACCTATCAATGGATTTGAAATATCTTTTACAGCTTCAAAAGAATTCTTAATTAAATTGATCAGTATCTGTTCTGTCATTCCCTTATCTGCAAGCGCTTCTACATTATTATATAGTGTTTTATTTTCCAATAATATACCCTTCTCTTCTGCTTCACCTTTTAATAAAATAATAACATTATTAATTAAACGATCAACATTAACACTTACAAATTCGGGATAAGGAATTGAAGTAAGACTCCTGAAATGCTTAACAAAATAAAGCATTCCTTTACTTCTTTCTTCAATAATCTTAATACCTTTTATAGCATCATTTAATTTATCAGGCGTAATAGATTCCCTACTAATAGGTTCCTTATTTTTATCTGCTAACAATTCTAATATAGTGGATATACTAGAGTTAATTGGTCCAACAGAGTTCATTAATTCATGTGTAAGAACACGAATTAATTTTTGCCACCCTTCTGTTTCTCGTTTGTCTAATTCTCCCCGGATATTTTGAAAGGAAATGATTTTAATTTCTTCATTAGGAAATTTTAAAAGTTTAGCTCTGAGAAATAAGTGTTGAAGATAGCCATCACGATAAAGACTTATCAATTTTGATTCTTCAGGCTTGATCTTTTCTATAGTATTTGCAAATGAAGAATCTATTTCATTAATATTATTTGTATTTCCTAAACCCAAAACTTTTCTTGCTGCTGAGTTTTTTAGACTAATTTTACCATTGTTGTTTATTGTAATAATTCCAATATTGATATGTTCAAAAAGCGTTGTGAGATAAACATTTTTTTGTAAGCTATCTACCTTAAGTTCCTGAACATGCTTAATTAATTTGTCAAATTTTTTATAAATATTACTAAGCTCGGATTTATCATTTTTTTTAGAAAAGCTGATTGTTGTTTCAGTACTTTCTATTGAATCGAATAAATACTCCAACTCACGATTTATCTTATTTTGACTGCGAACAAAAAGAAAAACCTGTATAAAAAGTAAAATGGAAAGATTTACGATATAAAACCAGTCAGCATAAGGCATTGATACAAATGCAATAGCTAAACATGTTATGAGTATACCAATGATACGAAACCAAATTTTTATATAATGTTTTTTTAAAATCATTAAATCATATAGAATTTAGATTTGTTTTAGTGTTAAAGGCCATAATCCTTCATTTTTCGGTATAAAGTTTGTCTTACTATTCCAAGTTCCCTAGAAACAGCTGATAAGTTTCCTTTATTTCTTTTAATTGCGCCTTGTATTACGATTTTTTCAGCCTCATTTAAACTTAAAGGTTTTTCAGTAAGATTAATTGCTTTATCCGATTTCTTAACTATTAAATCATCAGGAGGAATAATATTCTCTTCACTCATTATCACAGCGCGTTCAACAGCATGGCTAAGTTCCCGTATATTGCCGGGCCAATGATATTCCATAAGCCTTTCAACCGCATTTCTACTAAAAGATAAGTTTCTCTTTCCGTATTTCTCCGAATATTTATTTAGATAAAAATTAGCAATTAAAACAATATCGTCATCCCTTGATCGAAGAGGTGGTAATTCTATCTGAATTGTATTTATCCGATAAAGTAAATCTTCCCGAAACATATTATTTGCTACCATTTCATTCAAATTCCGATTAGTCGCACAAATTAGTCTTATATCTATTGGTACTGGTTTCGATCCTCCAACGGGTACCACCTCCCTGTTTTGGATCACAGTCAGTAATTTGGCTTGCATAGCTTGCGATAAATTACCAATTTCGTCAAGAAAGAGAGTGCCTTCATTTGCCAGTATAATTCTTCCGGATCTGTCTTTCTTTGCGTCAGTAAATGCACCCTTTTTATATCCAAAAAGTTCGCTTTCAAAGATCGACTCGGTAATTGTACCCATATCAATCGACATAAAGATATCATTTTTACGTTTAGATTGCTTATGAATTTCACGCGCTACTAACTCTTTTCCTGTACCATTTTCTCCCAGAATAAGAACATTAGCATCTGTAGGTGCAACTTTTTCAATTGTACGAAAAACTTCTTGTATTGCTCTTGAATAACCTAAAATAGCATGAGGTTTTTTATTGAAATTCTGTTTTAACTGGTCTTGTTGTGACCTAAGCAATGCAACTTTTTGCCTGGTTTTACTCAGGTCTAAACAATTTATTATGGTTGCATAAAGCTTCTCATTATCCCACGGTTTAAGAATAAAGTCCGAAGCTCCCATTTTTAATGCTTCAACTGCCAGTTCAACATCTCCATATGCTGTTATCATTATAACTACCTGGTCAGGATACAGCTTCTTTATTTCATTTAACCAAAATAATCCTTCCTGGCCTAAATTATCAGCTGACTCATAATTCATATCAAGTAAGACTATATCTATTTTTTCTTGTTGAAATACTTCAATAATCTTTTTTGGGTCATTTATAGATATTACCTTACCTACTTTGTGCTTTAAAAATAGTGTTAGAGAATCTATAACACTCGGATTGTCATCAACTATTAATATTGTGCCTTTCATCGTAATTGTCTTAGAATAATATCAAATGTAAACAGAAAAAAAAGTTCATCAAACACACTGTATGATTTTTAGACACATATTGGATGATTTTTTTACGTTTTTTTAGAGATGAAGTTATAGGATTTATGTATATAATACTGATTTTTTGAGATTTACAGCCATTGGCACATTAGTTGAAAGTTATTGTAAAAATTAATACTAATCTAACTACGAGAAATTATGTTTATAAATTATATTATTACAGCATGGAGAAGTTTAATTAAAAACAGGGCTGTATCCATTATCAATATAGGAGGTTTAACTATTGGATTAGCTTCAGCTGTTCTGGCAATTTTATTTGCCCAGCATGAGCTAACCTACGAAGAAATGCACGAAAATGCAGATAGAATACAACGCGTATATATAAAAGGCGATTTTGATCAATTCAACTGGATTCCTTACAGTTATGGGCCTGATGGACCAACTCTAAAAAATATGTTCCCTGAAATTGAAATGTATACTAGATTACAAGAATATTCAGATATTCCTGTAAGAGTTGACGAAAATATTTTTTATGAAAACTACGTATTTTTAGCTGATTCTAATATATTCAACGTTCTAACCTTCTCTTTTATTAATGGTTCTCCTTCAAATGATCTAAACACAGTCGTTATTTCTGAAAGAGTAGCAAAAAGATACTTTGGAGATACAATTCCTATTGGCAATTCAATGACTATAACTTTTCGAGGTCAAAAAAATGATTATGTTATAACAGGGATATTCAAAGAATTTACATCAAATACACATCTGGAGATAGATATGATCTTACCATTTGATATAATACGTAGATATGAATGGATTAAACCGGAAGAATATCAAGGGTCTTCATATTTAACCTATTTATTGCTTAATGAAGGTGTTGACTATAAACTATTAAATCAGAAGATTGAGTCAACCTATAAAATTCCCATTGAAATTGATAATCTAAACGCTTTTTTAATGCCTTTAAAAGAAATACATATGCAAGGGACATTTGGAAATAATAAAGGAAAACTTATTGTTTTTCTTGCAGGAGGATTATTTGTATTAATAATAACTTGTCTTAATTATATTAATCTTACCAATATTCTATTCTCAACCAGGAACAAAGAGATAGGTATTCGAAAGGTAGTTGGAGCAAGACAAAAAAATATTATTCTTCAATTTCTCACCGATACTATTCTTACTACTATTATAGCTTTTAATTTTGCATTAATTATTATTAAGTTAATACTTCCGTGGTTTAATTCATTAATGGATACCAATATTCAATTAGTATCAAATACAAGTACAATGGTTCTTTTAGTATTAATATTTATGGTAACCATTTTATTTTCCGGTGTATATCCTGCACTACGTTATTCCTTCTTAAAGCCCGTATCATTGATGAAAACCACTACAAATATACTGGGAGGTAAAGGACGTTCCAGACTTATTCTAACTACGTTCCAATTTTTTCTTGCCATAATTTTTATTCAGATCATACTTGCAATGAATAAACATGGAAGTTTCCTAAATAGTAACGATTTTAAGTTATACAATTCTGATGATGTAATCTGTATTTCAGGAAAACCTTGGGGAGATCTAACTAAAATCAAAGAAGAATTACTAAAAAATCCTTCTATTAAATATGTTTCATGGGGATCAACTATACCTGAATATGGGTTAAGCTTATCTTCTAATTGGAAAGATAAAGATAATAAAACACTTGCA
The DNA here is from genome assembly GCA_028282785.1 of Bacteroidales bacterium. Classification (GTDB taxonomy): domain Bacteria; phylum Bacteroidota; class Bacteroidia; order Bacteroidales; family UBA12077; genus UBA12077. The sequence continues at coordinate 58,412 of JANQHE010000061.1, read as the reverse complement.
TCAATTTACAGATTTGAAAAGGATTATCTTAATGTATTTGAAATCAAGATGCTTGAAGGTCGCTTTTTTTCCGATGAGTTCCTTTCAGATCCTGAAAATGCCGTTGTAATTAATGAATTAGCAGCCAATACTCTTAATTACGAGAATCCGGTGGGAAAAACTGTTTTGATAGGGGAAAAACAATATAATATTATTGGTATTATTGATAAATACAGAGCTATACCCCCAATTTTTGACCATGTCCCTTTACTAATAAGAACTGGTTCAAAAACTTCTAACTATCTAATTATAAGAATAAATCCAAAAAATCGTGAAATAGCACATCAATACATAACAAAAACTCTTCAAAGTTTTAACCCTGATATTCCAATTGAATTAAAAAATCACAATGATGTATTATACAGCACTACTGAAGCAAAATCATTTATTTCTTCAGCTCAACTATTAAACCTTTTCTTTTACTTAACGATAATAACTTCTCTTGTTGGTTTGTTCGGCCTTTCGTTGTTCATAGCTGAACGCAACAGCAGAGTAATCAGTATTCGAAAAGTATTTGGAGCCTCTATTTCAAGTATTATGTTAAGGCTATCAAAAGGAATAATTATTCAGGTTATAATTGCTTTCATATTAGCAACTCCCGTTTCGATGATGGCAATGACTGGTTACCTTTCTGTTTTCCCATCTGAATTTAATCTTGGATTATTTACATTCATTTTAGGAGGCGTTATAGCCCTGATCTTAGTACTTTTAACCGTTGGATGGCAAACATGGAGAGCTGCTAATGCTAACCCTGCCGAAGCTTTACGAGTTGAATAACATGAAACCAATTATATCTTAAAAAAAGAAGCGGTCTTTATTGACCGCTTCTCCGTATAACAAATTTGTTTTATTAAGCTTTCTGTATCTCCTGAACTATTTCAGTACCTCTATTTACAGCTTTTTCATTAACAGGAATTAAGTGATGATAACGCTCTGGTAAAGATTTCTTTAAACCTGCGATCACATTCTCCATTTTAACAATTGGCTTAATTTTCAAGAATCCACCTAACACAATCATATTGAAAGTCTTGGTTGTTTCCATTTTAGCAGCTTCTGCAGCAGCATCAACACGGAAAATATTAATATCTTTTCTTTCAGGATGACGAGTGATACCATTTCCGTCGTAAATTAAAGTACCACCTGCCTTAACCATACTTTCAAATTTATCCATTGATTGCTGGTTAAGAATAATAGCTGTATCATATTCACTAATGATAGGTGAACTAATTCTTTCATCACTGATAATAACAGTAACATTTGCAGTTCCACCTCTCATCTCAGGTCCGTAAGATGGCATCCAGGTAACTTCTTGTCCTTGAACAATACCAGAGTAACACATAATTTTACCCATAGAAAGTACTCCTTGTCCACCAAAACCTGCTATAATAATTTCTTCAGTCATTTTTCTAATTTTTAATTGTTAAATGTCCCTATTATCGGGATTTGGTTTATTCTTCTGGAACCTTAATGTCTCCAAGTGGATAAAATGGGAACATATTGTCAACCATCCACTGGTTTGCTTGAACCGGAGTCATTTTCCAACCTGAATTACAGTTTGATACTATTTCAACAAAAGAAAGACCTTTTTTCAATTTTTGGTTTTCGAAAGCTTTCTTTAGCGCTTTTTTAGCTTTACGAGCTGCAGCAGGAGTATGAACCGCCTGACGAGTTACGTAGTAAGTTCCCGGTAACTCTGCAATTAACTCGGTAATTTTCATTGGAGCACCCATTGAATGAACTTCACGTCCATAAGGAGAGGTGGAAGATTTCATTCCCGGTAAAGTAGTTGGAGCCATTTGTCCTCCTGTCATACCGTAGATACCGTTGTTAACAAAAATTATGGTAATATTTTCGCCGCGATTACAAGCGTGGATAGTTTCTGCTGTACCAATTGCAGCTAAATCACCATCACCTTGATACGTGAATATATAATTTTCAGGATTTAAACGCTTTAAAGCAGTTGCTAAAGCCGGAGCTCTACCATGAGCTGCTTGTTGCATATCAATATCCATAAATTCGTAGGCAAGTACAGAACATCCAACCGGGGCAACACCAACAGTTTTATCCTGAGCATTTAATTCTTCAATAACTTCCATTACCAAACGATGCGCAGTACCATGACCGCAACCAGGACAATAACTTAATGGTTTATCGGTAAGAAGATCAGTTTTTTTGTAAACTAAATTTTCTTCTTTTACTATATCTTTATTTATAACATTTTCAGCCATTTTTTACCCTCCTATTTTAGTTTTTGTTCTAATGCTTCAACAACTTCTTCAGGAGATGGAATAATACCACCCATTCTTCCAAAGTGTTCAACAGGAACATTACATTCAACAGCTAATTTTATATCTTCAATCATTTGTCCGGCACTCATTTCAACAGAAAGAATTCCTTTCACTTGTTTTCCTAATTCTTTTAACCTTTCAGTTGGGAACGGGAATAATGTAATAGGTCTTAACAAACCAACTTTTAAACCTTTTGCGCGTGCTAATTGAACTGATTTTTGACAAATACGAGAGCTTGTTCCATATGCAACAAATAAATATTCAGCATCTTCTGTTTGAATTTCTTCTAAAACAACCTCATTTTTCTCAATCTCTTTGTATTTTGCCTGAAGCTTATGGTTAAATACTTCCTGTTGATGCGGGTCAAGATCTAACGAAGTAATAATGTTTCTCTCACGATTAGCATCTTTACCTGTTGTAGCCCACGGACATCTCTCTTTAACTTCTGCATCAGTTAGTCTTTTCTTTTGTTCTCCAACTTCAACTTTTTCCATCATCTGACCAATTGCACCATCAGATAAAACCATTACCGGTGTTCTGTATTTAAATGCAAGATCAAAACCAGTTTCAACAAAATCATACATTTCCTGAACTGAGTTAGGAGCTAAAACGATTAATCTATAATCGCCATGCCCACCACCTTTTACAGCCTGAAAATAATCGGATTGAGCCGGTTGGATAGTACCTAAACCCGGTCCTCCTCTAACAACATTTAATATTAATCCTGGAAGTTCTGCTCCTGCCATATAAGTAATACCTTCTTGCTTTAAAGATATACCAGGACTTGATGAAGATGTCATCACCATCTTACCAGCTCCGGCACCACCATAAAGCATATTAATTGCAGCTACCTCACTTTCTGCTTGAAGAACAACCATTCCGGTTCTTTCTTCCGGTTTTTGTAGCATAAGGTATTCAAGAACTTCTGATTGCGGAGTAATTGGATAACCAAAATACCCATCGACACCCACACGAATAGCTGCTTCTGCTATCGCCTCGTTGCCTTTCATTAATCTTAATTCTTTCATTATTTATAGTTCTTTTAAAATTTAATACTATTCGTTTACTTTTTTCCTGTAAACGGTAATAACACCGTCCGGACATACGATTGCGCAATTTGCACAACCAGTACAGTTATCAGGATTTTCCATATATGCAAAATGATAACCTTTACCATTCACATTTTCGGCTAACCGGATAACATCTGTCGGACATGCAGGCACACAAACTTCGCAGCCTTTACACTTTTCGATGTCAACAACTATTGACCCTTTTACTTTTGCCATTATAATAAAATTTAGTTTTTATTGTAGTTTTTGAACGCCCCCAAAGATAACATTTTTAAGCCAGTTTTCTTGTCCAAAAATCTTTAGGAACGCCTGTTATTCAACAGTTTTATTGATTTTTAACTTTTACTTAATAAACTAGGCATGATGTTCATTAAAAACCTTTAATCTTTGCTCAAGATCTTCGAACTGACTTCTATGGATCTGGGATACACACGCACGTAAACCTTCACTTCTTTCACTACCGGTTGTTGTTAATGCAATTGCACTAATTCCATAGTATAATAATTCTTCTAATAATTCTGTTCCATCCATTCCTGGATATGAGAATGTAAAATAGAATCCATCAGCTAATGGTTCATTTTCATCCATATCGTAAACAATCCTGAAACCATTATCCATAAACATTTTTTTCATGATCTTGGCTCTTTCACCATACTCCTTAACATCCTCAACAAAATTGAAATCACCATCATTTGCAGCTTTTAACATAGCAGCTAAACCATACTGTGCAGAATGGCTTGTTCCTGATGACAACGAATAGATTGCTCCATAAACCATTGAATATCCAAACTCATCTGTTTTATAGAATCTTTTTAAATCAGGGAATCTTTTATTAAATAATCCATCTGAAATTGCCATCATCCCAATTCTCTGTCCGGCATAACTAAATGATTTGGAGCTTGAGATTAGCAGAATATAATTATCAGTATAATTAGCAACAGAAGGTTGATAAGGTGCAACGCCGGGTTTTGATAGGTCTTTACGGAAATCCATTGCGAAATACGCTAAATCTTCCATAATGATCACATCATACTTTGTAGCTAATTCACCAATTATCTGTAACTCCTTTTCTGTAAAGCAAATCCAAGACGGGTTATTAGGATTTGAATATAATATTGTAGAGATATTTCCTTTTTCAAGGTACTCCTCCAACTTTACTTTTAACTTATCACCACGATAATTGTAAACATCAAAGGTTTCATACTTTAATCCTAGTACCTTATGCTGCATTTTTTGCACAGGAAATCCAGGATCGATAAATAAAGTTGTATCTTTTTTTATGTCCCTTCTACAAGCAACCAGAAATGATGCAAAGGCACCTTGCATTGAGCCAACCGTAGGTACGCAGTTTTTTTCATCAACATCAATATTGACAAAATTCTTTATAAATCGCGAAATCTCTTTTTTAAGAATATCAACACCTTCAATCATAGGGTACTTTGATGCAACCCCGCTCTTCAACGCTTCAATTTCTCCCTCGATCCCCACTTGTGCCGGTGGTAATCCGGGAACACCCATTTCCATTCGAACATAGCTCTCCCCGGTTTCCTTCTCAATTTCATTTACCAAACGAACAATTTCACGAATAGAAGCCATTCCTACTTTTTCTAACCCGCTTTCTTGTAGTTTTTTTTGCACAATACAAGCGTCAATCGGAGTTTTCCTTATCATCGTATCATTCATATTAAAACGGTTTAGAGGTGATTTGATATTTTATTTAAATTCTCCTTTTATTTTATCTATCCAGTTATTAACTCTTTCATCGGTTAATTCGGGCTCAAAATCTTCGTTAACTGGTAATCCTATAAATTTACCGTCTATTAAAGCCTGTGATTCTCTAAAATCGTAACCCTCGGTTTCTACTTTACCAATAATATTTGCTCCTTTCGGTAAAATTCTTTCCGCAACTACTCCTAATGCATCAACAAAATGAAGGTCGTAAGTAATCTGGTCGCCTAGTCCAAACATGGCAATTACTTTATTTGAATAATCAACTTTTTCCACCTCCGGTAAAAATACATCCCAATCATTTGCTGGTTTGTCCGCATCCCAGGTTTCTTTACCAATTGTAGACATACCGTAAATTACATTTTCATATTTCTCTACATCCGCAGCTTTTGATTCTTTAGCTGGAATTAAATCAACATGATCAGTACCTAAAGCAGCTGCTACTTTCTTCGCCACTCTTTCGGTTGAGCCTCCTAATGGGCCATAGAATAATCCAATTTTTTTCATTTTATTTAGTTTTTATTTTTTCGTTACTTACAAATATAAGTATAGTTTAGGGTAACTAAAATTTAATTCTTTTTCATTGCATTGTATGCTAAACTGAACATCGGGTTTGCAACTAATGATACGATCATACCTATTGTTCCTGCTTGTGGCGATGGCATTCCGGTAATGTATAAAACTATACATGTGGCTAATCCAACAAATGCAGAACTCAAACCTCCAAATTTATTGCTCCATTTTGCAAATAGCCCCCAAATGAAAGGGCCCAAAAAGAATGAGCCAATTGCACCCCACGATATTCCCAATATTGCAACAATCGAATCAGGTTTTATTAGCGCAATTATTACTGAAATTAATACAAATGCTACGCTTCCAACCCTCATTAATGATGTTAAACCTTTATCACTCACATTTTTATTTACAAATCCAGCATAAAAATCTTTTACAACCGATGAGCTTGAAATCAATACCAAAGCCGCTAATGTTGACATGGATGCTGACAAAATCAGTATTAATATGATAATAGTTAATGATTCGGGAACTACAAAATTTAGTAATTCCGGCATCAATGCATCAGGGTCCAAAGCTCCCTCGGCACCATTCGGAAATGATAACGGTGCATTTGACGGATTTAAAAATACCCTTGTTGTTGAACCGATAAAATATGCTATACAACCAATTAATAATGCAAAGAAGGTTGATGCAACCATTCCAATTTTGATTGACTTTTTATCCTTAATTGCATAAAACTTTTGCACAAGTTGCGGCATTGCAAATGGCGCTACACTTGTTAAAAATATCAACGAAAATAATGGCCACCATCCTGGAGGGCCAACAGCCTGAGTTAATTTAGGATTTATATTAGATAAAGTCTCGGTAATTGAAACCATTCCTCCACCCCTATTTACTGTAAATAATACGAGTACTATTACACTTGCGGTCATGATCATGCCAAAAATGGTATCAATCATGGTCATTGATTTATATCCACCCAGGGATAAATAAAGTGAAGTAAAGACTCCCATTGCAACTACAATGTGCCAATATTCTATTTCAGGAAAAGAAGCTTCAAATAACTTCGATAATCCAATAAATACAGCAGCTGAATATGGCACTAAGAAAATAAATATTGCAACAGATGAAGCCAGTTTAAAAAAGCTACTATCATATCTTTTTTCAAGAAATTCGCTTAATGTTGAAACACCGTAATCAGTAGACATTTTTTTGATCTTCCAACCTAAAATTGCCCATACTCCTAAAACTCCAACTATAGCATTAAAAACGCCGATCCAGATTCCTGAAAAGCCAAAACCCCAACCTACTTTACCTGCAAATCCTATAAAAACTACCGCTGAAAAGTAAGCGGTGCCATATGAAAAAGCTGTCATCCAGGGACCGACATTACCTCCGCCCAAAAAGAAATCTGAAAATGATTTGGTTTTACGCATCCCTAAAATACCAACCACGATAATCATTAATGCATATGCTGCTAATACTATTATTTTAACCGTCATTTTAAATATTTTTAAAAGAAATGAAATATCGTAAACATTAGTCTTGTATTCGATACTTCGTGTGATTCTGTAAATTCTCCATACTCACTTGCAACGTCACCATATGCTGCAACCGTATATTCCAATTCAACTGCTAACATGAAATTTTTAATCTTATGGGAAACAGTTGGTGTAATTCTATAGAAATAATCGACATTTAAAGCCATACCATAAGTATCCCCAACAATTGGATCAGCAGCACCCAGGTTTTTAGTATACCCTCCAAATACCCCAAACTTTGTTTGATCTCCATAAATAATATTTGCCCATGTATAAAGATGGTTATAAGGAGTATATTTTTCACGCCCGGTAATGCTATCCAGGCTGCTAACTCCATAACCTCCAGGCATTACGCTTTCTGAAAGGTTCTGCCCATAAATTGCTTTTCCTTTAATCTCCAGTTTAGATCTTTTGTATTTGAAATAACCCATATATGAGATAGAGTTAACCTTCTCATCAGTTACAAATAATGAATCAGTAGTGCCAACATTAATTAAAGATTCTGTTCTTAGCCTCGGCATGATGGATTTATAGTCAACCGCTGCACCAAATAAAAAGTTACCTGGCTTATATTGTAACTGTAAATGTACATTTGGGATATTTGCATTCTTAATATATTGTGCAGATTTTCCATCAGGCCCAGAACTAACATAATCGCTTTGTGAAATTGCTGCTCCAATAATTTTAAATTTTCCTAATTCATGAGACATCTGCAACATTGGGCTTCTGTTAAAAGGTTGAAATGGAATACCTGTATTTAATGACATAACAGAAGGAAAAACCTCCTTTACAAACATTGGATGCCATTCGCGCCCTAATAAAACCTCTGTTTTTTCCCAATTTAACTTTGAATATGCATGACGCAAACGTACTCTACTGGTAAAGTACGATCCTGTAATTCCGGTCCAGTCGACTTCAATTAAGCCAGTTAATTTTGCTCCAAAAACATCCGGTCCGGTAACTTTTCCTCTTATTCTTGTTGAAATATCAACAATTCCAAGTGATCCTTTTGCATTAATATCTTCGCCATTTTCATCTAATTCTCTATCCTTTGGAAAGATTAACAATAAATCTTCCAGTACTTCAACATTTTGACGAGTATCAAAAAAGACATCACTTTTTATAAATCCCGATGGTTCAAATTTTATCTTCTTGTCTGCCGGAGAGACAGGTTCTTCTGCTTCTTCTTGTGCAAACAGAGTATTAATAGAGAGTATTAATAATAATACTAAATATCCTTTTCTCATTTTCTATTCCTTAACTTCTTCTGTCTTTATGAATCCAAATCGTTGGAACCCTTTTATAAATCCTTCTCTTACTTGTGGCCATTTAAGGATTATACCCAGAATTAGCATAATCGCTAACGCCAAAAGGAGTTTCTCATTAAAACGTAAATCCTTAAATTTTCTCATTATTTATTTCTCAATTCGAATTCTAGCATCTACGGCAACTACCTTGTCTGCCTTTCCTAACAATGGGTTTAAATCCATCTCTGCTATCTCAGGCGCAGCTTTTACCAACGCCCCAACACGAGTCACAATTTCAGCAAACATTTCCTCGTTTACACCCTCTTGCCCACGAGCGCCTTGAATAATTCCGTAACTTTTTAATCCTTTGATCATCTTTTCTGCTTCATCCTTGGCAATTGGAGCAAGACCTGCATTCACATCTTTTAGAACTTCTATAAAAATTCCACCTAACCCACAAAGAACCATATGCCCGAATTTAGGTTCTGCTTTAGCTCCAACAAATAACTCTGTTCCAGATAACATAGGTTGCAACAAAATTGCTGTAGTATCCTTGATTTGAATCATCCGGTCAAATTCGGTCGCAACAGTTTCTTCATCTTTCACATTTAATACAACTCCACCAACATCAGATTTATGAACTGGCCCAACTACTTTCATCACAACAGGCAAACCTAGTTCTTTAGCAGCTTTAATAGCATCTTCTCGGGTTGTAACCACTGCCTCTCCTGCCCTTGATATACCGGCGGCATCTAATAATGCTTGAACTTTCTCCGGAGATATATATCCATCTTCTGAACTATCAATTATATTTCTGATTGCAGCTTGATCAATATTAGGTAATTCAATGTTTTCAGGAGCTGGTTTTTCAGTATGATAAACCTTCGCCAAAGCATTTCCAAAAACTACTTCATCAGGAAAATTGATTCTTCCCTTAGCTATAAATGCCTCAATCTCATCTTTTACATTAATTATAGATGGTAAAATTGGATAAATTGGCTTTTTACAGGTTTTCATTTTCTCATCCAGTAAATCGTATACATCATAAACCGGAAATAAGCCAGGGCTTCCAAAAATTACAACCATTGCATCAATGTGATCAAAATCGTTTTCACATGCATCTATGATATAACCTAATTGTTCGGTAGTTCCTGTTGCCAGAAAGTCAATTGGATTTGCTACGGATGATCCGGCATATAGTTTCTCTAATAATACTTTGGCTTTAGGGCCTTCAATTGGAGGAATTTCTAACTCATTATTTGAAAGTGCATCAGTCAGCATAACTGCAGGGCCGCCAGCATGTGTAATAATTGCTATATTTTTTCCTTGTAATTCGGGATACATAAAAATGGATGCGATTGTTGATAGTTCTTCGCGACTTGCACAACGAACAATACCTGCCTTTCTAAACAGTGCATCAACAGCAACATCTGAATTTGCTAAAGCTCCGGTGTGTGAAGAAGCAGCTCTGCTTCCGGCTTCTGAGCTACCTGATTTTATTGCTGCTATTTTACACCCTTTTCTTATTAAAGAAGAGGCATGCTTTAGTAATTTTTGAGGCTTGTCTATACTTTCTACATAAAGTGATTTAACCCTGGAGCTCGATTCCGGATCAAAAGTTTCATCCAAATATTCCAGAACTTCTTCAACACCTATCTGAGCACTGTTACCAACAGAAAATACACTTGAAAATTTTAACCCTTTTGGCACCGAACATTCCATAATATATACTGCAGTTGCTCCTGAACCTGAAATAAAATCTACTCCCTGAGTATCTAATTTAGGAATTGGGGTTGTAAACACTCCGCTGTAATTCTGATTTAAAACACCTACACAATTCGGACCAATTAAGGATGCATTATTTGCATTAATAATATCAACTAATTCCTTTTCAAGTTTGGCACCTTCATCGTTTTCTTCACTAAATCCGGCTGATAAAATAATAAATGCTTTTGTATTTTTTCGCTCGGCTAATACTCTTACAGTATCCGGACAAAACTTAGCTGCAATGGCTAAAATAGCCATATCTACCTGTGGTAAATCATCCTGGTTCCTAAAACTTTTTATACCTTGAACTTTATCCTCTTTAGGATTTGTAACATATAAATCACCCTTAAAGTTACCATCAATCAGGTTTTTTAATACCTTTCCTCCCGGCTTTTGAATATTGTCTGAACCGCCTACGACTACAATACTTTTGGGATCGAGAAGCTGTTTTGTTATCATAATTACAATTTTTTACTATTTTTTGAAAGTTGCACAAATTTAGTAAAAAAATAGCTGTATTATGGTTTCAAATTGTAAGCATATTGTTGGATTTTGTTTGAATTTGAAACTAAGAACTAAGATGTACAATAAATTGCAAAACTTACATTGTTTAACATATTTTACAACATATGTACAATCGGTAAGATCATTGCCCGTTGATAAAAGTTATCAATTACTCAATTTTAATTCCTAAATATGTTAAAGTGCGCAAGACAAAAAAATCTTCTACAAAGTCGTTATTCAATTTATATTACTCCGTTTGTTAAACAATTAACACAAGAAAACAGGATTAAGTTTACTAATTAAAGTTTTTATAACCGGAATTGCAATCCATATAGGAGGGCTTATTTTAAGCCGCCCTCCTTTTTTATTTTAATTAAATGCCATTATACACTAAAAAATGGTTTAAATTCGGTGAACTATGACTGTTAGCTATTAATAAAAATAACATAAATTTAAACTCGAAATAACTATTAATTATTTAAAAATCTAACAGGTATTTTTTTAGTAACAAAATAACTATTCCGTGCTTACAATACTAAAAGGTTTTTAACACTAAATTAATTTGATTTTATTAATTACAGTTTTCAATTAAAATCTTTGGCACCTTCATTATTATGGCAATATGATTTTCTCCTGCACCAGAAGAGGTAATCAGAATATTATCTCCTTCCTTAATTTTCTTTTTTTCAATTGCATCTAGCAGATTTACCCCTGCACTACAATTAGCTACATTAGCATATGTTTGGAATGTTTCATGAAATTTTTCACTAGGAATTCCAATTGCTTCTCGCCATGCATTGGCCGCCCATGATACAGGTTGATGCGTTACTAAGAAATCTATATCTTCAACAGATTTAGACGCTTTTTCTAAAGCCTTATCTACCACATATTTCAAATCTTTTTGGGCATTCATCGCAATAGTTTTTAAAGAATCGTAATTTAAAAAAGTTGTAAACTGCTGGCTATAAGACGGACCCAATTCTAACTTCCTGAGTAACAAAGGTGAACGATCTGTATAAACAACTCCATCATGCCTATCACCATGGCTATTAGAAAAAGAACTTATATAACCTTCTCCGCTTTCAACAGAACTAACTATTCCAGCCATAGCAGCATCGCCTGTGTCAACACTCCAATAGGTCGATTTATCGTTCACAATACTATCTATAAAGCTACTAACAATTAAAACATTTTTTTTAATTCCTGTTTTGATCAAAGCTACTGCAATTTCACACATGGTAACAAAGGTAGAACAACAAGTATCTATAGCATAAGCTCCTGCATTTTTTAAGCCAAGCTTATGCTGAATAAGTGAAGCATTTGCCGGAAGAGGCCTGTCAGGAACTTGTGCATGAGATAAAACAAGGTCCACATCATCCGGGTTAAGTCCTGAATTTGTTATAGCCAAAGCTCCTGCAATGGTCTCTGCATCAGATGGTAACATTGGGTGAGGAATTATTGAATTCTTTAACGAAACAGGATCCAATGGTACCCTTCTTCTTTCCTTTGTTCCCTGAAAAGGATTTGCCTGTTTTTTTTCCGGCATACTCTTGACCCACGCTTCGAACCATGGCTGGCTTTCCCATCCCTCATAATTAGTTTCAATGCTTCCAGGTAGTTTTCCTGTAGATTCAATATCATCTATGTATTCTCTGTTTAGTTCCGTGTAATTTCGAAGATAATCTACTAATTTGTTTTTTTGTTTTTCAGAAATTTTTTTAGCTGGTAAATATCCTCCCAAGCTAATTAATCCTACAGATGAATTTGTCATTGTAATTGGTTTTAAGTTTGTGATAGAAATGTAAGTAATAGTTAAAATTTCGCTAATGTAAATTTGATTATACAAGAGGTTCTAGATAAAATTATTAATCTATTTTTTTTGATTATTGAAAAAGTATTATTAGGCCTATAAAACTTTTATTCTCTTGCGATTTTAAAGGTAAATTAAATTACAAATTTAAACTATGTTGTAAAACTCATTAGACTTACCTCTCGCTTTTTTTTTCTAACTTAATTGATTTACAAGGGAAAAAAAATCATTAACAAAGCAATATACTTTTTATCATAAACCTAAAAAAATACTGGTAAAATAAATTTTCAAAACATGATATTTAGCATTAAATAAAATAATATTTTTTTATAAACATCGTTTTAAGACTATTTAAAATCCTAAAAATATTTCAAAATAACCTTCCAATTTACCTGACTAAATTGACTCTGAATATCAATTCTTGGTCAGTTGAAGAAATATTTAATAACACCATCTGAATAAAGCTGCTCCTGCATTCCATCGCGAACCTAAATCTGAGAACATCACTAGGTCGCCATAATTTATTTTACCTTTTTTAAGTGCATCATTCGTTATAATAGGAATACTTGAAGTTTCTATGCATGCAGTATCTTCCAGCGTGTCATGAACAAGGTCGTAGTCAATACCTACATTCTGAGCCCATTTTTCATTCAATCCTAAAAACTTCTGAGCAAAAATATACCTGTTAATTTCATCCGGTTTTATTTTTAAATCTTGTAAGATTTTATGTATCGAAAAAGGAATTAGGTTCTCAACATAAGGTAAATCGTTTTTAAAACTATCGGGATGAATAGTAAAGTATGGCCTTATCGAATATAATTCCTCAGCCGGACTAGGAAATCCACCGGTGATTTTAACTTCCGCAGCCACTCCTTCTTTATTGTCAGACATTAGATGATAGCCCAAAAGTCCATAACCAGGTTTCGTCTCACCTAATATAAAAGCACCTGCCCCATCACCAACCAATAACGCTTTGCCTATTTCATTATGGGTACTTTCTAATAAAGTTTCACCCGATACTACCAATACATTTTTATAAAACCCTGAACAAATAAACGAGGCTCCAGTCATTAAAGAATAAATCCATCCCGAAAAACCTGCATCAATGTTTATAGATGTCGCATTTATTGCACCAATCTCCGTTTGTATTTCAATACAATTAGGCGGTGTAAATTTATTCATATCACGACTAACATGGGTGACTATAACCAAATCAATATCAGTTGCTGAAATATCTGAAGTTTCAATTGCATTTAATGCCGCCTTTATAGCCATTTGTGTATAAGTTTGCCCATTTGCATAGTGTCTTTTTTTTATACCGGTCACTTCATCAATAAATTTCTTCTCGGTACTTGTAAGATTTACTTTTTTAAATTCCTTATTTTTTACTATTTTATCGGGCAGATAACTTCCAACAGATTTTATACCAACAGCTTTTAAAGGTTGTACAACCTTTGTATTTGACAACTGAAATTTTTTTTTGCTTACCATTTTGTAAATTATTTTATAAACGATTAGTATTTTTTATTAGATTAGCGATTGATTTTAGTATGGGTTCATACTAAAATTTATACAATACAATTTTAACCATTTTAATTAAATTATTAAAGAACTATGAAAAATCAAATTGTGTCAAATGAGTATTTCCGTATTGAGGTTGACAACAGTAAAAATCGCATTTATGCTTCTTTTTTTGGATTCTGGAGCAAAATGGAAATTATGGACGAGTATCTCTCCTATTTAACAAAAGCATTAGCTGCAATAAAAAAGGATTTTACCTTGTTAGCTGATCTTAGAACTTTTAAAACTCTTCCTAATGATTTAGTTGCTAAACAGAAATTAGCAATGGAAGATCTTGCTAAGGCAGGAATGTCTAAAGTTGCTGTTATACTTCCTCAAAGTGTAATTTCCGAAGTGCAATTAAAGTCTTCAATGAATGAAACTGCTATGCCCGAAAAGCAGTTCTCTAAAGTGGAGAAAGGAGAAGAATGGCTTGATGCGTAAGTGCTAATTGACAAATGTAATTTAGGCTGTCTAAAATTAAAGGACAGCCTTTTTCTTTTTGTACTCGACCAAAAAGGGTATTAAATTGTAATTTATACAAAATTTGATAGCTTTGGGAAATGAAATTAGGACAGCCCAAGCAAACATTAGTAATCCCAAAAAAGATTTAATACACTTTCCTTTAATATCTTCAGAATCTGGGAAGCACCTAATATCACTAACAGAAATAAAGCGATTAAAATAAAGGAAGTTTAAGGTCAAAAACTTAAGTTCTTTTGTTATGGATCAAGTTTTAAAAATATTCTTTGGTATAGATATTGTCAAACAAAATTTTATGTTTTATAAAATAAAAGACAAAAAAGTCTTTTACTAAACATTTATTATTCATTCTATGTTATTACATTTGTGAACAAATTAACAATAACGCAAATGAATATGACTGTTGATGAAATTTTAAAACAGCAAATATTGTCAAGAGAAGATGTTATAGCATTATTGCAAACAGATAAAGAAGGGCGTAATAAGGTTTTTACACATGCAGCAAAAATAAAAGCTGACTATGTTGGTAAGAAAGTTTATTACCGTGGCCTGGTTGAAATGTCAAATATTTGTAGCAAAAACTGCTATTATTGTGGTATCAGACTTGACAACACAAATGCTGAAAGATATGATATTAGTGACAAGGAAATCCTGGATGCAGTAAAGTTTGCTTACGAAAGTAATTATGGCTCAGTAGTTTTACAAGCAGGAGAAATTTCATCACCTAAATTCACAAAGCGAATTTCAAAACTTTTAAAGCAGATTAAAGAATTATCAAATAATGAGTTAGGCATTACAATATCGCTTGGCGAGCAGCCTGAAGAGGTTTACCGGGAATGGTTTGAGGCTGGCGCGCACAGGTATTTGCTAAGAATAGAGTCATCTAATCCTGATTTATATTATAAGCTACACCCTAAAAATCAAAAACATGACTTTGAGACAAGGTTGGATTGTTTAAGGTCATTACAAAAAGTAGGGTATCAAACAGGCACAGGTGTTATGATTGGTTTACCTTTCCAAACCTATGAAGATTTAGCTAACGATCTTTTCTTTATGCGTGATTTTGATATAGATATGTGTGGAATGGGACCGTACATTGAACATAAGGACACTCCACTTTATGAATATAGTGACCTGTTAATGCCAATTGAGGACAGGTTTACTTTAACATTAAAAATGGTTTCTCTTCTTCGAATAATTATGAAAGATATCAACATAGCAGCAGCAACAGCATTACAAGCAATAGATCCTATCGGGCGTGAAAAAGCTATAAAAGTTGGCGCAAATATTATAATGCCAAATGTAACTCCCGGAATGTACCGCGATAGCTACAAACTATATGAAAATAAGCCATGTACCGATGAAGAAGCAGCTGATTGTACAAATTGCATGGAAATGAGGATTGGAATTACAGGAGATGACATCGGATATGGAGAGTGGGGAGATTCAAAACATTTTGCTAAACGAACACAACATCAATCTTAATCCATTAAACTATAACATACTGTATTTTTCAAAAAATTATTCTTAGGCTTTTACAGGATTCATAAACGGCTGCCTGTTAAAAGTTAACAATTGAGTTTTATGCAATTGAACTATATTACTTATTTAATTGTTAATTGCATAAACTACAATTTTGAAAAGAATAATATCTCAGGCTAAAACTTCATCAACGGAGTTTAATGAAAATAGAACAGCCTTTTTCGAAGTACTTTCTGAATACAGAGAAAACTTACAAAATACAATAGAAAAAAGGCCAGAAGCATCTGTAAAGAAGCACGTATCCAGAGGAAAACTTCTGGCACGTGAGAGAATTAACCTCCTTATTGACCCAAACACTCCATTTTTGGAATTGTCTCCATTAGCTGCCTTTGATATGTATGAGAATCAATTTCCTTCGGCAGGCATCATTACAGGGATTGGAGTTATTTATGGAAATGAAGTAATGATTATTGCTAATGATGCCACCGTAAAAGGTGGTACATATATTAACGAGTCAATAAAAAAACATATTAGAGCCCAGGAAATTGCTTTGGAAAACAGGCTACCTTGTATCTATTTAGTTGATTCCGGTGGAGTTTTTTTACCGGAACAAGCAAATGTTTTTCCTGATAGGTTTGATTTTGGACGTTTCTTTTATAACCAGGCCCGGTTATCAGCTTTAAAAATACCGCAAATTGCTATGGTGATGGGATCATGTACAGCTGGCGGAGCCTATGTTCCTGCAATGAGCGACGAAACCGTTATTGTACGGGGCCAGGGAACTATTTTTATTGGAGGACCACCTCTGGTTAAAGCCGCTACAGGTGAAGAAGTTACCGCAGAAGAATTAGGTGGGGCGTTTGTGCATACACATAAGTCCGGTGTTGCGGACCATTTAGTAGAAAATGATCAGCATGCTATACAAATATGCCGAAGTATTTTCGAAAATTATAAGCCAGAGGAGAAGCAAGAATTAAAAATACACCCAATAGAAGAACCTTATTATGATCCTGAAGAATTATATGGCCTTGCTCCTGTTGATTTCAGAAAGACTGTTGATTCAAAAGAAATTATTGCCCGTATTGTTGATGGTAGCTTATTTCATGAGTTTAAAGAAAACTATGCTCCAACTTTAATCACGGGTTTTGCAAGAATTATGGGGTATCCAGTGGGAATTCTGGCAAATAACGGAGTAATATATTCGGAAACTTCCTTAAAAGGAGCCCATTTTATAGAACTCTGCGGACAACGTAAAGTACCCATTTTATTTCTTCAGAATATTACAGGGTTTATTGTAGGTAAACAATACGAACATAGTGGAATTGCAAGAGACGGTGCAAAGTTCGTACACGCAGTTGCCAATGCAAATGTACCTAAATTCACTGTAATCTTTGGTGGGTCCTTCGGAGCCGGAAACTATGCAATGGCTGGCAGGGCTTATGACCCAAGGTTATTATTTATGTGGCCCAATGCTAAGATTTCTGTTATGGGAGGAGAACAAGCAGCAGATGTTCTAATTACAGTAAAGAAAAGCCAGTATAAAGCCAAGAATAAAGAACTATCTGAAGAGGAAGAAGAAAAAATAAGAACAGAAATTCTGGAAAAGTATAACAAAGAAGGGTCTGCTTATTACAGTACGGCAAGGTTATGGGATGATGGAATTATTGACCCAATTGATACCAGAAAAATAATTGGGTTGGGAATTTCAACCTCTCTTAATTCACTATATAAAGATACAAACTATGGAGTCTTTAGGATGTAATCCTGAATTAGATTAATTTTTATGATATGGATAAATACTCGACAATCGAAATTGAAGAAAAAGACCAGCTAGCAACAATTTGGTTAAACCGCCCTGAGGTTCATAATGCGTTTAATGAAGTTATGGTTTCAGAAATTATTGAAGCACTTAAATTCTTAGAAACAAAAAAGGATATTAGAATTATTGTTTTACAAGGCCGTGGAAAATCATTTTGTGCAGGGGCCGATTTAAACTGGATGAAAGATGTTGTTAACTACAGTTTTGATCAAAATTATAATGAGAGTTACAACCTTTCAGTTTGTTTCAATAAGATTTATACAAGTAAAAAAATAACAATTGCTTTAGTTCATGGTGCTGCTATTGGCGGTGCAAATGGGCTCATGGCAGCCTGTGATTTTGTTTATGCAGAACCGGATACCGTATTTTCATTAAGCGAAGTCAAGATTGGTTTAATACCTGCATGTATAGGTCCTTACATTATAAAACGAGTTGGCGAGTTTGCAGCAAAAGAATTTATGTTGTCTGGTTTAAGATTTAATGGAGAAATTGCTGAGAGAAAAGGTTTAATTAACAAATCCATACCTAAGGATGAATTTGCAGGTTATTTCCGGAAAATGGTTAACCTTCTTTTAACAAGTGGCCCGGAAGCTACAATTCAATGTAAAGAATTAATACACAGCCTGTGCAATAACATTAGTTATTCGGAAGCATTAGAATATACAGCCAAAATGATCGCAGAAATAAGGCAATCTGAAGAAGGCCAGGAAGGCATGAATGCATTTCTCGAAAAAAGGAAACCTAATTGGGTTAAGAATTTAGAATAAATGCAAAATGGATATTAAAAAGGTATTAATAGCAAACCGCGGAGAAATTGCCGTTCGTGTTGAAAAAACGGCACGGAAAATGGGAATTAATACGGTTGCAATTTATTCAAAAAATGATACGGGCTCACTACATGTTTTGAATTGTGATGAAGCCTATAAGATTGATGGTGAAAGTTTATCCGAAACTTATTTAAATATTGATAAAATTATAGAAATTGCCTTAAAGTCTAACTGCGATGCCATTCATCCCGGGTATGGCTTTCTTTCAGAGAATTCGGCTTTCTCTAAAGCTTGCGCAGACAATAATATTAGATTTGTTGGCCCAGGTCCGGAGCCAATATCTGCTATGGGCAATAAATTGCAAGCACGCCAGCTAGTAAGTAAAATTGGAGTACCCATTACACATGGCCTTAGTGGTAAGGTAAGTGAAATACTATCAAAAGCCAATAAACTCAAATTCCCTGTTTTAATAAAAGCTGCAAGTGGAGGTGGCGGTAAAGGAATGCGAATTGTGTATTCAAAAGAAGAACTAAAAGAATCATTATTTGCAACTTCACGCGAAGCAGAAAATTATTTTGGCGACGGAACTGTTTATGTTGAGCAATACCTGGAATCTCCAAGGCATATAGAGGTTCAGGTTTTAGCAGATAATTATGGAAATGTAATCCATCTATTTGAAAGAGAATGCAGCTTACAAAGGCGGTACCAAAAAATTATAGAAGAAGCTCCTTCTGTAACTTTAGATGAAAATAAACGAAACGAATTAACGAGTGCTGCTGTAAAAATTGCAAAAGAAATAAATTATTCAAACGCAGGGACCATAGAATTTTTGGTAGATAAAAAACTGGATTTTTATTTTCTGGAAATGAATACCAGGATTCAGGTTGAACATCCCGTGACTGAAATGATAACAGGAATCGACATTGTTGAAGAGCAATTTAAAGTCTGTTCCGGTGAAAAACTATCCTTTTCTCAGAATGAGATTAAAAAAAATGGGCATGCTATTGAAGCCAGGATATATGCCGAAGCCCCTGAAAATAACTTTGCTCCATCATCTGGTAAAATGTCTTTATACCTTCCGCCACAATCAAATAATTACCGAATAGACTCTGCATATAATACAGCATCTGAAGTTTTTCCTGATTTTGACCCAATGATTTCAAAGTTCATCGTCCATGATAAAAACCGGGCAGATGCTATATCCCAACTTGAAAATGCTTTAAACAATTACTATATACAAGGTATAAAAACCAATATTCAGTTCTTAAGATATTTAGTAACCAACAAGAATTATGTAGAAAATAAAATTTCAACTTCATTTATTGAGAACAACCTAGATAAGCTATTAAAATATACAGAGTTAAGAGCTAAATACATAACTCAAGCCTTGTGCAGTGCCGTGTTAATTTCATTAAAACCAAAGTATAAACCTGCTTCTGTTTGGGAAAGTATTGGTTATTGGAGAGTTAACCCAAAAATAAAATTTACGGTTGAAGAAAAGGAACATGAAGTTAAATTTTTGAAAACTACCGATGGGCTTAAAGTTACAATTGAAAATAAAGATTGGGTTATTAATGAAATAAGTTACAAAACAAGCCAACTGGCATTCAGTTTAAATAATGAATATGTTAAATGCCATTTTTCCAGCCTAAACGTATCATCCTTTTTCATTTCGATAAATGGGTTTCAATTTAAAATTATAAGAAATGATATTCTGGATGAATCAGTTAAATGGGAAACCAGGAAAAGTAATTTAAACAACGAAAAAATATTGTTTTCTCCTTTGCCAGGAAAAGTGGTAAAGATAAATGTAAAAGAAGGCCAAAAAGTAATAAAGGGACAGGATTTAATCATTATTGAGGCAATGAAAATGGAAAATAAACTGGTTTCAAAATATGAAACGGTTGTTAAGAGTATAAATGTATCCGTTGGGCAGCAAGTTGCCCCAGACATACCTTTGATCGAGTTTGAGAATAATTCCGCCAACTAACAAAACCAAAAGCATAATAAACACATATGAAAGAAAATATTAAAATTGCAAATGCCGGAGGGTTCTGGGGAGATGATTTGGATGCATTCAGGCGCCAACTAATTGGTGGAGAATTAGATTATATTGTTGCTGATTACCTTGCTGAAATCACCATGAGCATTTTACGAAAGCAAAATATCAAGAACCCTCAATTAGGCTATGTTACGGATTTTGTGAACCAGGTATTAGATAATGCTGAGTTAATCGTACAAAAAAAAGTTAAAGTAATTACTAATGCAGGAGGTATAAACCCATACGAATGTGCAAAGAAAATAGTTGAAGGCCTTACAGAAAAGAATGTTGATTTAAAAATATGCATTATTGATGGAGATAATATTTATGATGAAATTAGCAGGTTTTATTCAAATACTTCATCATTTAAAAACATAGAAACAGGAGAAAGTTTTGAACTTATAAAAGATAAAATTGAAAGTGCAAATGTATATTTAGGCATAAAACCAATTGTTAAAGCCCTTGAAAAAGAAGCTGATATTATTATTGCCGGCCGGGTAACAGATACTTCATTAACCATAGCGCCCGCATTTTATGAATTCGGATGGAAAGAAGATGATTGGGATAAAATAGCCTCATCGTTAGTTGCAGGGCACATAATCGAATGTGGGACACAAAGCTCCGGAGGCAACTACACAGATTGGCATAAAATTAAAAAATGGGACAATTTCGGTTATCCTATTATAAATATTTTTCAGGATGGCACGTTCGAGGTAACTAAACACCCAGGTACCGGTGGATTAATTAACACCGACATTGTAAAAGAACAATTACTTTACGAAATGGGCAACCCTGTTCAATATATTAGTCCTGATGTTGTTGTTGATTTTACAACCGTTAAACTTGAACCTAACGGAAGCGATTGTGTAAAAGTTTCCGGGATAAAAGGAAAAGAGCCAACTACATCTTTTAAGGTATCCATGTCTTATCGTGATGGGTATAAAGCTTCAGGTTCAATTATTATTTCAGGGTCTAAAGCTTTAGAAAAAGCTCATATAATAAAATCTTTTTTTTGGAAACGTTTAGGTATTGAGTTCGAAAAATCGAATACTGAATTTATTGGTTATGATTCTTGCCATGGTGAATTGGCACCTTCTATTAAACCCAACGAGATTCTTTTAAGGTTTAGTGTTTTTGATTATGACAAATCTAAAATTGAAAAATTCTCAAAAAATATTGCCCCGGTAATTTTAAGTGCCCCTTCTGGGGTAGCTGTTACAGGCGGGAGGCCTTTTATTCATAATGTTATGGCATATTGGCCTGCTTTAATTGATAAAAAGAATATAAAGGCTTTTGTTCGAATTATTAGTAAAAATGGAGACATAAATGAATCCATTGAAATACCATCACTCTCAGGGTTTGAAAAGGATATTCCAACTAAATTAGATCCAGAAATACAAGTTAGTACCAGTGAATATGAAAATTCAAAAATCAATTTACCCCAAAATAATTTGGTAAAAACCCGGCTATATGTAATATGCTTAGCACGTTCGGGCGATAAAGGAAATATGGTAAATATTGGAGTAATAGCAAGAAACAAAGATATTTACGATTTTATTTCAACGCACATTACCGCAGGTTATGTTAAAAATATGTTTAAACATGTTTGTAAAGGAAAAGTAACCAGGTACAAACTTGATAACCTGTTGTCACTAAACTTTCTGCTTGATGAATCGCTTGATGGCGGCGGAACAAAATCTCTAATGCTTGATGCTCAAGGAAAAACATTTGCATCTGCCTTCTTAAATCAAGAAATAAGCATACCAACGGGACTTTTAAATACAGTTAAGGATAGTTCCGGATAAAATCAATAACCGAATAAAAACGATACTTTATGTATATCCAAGAAGAACAAAAATTAGTTCGCAAAACTGCAAGAGATTTCGCTGAAAGGGTTATAAAACCAGTCGCACAAAAATTAGATGCGGACGAGAAATTTGATGTTGATATAGTGAGACAAATGGGAGAATTAGGTTTTTTCGGGATGGTTATACCGGAAAAATACGGAGGGAAAGGAATGAGTTCTCTTTCTTATATTATTGCTGTTGAGGAATTAGCAAGAGTTGATGGTTCGCATGCTGCTACCGTTGCAGCTCATAATTCTTTAGGCATAAGGCCTATTTATAATTTTGGCACAGAAAGCCAACGATGCAAATATATACCTCCACTTGCCAAAGGCAAAGGCTTATGGGCTTTTGGCTTAACAGAGCCCGAAGCAGGTTCTGACTCCAGGGGAACAAAAACAACTGCTAAACTTGAAAACGGGAAATGGATCTTAAATGGTTCAAAGATATTTATAACAAATGGTTCCACTCCTATTACTAATGGCGTAACAGTACAGGCTGTTACAGGAAAAGATGAAAATGGCAAAAAGATTTTTTCAACTCTTCTTTTGGAATCAGGAACAAAAGGTTTTACTGCAAAAGCCATGAAAAACAAGTTGATGTGGAGAGCCTCAGACACTTCAGAATTATTTTTTGACAATTGCGAAATTCCGGAAGAAAACCTGCTTGGGAAAATTGGTGAAGGTTCCAAGATAATGCTCAAAACCTTAGACTCAGGCCGGTTATCCATTGCTGCAATGGGCTTAGGCTGTGCACAAGGTGCTTATGAAGAAGCTCTTAATTATGCTAAAATACGTAAGCAGTTCGGAAAACCAATCTCAAAATTCCAGGTAAATTCTTTCAAGCTAGCCGATATGTTCGTAAAAATCGAACTAGCAAGAAATTATTTATACCGGGCTTGCTGGTTAAAGGACAATAAGCAGCCATTTGAAGTTGAATCTGCCATAGCTAAGTTATACTGCTCAGAAGTAGCAAAAGAAGTAACCGATGAAGCTGTTCAAATACATGGTGGCTATGGGCTAATTAAAGATTATCCTGTTGAACGGTTCTACCGCGACCAAAGATTATTAAGAATTGGGGAGGGAACCTCCGAAATTCAACGGTTAGTTATCTCCAGGCATATTGGTTGTTAATATTTGCATGGTATTCAGAAAATGCAATTATATTTATTGACAAATATCATTCAAATTACTTTAAGAAAATGTTATATTTGTATCAATTAAGTTTGATATGAATCCTTTCTGTTCAAATTACTTATACCACAATTTCGGCAAAGGCCTTTACGAGTGCTGGATATATTGACCTCCACTCCTTAGCACTTAATTTTTGATTTATTACCTACTTCCTAAATTGATTATTTTAGTTTTTTATCATGGCTAAATCATTTTACATCATAATTCCTTTGATATTTATAAATATAAATTCAAATGCTAAAAGCAATCAGGACAGAATAGCAGATTCCCTAATTTCAAGCCTGCATGAACTTAAAAATGACACTAATAAGGTCAATTTACTTGTAGAAATTACCAATGCCTTAAATGAAATAAATTATGAAAAAGCCATATATTATGGGAATAAAGCTATTGAACTTTCCAAAGAATTAAAATATGACAAGGGTGTCTCTAACACCCTTTTTTACCTAGCCTGGACGTATTATTATATGGCCGATTACAAATCAACCATGGCTAACCTTCTGAAAAAAATGAAAATTGATGAAGAATCAGGCAATAAAAGACAAATAGCAAATAACTATAACTTTATTGGCAATATCTATTACAGCGCAAAAAATTATGAAAAAGCATTTGAAAATTATAAAAAAGGATTAAGTATATATGAAGAACTAAACGATTTTGAAGGAGCTAGGTTCATTTATAATAACCTTGCAAATATCTATGTTCAGTATAATGAGTTGCAAAAAGCAGAAGAAAACTATAAACTGTCATTAAATATTGGCCATAACATGAATAACTATAGAGGTTTAGCTATCACTTATAACAACCTGGGCAACCTTTATTATAAACACTATAAAAACCCAAAAGCTATAACTTATTTTAATAAAGCAATCGAATTTGTCGACAGTATAAACACAAATAAAACGAAAGTAAAAGTTTTAGTTTATAATAATATTGGAGATTATTACATTTGGGCTAACAATTATGATTCTGCGTTAGTTTACCTATATAATGGATATCAGTTAGCAAAACAATATTATTTGCCATCTTATAAAAATGATATAGCAGCTTCATTAAGCAAGATTTATTCTAAAAAAGAAAATTATAAAAAAGCTTTTGAATATCAACTTATACACAAAAAGTTAAGTGATAGCATTTTTAGTATTGATAATTCAGGGAGGTTAACTCTATTAGAATTTCAATACGAACAGAAAAAAAAAGAAATTCAACATAACATCACTTTATTGAAACAACAACGTAAAACAAAAACCTCAATATGGACTGCCACTACAATCTTTTTAATAAGTGTTGCATCAGCAGTTTCATATATTGTATACCAAAGGGGAAAAATACGAGAAGCCAAATTACGAAATGAAAAAATAAAGATCGAAGCTGAAAGTTTATCTGAAAAACTGGAATTCCGCAATAAAGAAATAGTTTTAATGATGATGAACCTTTTTGAAAGAAATGAGTTAATTAACCGGGTAATTAATAAACTGAGGTCAGTGCTTCCTAATCTAAAGAAAACCAATTATAATTTCATCGATGATATTGTAAAAGACCTAAGAGGAAATTATCATGAAAACATCTTAAAAGAATTCGAATACCGCTTTCAAAAAGTACACACTAACTTCTTTAGAAATATTCGTAAGGATTTTAATAATTTAACAAGCAATGACCTTAGGTTATGTGCATTTCTTAAACTTAATATGAGTACAAAAGACATTGCATCTATAACACACCAATCAATAAATAGCATTGAAGTTGCAAGAACAAGACTACGTAAAAAGCTAAACTTAAATAATGTAGATATTGATTTAGTAGCTTTTTTAGCAGCTTACTAAAATTCTATTGCTTATTTTATTTTTTGTAGAGATACTGCTGGCGCCCATAAAGATACCTTCATAAAACATTGATTTAAAGATTTATAACATTTGTTGTATTAGTAATTTTATAACACTGTATTACTTAAGTAAGTGCTTCAACATCAGTGTTTTTTCATTTTTAAGTTACATTGCCCGTGCCTTAAATTTAACATAAAAAAAAACTTATGAAACACAAACGTAGCTTGATCTTTGCGATACTCCTATTCTTGATATCGCAATATGCATTCTCCCAGGGATTGGAGATAACTGGTACGGTTACCAATTCTGAAGATGATACTTCTCTGCCTGGAGTATCAGTATATGTTGAAGGAATGAATATAATTGGTACAGCAACTGATTTAGATGGCAAGTATGCATTAATTGTACCCTCTTCTGCTTCTAACCTTGTTTTTCAATCTGTTGGATTCCAAACACAAGTTGTTCCAATTAATTCAAGAATTGTAATAGATGTGATATTAGAACCCGAGGCCCTGGGTTTGGACGAAGTTATTGTAACTGGTTATGCAATCCAACGAAAAGAAGCTTTAACCAGTTCTGTTTCTTCTGTCGAATCAAAAAATATTGAAGCTGTTTCCGCTTCTAATATTGAAAAAAGATTACAAGGAAATGTGGCTGGTGTTATGACTACTAGTTTAAGAGGGATTCCCGGAAGTGCCCCGGATATTCAAATCAGAGGTGCCACTTCGATAAATGCAGGAAACCAACCTCTTTTCGTAATTGATGGTGTTCCTGCTGTTTCTGGTGAAACAGGAGCTTCTCAAAGCTTCAGTATCCTTTCATCTTTAAATCCAAACGACATTAAATCAATGACTATTTTGAAAGATGCAGGAGCGGCAGCAATATATGGCTCGCGTGCTGCAAATGGCGTAGTACTCATCGAAACTAAGACAGGTGCCAAAGGAAAAACCAGATTTAGTTTTAGTGCAGATTATGGTGTCTCAAAGGTAATTAACACTGGGTTTGATATGCTAAGCTCTGCTGAATTATTGGAATTACAAAGAGAAGCAGTAGAAAACTCAGCAGAATATTATAATAACCCTACTAAATATGACTGGACCGATCCGAATGGCGAATATTATTTACCCGATGAGCTTGCAAACACAGATACAGATTGGTGGGATGAGGTTACTCGTACCGGTAAATTAGAAAACTATAACCTATCCGCTAGCGGAGGAAATGAGAATACTACATTCTATTTATCCGGGAGTTACAACAAAAACGAAGGTGCTATTATGAACTATGACTTTGAAAGGTATACTGGAAACGTAAGGCTTGATCATTTATCGCCCAATGAAAAATTCAAAGTAGGTACAAAAGTCATGGGTTCTTTTTCTAAACAAAATTATGTTTATGATGCTTCAGGTGGTGTACTTCCGTGGGAAAACCCAATATTTGCAGCAATGGCCATTCCTTCATATTATGCACCATTTAATGAAGATGGCAGTGTAAATTTCGATCTTGGCGGTGCCCATGGCAACTATAATCCACACGGAGTGGATAAATTTCAAGACCAGGGACAGGAATATACTAAGTTACTAAATAGTACTTACCTGGAATTTAAACCATGGAACTTTCTAAGCATTAAATCCACTTTCGGGTTAGATTATGGTTATACTAAAAGTCATGATTTTGAAGACCCAAGAGCTCCGATTTATGCAGGAAGAGAAGGTTATTACTGGGAAGGCCATGAAAATAATATTCAAATGTCCATTTCTAATACTATTACTTTCAATAAAATAATCGCTGAGATACATTCTGTAACTGCAATCTTAGGACAGGAAGGAATGCAAGAAGATTATGAATATATTAGCGGAAGTGGGAAAGGTGCTAATCATGAAATGCCTTATCTGAGTACAACTGTTGCAGAGGGACAGGAAATCGAAGGAAACCCTTCAAAACTTACAAGTAACTCCTATTTTGGATACTTTTCTTATAATTACGACAGCCGCTACTATTTACAAGGTAGCCTAAGAAGAGATGGTTCATCTGTTTTTGGGGATGATTATAAATACGGGACATTTGGCTCTATTTCGGGAAGTTGGAGAATTAGTGAAGAATCATTCTTTAATTCCAACTTTATCAGTAAACTGAAGTTGAGAGGTAGTTATGGTACAACGGGTAACAGTGATATAGCCTGGTACGCTTCCAAAGGATATTACTCGGTTATTACTTATAACGGAGAAAGTAGTTTATTGCCTGATAAAATTGAAAATCCCGATTTAAAATGGGAAAAAACTGCTACTACCGGTATCGCTCTGGATTTTGGGCTCTTAAAAGACAGAATCTCCGGTACATTTGAGTATTTCTGGTCAAAAACAACTGATAATCTGTTATATCAAGAGTTATCATATACATCCGGATTCTCTTCAGTATTGAAAAATATTGGTTCGCTAAGAAATGAAGGTTTAGAAATTACATTACAAACCAAAAACCTACAGGGAGAATTAAGTTGGAATACTAGTTTTAACATTTCTTTCCCAAAGAGTGAAATATTAGACCTGGCTGGAGAAGATTACGTTGGAACTACATACCGGCACCGTGTTGGTGGAGCATATATGGAATATTGGATGTATAAATATGCAGGAGTAAACCCTGCCAACGGTATGCCAATGTGGTATGACGAGAATGGCAACCTTACTTTTACCTACAGTGAAGCGTCCAGAGCAAATGTAGGTAGCCCTGAACCTGATTTTTACGGAGGTTTAACTAATACCTTATCATATAAAGGAATTAGTTTAGACTTTATGTTCTATTTCGTTTATGGAAATGAAATTATATTTGGAGACAGGCACTATTCTGAACACGACGGTGCAAGCTGGGGAGAAAATGCTAATACAAATCAGCTCGACCGCTGGCAAAGGCCCGGAGACATTACGGATACACCAAAACCATTAGTTAATAACCCAACAGGTGCTAATGACTGGGATAATTCAAGATGGTTAGATAACGGATCTTATTTAAGGTTAAAGTTCGTAACTTTATCATATGCTTTACCAAAATCATGGCTAGACAGGATCAAACTCAGCAATCTTACTTTATTTGCTAAAGGAACCAATTTATTAACATTTTCAAATGTAAATGGCCTCGACCCTGAAAGAGGTTCTACTGGGTCCGGTTCATATAAATATCCAAATACTCAATCGATTTCCTTCGGAACTCAAATAGAATTCTAAAAACTAAAATTATGAAAAGAAATATTACATATATATTAATACTTTCTGTACTTATCTTTTACAGTTGCTCAGAAGACTTTCTGAATACAGAACCTACAGATGCAATAAGTAATTCTATTGCTTTAAATAATTATACAAATCTTAGCAAAGCTACTAATGGGCTTTATGCACCACTTCGCTCAAGCGATTATTACGGGGCGTATATGCAAATCGCACCTGAAGTTATGGCTGATAATGTAAAACGTTCGACAGTAAAAAATTCCAGCAGGTATGTACAGGAATTTGATTTAAGCATTGCACCAAGTGTCGGTTACTGGAGCGGGCTTTGGGAGCTTCCTTATTATATTATTAGTGCATCAAACAATGTTATTAATAAAATTATCAGCGGAGAATTTGATCAGGAAAAAGCTTCAGATGAAGAAATTAACCAACTTTTAAGCGAAGCTCTATTTATAAGGGCATTATGCCATTTTGACTTATGCCGGCTTTTTGCCCACCACTATACAATTCAAGATCAATCGTTAGCGCCTGGAGCTGATGGAAACGGAGGACACTGGGGCGTTCCTGTTATTACTATAACAGATGTTACAATATTCCCTGCAAGAAATTCGGTTAATGAAGTTTATAAACAAGTTATTTCCGATTTAAGAAAAGCCGAAAAAATGGTTATATTCGATAAAGGTAAAAATTTCGCAAACCAGAATTCAATCAGGGCACTATTAGCAAGGGTTTACCATTACCGGGAAAATGCCGACAGTGCACTTTACTATTCTGAGTTAGTAATTAATTCTGGCGAATACCCTCTTGCTGAAGGCGAAGATGTGGTTAATTATTGGGTACAGGAAGAAGGAGATGAAACGATCTTTCAAGTTTACTCAAATTCAAACGAAAATTATTTCCCTGGAAACGAAAGTCTAAATAGCTTATTTAATATTGGAACTGAATATCCTTATAGCGACCTGGTAATTACAGAAGAATTACTTGGTTTGTTCGACTCATCAGATGAAAGGTTAAATTTATATGAAAGAGATGAGAATAATGAAATCAGAACAAAGAAATTCTTGCCAAAAGAAAGCTATGTAAGTGTTTACGAGAATAACATCAAGATTCTTAGGGTTGCCGAAATGTATTTGATCAGTGCTGAAGCTAATCTTGGCCTTGGGAATAACGATGATGGGCTTGACAGGCTAAATGAACTTTTAAATGCAAGAGGCTTACCCGATGCTTCTAATTTAACAAAATCTTTAATTCTTGCGGAAAGAAGAAAAGAACTGGCATGTGAAGGGCACAGGCTATTTGATTTAGCTATTGCAAATGAAGATAATGTTCGTCCTGAAAACAATGCTACTCCATTGGTTAACTATCCCGGTCATAGGTATATTTTACCTATTCCAGTTAGAGAGATTGAACGAAATGAAAATATAACTGATCAACAAAACCCTGGATACTAAAACTTACTTATTATGAAAAAAAATATATTTTATCTATTCATAGCATTAATCTTAGTTGCAAATTATTCTTGTGACGAAAAAGATTGGTCCTATAACGAAGGTGCTTTTATAGCATTCAAAGACAACACTGTTCAAGGTAAAGAAAGTCTCGATTCCATTTTAATACCTGTACTTATATCAGATAATGGACGTAAAGAAACAATAGAAGTAACTTTTGAGTTAACGCCCGCTGAAGGTGTAGCCGAAGGTTTGCATTATAACTTGTTAAATGCATCAAATACGCTCACATTTGCCCCTGGAGTTGGAGTAGAGTATATTCGTATTGAGCCCGTTAATGATTTAACCCCTGAAGATGATAAATCAATTCAATTAACCATTACTTCAAATTCCAAAAATTATTCTACCGGGTTACCAGGGCCTGATAAAAATCAAACTTCTTGTGAGCTTATTATAAAAGAAGATGATTGTCCGCTAACACTTGATTTATTCTCCGGAAGAATCGAGGGGCTTGAAGATTCTCCATGGTGGACTGATAGCCCTGGCAAATACGAATGGACTCCCGTAGCTGAGATCGAACCAGGAAAGATTGAATATAAAATCTCCGGATGGTTCTATCCTCAACTATTAACATCAAACTGGAACTGGTATGAAAGTGAATCGGAAATAGAATTCCTGCCTGTAACTGTTATTCTAGATGTAACAGACCCTGCTAACCCTAAATACTCAATGTTGGAGGAACCTGCATTTACTGTTCCTGCTGAAGATTGGGGTTATGACATGAAACCAGTTGATAACCAACCATTAAATATCGACGTTTGTGGTAAATATGTTGAAATACCATATACATTACTAGGGTCTTCATGGGTGCATAATTATGTATTTACAGTTAAATTCCAATTTGAATAAACAAAAATATAAACTATGAAAAGCAATATTTTATATACAATACTTTATATTTTCATCAGCCTTATTGTTATTTCTTGCCAGGAAGATGATGATTATTCACGAAAAGATTATAACCCTAAAGGAGGGTTTACACAAGAAGATTTTACTATAGAGTCGGTTCAATACTTAAAATCTTCGACAGAAGATGTAAAAGTAGTATTGGAATTCAACAGGCTTGAAGGAAAAACAGCAACTTTTAATATTGAAATTAACAATATTGAGCCTGCTCATAATGCTAATGCTTTTAGACTAACTACAACTTCTGAATCTATTTCAACAAATATTGATACAATAACAGTTGGACAAATTGATTGGTCTCAACTGGATTGTGATTCCAGTCTTTATGTAACGCTAAATTTAGTTAGTGAAAATACAGAATTTGGAACTAATACAGAATCTATAACTTTAACTATTTATAAAGATGCAGCGCCATCGTTAGATTTAGGAAATGATATTATTGATGCAACATTTCCTTTTGGTGTAACTACAGGAACTCTGAATAAAACTTTTACATTCACAGTTTTTGACAAACCATTAGAAGAAGATATTATATTACCTCTAGGTTATTCATCTAGTGGCTATACCAGAGGTGTTCATTTTGATATCGACACTGCTATCATTGTACCAGCAGGAAATACCAGCGCAGAGATTAATTTAACTGCATATGCCGATCAATTTTCTATGGGAGAACAAGTTACAATATACCTTGAAGGGGATGAAGATTACATTCCGACTGGGAAAAAAATAAATATTGGTTCCAACTGGTGGAAAGGCTTTACAATTGGTTTAGACGCAGATTTTATTTACCTTGACAAAGATGCAACATACGATGCTTTAATGGACGCAAGCTTTGAAGGTGAAATGCAAAAAATTACTTTGAATATTCCAGTATTAGATGAACCAGCTAACCAAAATATAATAATACCTATCCACCTAAATGAAGTCCATTTGCAAGAAGGAACTCATTTTGAACTCGCTGATCATAACGCCTATATTCCAATTGGGGAGACAGAATTCGAGTTTGTTATTTATATTTATAATGATGTCTTCTCTTCTGGTGAAAGTAATAATTTATGGTTAGAATTTTGGCATTCAGATATTGACCCGGAAAAACCATTATTATTGGACTCTGATTATTGGTGGACAACAATAAATGTTGGGAAGAATTAAAATGATTTTTAACATATTTAATAAACTCTTTTTTACTATTTTAGGTTCATAGATTTAGGGTATTATGGCTAGCTTATGAAATATCCGTAAGCTAGTCTTTTTATAACAGGGCCAAAAACTACCAAACTTAAAATCAGTAAACAACAACAAATATTTTAATGCATTCCAAAGAATAATGATATGAAAAAGTATTTTCTCTTGCTACTTATACTAAATTTTCAATTAAATTCAATTGCTCAAGACACTAATATATTCTCTCGTTATTCATCCATGCCTGAGATAAATGAAGACAGGCGAAAAAAAATAGAACTAATACCAGACTATCATCCTAAACAACAAATCAAAGATTTAAAATCCGTTGAATTTATCGATAATTCAACACTTCAATTTTTTCCAGCTATTTTTAATCAAATTGGAAACTCCTGCAGCCAGGCTAGCGGCATCAGGTATATTTTTTCTTATGAGATAAACCGTTTGCGAAACGTTAATGCTTCTGATAGTAAAAATGTTTATTCATATCATTATACATGGAATTTTCTAAATGAAGGTTCTAATTTAGGAACCTGGTATTATGATGGGTACGATTTAGTAAAAGACAACGGAGCTCCCAACATCATTGATTTTCCAGATAATTCCGCTACCGAAAAAACCTGGATGTCAGGATACTCAAAATACTATAATGCTATGCATAATCGAATTGAAAGCTACTCTAAACTCGACGCAGAAGCAAGTGGTTCTCTTGATCTAATGAAACAATACTTAATTGATCATGGTGATGGTTCCGAAACAGGTGGCCTAATTAACTTTTCCGGAAAAACAGAAAACTGGGATATTATAAATTATTCGGGCCCTTCCAATACTGGTTATAAATATGCTATCAGGAATTTTGGTAATGGAGGCGACCATGCCATGACTATAGTAGGTTTCGATGATGATATTAAAGTTGATGTAAATTCTGATGGTACAATTCAAGATGATGAAATAGGAGCTTTTATAATTGTTAATTCATGGGGGAGCAACTGGTGTTCTAATGGAAGAGCATATATGCCCTACAAACTCTTATATAAATCATGGTGGAATGGTGGAATGGGCAATGGTGACCATTATGTATACATGATGGAAGTTAAAAGCCATGAACCAACAGTTACAGCTAAAGTTAATATAACATATACATCCAGAAACGACCTATGGATGATTATAGGAGTTGCTGATGACCCAAATGCAACTTATACGGATAAAACTAAAACAATGAAAATTTTTAAGAAATTGGGTGGTGATTTCTATATGCAAGGAGGAACAAGCAATGCTGATAAACAAATCGAAATTGGACTAGATTATTCCGAACTCATTGAAAAAATACCTGATGCTAAAAAAATTTTTCTTAAAGTAAAACAATCTCCCGAAGGAGAATTGGGCGAAGGAGTAATTACCAGTTTTTCTATTCTCGATTACAGGCAAAACCAGTCATTTCCTATAAAATACACCTGTACACAAACCAATGTTACTATAGATGCCTCTATAGAACTATCCGTATCATCTGTTTCTACTAGAGTTGAGCAATATTCCTCAAATAGTAATATAAATATATACCCGAACCCTGTTAATAAAGGAGGCGAACTCTACATAAGTAACCTGCAAGAAATAAAGCAAGTTAAATTAATTAATCAACACGGACAGGTTATAACATCTAAGAATATGAATTCAGGACAAACTAATTTTGTGATACCTTCAAATATAAATACAGGTATTTATATTCTTGAGTTAGTGAAAGAAAACAACATTTTTTTTAAGAAAATTGTCATCAATTAATTTATATCAATCTGCAAAATTATTAACTATTCGATTTTATTCCTGGCTGTAATATTGAAAATTATTTTCTGACACCCATAAAATAAGATATTTTAACATATAACAAACATAACTTTTTCAATAAAAATTCGTAAATTAGCAATGTTTAAAAGCCACTATTTCTTTATGAAATTATCTACTTTATATCACAAATTTGGCAAAGGCTTATACGAATGCTGGATTTATTAGATCCTTTCATTTTTAATACCCCTATTAGAAATTCATTAGGATAATTGAGCCCTATTTGAATATTTTCTCTTTTTTACTAATAATTAATTTCTTAAAATGGAAGGTACAATTTTCGATATTAAACATTTTGCTGTACACGATGGCCCGGGAATAAGGCAAACCATATTTTTTAAAGGTTGCCCTTTAAAATGCTGGTGGTGCCACAATCCTGAAAGCCAGGAAAAAAGTATAGAAACCTTTACCCAAATAAATAAGCTTGATGGAAAAGAATTTAAAAAGGAAGTCAAAGTAGGATATAAAATAACTACCGATGAACTTTTTAAAATAATTGAAGGCGACAGGATATTTTTTGAAGAATCAAACGGTGGTGTAACTTTTTCTGGTGGAGAACCATTGATGCAAGCCAATTTCTTATTTGAAATCACTAAAATTTGCAAAGAAAACAATATACATACTTGCATTGACACCACAGGTTTTGCCTCTGAAAAAAATGTACAAAAAATTGCAGAAGTTGCAGATTGCTTTTTATATGATATCAAACTAATTGACAGTTATTTACATTACAACTATACTAACACTCCTGTTTTTGAGATTATATCAAATTTAAATTGGCTGGATCAGAATAATAAAAATGTTATTTTAAGATTTCCTGTGATTCCTGAAATAACCAATACAGAGAGAAACCTTTTAGAAGTAAAATCATTTATTAAGTCGTTAAAAAATATTAACCGAATTGATTTATTACCATACCATAATATTTCGAATGGTAAGTACAATAGGTTTAATAAAGAAAATAAAATGAAGAATGTCAGCCCATTATCTGATCATGAGATGTTACAACTTAAATTGGAATTCGAATCCATAGGATTTAAAGTTGGAATTGGAGGATAGATAGTTATTAATTTAAA
Source organism: Bacteroidales bacterium (assembly GCA_028282785.1). Lineage (GTDB taxonomy): Bacteria > Bacteroidota > Bacteroidia > Bacteroidales > UBA12077 > UBA12077. The sequence continues at coordinate 23,164 of JANQHE010000061.1, read as the reverse complement.
ATTTGTCACATTTCGACAGGCTCAGAGTGGCAATTAAAAAACAAAACAAAATGAATACACGAATAAAAAAATTACGAAATGAAAGCTTAACAGCTACAAATACATTATCTCCGGAAAGAGCTATTTTGGTTACAGAATTTTATAAAAATGAAATTGCGAACCAGGTTTCGAAACCGGTAAAACGTGCAATGACATTTAAATATATTTTGGAAAATAAAGAAATATGCATTAGCGATAATGAATTAATTGTTGGCGAACGTGGCCCTGCTCCTAAAGCAACACCTACTTACCCTGAAGTAAGTTTACATTCGATGAAAGACCTGGAGGTATTAGATACAAGGCCAAAAGTTTGGTTTAAAGTAGATGATGAAACCAAAAAGGTTTATAACAACGAAATTATTCCATTCTGGAAAGGTAATACTCAACGGGATAAAATGTTTGAATTATTGCCCGGTGAATGGAAAGCAGCTTATGAAGCCGGTGTTTTTACCGAATTTCAAGAGCAAAGGGCACCAGGACATACAGTTGCCGGCAAAAAAATCTTTCAGAAAGGAATGCTGGATTTGAAAAAGGAAATTCAAGAATCGATTAATAAATATGAGGTTTCCAATGATCCGGAAGCTCAAGGCAAAATTGAAGAATTAAAGGCGATGGACATAGCAGCAGATGCTATTATAGCATTTTCTCACCGTTATGCAGTGGCTTTGATCAAATTGGCAGAAACTGAAAAGGATAAAAAAAGAAAGAATGAGTTAATTGAAATAGCCAGAGTTTGTAAAAAGGTGCCTGCTAATGCCCCGGAAACTTTTCATGAAATGCTCCAACATTATTGGTTTATTCACTTAGGAGTGATAACCGAAGTAAATCCGTGGGATTCATTCAACCCAGGAAGGTTAGACCAGCACCTGTATCCTTTTTATAAAAAAGAAATCGAAAATGGATCTTTAACAAAAGAATCAGCCGTTGAATTATTACAGGCATTTTGGGTAAAATTCAACAACCACCCTTCTCCACCTAAAATGGGAGTTACTGCACTAGAAAGCAATACCTATACCGATTTCTCTTTAATTAATTTAGGTGGATTAAAAGAAGATGGAACAGATGCCGTTAACGAATTAACCTATATTCTTTTAGATGTTATTGAAGAAATGAGGATTCTTCAGCCTAGTTCAATGGTGCAACTAAGTAAAAAGAACCCGGATAAATTTATACAACGAGCCATTAAAATTACAAAAACAGGGTTTGGGCAACCATCTATTTTTAATACTGATGCAATCATTAAGGAGTTAGTTAGTCAAGGTAAAGACATTATTGACGCTCGAAATGGCGGTGCCAGTGGGTGTGTTGAAACCGGTGCTTTTGGAACCGAAAGCTACATTTTAACCGGGTATTTCAACTTAAATAAAATACTTGAAATAACTTTGTACAATGGAACTGATCCTCGATCAGGAAAAGAAATTGGCTTAAAAACCGGCGATCCAAGAAGTTTCAATTCAATGGATGAGCTATTGGAAGCATATAAAAAGCAGTTAAATTATTTTGCCGATATTAAATTGAAGGGTAATAACATAATTGAAAAGTTATACGCAGAAGAATTACCTGTTCCTTTCTTATCGTTGATTATAGAAGATTGCATTTCTAATGGTGTGGATTACAATGCCGGAGGAGCCCGGTATAATACTAGCTATGTACAAGGTGTTGGGTTGGGAAGTGTTACAGATAACTTAACATCATTAAAATACAATGTTTTCGATAAGAAAAAAGTAACGATGGATGAGCTTTTAAAGGCTTTGGATTTAAACTTTGAAGGATATGAACAACTTCGCCATGATTTGATTTATGAAACTCCAAAATATGGCAACGACGACGACTATGCAGACCAACATGCTATTTTTGTTTTCAACACATTTTATGATGCCGTAAACGGGAAACCAACTTTCCGGGGAGGTAAATATAGAATAAATATGTTACCCACAACAAGCCACGTTTATTTTGGAAGTGTTATGAAAGCAACACCAGACGGACGCAAAGAGTTTGAACCATTATCTGAAGGAATTAGCCCATTTCAGGGTGCAGACAAAAAAGGACCAACAGCGGTTCTTAAATCTGCAGCAAAAATTAACCATATTAAAACTGGCGGAACATTATTAAATCAAAAATTCTCTCCATCCTTTTTTAAAGACAAACAGAGCATCGAGAAGCTTTCTTACCTGGTAAGAAGTTATTTCAGAATGGAGGGGCATCATATTCAGTTTAATGTGGTAAGTGCAAAAACCTTGCGTGAAGCACAAAAATACCCTGAAAAATACACCGATTTAATTGTACGCGTTGCTGGTTATAGCGACTATTTCAATGACCTGGGAGAAGACCTGCAAAATGAAATTATCCGAAGAACAGAACATGAAGAATTATAAATCAAGATAAAAAGCAAAAGTATAAAGATAAAAGTAAAAATATCTCTAAAAGCTAGAAGCTCAAATAATCAATCATCAACCATGAGAAAAGTATATTTAATCGCCCTAATTATCTTTGCGTTTATTAAAAGTTTATTCTCGCAAGGAACTTTTGAAGACTATCAAAGAGCAGAAAAGTTTTTACATTTTAATGTGTACAACTTAGTTCAAAATCTCTATTTAAATCCTAACTGGATTGATAAATCAAGTAATTTTTGGTATAAAACTGAACTCGAAAATGGGCACCGTTTTATGCTTGTTCTTTCTGAAAAAAACGAAGTTAAACCTGCCTTTAATCATCAGAAATTAGCGAAAGAATTAGAAAAGGAACTTGATAAAAAAGTAAACTCCGACTCTCTCCCGTTCTCTAAGATTAAGTTCAAACATAATTTGAAAACCATTCTGTTTAAAGTAGATACTTTAAGTTTTAAATACGATGTAAAGAAAAATGTGATTTCAAAATATACCCCAAAAAACGATGAACTTAAAAAGAATGAATCAAAATCACCGGATGGAAAATGGATCGCATTTGTTAAGGATCATAACCTCTATTTAAGAGACACTAAATCCAGGGAAGAATTCCAGCTAACCTTTGACGGAATTGACCGTCACGACTATGCATCTCCTTTAGATTGGTATAAGATTATAGATGAATCAAAGGGCAATATTTATGATCCAAGCATTTGGGTAGAATGGTCACCTGATTCTAAAAAGTTTATTGCAACCAAGTTAGATAGAAGGAATGCAAAAAAACTATACATGTACCAATCTCTTCCAGATAGTGGAATGCGGGCAAAAGTATGGTCATACGAAAGAGCATTGCCAGGAGAAGATTTACCATTACAGGAATATTACATTTTTGATATTGAAACCAAATCAAATATAAAAGCTGATTTGGAACCGTTAGAAGACTTGTGGTCCGGCTTTGCTCCAAATTGGACCGAAGATAGTAAAACATTCTATTTTGCTCAAATGGCAAGGTACTACAAAGCTCTTGATTTGTACTTTATTGACTCTGAAACAGGAAACGTTAGAAATATAATTCATGAGGATGCAAACACTATGATTGAATATCAAATGGTTGGTTGCAAACTAATAAATAACGGAGAAAAAGTAGTTTGGATGTCGGAACGCGACGGATGGAGCCATTTATATTTATACGATGGAAAAACCGGGGAATTAATTAATCAAATTACAAAAGGTGAGTTTGTTGTTAGGGCAATAAATTATATTGATGAAAAAAATGAAGTAATATACTTTACAGCAGGTGGAGTTGAAAAAGGCCGTGACCCTTATTTCAAGCATCTATACAAAATAAATTACGATGGTAGCGGAATGGCCTTATTAACTCCTGAAGATGCTGAACATGAAATTCAGTTCTCTCCGGATTATAAATATTTCATTGATAACTATTCTCGTGTTGATTTAAAACCAAAAGCGGTTCTAAGAAGGTTGTTTGATGGCAAATTAATTAAAGAATTGCAAGAATCCAACATAGATAAATTGCTGGCAACAGGCTGGAAATATCCTGAAAGGTTTACGGTTAAGGCACGTGACGGGAAAACAGATATATATGGGGTATTACAATACCCATCAACATTTGACCCAAATAAAAAATATCCTATAATTGACAATTCTTATTCTGGTCCTCAAGCAGTTAATGTTCCTAAATCATTCCGCCGTGGAATTTGGAACGACTGGACCCCACTTGCAGAAGTTGGCTTTTTGGTAATGCGAATTGATGGTATGGGAACTGCTATGCGATCAAAAGCTTTTCATGATGTTTCGTACAAAAATCTGGGAGATATAGGAGCACCAGACCATATTGCCGGAATAAGGCAATTAGCTGAAAAATATGATTACATTGATACCACCAAAGTTGGAATATTTGGATTTTCCGCTGGGGGATATGATGCTGCACATGCTATTTTAATGTATCCTGATTTTTACAAAGTAGCAGTAGCTGCTGCAGGAAACCATGATCATCGCATGGCAAAAGCATGGTGGCCGGAACAATATATGGGTGGACCCGGCGATCACTATATCGAGCAATCTAATTTAACAATAGCTAAAAACCTTAAAGGTAAATTAATGTTAGTTCATGGAGACATGGACAATAATGTAAATCCAGCCTGTACCTATAGGTTAGCAGCCGAACTTGTGAATTATAATAAGGATTTTGACTTAATTATTGTTCCAAACCACAATCATTCCCAGTTATGGGGAAATACGTATTTGATCCGTAAACGAATGGACTATTTCGTTAAGCACCTTTGGAACATTGAACCACCAAAAGAATTTGAATTTACTGAATATAAATAAAATACCAATATAATATCATACTAAGCGTGTCGAAGCAAAATATCACTCTTCGACACTCTGTTACAAATCGAAAGAAATACAAAAACAAAAAGTAAAACATTTAAATTAATTACAGCTATGTTTAATAAAGAAACTTATATAAACCGACGTAAACAATTAAAAAAACAAATGGATTCAGGAATTCTTCTTTTTCTTGGAAATGAAGAAAGTTCAATGAATTATCTGGACAATACATACCGATTCAGGCAAGACAGTTCTTTCCTTTATTATTTTGGGTTAGATTACCCAGGATTGGTTGGGATCATTGACCTTGACGAAGGTAAAGATTACATTTTTGGTAATGATTTAACCATTGACCATATTGTGTGGATGGGGTCCCAACCTACCATAAAAGAAAGAAGTGAAAAAGCCGGTATTGAAAATACAGGGCAGATGAGTGAAATGCTCGAGTTTCTCAAATCAGCTAAACAAAAAAACAGGAAAATCCACTTTTTACCTGCATATCGCCCTGAGCACCAAATAAAATTGCATAATTGGCTGGACATACCAATAAATGATACAAAGAAACATTCTTCCATTTACCTGATAGTTGCAGTTGGAGAACAACGAAATATCAAATCAGCAGAAGAAATTGAACAGCTTGAACAGGTTGTTAGTATTACTTCAGATATGCATTTGGCAGCTATGCGTTTTGCTAAACCAGGCATGTCTGAAGCACAAGTTGCTGCTAAAGTACATGAAGTTGCCCAGTCTGCAGGTGGCGATATCTCATTCCCGATAATTGCCACAATAAATGGGCAAACATTGCACAATCATTACCATGGCAATACAATTAAAGAAGGTGACTTGTTCTTACTGGATGCTGGTGCTGAAAATGAGTTAAGGTATGCAGGTGATATGTCCAGTACATTTCCGGTTTCACCAAAATTTACCGAAAGGCAAAAAGAGATTTACCAAATAGCATTAAATGCTCATAATGCAGCTATCGAAGCTTTAAAACCAGGAATAAATTTTAAAGAAATTCATTTTACTGCTGCCCGAACCATTTTTGATGGATTAAAAAAATTAGGATTTACTAAAGGAAATACTGAAGAGGCTATTTATGAAGGAGCTCATGCCCTATTCTTCCCTTGCGGCACTGGTCATTTAATGGGATTAGATGTTCACGATATGGAAAATCTTGGTGAGCAGTATGTTGGTTATGCCGGCGAACCTAAGAGTACTTTGTTTGGGATAAAATCATTGCGTTTAGGGCGCGAGTTAAAACCAGGCTATGTATTGACCATTGAACCAGGGATATATTTTATTCCGGAACTAATTGACCTTTGGAAATCACAAAACAAATTCACAGAATTTATAAATTACGATAAAGTTGAAAAATATAAAGGTTTTGGAGGTACTCGAAACGAAGAAGATATTTTAATCACTGATGATGGTTATAAGGTATTAGGAAAACCACTTGCTAAAACTATTAAAGAAGTTGAATCTGAACGGGCAAAAGCATTCAATTAATTCTGTAATTCCATCCTGATTGATATCGGGATGGAATCTTTCTAACTTTACTCAAAAAATCATGTTAATAGTTAGTGAAGAAGATATTAAAGTTGCCATCGATCCAAATGAATTGATTAGCGCTATAGAAAAAGCTTATATAATACAGGATAAAGCAACTACCAACATTCCAGACAGGATGCACCTGGATAATAATGAAAATACATTATTGCTAATGCCGGGCTTTATCGAAAGTGTATTTGGCACAAAGTTAGTTTCATTATTCCCTAAAAATACAAGTGAAAATAAGCCGGTTTTATATGGTGTTATGGTTTTAAATGAGGCCAAAACCGGAGAACCATTAGCGCTGATTAATGGAAATAAACTTACTGCAATGCGTACAGGTGCCGTTGGTGCTACCGCTGTTAAATACCTTGCACCCTTCTCCGTTAAAACTTTGGGAATTATTGGAGCAGGTGTACAAGCATATCACCAGGCTCTGTTAATTAGTAATGTCCGTCCATTTCAAAAATTAATAATTTGTGATAAAAACATTAGTAAAGCTGAAGTTATTAAAGATGATTTACAGAATAAATTACAAAATATTGAAATTATCGTTACAGATAATTCAAATCAAACAGTAATAGATTCTGATGTTATAGTAACTGCCACTTCTTCTTATGACCCGGTATTTGATATTGACTTAGAGAAACTTGAGAATAAGTATTTCTTTGCAATAGGTTCATACAAACCTGATATGCAAGAGATTCCTTTATCTGTTTATAAAAAAGTTGATAAAGTTTATGTTGATACGTTGCATGCCAAGGAAGAATGTGGTGATATAAAAATTCCACTTGAAAAAGGGCTAATTAAAAATGAAAATATAGTTCCATTTAGTACAGTTATAACCAGCGGAGAGTTACTTGAGCAAGCATCTTTATGTTTGTTTAAATCTGTAGGTATGTCATTATTTGACTTAACAGTTGCAGAGCTGATATATAATAGCGCTAAAGAAAAAGGCTTGGGACAAGAAGTTAAAATATAATCACACTTCGACAGCTTGATAGCTATCGTGATAGAGTGACACTAAACAGAAAAAGAAAAATGAAGGGTATATTAAAAAACTGGAAATGGACCCCACCCAAAGATTGGTTAAAAATTAATACCATTGACCTGCATACAGGAGGTGAACCTTTACGAGTATATACCAATGGTTTACCTGAAGTTAAAGGAAAAACAATCCTGGAAAAAAGAAGGTACTTTCGTAATAATTTTGATTTCATCCGAACCGGAACCATGTTTGAACCTCGTGGTCATGCTGATATGTATGGAGCGATTATAACTGAACCAACCACGGCAGATGCAGACTTTGGAACATTCTTTTTACACAACGAAGGTTACAGTACCATGTGCGGGCATGCAATAATTGCTTTGACAAAATTGGTTTTAGATACAGGTATGGTTCAAAAAGACGGTGATGAACCAGAACTGATAATCAATGCTCCTCCGGGGAAAATATTTGCTAAAGCTTTTCGCAAAAATGGAATAGTAGAAAAAGTCTCCTTCAAAAATGTACCTTCATTTTTGTATTTAAAAGATGAACTTATTGATGTTCCTGAAATAGGAAAAGTAAAATTTGATATTGCTTTTGGTGGAGCTTTTTATGCTTTTTGTAACGCTGATGAGTTAGGCTTAAAAATGGATGATTCTGATTATAACCGTTTAATCGATTTCGGAAGAAAGATCAAATATGCAGTAATGAATAAATATGAAATAAAACATCCATTCGAAGAAGATTTAAGTTTTTTATACGGAACTATTTTTACTGGAAAAGCATTTAATACCAATCACCATAGCCGAAATGTATGCATTTTTGCAGAAGGTGAAGTAGACCGTTCTCCTACCGGTTCTGGTGTGAGTGCAAGAGCAGCACTACATTTTGCAAAAAAGGAACTTAACCTAAATGAAAAAATTACTATAGAAAGTATTCTGGGGACCACCATGGATGTTGAAGTTGTTGAAACCACTGCATATGGCCCACATAATGCTGTTATACCGGAAGTTACGGGAACTGCTTTTATTACAGGACAGAATGAATTTTATTTTGCCCCTTCCGATCCTTTGAAAAAAGGTTTCATTTTCCGGTAATAAATCGCTTTTCCATTTGTTAGAGTTTAATAAAAACGAAATTGTAATAATATAATATTACCAGAATTTATGGATTAAAGTATATTTATCCAATATTTCAATTATCGAATCATCCAGTTATACTAAATAATAAAATATTATTTTTGAGCTAAACAAATCAAAACAACAAAATACCATGTTACGTAAAGTATTATCAATTTTATTAATCCTGGCTTTGGGATTTCATTTAAAATCAAAAGCTTGTACCGTTATTGCTGTTGGCAAAAAAGCATCAGCGGATGGTTCAAATATAATTTCACATACAGATACAGGACCAGATTCCAGGATTTTTGTGGTTCCGGCACAAACCTTTAAACCGGGTTCTAAAGCACCGGTTTATTGGGGTATTCAAGATGCAGATCGTCCATTAAAAGATAATGGTGAAATATTAGGATACATTCCACAAGTTGAAAAAACATTTAAATATTTCCAGTCTGCATATTCTCAAGTAAACGAATATCAGTTAGGAATTGCAGAAAGTACAACTGCTCAAAGAAAAGAACTGATCTGTATGAAAGGTGAAGGCAAACAGATTATGTCCATTGAACAAGCACAAATATTTGCTTTACAACGTTATAAAACAGCTCGGGAAGCAGTTCAGTTTATCGGAGATTTAATGACAACATATGGGTTTATACCTTCAAGTGGAGATGGTTCCGAATGTTTAGTTGTTGCGGATACTGAAGAGATTTGGGTTTTTGAAGTATTTGGAGTTGGGCATGGATGGGAACCCGAAAGCGGAAAACCGGGAGCAATATGGGCGGCTCAACGTTTACCTGAAGATGAAGCAACCATGATACCTAACTGGAGCATTATAAAAGAAATCGATGCAGAGGATGAAGAAAATTTTATGGTTTCTAAAAATTATATGCAGGAAGCTATTAACCGGGGATGGTACGATCCAAATTCCGGAGAACCATTTATATGGCAAGAAATTTATGCTCCATCAAGCTCTGTAGAGTATGCTACCAGTCGCTTTTGGTTATTCCACCAAACATTTGTACCTAATCTGAAAGAATGGCCAAATAGATTTCCTGAAGGAAATCCATATAAAGGTATTCAACCTTACTTTCAATATGTTGAACCATTATCAATTTATCCATTCTCTGTTAAGCCTGAAGAAAAAATATCTGTTCAGGACGTAATAGCCTTTCAACGCTCTACGTATGAAGGAACCATTTATGATATGACCTATGATCCAAATTGGTTAGTACCGGACGGAAATGGAGGATATGAAAAAAGCCCTTTAGCAACTCCGTTTCCAGGTAGTGATTTAAGAAAACTTTTAAATATAACGTATAGGCGACCGGTAGCTCGCCACCGTGGACATTATGGGATGGTTCTTCAGTTACGTGACTGGTTACCAAATGAAATAGGCGGAGTATACTGGGTATATTTAGATAATCCATATTTTAGCCCTTACGTACCAATTTATGCGGGCAATTTATCAACTCACGAATCATATCAAATTTATGATCCTAATCAATACAGCGAAAAGTCGGCAAGATGGGCAATTGATTTTGTTGATAATTTAGCAAATTTAAAATTTCAGGAAATAATTAAAGACGTTAGAGAAGTTCGTGATCCATTTGAAGCCAAGATGTTTGATTATCAAAAGACTTTGGAAGAAGAAGCATTAAAATTATATAAAAAAGATCCAAAAAAGGCGCAAGAATATCTAACAAACTATTCAAATGGTTTAATGAATGATGTTACTCAAATGTTTTTAGAACTTAGAAATCAAATCATTACTGATTATACAAATAATCACGAATAATTTGGAAATACATTAAAATTAACTTTAACCGCTAAGTCGCTGAGACGCTATATAAAACATCTTTGCATCTTTGCGCCTTTGCGGTTTATTATTCAAAAGAATATTATTAGTGCTATTAAAACTATTTTATTAGTTCTCCTACATACTCTGCAATTGCCAAAGCTGAAGTTAAACCTGGTGATTCAATTCCGATTAAATTGATAAATCCCGGAAATCCTTTATCTGATTCTTCTTGGATATAAAAGTCACGAACTGCTTCTCCAGGTTTTTGAACTTTTGGTCTTATCCCAGCCATTTCCGGAACTAAATCATCAATTTCTAAAAATGGCAAGAACTTTTTAGCAGACTCGTAAAAAGCATTATTTTGCGATTTATTTACGGAATAATCATAAACATTCTCAGACATCCATTCCACATCGGGACCCAGCTTTACTCCTCCTCCCATATCAATGGTAACATGTATTCCAATTCCCTCCATATTAGGATTCGGAACAGGATACACCAACCGGTTTACCAATTTATTTTTTGGTGGATTCACTTTGAAATAGTTACCTTTACAAAAGGTAATTTTTAATAATTCATCTTTAATTCCAGGCATTCCTGAAACTTTGTCAGACTCTAACCCAGCAGCATTAATTATCATTTTTGTCTTAAACGAAAAGTCCCGTCCATCAGAATCTTTCAATAGAACTTCATAACCATTTTTATTTTTTTCAATAGCCACAACTTCTGCCCCATACGAAAATTGTACACCTTGATTTATAGAATTTGTTTCCAGTTGTTTCATTAAAGAATGGGAATCAATAACTCCGGTTGATGGAGAAAAAAGAGCACCTTTACAATCAACGTTGGGTTCTAATTTTTTGGTTTCGCTATCATTTAAAAAGCAAATATCATCCACCCCATTATTAAATGCTTTCTGTTTTAATTCTTCAAGAAGTCTCATTTCCGTGGTTGATGTCGCAACTATTAACTTTCCGCAATTATTGTATGGAACATTGTACTTCATGCAGAAATCATATAACAACTTTTTCCCCTCAACACAAAGTTTAGCCTTCAAGCTATTTTTTGGATAATAAATTCCTGCATGGATTACCTCGCTATTACGGCTACTGGTTTCCTGTCCAAATGTTTTATTTCGTTCAATAACAAATAAGTTATCAAATTTATCTGATAACTTCGCTGCAATAGCAAGGCCAACTATACCTGCTCCAATGATGGCAATATTAGAATCAAACATTTTTATTTTTTTTTACACATAAGAACATTTTTAGAGACAATTAAACTTCTTATCATTTTTTCGAATAAAACGAATAAGAGTTTATTGTTAAACAATAACAAAAACGAACTGTAACGTTCGAAAATGAACACATCTAAACAAGCCCAATCTCATATAAATGCCTAATTTTCAAAGGCTAAATTCTTTTGGCATTTTATTTGGTAATTCTTTGAACAGAATAAATTTATTAAACCATGCTAAAAAATTATTTTACAACAGCTTTCAGAAACCTTATTAAAAACAAGATTTTCTCAATCATCAACATTATGGGTTTGTCACTAGGTATTACTGCATGTTTACTCATATCGTTGTACGTTAACTATGAAAAAACGTATGATAAACATGTAGAAAATATTGATAACTTATATCGAGTATTATACGAACGATCGTCAGAAACCGGTGAAAAAGTACAGTTTGCTTCTGCCAGTCCATCAGTTGGGCCAGCCATTACAGATAAGTTTCCGGAAATAGAAAAATCTGCAAGGGCATTTCGTTTGGACGGAGTTTTGACAATTGACAAAAAATCATTTAGAGAAGAAAATATGTTTTGGGCAGAGCCAAATTTTATAGAGCTATTCTCGTACAGGATAATTAATAAATCTACGGATAGTTTATTATACGAACCTAATACAATGGTTATTTCAGACAAAATCGCCAATAAGTATTTTGGAAATGATAATCCAATTGGGAAAACACTAAAATTAAATGGCAACCAGGCTTTCAAAGTAACCGGAGTATTTAAATCACAACCAAAAAATATGCATTTCGTTGCTGATATTCTTTTATCTTACATTAACTGGGAAAAACAGCTAGGAGAAAATGTAAATACATTTGGTTGGGTATATAGTGGATTTTATACTTATATAAAAGTAAAAGATGATGTCGATTTTTTACAATTAAATCAGAAAATTGAAAAATTCATCAATGAAGAGTTGGATGAATTTATGGAAGCTTATAAGATAGAAATTGGATACAAACTTCAACCTGTTAAAGACATTCACCTTTCATCCCATTATATGCATGAATTAAAGGCTAATGGAAATAAAAACACAATAAAATTTCTTTTCATTATTTCATGGTTTATTATATTAATTGCATGGATAAATTTTATTAATTTACTCACTCTAGGATTCATAAAACGATCATCTGAGATAAGTTTAAGAAAAGTTTTAGGAGGCACTTCACCGCAATTAATAAAGCAATTTTTATTTGAATCAATTTTAATTAATTCAATTGCATTAGTCTTTGCTTTATTTCTAATCGAAGCTTTTTTTCCGATATTTTCAAATCTCACTGAAATTCCGATCAATTACTTTATGTGGAATAAATTATGGTTTTGGGAAAATATCTTAATACTATTCTTAACTGGAACTTTACTTGCCGGATCCTATCCTATTTGGGGAATATTGAGCAAAAAAATTACTACAACATTAAGATCCGGATTCACAGGATCTAAACGAGCAGTACTTTTACGTAAGATTTTGGTAATATTTCAATTTTTTATGGCAGTCTTGTTAATTGCAGGAGCTATTGCAGTGTACCAACAGTTGCAATATTTAAAATCTAAGGAGACCGGAATTAATAAAAGTAATGTATTGGTAATAAATACACCAAGAATTGGAGGTAATGATATACTAAGTAAAAGAAAGGCCTTTAAAGAAGAAATTTTTAAGTACCCATTTATTAAAAACATTGCTTTTTCATCTATAATTCCGGGAAAACATAACATGTTTAATCGTGGTGGTATTCGAAAAGTTAATGACGAACCAACTGCAGGTAAAAATTACAGAATAACCGAAGTAGATAATAATTTTGCCAGTGTGTATTCAAATATTTTTATTGAAGGAAGAAATTTTTCCGAAAATTACACCGCAGATGCGAATTGTGTTATTATCAACCTCGCAGCTTCTGAGCTTTTAGGATTTAAACAACCTAAAAAAGCGATTGGAGAAAAAATACTGATCCGAGAAATAGAAAATACAATTATTGGTGTAATTGAAAATTTTCACCAGGAATCACCTCGACTTGATTTTGAGCCACAAATTTTTAGATTAGCGCAACAATATAATGGATATTTTTCAATTAAATTAGATAATACGAGTAATTTAGAAGAAATACAGGTAGAAATAGAAAGCGAATTCCATAAGTTCTTCCCGGGGAATCCTTTTGAATATTTTTACCTTGAAGATTTCTATAAAAATCAGTATAAATCAGAAGTCCAGTTTGGAAAAGTATTTGGAATATTTTCATTACTTGCGATATGTATAACTATGCTTGGAATTTTAAGTTTATCATCATTTTCAGCTGCACAGAGAAAAAAAGAAATTGGAATTCGTAAAGTATTAGGTGCTAGCATTAAGCAAATCCTTACTTTACTTTCTAAAAACTACATATTACTACTGGCTATTTCTTTTTTATTGGCAGTTCCAACAATCTATTATGCTTTAAATAAATGGCTTAATAATTTTGCTAACCGCATGGAATTAAATATATGGATTTTTATAATTCCCGCTGTTGCAGTATCAGTTGTAAGTTTAATAACAGTTTGGTATCAATCATTAAAGGCTGCTAAGGATAATCCTGTAAATTCTTTAAGATATGAATAAAACAAATAAATGATTATTTGATAAAAGTTCAGTTTATAACTTACTGAACTTTCTTAGTAACACTAGCTTTTTATCTTTACATCTCAAATATGTTAAGTGCTAGTGATTTCACACTCAACTATTTTGATGCCAGTGATTTTTCAATGGGCATATTCGCCGATGAAGAATTTTCAATGTTGCGATTTATTTTTTAGGCTTTTTTATTTTAGCTTTTAAAAAATGCTTACCCAAATTTCAAGATTTAAATACTAAAGAAAATTAAAATAGAAAACCCTTATTTAAATAACTATTTAATTAACAAGGTTAAGTATTTTATACTCATTTTAAATAAGTGCTAGTTTTCGACACCCGTTTAACCATACCTTAAATAATTATCAGATTTACAACAATTTAACAGCATCTTAAATTATCAACTATTTTAGTAAAGCTCAAAGCCTTATGTAACTTGAATAATTTTATTATGTTTGTGGATTAACCTTAAAAATAACGAATATTATGCCTAGCTTCGTAATTAATGAAAAGTGTGATGGATGTAAGGCTCAAGACAAAACTGCATGCCAATATATATGTCCAAATGACCTAATGATTTTAGACAAGGAAAAGAATAAAGCATACAACCGAGCAGTTGACATGTGTTGGGAATGCTATAGTTGTGTTAAGATATGCCCTACTCAAGCAATTGAGGTACGAGGATATGCAGATTTTATGCCACTTGGAGCTGTAGTTCAACCCTTAAGAAGTACTGACTCTATTATGTGGTCGGTTAAATTCCGCAACAAAAAAATTAAAAGATTTAAGTTTCCTATTCGTACTACTCCGGAAGGAACTGCTGAACCCAATGCTGGTATGCAAACAGGTACCGATGATTTAAAAAATCCTTTATTAAGGACTGAACCAGAGTCGTTGGGAACTGATTTGTATACAAAATAAATCACAAATACCAAAAATACAAAACTCAATTAATAACCAATGACCAATTCTACAAATAAAAAGCCTGTTTATAATTTGGAAGAAAGAACATATCTTTTAGCTAGAAATATAGTACAGGAAATGAAAAACACAAAAAAGGATTTTTATAATGAAGATGACATCAAACAATTAATTAAATCTTCTGGGTCGGTTGGAGCAAATTATATTGAGGCGAACGGATCTTTTAGTAAAAAAGACTTCGTTCAGAGAATCAAAATATGTAGAAAAGAATCAAAAGAAAGTGCATATTGGCTTAGGCTAATTAATGATTCTACATATGATAACGATAGTAAAAATTTGAAAACATTATATCAAGAAGCAGTTGAACTCAAGAAAATATTCTCATCTATTATGGAAAAATCAAAATGAGTTTGGATTTTGATAATTAAAATATTGTGTATTAATTGTTTTTTAAGATTTGTAATTTGAACATTAACTAAAGAATCATGATAACAAACGATTTTGAAACAGTAATTATAGAAACCGATTTATTAATCCTGGGTGGTGGTATGGCTGCTTGCGGTGCTGTTTACGAAGCATCTTACTGGGCAAAAAAACATAACAAAAAAGTAACTGTTGTTGATAAAGCATCAATGGAACGTAGTGGTGCTGTAGCAATGGGACTTTCAGCCATAAATCTTTATATGGGTTTAAAAGATGGTAAAAATACGGTTGAAGATTATATAAACTATGTTAAGAACGATTTAATGGGTATTGCACGCGATGATTTGGTTGCAAACATTGCCCGTCACGTTGATTCATCTGTTCATTTATTCGAAAAGTGGGGATTGCCAATTTGGAAGGATGAAGAAGGAAATTATGTAAACGAAGGCCGTTGGCAGATTATGATTCATGGTGAATCGTATAAGAATATTGTTTCCGAAGCTGCTAAAAATGCTCTAAAGGAGCTGGGAGATCATGGTGAATATATAGAACGTGTATTCATTACTGAACCTATTATGGATGGCGACCGTTGTGTTGGAGCTGCAGGATTTAGTGTTCGAGAAAATAAGTTCTATATTTTTAAAGCTAAAGCTGTGATGGATGTTATGGGCGGTGCAGTTCATATTTTCCGCCCAAAATCTGTTGGTGAAGGATTAGGGCGCTCCTGGTATCCTCCGTTTAATTCAGGCGCTAGTGCTTACTTTACTTTAAAAGCTGGTGCTGAAATGACATGCCAGGAAGTTCGTTTTGTTCCTGTTCGATTTAAAGATTCATACGGTCCCGTTGGTGCATGGTTCTTACTTTTCAAATCGAAAGCAACCAATGCAAAAGGTGAAAATTACATGGAAACCAGAAAAGAAGAGCTTGAAAACTGGGCTCCTTACGGAACTTCAAAACCTGTTCCTGCTAACCTTAGAAACTATTTAATGCTTCAGGAATTAGAAGAAGGAAATGGCCCAATTTATATGAGAACTGAAGAAGCTATCAAAGAATTAATGGCTGATATTCAGGATGAAAAACAAGCAAAGCGCAAAATGAAAGAATTAGAATCTGAAGCCTGGGAAGATTTTCTGGATATGACTGTTAGCCAGGCATTAAACTGGGCATCTCATAATATTTCTCCGGAAGAAACTCCTTCGGAGATTTCTGCTTGCGAACCTTATTTTATTAGCTCACATTCGGGTGCTTCAGGTGCCTGGATAAGTGGTCCAAAAGATTTAGCTCCAACTGAAGACTATTTCTGGGGATATGATAATATGACTACAACCAAAGGATTATTTGCTGCTGGTGATGCTTCAGGTGCCTCGTCGCATAAATTCTCTTCCGGTTCTTTTACCGAAGGTAGAATTGCTGCTAAAGCAGCCATTTCTTTCATAGTTGATAATCCTGAAGATGTAAATATTACTGAAGAAAAAATCAATGAACTAAAAGAAAAGGTATTACAACCGCTTTCCACTTTTAATGAATATAAAGATTTTGCTAATGATGAAGATGTAAATCCCAATTTCATCAAACCTAAGATGTTTATGTTCCGTTTACAGAAAATTATGGACGAATACGCTGGTGGAGCTTCAGTAAACTTTAAAACTTCAAAAGCATTATTGGAAAAAGGACTTGAGTTCTTGCAATTCATGAAAGAAGATGCCGAAAAATTAGCCGCATCAGACTTAAATGAATTAATGCGCTGCTGGGAAAATATTCACCGGTTATGGCAAGCTGAATCTCATATCAGGACCATGTTATTCCGCGAAGAAACTCGTTGGCCAGGGTATTATTTCAGAACTGACCATCCTGCAATGAAAGAAGATTGGAAAGTGTTTGCAAATTGTAAATGGAATCCGGAAACTGAAGAGTGGGAAATGATAAAGAGAGATATTAAAGAACTAACATAAATCAATTATTTCAAATTGCAGGTTTCAAATTATAAATCTGAAATATGGAATTTTAAATTGGAAATTTTTATTTCATGGATAAAACTCAAAAACCGGTTTTAATTATTGGAGGAGGTATTAGCGGAGTTACAACAGTTGTTGAAATAGCAGAGGTTGGAAAAGAAGTTATTCTTATTGAAAAAATGCCTTACCTGGGTGGTAACGTAGTTAAATTCAATAATTATTTTCCAAAGCTTTGCCCGCCAACTTGTGGATTAGAAATTAATTTTCGAAGAATAAAACAAAATCCTAAAATTAAATATTTTACCTCATCTGAGGTACAAGAAATATCAGGTAAAAAAGGAAACTTTAAGGTTAAAATTAAGACTTCTCCTCAGTACATTAAAAACAACTGCACTGCATGTGGTAAGTGTGCTGAAGTTTGTCCCGAAGAACGTCCTGATAATTTTAATTATGGATTTACTAAAACCAAGGCTGCCTATCTTCCGCATGAAATGGCATTTCCTTTTAAGTATCAAATCGATGATGAGTATTGTAAAAAAGAATCATGTAATAAATGTGTAGAAGCTTGTGAATATAATGCTATTGATTTATCTGCTAAAGAGGAAATTACAGAACTTGAGGTTAGCTCCATAGTAACAGCTACAGGCTGGGAAAGTTATGATGCTTCCAAAATTGAAAATTTAAATTATTCTGATTCGAAGAATATAATTACAAATGTTGAATTTGAACGTTTTATTGCATCTAATGGAGTAAATGAAAATAAATTACTCCGATTAACCGATAACACTGAACCAAAAAAGGTAGCATTTGTGCAATGTGCAGGTTCTCGCGATGAAAATCATTTACCTTATTGTTCAGCTGTTTGCTGTTCTGCATCCTTAAAACATGCTCTTACTATTCAAGAACTGTATCCAACTACAGAAGTTAAGATCTTTTACATCGACATGCGGGTTTCGGGCCGCAACGAAGATTTTCTAATCAAAGTTCAGGAGAATAAAAATATCGAACTGGTTAAAGGAAAAGTAGGTAAAATTACTGAAGTTGAAAACAATAATCTGATTCTTGAGGCTGAAGATATTTTATCCGGAAAGAAAATAAAGTATGAAGCTGAAATGGTAGTTCTGGCAACTGGAATTGTTCCTTCAGAAATTAAATTAAATTTGAATACTAACGAAAATCAATTTATTTCAGATACACAAATTGAAGGTATAATACCGGTTGCGTGCAGCAAAAAACCAATGGATGTTTCATCATCTGTAAAAGATGCAACGGCAGCAGCTGTAAAAGCAATACAATAAAAATTACAAATGACAAACTCCAAATTACAAATAAAATTCAAATCACAAACTTCAAAAAAGAAGGTTTGGAATTTCGGTCTTGAGATTTGGAGCTTGTTTGAGATTTGTTATCTGAATTTTGGATTTTTTAATTAAGTTTTAATGGATAAAAAAGTTGGCGTATATATATGTTCCGGGTGCGAAATTGGCAAAAATTTAGATATCGAAAAGCTAAACCAGATTGCAACTGAACAAAATGTTACTATATGTAAAAATCATTCATCGCTTTGTTCGGTTGAAGGTTTTGATTTAATTAACAACGATATTCAACAAAAGAACCTGGACAGAATTATTATCGCAGCATGTTCTCCCAGAGTAAAAACTGAAGTTTTTGATTTTCCCGAAAATGTTTTACTTGAGCGAACTAATATACGTGAACAAGTAGCATGGTGTATGGAACCTGGCGAAGAAGATACACAAATGGCTGCAGAAGATTATCTTCGAATGTCAATTACAAAGGTTACGAATACTGAAATCCCAAAACCATTTATTGCAGAAAACATAAGTTCTGATATCTTGGTTGTTGGTGGCGGAATTACAGGAATAACAGCAGCTATTGATGGAACGAAAGCAGGTTATAAGGTTTATATCATTGAAAAAGAAGAAAAGTTAGGTGGTTGGTTAAATAAACTTCACAAACAAATTCCATATGCTGCACCATACGATGAATTAATCAATCCTGAAATTGAAGATAAACTAAAGGAACTTGAAAAGTTAGATAAGGTTCAAATTCATACCTCAACAACAATTAAAGAAATCTCAGGACAACCAGGACAATTTGATGTTCATCTTTTAAATGGTAAGGAGGAAAAAATAACGGTTGGATCAATTGTCACAGCCACCGGTTGGCAACCTTACAATGCAAACAAATTATCCCATTTGGGTTATGGCAAACCAAATATTCTAACCAATGTTGAGTTTGAAGAGTTTGTTAAAAATAATACTAATAAAGAATTACCTAAAAATATATTATTCATACAGTGTGCAGGCTCAAGAGATAAAAACCACCTGCCCTATTGTTCTTCTTTTTGTTGTGGCACAAGCTTAAAACAAGCAAAATATATAAGAGATTTAAGCCCTGATTCCAATGTATTTATCGTTTATAAGGATATACGTACTTTGGGCTTATATGAAGAATTCTACAAAAAAGTTCAAAAGGATGATCAAATCTTTTTCACAAAAGGTGAAATTGAAAAAGTAATTCCGGAAAAAAATAACATTTCGGTTCAAGTAAAGGATACATTGATTGGTGATGATATTTCACTATCGGTTGATATGATTGTTTTAGCAACAGGAATGGTTCCAAATGGAACTGAGGACCTTAATTTGAGTTACCGTTTGGGTAAAGGTTTACCAGAGTTAAAATATAATTTCTCTGATTCACATTTTATTTGTTTCCCTTATGAGACAAGAAGAACAGGAATCTATACAGCAGGTTGTCTAAGAGCTCCAATGGATATTGCATCAAGCAAATCAGATGCATCAGGTGCAATACTAAAAGCTATTCAAACCATTGAAGCTACAAAAAGAGGTGAATCTGTGCATCCACGTTCGGGAGATAAATCATATCCTGATTTATTCATGGATCGTTGTACTGATTGTAAACGTTGTACAGAAGAATGCCCATTTGGTTCATATGATGAAAATGAAAAAGGGACTCCGCTTCCAAATCCTAATCGTTGCCGCCGTTGCGGAATTTGTTTAGGGTCTTGCCCGGAGCGTGTAATAAACTTTACTGATTACTCAATCAATAGTATTTCTGCAATGATCAAATCCGTAGAAGTTCCGGATGAATTTGAAGAAAAACCCAGAATCTTAGTATTTGTATGCGAAAATGATGCATACCCAGCTATTGATATGGCAGGGCAAAAAGGATTAAAATATAGCCCTTATGTTAGGGTAATATCTGTTCGTTGCTTAGGTTCTATTAATAAAGTATGGATATCGGATGCATTATCCAAAGGTTTTGACGGTATTTTACAAATTGGTTGTAAACCTGGTGATGATTACCAATGCCATTTTATCCATGGAAGTGAATTAACCGAAACTCGCGGTGAAAATATCCAGGAAACCTTAGAAACCATGATGCTGGAACCTGAAAGAATTAAAACTGAATTTGTTGAAATAACTGATTTTGAAAAAATTCCACAAATAATAAATGATTATGTGGAAGAGATTGAATTGATAGGGTCAAATCCATTTAAAGAACTTTAGTTTAAGCTTTAAAACTTGAAATTTGAAATAAAAAAATCACCGCGAAGGCACAAAGACGCTAAGAATCTCTGCGACTCGGTGCCTTAGCGGTTAAAATGAATAGAAACTCACTGGAAGCAATTGGAAGTTAACATTTAACTTTATGACTGAAATCTGAAATTTTAAACCATGATAAATATACAGCCAGATATTAAATTCAAAAAGCAACTAAAAGAAGTAAGCAAAAGTTCTTTGAATGAATGCATGCAATGCGGAACTTGTTCTGTTGTTTGTACGCTTGCACCTGAAGAAAAACCATTTCCACGTAAAGAAATGATTTGGGCTGGTTGGGGAATGAAGGATAAGCTAATTGGTAATACTGATATTTGGTTATGCCATCAATGTGGTGATTGCAGTACATATTGCCCCAGAGGTGTTAAACCTGCTGATATTTTTTCTGCCGTACGCGAAATTTCATATCAACATTATGCAAAGCCAAAATTTTTAGGTAAAATAATGAATGATCCCAAATGGTTTCCTTTCGCATTGTTAATTCCGGTTGTTATTATATCATTAATATTATATTTAGCAGGTACCCTTCAAATACCTGAAGGCCCTGTAAACTATTCAAAGTTTTTTCCTCATGCCTGGTTAAATAGCTCCTTTACCTTTTTATGGTTCTTAACTATTGGTTTAGGGATAATTGGATTAAGGAATTTTTGGAAAGACTTAAAAATGCAAAACCCTGATTTGAAACCGAAAGGAAGCTTTATTAAAAACTTATTTGCAATTAGAAAAGAGATTATACTTCATTCTAATTTTAGTAAATGTTCGAATAAGAAATCACAAAAAATTGCTCACCTTCTCGTTTTTTATGGTTTTATTCTACTATTATTTGTTACGGCATTTGCTATATATGCCACGATAGTTCATAAATATCCATTAGGTATTACAAATCCATTTAAGATATTAGGTAATGTAGCTGCAATTATGCTTTTTATTGGATTAGGAATTATGATTCTTAATCGAATATTTGATAAAGAGAATCTTGGAAATAATACTTATGCCGATTGGTTGTTTTTAATTTCGATGTTTTTACTCACATTATCCGGAGTTGTTGTACAAGCAGCAAGGTTTTTAGATTGGGGTATAGCTTACCACTTATACTTTTTCCATTTAATATGCGTATGGTTTATAATCATTTACCTGCCATATACTAAGTTTGGGCATTTATTATACAGAATGGTAGCTATGGTTTTTGCAAACTCTGTTGGAAGAAAATAAATTTTAGCAGGGAAAATTTCATTGGGTTAATCCTCATCATCCTCATATTCAATATACTTTGCTTTTGTTCTTCTTAAGCTATGATGGATCATTTCTCCAAATTCGAGCATATCCGAATCGTCAATTTCATAGTACCAGTTCATATCAACCTTTTTGATCCTGGAATTATTATCAATCAGTTTTAATAATTCTATAATTCTTTTGGAAGATGAGGTATTTACATATTCCAACTTAATCTGAATATCAACCTGTTCCGAATCAAGTTCATTTATCCATTTAAACAAAGGATCAAAAAATTTTTGGGGATCTTCAGGTAAGGATCTTCCTTTAATACTTAAATAACCTGATTGTTTAAAATCTATTTCAGGTGTTGAGTTTGTGTAATTTATAAATAAGTCTTCCATTTATTTTTCAATAAAAAAATCCAGATTAAATTTAACTTATCAAAGTCACGTTCTTAGCTTTATATACAAGTTACATAATCTTAAAAACTTAACAAATGACTTTTGGATTTTTTTGACGAAAAATATAAAGAGAATTCACAATTGTTTGAAAAAATTGATTATGAAATAACATAAGGAAACTTTATTAAGCTCTTTTTAATTACTCCTAAACCATAAATGGTATATATATTTCAACTCTTGTTCCGCTTGAATTACCTTCATCATTATACTTATCGATATACTCTATTTGTATTTTTCTATTATATAACGTATTAGCTACATCTAATCTTTTCTCAGTAATTTTGGTCCCAAGTGATTTATAACTTATATTTTTTTTCCTTCGGATTTTTCTTGCTGCTTCCCTGCCTATTCCATTATCATCTACCACACAATACAGTGTTTTATCTTCAACCTTTATATCTATTTCAACTTTTCCCTTGCCATCTTTCTTATTTGCTATACCATGCAAAATAGCATTCTCAAC
>JANQHE010000053.1 GCA_028282785.1 Bacteroidales bacterium | reverse complement strand
TTATGTGTTGTTGGCACTTTTCGGGGTTTGTTATATCTAAATATACAAATAATTATCTGATATTCAAAATATTACTTGCTTAAGAATGTGCCTTTATACTTTGAGTAACTTTGTGTCGTCTTTGTGGTTCTCTGTGTAACAGTCTTTTATAATTATACCACAAAGTTTCACAAAGCAGGCACAAAGAACACCAAGACTTTTTGGAGAAGCCTCTTTTCTATATTTATTACGATACGATTAATTTAGTCTCTACTTGCAATTTTTGAAAGTAACCTTAAGATCTCAATGTATAACCAAATTAAAGTAAGCATTAATCCAAATGCCGCATACCATTCCATATATTTTGGTAAGCCGGCCTGTGACCCTTTTGCTATAAAATCGAAATCCAAAATTAAATTCAACGCTGCTATGATAACAATAACCACACTTATTCCAATTCCAAAAGCACCGTTACTATGAATTATTAAATTGTTAACACCAAAAAGGGAAAAAATAATCGAAATAAAGTAAACTAAAACCACAGCTCCGGTTGCTGCAATTATTCCTGCTCTGAATTTTTGAGTAACTTTTACCATACCTGTTCTATATGCGATCAGCATTACGAAGAGGGTTCCGAAGGTTAAAGCAACCGCTTGCATAACTAATCCCGGATAACGAGCTTCAAAGAATGCAGAAATTGCTCCCAGAAACAATCCTTGCAGTATTGCATAAATTGGAGCTGTAATGTAAGCCCATGTTTTCTTAAAAATGGTTATTAATGAAAAAATAAAACCTCCTATTCCTCCAATCATGATCCATTTAGATGTCAGTGCAGCGCCTGCTTCTATCGTTGCTGCACCAAAAAACATTTTCCATGTATACATTGCACCTACAATAACCAATAATAACATCGCTAGGGATTTATTTATGGTTCCATTTAATGTCATAACTTCAGTATATGAAGCTGTATATGATTGTGTGTTAAAGACCGAACGCGATAATGCCGGATTTGATGATCTTCCTATATTCATGATACTTTTAAATTTGTTTGAACTATTCAATCAAAAAATATACCCATTATAAATTCAACTTAAAAACATGTCAAAATGTTAATTGAATCTGAATATTTGTCAATTTAAATTACAATTATTCTTCTGTCAAGAAGTACAAATAAAGTTCCTAACAGAATACTATAAAATACATACCATTTTACCGGAATATACTCCTGGGGGCTTATTCCTAATTTAAAATATGTATAGGCAACTAAACCAACTTTCGAAACAAAATAAATAATTACGGTAGCTAAAGCCACACCAACCACACCATATTCCTCAACCAAAAATAAACTTAATATGATATTTCCAACCAATTCGAATATTGAAGTTAAAAATAAAATCTTACTTTTCTTTAAACCTATTACAATCGTATGGGGAAAAAGTAATCTGCTTAAAATTGCCAGAATATAGACCACAAAAACATCGGCACTTCTGTGAAACTCGGGATTGAACATACCAATATAAATCGGCTTGGCAAATAAAAGTAATATCATAGAAACCGGATACATAGAATGCATAATTCGTAGCGATTTCTTTTTTATAAGCGATAATGTCTCTCCAATCTTCTCTTTTTGAGAGAACTCTATCAACATGGCTGAACTTAATGCCGCAGCCAAATAAATTACTATTGGAAATTCCTTTGCACCATAACGGAATACGGCAAAGGCTTCCGGATTTCCATAATGAGAAGTTACCACCAATCCATCAACATATTGTGCAGAACTTCCCACTAAAACACTTAGAATAATTGGCCCGGAATATGCTAATACTTCTTTAATGAATGAAAATGAATAATTTATTTCAGAATAATTATACAAAAGCGTAATCAGCCAAATATTTTTTATGATAGAAACAGCTATTAATCCTCTAATCGACCAGGTTACATCATATCCTAAAAGGACAGGAAGAATAGCTCCTACAAGTTGTAAAACAGAAGTTATATAACCGTAACTTAAGGTATTTCCATTTTTATCCTGAACCATATAGATATATTCTACCAAGTTTGCAGGACTACTTAAAAGTAAATACCATAGAGTTAAATTTAGAAACGGGACATCTCCCCTATATCCGAATACTGATAAATTATTCTTCAACAATAATCCTATTAAAAATACGATTATACTAAAGAAAATCAATATCACATAAATATTAAAAACTTCCGGGGACTTTGTTCCGGCAAGTTGTTCCTTATCACCAAATGTTTTATTGCTTTTAAACAAAGGTAAAAAAGCCTGGATAAATCCATTTACCCAGAAAAAACTGGAAAGAGTTGCAATAAATAATGAAACTTCAAATATTCCAATCTCATCTTTTGATAGTCCAATTTTTGTAAAAACTATTGAAATGATAAGGAATGTAAGAAATCGAAGAATATTAATTGCCTGTAAACCCGTAACGTTATTTACGTATCTTCTTTGCCCTAACACTTTTCTAAAATTTGAGCCCAAAATTAAGCTTTAACTGCTAAAATAAAAACAAATTAAGTTTTTTTAAGCTTTTATTTCAGATTATTATGCATAGTTGTTACAAATATTTTAATTCAATATTGGAAAATATTAAAATTCTTGTTTATATTTGCAATCCGAAAAAATGGTGGTTGTAGCTCAGTTGGTTAGAGCGCCGGATTGTGGTTCCGGAGGTCGTGGGTTCGATTCCCATCATCCACCCAAAAAAAGCTTCGACATTTTTGTTGGAGTTTTTTTTTATTTGTAAAAATTTCGCTGTCGCATTGCTTCAAAAACTAAAATTGCCGTAGATGTAGAAACATTCAACGAATCTATTTCTCCGCTCATTGGAATAATTACTTGTTCGTCTGTTTGATCCAACCATTTATCTGTTAAACCATTTGCTTCAGTTCCCATAATAATTGCAGACGGACCTGTAAAATCGGTTTCATGATAGAAGTTTTTAGCCGTTAACGCTGCCGCATATGTTTTTATATTATTCTTCCCGAACCATTTAATAGCTTCATCTGAAGTTGTTGAAACAACCTGATTTGTAAAAACGCATCCCACACTGGAACGAATAGTGTTTGGGTTGTAAATATCGGTTAAAGGGTCACAAATTACTACTGCATCTACATTTGCTGCATCAGCTGTACGAAGAATTGCTCCTAAGTTTCCGGGTTTTTCAACGGATTCAAGTACGATAATAAAAGGGTCTTTTCGAAGTTTCAAATCATCCAGACCATTATATTTTGGTTGAGCCATAGCAATAATTCCCTCTGTTGAATCACGATAAGCTAACTTTTGATATACCTCTTTGCTTATTTCAAAATATCCATTCTCTGGTTTTAATTCTTTAGAAATCGATTTCTGCTTCAAAATATCCGGACATACATAAACTGATTTCAATTCAAATCCTGCTTTTAAAGCTAAAACTAATTCTCTTAACCCTTCAATAACAATTAAATTCTGCTTTCGTCGTTCCGAAGATTTTTGTTGAAGTTTTACAATGTTTTTTATTTTAGGATTCTGAAGGCTTGTAATTTTTTCTATCATAAATTGAGAAATTGAACTACAAAAATAAAGTAAATCTTATCATTCTTTTAATTTAAAAATAAATCCAACGCCATGTTTATTTTCAATGGTCACACAGGAATCTGTTTTGAAATATTTTCTTAATCGCGTTATAAAAACATCCAGGCTACGACCGGCAAAATAATTGTTTTCACCCCATAATACATTCAAAATCCTTTCTCTTGTAACTACCACATTTTTATTTTCTATAAAAAACTTTAAGAGTTCAGCCTCACGATATGTCAAATTATTTTCCGAATTTCCTATATTCAGTTTCAGGTTTTCTGTATCAAAAACAGTTTCTCCAATTTTAATCTTTTTATTTCCGGAATCATCAACAATAATTTTTTTACGTTTTAAGAAAACCTTAATCCTTAAAATAAGTTCTTCCATATTGTAAGGTTTTACAATATAATCATCAGCACCCAATAATAGCCCTTTGATTCGATCTTCAGGCAATGTCTTTGCAGTTATAAAAAGAATTGGAATTTCTTTATTAACAGCTCTCACCTTATGAGCAAGATCAAATCCATCCATTTTAGGAAGCATTACATCAAAAAGGCATAAATCAAATATGTCTTTCGTAAAAAACTCAAATGCTTTTACTCCATCTGTTGCATTAACTACCTCAAAACCTTTTCGTTTTAGGTTATCGGTTGTGATAAAACTCAAGGTTTCATCATCTTCTACATATAATATTTTGGGAATCTTATTCACAATCGGGATCAATCAAAGGAATTATTATTAAAAATTCACTACCCTGGTTTAACTCACTTGAAAATTTCAACTTCCACCTATGGCTTTTTGCTATACTTGAAATATAACTTAATCCTAAACCAAATCCTTTTACATTATGTACATTTCCTGTTGGAATTCTAAAAAACTTCTTAAAGATCTTTTTATGATATTTTTTTTCAATTCCGGGTCCATTGTCTTTTATCTTTAAAAATAAATATTTTTTATCTGACTCAGTAGAAATCTCTACTTCAGGGTTAACTCCCGAGTATTTTAAAGCATTGTCAACTAGATTTATAATCAAATTAGTGAAATGAAATTCATCAGCACAAATAATACAACATTTTGCTTTTAACTCAATAATTATATTACCGTTTGTATTGTTAGCCCTCCAGGTAGCATTATCTATAACATTTGCCAGTAATTCATGTAGGTTAATATTTTTCTTATTTAGTCCTCCCATATTCTCAAGTTCGCTCATTCCAAGTATTTTTTCGATATGCTTTAATAAAGCATTTGCTTGGGTTTTAATAATTCCGGAATAAGTTTTTATGCGATCTGGCTCCTTTACTATTTCATTTTCATTTAAAACATCAGATGACAGTACAATTGATGATAGCGGAGTTTTAAACTCATGTGTTAGATTATTAACAACATCTTTTTGCAACTCAGAAAATCTTTTTTGTTGCATAATTACTATTAAAGCATATCCTAAAAACAAAACTACAAATATTAAAATACCGGATAGAATATAAATACTACCTATATTCCCTAAAATATACTGGTTTCTCCAAGGGAAATGGATTCCGAAATAATATATAAACTCATCATGTTTTGGTAACTCTATTCTTGTTGGCTTATTTTCTTTTTGTCCTAAATTAATGTATTTGCCGTAAATCATTTCGTCTGACTGGCAATCATAAATTCCGTATTCAAAATCAAGTTTAACATTTTGTTTTTCAAAAGTCTTTACCAAATAATGTTCGAGTACATCAGCATCTATAAAATCATTAACATTAACTATGAAATAATCGGAAGATTCTTGTGAAACAGGATTATCACCAACATAATTAATTTCATTGAGCTCATAAATTTGTTCAACAACATCCCATAGTGCTATGCGAATCTTTTGGTCCAGCTTTCTCTCTTCATTGTTAAATGTTATCTGGAAAAAATAAACCTGTAAAGCGATTATTCCAATAATGGAAACTACACCTAAAAAAATCACTAATCGAATGGCTGGTTTTCTCATAAATGCTAAATTATAGAAATATCTGATTTCCAATATAAAATTAACAAAACTTAACAATTTCTATCATTATAAAAATATGAATTAATTGCTATCATTAGCATCAAAGCATTTACTTATGATTAACCTGGGAAACATAGTATTAAGAAACCGGCAAAAACAAGATATTAAAGAGCTCTTTAAAAATGTTAATAACAAAGAAATACGGAATAATTTTCGAGATAAGTTTCCTTATTCTTGTGCAGAAATGGCTACCAGACAATGAATTAACATTACAAATAAAAATAAACCGCTAATAATCAGTGATATATATGTTTTTTACAAATAAAAATATTTTATTTACAAAAAACGTATATATTTGTCAAACATTAATGTCAAACCAACATGTCAAAAAACTATAAAGAACCTACGACTGAGGAGTCTATAATAAATGCAGCTGAAGAAGTGTTTTTAACAAATGGAGTAACCAGAACAACCATGTCAATGATTGCTACACAAGCAAAAATAAGTAGAACATCCTTGAATTATTATTATAGAAGTAAGGAGCAGTTATTCAACATTGTTTTTTCTAGAATTATTGGTTCTAAAATAATCCCAAGTTTGACAAATCTAATTGAATCAGAAATAACGATTCTTGAAAAAATTAAAAATTTTATAGATGAATATATTGATTTAGTGATATCAAATCCATCAATTCCAGTATTTCTTATAATGGAACTTCAAAGGGAACCCGGTCCAATAATCGAAATATTCGGACAAATGAACCTGAATATTAAAAAGTTAAAAAATCAAATAGATCACGAGATTAAAACGGGCTTGATAAAACAGTTTAATTTGGAAGACTTGTATACTAATGTAATGGGAATGTCAATATTTCCACTGCTAAGTAAACCAGTGCTAATGGAACATATATTTAACAAAAAAGATGATGAATTTCTCGATTTTTTTGAAAACCGAAAAAGAGTAATTTACATGGTAATCGAAAAATGGCTTAAAGCTTAATTTTTTTATTCTCGATTTGACAATAGCGTCAGACGCGTAAGTTAAGAAAAAACTAAAATGGAAACTCTAGTTAAAGAAAAGAAAAAAAGTAACCTTACGGATTTAACTTTATTTTACAAGTCAAACAAAGAAAATCCGGTTTACAACCACAATGCCATTGGAATTTGCATTGGTGCTTCCACAATATCTTTAGTAAAACTAAAATATTTGGCTAATGATACAATTAAAGTCTCGAATAAAGAATCAATTACAAATAATGGAGATCCTTTGCAGAAAACTCTAGATTTAATTGATAAAAACGCATCGCAGAATACTTCTGTCATTATTACCGGAAGAAGCTCCAGAAATAATATTGACCTGATTAATATCTCAGAAGTTCAAGCAATAGAATCTGCATTAGAACTTTTAGGCTATAAATATGAGGGTATTGAAGGAGTTACAAATCTCGGTGCAGAAACTTTTATTCTATATAAAATTAATGAAAAGTATAAAGTTCAACAACAAATATCTGATAACCAATGCGCCTCAGGTACCGGTGAGTTTTTCAAACAGCAAATAAAACGTATGAATGTTAACCTGGAACAAGCTTCAAATGTGGATATTAATCAAGAAGCGTATCATGTTTCCGGACGATGCTCTGTTTTTTGTAAATCAGATTGTACACATGCTTTGAATAAAGGTATTGTAAAAGAAAAAGTCATATTAGGATTAGCAGATATGATTTCTGATAAGATTTATCAATTAATTAAAAAATCACGCTCCAAAAAATTCCTAGTTACAGGTGGCGTTAGTCAAAATAAGGCTGTTATTAGTTTACTAAGGAAAAAAAACGTTGAACTTGTTGTACCTGATGAAGCAACATTCTTTGAAGCAATAGGTGCTGCCTATTATGGACTAACGAATGATTGCATAAATTATTCCATAGATAAACCAATACAGATAACACAACAATCGCAATTTTCATTTCATAAACCTTTAAACCATTATAAAGATAAAGTAATATTTAAATGTGATTCTCAATATATTGGCATACCTAATAGTGAGTGTATTATAGGTATAGATGTTGGGTCAACTACGACAAAAGGTGTTGCGATCAACTTAAATGATAAAAAAATTATAGCAAAGGAATATCTGTACACGAATGGAAATCCAATAGAATCTTCAAGAAAAGTATATAAATCTCTTTCTGATCAAATACAAAACGAAATTAAAATAGTTGGAATTGGTATTACTGGATCCGGAAGGCATATATCAGCATTATATTCTAATACAAATTCTATTTACAACGAAATAACTGCACATGCAAAAGCAGCAGTTCATTTTGACCCTACTGTTGATACGATTTTTGAAATAGGTGGACAGGATGCCAAATATATGTTCATTAATAATCAGGTTCCTTCAGATTATGCAATGAATGAAGCCTGCTCCGCAGGTACTGGATCATTTATAGAAGAAGCTGCTTATGAATCACTAGGAATTGAATTAAATCAACTTGAAACCACTGCATTAAACTCAAAAAATCCCATTAATTTTCGTGATCAATGCTCTGCACTAATTGGTTCTGATATAAAAAGAGCCATTCAAGAAGGCTTCAGCAAAGAAGATATATCAGCTGGTTTAGTTTACTCTATTTGCCTTAACTATGCTAATCGTGTTAAAGGAAAAAGACAAATCGGCAAGAAAATATTTATGCAAGGAGGTGTTTCCTACAATAAATCAATCCCTATTGCAATGGCTGCTGTTACAGATAAAGAAATAATCGTACCTCCATTTCCCGGACTTATGGGAGCTTATGGTGCTGCTCTTAAAGTTTTTGAGGACATTGAAATTGGAAATACCAAAAAAGATTCATTTAGTTTTGAATCATTATTAGATACAAAGATTGCATTGAAAAAATCCTTTATATGCAATGATAGGACAAACAAATGTAATCGAAAATGTACCATCAATGTATTTAGTATAAAAGATAAGCTAATTCCATTTGGAGGTGCATGCAATAAGTACTATAACAAACTCGATACTATTGAAAATGAATGGGAAGAAAAAGATTTCGTTAAAGACCGAATGGAGCGTATTTTTGCACTTAATCATGTCAAATCTTTATTAAATACTGGTAAGTCTATAGGTTTTAATAAGTCATTTACGCAAAACAGATTATTCCCATTATTTTACACTTTTTTTAGAAAATTAGGTTTTCAGGTTTTACTTCCGGATAATAAAAGTAAATGTAATAATGATAATCTCTACTCTTCATTTTGTTATCCTGTTGAATTAGCACATAATCTCTTTGCTGATCTAATCTCAAAGCAGCCAGATTACTTTTTTATACCGCAAATATATGAAATGCCGGTTAAAGGATCTGAAAAAGACTCAAAAGGTACTTGTGCAACTTGTGTATTTGTGAATAAGGAATCAAATATTCTTTATCAAGCATTCAAAAATAAAATTAAAAGAGAAACCCTTATCAATCCTTATTTAAATTTCATTAAAGGATATAATCATCAGAAGAAAGTTTTCATAGATATTGGCGAAAAAATAGGGATTTCGAATAAAACTATAATAAATAGAGCATTTGATGCTGCAGTCTCATATCAAGAAAAGGTTGAACAGGAATTATATACTTTGGGAAAATCTCTCATCGAAAATTTAGAAAGTAATCCCAATGAAACAGCCATTGTATTAATTGGACGAGATTATAATGCATTTTCAGAAATGGCTAATATGGGCATTCCTAAAAAACTAGCATCTTTAGGATATAAGGTAATTCCTTATGATATCATTGACAATTCCAATGAAACAATAGACTCTTATCAGTCATGGGAGGCCGGAAAAAGAATATTGCGAGCTGCCAAGTTTATTAAAAGGCATAATCAATTATTTCCCGTTTACATTACGAATTTTTCTTGTGGCCCTGATTCAATGATTATTCCACAATTTAGAGATATTATGGGTTTGAAACCAAACCTTACTTTAGAGCTTGATAAACATACAGCTGATGCAGGGATAAATACCCGAATCGACGCATTTATAGATGTGGTTAAAAACTATAGAAAGTTAAAGAATAATCCATCATTAAAGAAGATGGACCTATTTCGGCCTGCCAGTATTTCTAATCAATCCGGAACATTAGAATTTGTCGATTCTTATGGTAATTATTCTGATCTAAAAGATGGAGAAGTCGAAATAGTAATACCAGCAATGGGTTACATGGCATCAAGGCTTTTTGCTGCAAGTATGAAAAGCTTAGGGTATAACGCTAAATCATTACCTCAGATCACAGAGGAGGATCTAAATGTCGGTTTAAATTTTACAACCGGCAAAGAATGCTTGCCAATTATTTTATCTGCTGGTTCAATGATGAATTATCTTAAGAAAAATCGAAGAGGTGAAAAAAAGACAGTAGTTTTAATGATTGGAGGTAGCGGTGCTTGTAGAGTTGGTCAATATCCGGTAGTCTTGAAAAATATAATTAAAAAAGAAAAAATTAAAAATGTTGCGGTTTTAATTCTTACATCTGAAGAGGGATATGTGGGTTTTTCCAACAAATTTTTAATTCGTTCAATTAAGTCAGTCATTTTAAACGATGTTTTAGAGGATGTTAGATCGGGTATTCTAGCAAACGCTATAGATAGTGATGAAGGACTAAAAATATTTAACAATCAGCTTTCTTTACTTGAGAAAAATATTGCGGCAGATTTTAAAAATCTTAAAAATGCGCTAAAACTGTTTAGCAACAACATCGAAAAGAGTATCTACTTCAAATACCCTATATCTAATTTCAGACAAATCGCTTTAACAGGTGAAATATTTGTGAGGCATAATCAATTTGCACATAACTATTTAAACCATTACTTTGGGAAACATGGGTTTATTTTAAAAGATTCATATATTTCAGAGTGGGTAAAATATATTGATTATGCATGGAGAAAAAACGTTTTCAACCCTGAAATATCTTTTCCTAAAAAAATTGGTAGGTTATTACGAGAACAATTTATAAGTCAAATTGAGAAAAAATATAAAAATATTCTTTTAAAAACTGGTTTTATCAGTAAAGATCACATTTCCGTATACAATATTGTAAAACATAGTTTACATGCCCTACCTCTTGAATCTACTGGAGAACCAGCATTAACATTAGGAACAGCACTCGCTTATGGATATGAAAAATTTGCCGGAATAATAAATATTGGGCCCTTTGGATGTTTACAAACCAGGGTAGCTGAAGCTATTTGTTCACCTAATATGAATTTAGGAAGCAAGAAAGAAATCAAAGATGAGTTAAGAATACCTTACTTAATTCCTGAGAACTTAACTGAAAAAACTGAAATTCCATTTTTGACAATTGAATGCGATGGGCAGGGATTTCCTCAAATAATTGAGTCTAAATTAGAAACATTCTTATTACAAATCAAACGTTCATCTGAGAATATGTGTATTAACAAAGAGGTAGAAGTCAATCTTGGATCACTTTAAATAGTTGTGGGGAAAAATAAAAAATCAATATCCGCCTGTTTACCTAATTTATTGTTTTTGCTAAAAAAACAATTTATGTCGTTAATAAATTTCATTGAAAAATTCCCCGATGAACTAATTTGTAAGGAAAAATTCAGAGAATATAGGGGTCATGTAGGAGTTACCTGCCCTAAATATGGAGGAAAAGATCATTATTGGAAAAAGACAAGGGACAATATGTATGTAAGCCATGCAAAACAAGAATTACTCTAAAGCGTGGTAAAGTAATGCATAAATTAAAACTACCATTTCTATACTGGATTATAACTATACTCCTTTTAACTGCCAACAAAAAAAGTTCTGCAA
Source organism: Bacteroidales bacterium (assembly GCA_028282785.1). Lineage (GTDB taxonomy): Bacteria > Bacteroidota > Bacteroidia > Bacteroidales > UBA12077 > UBA12077. Next base: position 89,236 of record JANQHE010000053.1, on the reverse strand, counting down.
CAAAATAAATCCAGTGTCAATTGGGTCATAAGCGTTATCATCCAATTCGGCATATGGTTCATAATTTGCGTGCGTCTATGGGAAAAAGAGATGGGGAGATATCTTTGCCGGCGGTATTGGATTTGACGAAGGGTATTTTTCTAAACAAATTCCTATGAAAGAGAAAGGTAATCTACTAAATAGAGGCCGGGAGAAACCAAAAAAATCACTGGTAAAAAGTAACATAATTCAGGACTGTTATATTTACTCAATATTAAAACCTGAAGGTGATACTTTATCTCAACTTTAATTATATCTCATTGATTATTAATTAAAATTAACGAATAATTTTTATACACAGAGTGGAATTTAAGTTTAAATTCATGTATATTTGATATGTTATAAGCTGAGCATTAAGTTAAGTATGACATGTTCATTCTATATTTTTTACTCGCCTAAAACAACTATTATTTATTAAACTTTTTTTATTACTATGAACATTTTTATCGCAAACTTGAACTATAAAGTTCAAAGTGAAAAATTGCAGGAAATTTTTGGAGAATACGGTGAAGTTTCTTCAGCAAAAATTATTTTTGATCGCGAAACCAAACGCTCAAAAGGCTTTGGATTTGTAGAAATGCCAAATGATGACGATGCTCTACGTGCCATTGAAGACTTAAACGGAGTTGAAATAGATGGAAGACAAATTGTTGTTAAACAAGCAAACGAACGTGAAGAAGGAGGAAGGCAAAGAAGACCTAGAAACAAATATTAATTTTACTACGAATTTTGTTTTACAATATATCTCTTACAGCCCGGAATCAACTTTCCGGGTTTTTTAATAATTTATTTTAAGCAACCTTTAAAGCTTAATACACATCAATTAGTTGGGCATGAATAATAAAAATATTGTAATTATGAAATCATTAAACCATTTAGTCATTATTGTGTTAGGCTTAGCTTTAATATTAAATTCTTGCTCAGAAGATTGTGAGATAATAGAAGGATATTTTTCAACATCTCCCATAAATTTTGAAAGTATAAATTCAGAATATGATGATTATAATTCCTCTTATGGATACCTTAAACAAAACTTTACCTATATTTTTTCATCAAACAGAAATACCCAGGGAGAAGAATTCGACATTATCAATTTTTATGCAGAGTATTATTTTGATCAAATCTCAAATAAAGCATATTTTATAGCATCAAATACGAGTAATAGTTATTATGATAATGCATTTGACAAAATAAATACTTCTTTTAATGAATTTGGGCCTAATTCTTTATTCAGCAAAGATTATTTATATGAAATATTTTTTTACGCCTCAGACTCCAATGGAAATTTAGATATAAACTATATAACGCAATATGCCTGGGATAGCTCTTGGGGTGATCCTGCCCGGCTTGATAAATTAAATACGGAATATAATGAAGCTTATCCCACGTTTACCAGATATTTAGATGAAATGTTTTTCTGTTCCGATAAAGATGGAAATTATGATTTATACTATGTTGAACTTTCCAGTTCAATAATTAATTGGCTTGAAACAGAAGAAATTCCTGCCTGGAATACAATTGACAATTTAAATAGTTCTTCTGATGACAAATGTCCCTATATAAATGGAAATTTAATGATATTTGCTTCTGATAGAGATGGTGGATTTGGCGGATTTGACCTTTATTATTCAATATATAATAATGGAATATGGTCTGACCCTATAAATTTTGGAGAAGAAATTAATACTGAATATGATGAATATAGACCAATTTGTATTTATTTAGATAATTATATAAACGATGTGATGCTATTTTCTTCTAACAGACCTGGAGGATTGGGAGGTTTTGATCTCTATTATGTTGGAATACCTAAAATGATGTTATAAACTAAGATAGTAAATAAATTTTAAATCTCTGACCGTAATGTCCAGGGATTTTTTATTTTTATAAAACTTATTATAATCAATAACATCATGAGAAAAAAAATCATATTAATAATCGTAGCTGTTTTATTCTCGATAAAACTATTTGCTCAGAACAATAAAATTGTTTTGGTTCATCCAACTAAATACAATTTAGAGCTTTTTACTAATTTAATCGATAAAAAGATTGTTGAAATCGAAGATTTTCATATTCTGGGTATTTATCACGAAAAAGAAACTTACGATTATAAAAACTCTCATGACTTTTTACTAAAGAATAATACAAAAAACATACAACTAGTTGAAATTAAGGAAGATATTGATCCGTCAAAATTATATCAAGATAACGCCTGCTCTCAGGTTTTTAATGATATTTTTTTAAAAAGTACTGGAATTATATTTTTCGGAGGACCAGACCTACCGCCTGCAATCTATGGAGAACAAATGAGTTTATTAACCAGAATGACCGACCCTTATCGACATTATTTTGAAGCCTCGTTTTTATTTCACCTGCTTGGGGGCTCACAAAATAAAAATTACGAACCTCTTTTAGAGAAAAATCCAGGTTACACTGTTTATGCTATTTGCCTGGGAATGCAAACAATGAACATTGCAACAGGTGGAACCATGATTCAGGATATTCCAAGTGAAGTCTACAATTTAAAACTGGTTGAAGAAGTTTTGGCAACCGAGAATAATATTCAACACAGAAATTACAACAATAACCTGGTTAATGATTCAACATTGTTTTCAGGAAATTTTCATCAAATAAATATTACCAATCCAAAACCAATAGTTGGTGATTATAAAAACAACCTTACTCCTCTTATTTATAGTAATCATCACCAGGCAATTGAAAACTTAGGAATGAACCTTAAGGTAATTGCGACATCTATGGATGGAAAAATAATTGAGGCTATAGCACATAAAAAATACCCTAATGTTTTAGGTATACAATTTCATCCGGAAGGGAAATATTTACATGACCGGGAAATCCAATACCGCAAAAATCCAAATGATGAATTAAAAGCTGGAAAACAAATACTAAAAGATAATAATAGTTATGAATTTCACCTTAAACTTTGGAAAACCTTCACAACTAAAATAAATTCAACTAATTAACAAACTAGTAGCCAATCTCATTTACTCGGTTTTAAGAAAGAGATCGTTGAACTTTCTTTGATTTATATTGTATTTTTAATACATTTAGTAACTGATTTTAGTACTTAAAACCCTAAATTAAGCCTTATGAAACTTAAAATTTTAATTATTCCGGTTTTAGTGTTAGCATTTGCATGTCAAAATGCTCCAAAAGAAACTGCACAAGAAGTTGAACCTGTTGCAGAAGAACCTACTCAAGAAATTTTAGCAAACGTTCAAAAAATTGAATTAAACATTGAAGGAATGACCTGTACCGGTTGTGAGAATGCGGTCCAAAAAACACTTGACGAATTTGACGGGGTATATGCTTCAAAAGCCGATCACGAAAAAGGTATTGCAATGGTTGAATTAGATTCTACAAAAGTTGACATAACTAAAGTTAAAGAGGCTATTATTGAGCTTGGTTATGAGGCTAAAGAACATCATGTTTTAACTGAATAATTTCTTAAACGAAATCAATTTAAAATATATCATATGAAAAATCTTACAACTGTTGGACGAATATTATTCGCACTGCCTTTCGCAGTTTTTGGATTAAACCATTTTATTATGGTTGATTTTTTTACAGGAATGTTAAATTCTTTTATTCCTGGGACCAGCTTCACCATTGTACTAACCGGGATTGCTTTAATTGCAGCCAGTATTAGCATTATATTTAAAAAGTACATAAAGCTTTCATGTTTACTTTTAGCTTTACTCTTATTCATTTTCATTGTTGCAATTCATATACCGCAGCTATTTGAAGATACGACTCGTATGATAGCCATGTTTGCATTATTAAAGGATATGGCACTTATGGGAGGCGCTTTAATGATCGCGGGTATTTATCAAAAAGCCGAAAATGAACCAGGAATCTTATAGATTATTTAAAATGAGAAAAATTGCCATTTTATTTTTTGCATCCATACTTGTTTCAACATTTAATCTTAATGCACAGCAAGCTCTTAATCCTGATATTGTTGAAGTTGGTTGGATTGAACATTTAGGAGACACTATTCCTTTGGACCTGATTTTTAACAGCGAAGTCAATAAACAGGTTACCCTAAAAGAATTGATTGATAAACCAACCATTTTATCATTTGTATACTTTAACTGTCCTGGAGTTTGCAATCCTTTGCAAGAAGGAATTTCCCGGGTTGTAGAAAAAGTTGATATGGAACTTGGAAAGGATTATCAAATTCTAACTATTAGCTTTGATGTAACAGATACGCCAGATAGAGCACAAAAGAAAAAGAAAAATTTCATTGATAATATTGTAAAAGAGAAAGCTGATAACTGGATTTATTTAACAGGTGATCAAGAAAGTATTGATGCAATAACCGAGGCTGTAGGTTTCAGGTATATGGAAATAGGCTTGGATTTTTCGCATCCTTCCGGAATAGTCCTTATTAGTCCGGATGGAATGATTACCCGCTATTTGTATGGATTAGATTTTCTGCCGTTTGACTTAAAAATGGCAATAATTGAAGCTCAACAAGGCTTGCCAAAACCTACGATCAACAAGGTATTGCAATATTGTTTTAATTACGACCCGCAGGGGCAAAGTTATACTTTAAGCATAACAAGAGTTGCGGGAACAATCATAATGTTTATTGCTGCACTTGTATTCATTGGGTTAATGATCGGAAGAAGAAAGGCAAAGAAAGTAAAAAGTTGAAAAGTAATTTAGCAATAAGAACTATCCGGTCACTCCCAAAACTTATGCGTTTGGGAGTTTCTTTAGCTGTATCTTTCTCAGCTATTACCGGATATATTGTTGCTACATCGAACATTGATTTTAAACTAATATATATTTTCCTGGGAGTACTTCTTCTATCTGGTGGAGCATCTGCTCTAAATCAATTTCAGGAAAGAAACATCGATTCTTTGATGAACCGAACAAAGAATCGCCCAATCCCTTCGAAATTAATATCATCAACTGATGGATTTATTATTTCAATAATTCTAAGTATTGCAGGGTTCCTGGTTCTTTATTTCATGGCTGGATTCGTTCCATCTATTTTAGGACTGTTAAATATGCTATGGTACAACGGCCTTTATACTCTTTTAAAGAAAAAAACAGTTTTTGCAGTTATACCTGGTTCATTAACTGGTGTTACCCCATTATTGATTGGATGGAGTTCAGGTGAAGCATACTTGCTAGACCCTCAAATTATTTTTATTTCATTTTTTATTTATATGTGGCAAATTCCACATTTTTGGTTGTTACTTATAAAAAATGCCGAAGATTATAAAAATGCCGGGCTGGGAACATTTCATAGTTTATTCTCAGAAGCCCAAATTAAAAGAATTTTATTTGCATGGATTATTTCAACATCATTAACATCCATGCTACTTGCTTATTTCGGGTTCATACAATCACAAATTCTCTTTGTATTATTGATAATATTAAATGTATTCATAAGTATTTCTTTCTATCAAATACTATTTAAAAGCAAGAAATTTATTCAATTTAAAAAAGCATTTATCGAAATAAATGCTTTTATGATAATTGTTTTGGGATTACTTATTATTGATAGTTTGTTTTAGTTTACTCCATATCTTTTTCTTTATCAGCCATACAAAGAAAAAGAATTATGAACAGCTAAAAGGCTGTGAACAAATCACCGCTGCTAATCATTTTGTTAAAATCAACGTCAAATTTGATTTCATGCGCAGCCCAAGTCGTCTCATGACGTTTTTTACATTTCTTTAATTTCCGTATTTGAGACTGAAGGCTGCTTTAATTTTACTTGATTTTTAAACACAGAATTATTAGATGCGGGTTACTGGTTTACGCTTTTATAGTGCATGAGCAAGACAAAATTGCAAGCCATGCAATGTGTGAATAAAACAAAAACTAGAATTCTGAAAAAAGGGCCTGCCTATTTTTGACTAGAAATCTTTTTTGCTTTAGAGCAGGTTGAAGCGTTCTTGCCTTTCGGCAAACAGGATTTTGTCCAGGTTTTTTTGCTCCTTTTTGTATAATGATAAAAAGGAGATTAAGATTACTCTTTCTTATCCGATAAACTCTCTAAATAAACTATAATCTTATCAATATCTTCATCGGTAAGTTCGCCTTGATATGACCTCATTAAACCTTTACTGTATCCAACAACGATTTCCTCATCAGGGTTATAAATAGAGTTCCTAATATATTCCGCATCGACAAGTAAGGTTTGCTTCTGTCCTCCTTTTTCAACCTCAACTTCGTGCCCCCAAATTCCTTTATAACTTGGGCCAACTAGTTTTGAACCATCTAATGAATGGCAAGCAATACAACCATTCATCCTTAAAATTTGCAAGCCTTCAGCTCCTGGTGTAGCAGCAGCTTTTACAACTGCAGTAGTATCAATGTACCATTCATCAAACTCTTCCTGCGTTAGCACCTTTACCTCAGTTATCATAAATGCATGTTGTAATCCACAATACTCTGCACAAAACAGGTCGTATGACCCGGTTTTTCTCGGTTCAAACCAAATATTTGTTACTCTGCCCGGAATAATATCTCTTTTAATTCTATAAGCAGGAATATACAAACTATGCAGAACATCAGGAGATGTCATTTGTAGTTCAACAGGCTTTCCTTCAGGAACATATAAAGTGTCAGTTTTTTTACCATTTTCATATTCAAACAACCATGACCACATTCTAGCTGTGGTTTTTACTTCGATTGCATCTTCCGGGGCATCCGACACTGTTGGAATCCAAGCCATCCAACCATAATAAAACATCCCGATCACTAACCCCAATGGAATCACTGTCCAAATAATTTCCAGAATTACGCTTCCTTCTATAGGAGTAGGTACCGGATTTTTCTTTTCACGGTATTTAATAACAAAAAGTATGATTGTAACCGTAATTGCTATCAAGAAAAAGCTAATAACTGAAAATATAACAATAAATGAGGTATTGATATCTTCCGAAAAATTTGACAAATTTGAATACATTGCTTTTTATTTAATTCTTTTAATAACCGTAATCTAAAAAAGTAATAATCAATACAATTGTCATTACCACTAACACTCCAACAACCATTAATGCATACATCTTTTTATCATACAACAAATGCATAAAAATTGAAAAAACCAGAATTGATTTTAATCCAGCAATCGAAAGTGCTACAACAATTCCTAAATTACCAAAATCAAGCTGGGTTATATAAACCGAAAATAACGTTAATATAATTAGCGCAAATAGAACCAATCCATACGTTTTAAAACTTATTATTTTATGTTCTGAATTTTCCATGATTTTAAGCAATTAAATAGAACAACGGGAATAAAAATATCCATATTATATCAACCAAATGCCAGTACAAACCAGTGTTTTCTAACTGAACGAACCTGCTTTCATGAATTTTACCTTTATGTACCTTAATCATCATTATCGCTATTAAAACAACTCCAACAATAATGTGTAAAGCATGTAATCCAGTCATAAAATAATATAAACCGAAGAACATTATTTCTCCATGCCCAAACTGATGCAAAGTTTCTGTCCCTGGGAATAATCCATGTTCAATTTTAGCACCCCATTCAAAATATTTATTTACAAGGAAAACAATTGCTAATAAAAGAGTTATTCCCAATAAAGCAACTGTAAGGTTCTTCTTCTTCATCCGGACAGATGAGATAGACATGGCTATAGTAGCACTACTAATTAACAGAATTATCGTGTTAAATGTGCCAATAAAAACATCTAATTCTTTGCCGGCCAACTCAAATGCAGTTCCGTTCTTGTAACGCATAACAGCATAGACAATAAATAGTCCTCCAAAGAATAAAAGTTCGGTAAAAATAAATAGCCACATGCCCAACTTTGAGCCTTCATGGTCGTAATGATCATGTACAGAATGTTCAGTCATATTCTGATTTATTTAATTTCTGGTATTTCTTCAAAGTTTTCTAAAGTTGGAGGGCTTGAAATTGTCCACTCCAATGATTTTCCGCCCCAAGGGCTTGCAGGTGCTTTCTCTCCCCTTTTTGCCGACCTGAACAGGTTGATTAAAATAACCACCAAGCCAGCTATCATTATAAAAGCTCCAAAAGATGAAATTATATTGGTAAAATGAAACTCCGGAACATAATCATAATACCTTCTGGGCATACCTTTTATTCCTAATAAAAACATTGGAAAATATAAAGTCAGGAATCCCATAAAAAACATGATCCAGCCTGTATTTGCCCATGATTCTTCATACATTTTTCCGTAAATCTTTGGGAACCAATAATGAATTCCCGCAAAGAAGGCAAAACCAACACCTCCAAATACAATAAAATGGAAATGTGCAACAACAAATGCCGTATCATGCAAATGTACATTTGTTGATAGAGCCCCTAATACCATTCCTGTTAAACCTCCGATCATAAAAACGAATAGGAATGATATCGCCCAATACATGGGCGTTCGAAGCATAATGGAACCTTTATATAATGTTGCAAGCCAGTTAAATATTTTAATTGCACTCGGAATTGCAACAATGAATGTCAAAAATGAAAATGCAAATAACGATGTTTCGCTCATACCAGCAGTAAACATATGGTGCCCCCATACAAAATACCCCACAAAAGCAATTAACATGGTTGATAATACAATCGCATTATATCCGAAGATCTTTTTCTTAGCAAAAGTTGGTAACACCTCCGAAATTACACCCATAGCTGGTAAAATCATAATATATACTGCCGGGTGCGAATAAATCCAAAATAAATGTTGATATAAAACCGGGTCGCCACCTAATGCCGGGTCAAAGAACCCAATACTTAAAGCCTTTTCCGCAATAACCATCAATAGCGTAATACCTACCACAGGTGTTGCCAGAAGTTGAATCCATGCAGTTCCATATAGAGTCCATGGGAACAATGGCATTTTCATCCATTTCATTCCCGGAGCCCGCATCCTATGCATGGTAACTATGAAATTCAGTCCTGTAAGGATTGATGAAAAACCTAAAACAAATGCTCCAACCAAAGCCGGCAATACATTCGATTGTGTTTTGAAGCTGTACGGTGCGTAGAAAGTCCATCCTGTATCAGGAGAACCACTACCCATAAATTGCGAAGAAACAGCTATAACTGCACCTATCACATATAACCACCATGATAACAAGTTTAACCTTGGATAAAACACATCTTTTGCCCCAATCATTATGGGTAAAAAGAAATTACCCAAAATTGCCGGGATACCGGGAACAACAACTAAAAAAATCATCGCAATACCATGCAGTGTAAAAACAGCATTATAAGCCTTAGCTTCCATAATGGTTTTTCCGGGAGCTATTAATTCAAATTTCATTAATAATCCAAGTAATGCTGCAACCAGGAAAAACGCCATAATAGAATAGAGATATAATAACCCTATTCTTTTATGGTCTGTTGAAAATATCCAAGCAAAAATTCCTTTGTATTTACCTTTATACTCCAGATAGTTCGGAAGGTTTGAGTTATCCATTGTTATACTATTAATTAATTTATTACCCGATCTTGGTTCAAAGATCGTGTCAAATTACATAAAAATACAAATTATTCAAAGAAATGTAGCATTGCGCAAAACATAGTACATAAATTACTTGTTAATACCGACCTTTATATAATTAATATTCAGCTAAAAACAAATTGAACTTTTCGGTATCTCAATACTCATTTAAGACTTAATCTAAATAAAATTAGAGCATTAATTTAAAAAAAATTGGGGAAATAAAATTTTTATTGCGAAATTGAAGCAAAATTTTGCAATAAACTCTAACATGAAACGGGATATACTAAAACTCTTCAGACAATTTCTGTTTGTAAATCTAATAATTCTACTTTCTATCCATATAACCCTTGCAAGTGATAATAATTCAAAAAACGATCATGAATTGCATGATCGTTATAGTTCTGATAATTTAAAAATCGGAGAACGACTATTTCATGGATTGATTATTACCGGAGATAATACAATAAACTGTGCTTCGTGCCATAATACCGAAGTTATTGATACTTTTAACTGGAATCCTTCAGCATTGGAAATTGCTCTCTCAACGCAATACATGGATAGTTCAGCTTTTGCAAACACGCTCCTTAATCCTGTTACTAAAAGAATTTCCGAAGTTCATAAAAATGTGCAATTAGATGCACAACAAATTGTATTGATTAGACAGTATTTGGACAGTATTACACTTAAAGGTTTAGAAAAACCCAGAATGCTTGTAAGACGTTTGGCTTTTTTTATTCTTTTAGTAATTACATTTATTATTGCATTTATCGATCTAACATTTACTAAAAAAATAAAATTCAAACCTGTTCATGGTGTTGTAATGTTGGTAGCTTTGGCATTTATTTTTAAAATAATTTATGAAGACGCCGTAGGGTTGGGAAGGTCACAAGGTTATGCGCCATTACAACCGATAAAATTTTCACATAAAGTTCATGCTAATGATAATAAAATAGATTGTATATATTGTCATCATACGGCTGAAACTTCAAAATCAGCAGGTATTCCATCTACAAATGTTTGTTTGAACTGTCACGAATTGGTAAGGGAAGGGACTAACTCAGGAAGATTTGAGATCCAGAAGATTTTAACAAATATGGAAAAAGGGCATGCAACAGAATGGATTAGAATTCATAAACTTCCTGACCATGTTTACTTTAACCATGCACAACATGTTGGTATTGGTAAATTAGACTGTTCGGAATGCCATGGTAATGTTGAAGATGATCACCTTGCAAAACAATATGAAGATTTATCAATGGGTTGGTGCCTGGATTGCCACCGAACAAAAAAGGTTGATTTCTTAGGCAATGAATACTACTCAAAAACATTTGAAGAATATCACGAACAATTTAAAAATAGTATGATAGACTCACTTACAATTGCAGAAATGGGTGGAGAAAACTGTATGAAGTGTCATTATTAATGATATGATATTTAAAATAACATTAAATAGAAGAGCTGAAAATCAACTTATTTACCCCAACCCTGAAGGGAGTAAATTGATTTTTTTCACACCCCTGTCTGCCGGACAGGCAGGTTTTAGGGAAGGGGCAACTGAAGAAAATCATACTTTCGTAAAGGTTTATTGCTAAAGTTAATGATAATATGACTAAATATTGGAAAAGCTTAGATGGTAATTCCATCCAAAATAAAGAAGAAAAAGTAGAGAAAAAATCACCTACTAATCGTAGAGATTTTCTTAAAACATTTGGTTTTGGCCTGGCTTCAACTTTTATACTTTCCCGCTGCGAAAATGCTGCTCATAAAGCCATACCTTATTTAATTAAGCCTGAAGAAGTAACACCAAGTATGGCTAATTATTACGCATCATCATTTTTTGATGGTGATAAGTTCAATAGCATCCTGGTAAAAGTTTTGGATGGCCGCCCTATTAAAATTGAAGGAAATGATTTATCAGGCATCTCGCAAGGAGCAACAAATAGTATAGCTCAGGCATCTATCTTAAGTTTATATGACGATACACGTTATCGTAAACCAAAGATTGATGGTGTAAATACAGATTGGACAACAACTGATAAGCAAATCATTGATCAGTTGAAGAAAATTAAAAAAGAAAAAGGAAAAATTGCTATTGTATCTCCAACTATCATAAGTCCGTCAACAAAAAAAGTTATTACTGATTTTATAAAAGAATATCCAACTACAGAGCATATTACCTACGATTCGATATCAGCTGCAGGATTATTAGATGCAAATAAAGAGTCATTTGGAAAAAGAGTAATTCCAGACTATCGATTCAATAAGGCCCAGTTAATAGCCGGTTTTAATGCTGATTTCTTAGGAACCTGGTTATCACCAGTTGAATATACCAAACAGTATGTTCAAAACCGTCAGGTAAGTGAAGATAAAAGAGAAATGTCTCGTCACGTTCAGATTGAAAGTGGCATGTCGCTTACCGGAAGTAATGCAGATGAGCGAATTATAATTAACCCGTCCGAAGAGCAAAATTTAATTGCCTGCTTATATAATTATATAGCAAACAAAGTTGGAGAAAAAGAAATTACTACTTCAAAACCTGCTCAAGATATTACCAAACTGGGCGATGAACTTTTTAAGAACAAAGGGAAATCTATAGTCGTTTGCGGAACTAATAATAAGGAAACTCAACTTATTGTAAATGGAATTAACCAACTTTTAGGAAATTATGGCAAAACCATTACTTTCAATCAATCTTTGTTAACAAAACAAGCTGATGATAAGCAAATGGATGGTTTCGTAAACGGTATTGATTCTTACCAAGGTGTCATTTTTTACGATTGTAACCCGGTTTATGACTATCCTGCATCAGAAAAAGTTACAAAAGCACTTAAAAATATTGATTTAAGCATTTCGTTATCAACTATACCTGATGAAACATCAGAGTTGGTTAAATATGTTTGTCCTGCCAACAATTACCTTGAATCATGGAATGATTTTAATCCCAAAGAAGGAATTTATACTTTATCTCAACCTTGTATCCATACGATTTTTGATACCCGTCAAGAGCAGGAGTCACTTTTAATGTGGGCGGGAATTGAAAAAGAATATTATCAAATAATTAAGGAAAACTGGAAATTAGTAGTTTATTCAAAAACAAACCGTGCTTTTGATTTTATGGGTTTCTGGAATAAATCATTACAGGATGGAGTTGTTGAATTGGAAAGTAAATCAACAGAACCAAAATATAAGAATGATTTAAGTGCTGTTAAAATTATTGAATCAAAATCTGAAGTAGAACTTCATATTTACGAAAGTGTTAATATTGGATCAGGGAAACATGCAAATAATCCATGGCTTCAAGAACTGCCAGATCCGGTTTCAAAAGTAACCTGGGATAACTATGCAGCCATCTCACCTGCTTTAGCTAAAGAAAGAAATTTAAAAACAGGAGATGTATTAAAAATCAACGGTTTAATTGAAATTCCGGTTTTAATTCAGCCTGGACAGGCAAAAAATACTATTTCTGTTGCTCTTGGTTATGGTAGAACTGTTGCTGGTAAATCAGGAAAAGATATTGGGACTGATGTTTATCAGCTGTTAAAAACAGGAGATTACAAAGAATATTCAAGAGATATCACAATTGAAAAAACTTTAGCATTTAAAGAATTAGCTACAACCCAATTGCATGATTCAATGGAAGGTCGCGATATTGTTCGCGAAACTACTCTGAATAAATACAAGGAAAAACCTTCTTCCGGAAATGAGCGACACAAGGAAATAGAAAAACATCATCAAACACTTTATCAAGAGTACAAATATGAAGGACATCACTGGGCGATGGCAGTTGATTTAAACGCTTGTACAGGTTGTAATACTTGTGTAGCTGCATGTAGCATTGAAAATAACGTTCCTATTGTTGGAAAAGAAGAAGTAAAAAGAGCACATGAAATGCATTGGATGCGAATTGACAGATATTATGCCGGTGATCCTGAAAACCCTGAGGTAATTCGCCAACCGGTCATGTGTCAACACTGCGATAATGCACCTTGCGAAAATGTTTGTCCGGTTGGGGCAACAAACCATAGCTCTGAAGGAATAAACCAAATGGCTTATAATCGCTGCATTGGAACAAGATATTGCAATAATAACTGTCCTTATAAAGTACGTCGTTTTAATTGGTTAGATTATAATAAAGCCGAGGCTTTGGAAGGCAATTTGTATGATCCTCATGGGATGACTGAAGATCTTCCAAGAATGGTTCTAAATCCTGATGTAACAATTCGTGCAAAAGGCGTTATAGAAAAATGTTCTTTCTGCGTTCAGCGCATACAAGAAAAGAAATTAAAGGCTAAATTAGAAAATCGCGAATTGAAAGATGGTGAAATTCAACCTGCTTGTCAGCAAACTTGTCCTGCTAATGCAATTGTATTTGGTGATTTAAACGATAAAAACAGTAAAGTATATAAATTATTTAAGCAACAACGTAGATATCATTTATTAGAAGAGTTGCATACTTTACCATCAGTTGGTTATCTGACTAAAGTGAGAAATAAGAAAAATCAAATTTCAAATTACAAATCACAAAAACCAAATCATGGATAAAACATTTACAATTTGATTTTTGGAATTTGAAAATTGAAAATTGGAATTTATAATTTAAAATAAAATAACGTGTCTGAATTATCAACTCGTGAGGAATTAATACAAGGTAATAAAGATTTAAAAACCATCACCGATGATGTTTTTAAGCCTATTATTGCAAAGCCCAACAAGTTATGGTTTGCAGGGCTTTTATTAGCTGCATCAGCAGCTGCAATTGGAATCATTTCCATAGTCTTAACTATTTGGAAAGGAATAGGGCTTTGGGGAGTTAACAAAACCATTGGCTGGGGATGGAGTATAACCAATTTTGTTTGGTGGGTAGGTATTGGCCACGCAGGAACATTTATTTCTGCTATCCTGCTTTTATTTCGACAAAAATGGCGTACAAGTATTAACCGGTCCGCAGAGGCGATGACCATTTTTGCTGTAATTTGTGCCGGTCTTTTTCCATTAATTCACATGGGGCGATTCTTATTTGGTTTTTTTATTCTCCCTTATCCTAATACCCGCGATGTATGGGTAAACTTTAATTCTCCATTGTTGTGGGATGTGTTTGCAATTACAACATATTTCCTGGTTTCCTTAATCTTCTGGTATGTAGGTTTAATTCCTGATTTAGGAACTGTTCGAGATAGAATGAAAACCAAATTCAAAAAAACATTTTACAGATTTTTAAGTTTCGGATGGACAGGTTCAGCAAAACATTGGCAAAGATTCGAGATTGTTAGTTTTACTTTGGCAGGATTAGCAGCTCCATTAGTACTCTCGGTTCATACAATTGTAAGTTTTGACTTTGCCACGTCGGTTATTCCCGGGTGGCATACTACAATATTCCCTCCATATTTTGTGGCTGGAGCAATCTTTTCAGGCTTTGCGATGGTACTTACTTTATTAATCATTGCACGAAAAACTATGAACCTTCAGGATTATATAACAATCAATCATATCGAGTTGATGAATAAGATCATCATTTTAACAGGTTCAATTGTAGGAGTTGCTTACTTAACCGAGTTATTTATGGCTTGGTATTCTGGTGTGGAGTATGAACTATTTGCTTTTATCAACCGTGCAACAGGGCCTTACTGGTGGGCTTACTGGATTATGATGACATGTAATGTTATTTCGCCGCAATTGTTCTGGTTTAAAAAATTACGACGTAGTGTGTGGTTCACATTTATTATGTCCATTGTGATTAATGTTGGAATGTGGTTTGAGCGTTTTGTAATTATTGTTACTTCTTTACACAGAGATTACTTACCTTCAAGTTGGGAAATGTATAAACCAACTCTAATTGAAGTATTGATTTTTGTTGGAACTCTGGGAATATTCTTTACACTATTCTTACTATTTGTAAGATTTTTCCCGGTTATTGCAATGGCTGAAGTTAAAACAACTATTAAAAATAAATAGTCTGTCATGAAAGAGATATCAGGATATTTTGAAAAAGAGGCTGTATTATTAGATGCAGTAAAAAATCTTAGAGAAAACAACATCAAAATAAGAGATGTATTTTCTCCTTATCCAATTCATGGCTTAGACCATGCAATGGGATTACGCCGTTCGTGGTTGCCTCGTGCAGCTTTTATTGGCGGAGCTATTGGTGCAATTACAGGACTTTTATTCCAGATTTGGGTGTTCACCAAAGCTTATCCAATTAATATAGGTGGAAAACCATTTCTTTCTTTACCTTCATTCATTCCTGTTACTTTTGAATGTGCCGTGCTATTTGCTGCTTTCTCTATAGTATTTGCCTATTTATTTAGGTCGAATTTGGGAGCAGGGGCAAATAATAAAATATATGATGAAAGAGCCACAGATGACAGGTTTGTAGTAGTATTAAATGCTGAAGAAGCGGAAGCAGAAACTATACGGTCCAAGTTCGAGGAGACTGGAGCGAAAAATGTAAAATTAGAAGACTAATTATTAACTATTGATAATTATAAATCCCATAGGGATCAAATTTGAACAACTATTATAATAAGAAATGTAACCGGAACCCTGAAAGGGTTCAATAAATATAGCTCAGATGAGTACATTTACCCAGATACTATATCAAATAGTATTCTCTACAAAAAATAGAGAAAGGACTTTAAGCGAATCAGGACAAGAAAAGCTTTTTAGTTTCATCTGGGGTATTCTTAAAAATAAAAAGTGCCACTTATATAGAATTGGCGGTGTTGAAGACCATATTCATATAATAACTCACATTCATCCAACAGTAGCAGTTGCTGAATTGGTAAAAGATATTAAGCTTGCCACAAGTAGTTTTATTAAAAAAGAACACTTATTCTCCAAATTCTCAGGTTGGCAAGAAGGGTATGGTGCATTTACATATTCTATTTCAGCAAAAGACAATTTGATTGAATATGTGAAAAAACAAAAGGAACATCATAAAAAAAGAAGTTTTAAGGAAGAATACGTAAATCTTTTAAAAGAACATAGAATTGAATATGATGAAAAATATCTTGTTTGATAATTTGAACCCCTACAGGGTTCTACGTAATATATATTGTTTTCATTATTCGTATTTAACCACTCCGTGGTTTAAATAAGTTTGAATATTATATATGAAATCCCAAAGGGATTGAATTTGAATAATAACCTAATAAGACTATGTAACCGGAACCCTGAAAGGGTTCAATGAAATTAAATTAAATGAGCACATTTACTAAGTTTCTATATCATATGTCAATTAACCACTTCGTGGTTTGGACAAATAGTAATGCTTAAATCAATTTAGATTATATTAAATAACATCATATATGATAGATAATATTAAAATATCATTTCAATTCGATAAAAAAATAAAAACCTTATTAGCAATTTTAATTGCGATTGGGGTTGCTTCATTGGTCTATGGAATTTTTACATATTCTGCAGATAAAGTTTGGTCAGCCTTACTTTTAAATTCAGTCAACTTTTTAACCATTGGATTGGGAGCTACATTTTTTGTTGCTGTACATATAATTACTCAATCAGGTTGGCACGTGTCAATTCAAAGAATTCCTGAAGCAATTAGTATGTATCTGCCGTTTGGTGGAATTTTTATGATTATTATGCTTTTTGGATTGAATCATATTTTCCATTGGACTCATGAAGTACATCATGATCCAATTATCATGAAAAAAGAAGCATATCTTAATATTCCATTCTTTGTCGTAAGGCTTGTTATTTATTTAGCAGTTTGGATTCTTCTTACCTTCGTTTTAAGAAAACTTTCTAAGAAAAGTGATGTTAATGATGGGCTCGAGTTTTACAATAAAAGCCGTACATATGCAGCTTTATTCCTGGTATTTTTTGCTATTACCATAGTAACATTTGCCTGGGATTGGCTAATGTCTATCGAAGCGCATTGGTTTAGTACATTGTTCGGGTGGTATGTTCTGGCAGGTGTTATTGTAAAAAGTTTTGCTATAATTATAGTGATTGTAGCAATTTTAAGAAAGTTAGGATATTTAGAATTTATCACTATGGAAAACATCCATGATTTAGCTCGATATTTATTCTCTTTTGCAATATTTTGGATGTATTTATGGTTCTCTCAGTTCATGTTAATATGGTATGCAAATATCCCGGAAGAAACATTCTACTTTATAAAACGAGTAGAAAACTATGAGTTCCTTTTTTATCTAAATCTGGCATTGAATTTTTTAATCCCATTTTTAGTATTGATTGTAAGAAAATTCAGAAGGATTCTTTGGATTGTAACGAGCATGGCAATTGTTGTTTTTGCCGGGCAATGGCTTGATCAGTATTTAATGATCTTCCCGGGAACTATGAAAGAAGTACAAACCATTGGAGTGTTTGATATTGGATTAACAATAGGTTTTACTGGAATATTTTTATGGATTGTTCTACAATCTTTAACCAAAGCTAATTTGCTACCTAAAAACCATCCTTATTTACAAGAAAGTTTCCATTATGAAAATCTTTAAACAGATGAAAAAGACAAAATTTACATATATTCTGCTGATTACGATTTTAATGCTTTCGGCTTGCGATAAAAGAAGTACAGAACGTGGCCACAGCTATTTACCGGATATGGAAAGATCACAGGCTTACGATACCTATAGTGAAAATCCAAACTTTGAAGATTCTATGACTTTGCGAATGCCTGTTAAGGGAACAATTCCCAGAGACATGGTTCCTTATCATCTTGTAAAAACAGATGAAGATCTTAAAATAGCAGGTGAAACACAATTTAACCCTTTAAAAATCAGCGAAGAAAATCTTGCAATTGGCAAGCTTCAATACGATAGATTCTGTTCTCAATGCCATGGGGAAAAAGGTGATGGACAAGGGTTCCTATATACTAGTAAAAAATACGCTTACCCTCCAACCAATTTGCTATTGGAAAAAACCGTAGACCGACCCGAGGGAGAAATATATCATATAATAAATGTCGGGATTAAGATTATGGGTGCACATGCTTCACAAATCTCACAAGAAGATAGGTGGAGAATCGTTATGTATATTCGTGAGGATTTGCAAAAATCAAATAATTAATATTTCTTTCATACATTAATTCGCTTGAATTTGGTACCAATTTTGAGGGTATTTTTATACCTAAACAAAACTAGATATCATGCGAAAAATATATTTCATAAGTATTTTACTTTTAACCTCAGTTTTATTAACAAACACCTCCTGTCGAAAAGAGGATAACCTTCCAAAACCTGATTTTATAGCTAATCACTATTCATCTACAAATAAGGAAATAACAATTGCCTTTACTGATATGTCATCTAATGATGCCGAAGAATGGATATGGACCTTCGAAGGAGGAATTCCTGCTATATCATATGATAGAGATCCGATTATAACATACAATTCGGCCGGAACATTTAATGTAACCTTAACAGTTCGAAATACTCATGGAACAAGAGAAATCACCAAGTTCGATCATATCAATATCGGTGATTTCTTTAACCCAACCTGGGCTGATATTCATATTATCCATAATTCACAAAATAAAGTTGTTGCAGTTGATGATACTATTTTATTGGCCGAAATTGAAACACCAATTATTAATTACTATGCAGAAACTTATGGTCAAACTAATGAAGGAAATCAAATAGGATTATTAATTTATTGGAATGAAAGTTTAAATCTTAATAATGGACTTTACTGGGACTTTATTATTGATGATATTTTTGTATTTATAAATGTTCAAAATGAGGGACCGGATAACTTCTATCCATTTACGGTTAACTTCGGGGAGCCAGAATATGAAATTACCGATAATATTACGATTCCTAATGATGGGTTATGGAAATCAACAGGATATTATGACGCATGGGATTATATGAAAATAAGGGCCTTTTTTGAAAGTAATCCTGATATTCACGTAGAATGGGAAGAAAATTATCATTTTGATCTGCTATGGGTTGTAAACCAAGGGCTTGATTTATGGTATGATGGTTCGAAAAGTACTTTGAAATCTGAAGTAAAAACTAAAAACCTCAGAGAAATTGCAAAACCAATTATACAATCTGGTTCTGAAAGAAAAAAATAAATTGTTATAAGCATTTAAATACAAAAAAAGAGGCTCTCCAAAAAGCCTCTTTCCAGTTTTTATTGAATTATTTAATTATCTTTTTTCAATAGGTTCATAATCTCTCCATTCACATACATTTTTATAAGCGGGCCTTATAATTCGTTTCTTCTCAAAATTCAATTCTTCTATTCTATGAGCACACCAACCGGAAATTCGCGACATAGCAAAAAGCGGAGTGTATAATTCTCTCGGAATACCAATCATTTCATATACAAATCCTGAATAGAAATCAACATTAGCACATACCACTTTACCTGCTTTAGTTCCTTTGTGATCCATAAATGCTTCTATTCCCATTTTTTCGATTGATTCCAAAAACTCAAACTCATCAAGTCGCTGTTTTTCAATTGCTAATTTTTTAGCCATTGATTTTAATATAATAGATCGAGGATCAGATTTAGTATAAACGGCATGACCAATACCATATATTTTACCTGTTCTATCATAAGCTTCTTTTTTTAAGAGTTTAAACATATAGTTTTTAATTTCATCTTGGCTATTCCAGTTTTTAATAACCTTTTTAAAATGATCAAACATATGATTCACTCTTAAATTTGCTCCTCCGTGAAGTGGGCCTTTTAAGGAACCAATTCCTGCCGTTATAGCCGAATAAGTATCTGTATTTGATGAGCTAATTACTCTAACGGTAAATGTTGAATTATTACCTCCACCGTGTTCAGCATGAAGCACTTGTGCCAAATCTAAAACATCTGCGTCTAATTTTGTATAATTACCTTCGCCTTTTAACATATAAAGAAAATTCTCTGCCATTGAAAGTTCAGGCCTGGGATGTCTTATATATAAAGTCTTGTTTCTGTAATAATGTTGCATGCTATGGTAGGCGTAACTTATTATTGTTGGGAAACTAGCAATTAACTTAATGGATTGTTTAATTAAGTTTTCTCTTGTTATTACATCTGCTTCCAGATCTCTTGCGTACATTACCATTACAGTGCGAGCGAGTACATTCATAATGTCAACACCTTTAAATTCCATTATGCTCATTTTAATGGCCGGATCTAATTTCCTTTCGCTAGCCAGAAGTTCTGTGAATCTATCTAAAACTACCGTCATAGGCAATTGCCCTGACATTAATAAGAAAACTACTTCTTCAAATCCATGCCTGTGTTCCTTTTGAAATCCTTCAACAATATGATGAACGTTATATCCCCGATAATACAATTCTCCTTCGTGTGGTACTATTTTACCATCCTTTCGATGATAACCAACAACATTCCCTATATTTGTTAATCCCACTAATACGCCACTATGATCTTCATTCCGCAATCCGCGTTTAACATTAAACTTTTCAAATAATTCACCTTCTATCCAACTTGTTTTTTGAATTGTTGCTGTTAAATCCTTTAATAAAGAATCAAACTCACTTATATCTTTTTTCATGTTTAAGTTTTTTAGTTAACGGTTGATGTCATAATTGAATAGGACTAATCCTGAAGAACTGCTTTAAGGCCCTTGTCAATTTCATTTAAAAATTCTTCCGTATTTAAATAATGCTCTTTCTTTAAATTATCTCCATGAATAATGAGTGCTAGATCTTTTGTCATTTTTCCTGATTCAACTGCTTCAACACATGTTTTTTCAAGACTATTAGCAAATTTTATCAACTCATCATTTTTATCAAGCATCCCTCTAAAAGCTAAACCTCTGGTCCACGCAAAAATAGATGCAATTGGATTTGTTGAGGTAGGCTTTCCTTGCTGGTGCAGCCTGTAATGTCTTGTTACTGTCCCGTGAGCAGCTTCAGCTTCCATAGTTTTTCCATCGGGAGTAATAAGTGTTGATGTCATTAATCCCAATGAGCCAAATCCTTGTGCAAGGCTATCGGATTGAACATCACCATCATAGTTTTTACATGCCCACACAAACTCTCCTTCCCATTTCATTGCAGCAGCTACCATATCATCAATTAACCTGTGTTCATATGTTATTCCCAATTCATCAAACCTTTCTTTGAATTCTGTTTCATATATTTCCTGGAAAATATCTTTAAAGCGGCCATCATATTTTTTCAGGATGGTATTTTTTGTAGACAAATAAAGTGGCCATTTTTTTAATAAAGCCTGGTTCATACATGCCCTGGCAAAACCTTTAATCGAATTGTCAAGATTAAACATTACCATAGCAATTCCGTCATCATCAAAATTATGAACATCATAACTCACTGCTTCATTTCCATTGTCCGGTATAAACGTTACCTTCAATTTTCCCTTTCCTTTAACCAGAAAATCAGTAGCAATATACTGATCTCCGAATGCATGACGGCCAATACAAATTGGTTTTGTCCAATTTCTAACTACAGGTTTGATATTGTTAACCATTATTGGTTCTCTAAAAACCGTACCTCCTAACATTTTTCGTATAGTACCATTTGGAGATTTCCACATTTGTTTTAAAC
Source organism: Bacteroidales bacterium (assembly GCA_028282785.1). Taxonomy (GTDB): domain Bacteria; phylum Bacteroidota; class Bacteroidia; order Bacteroidales; family UBA12077; genus UBA12077. The sequence continues at coordinate 67,200 of JANQHE010000053.1, read as the reverse complement.
CAAACTCTTCAACCCTTGCTTCGTCGGGAGTAATTGTAGCACACTTAACTCCAACATTATATTTTTTTATAGCTTCAGCTGCATCAACGGTAATTTGATCATTTGTTTCATCTCTTTTCTGAATACTTAAATCATAGTATTTTAAGTCAATGTCCAAATACGGAAAAATCAGTTTTTCTTTTATCTCTTTCCATATTACACGGGTCATTTCATCACCATCTATTTCAACGACAGGCTTAGTAACTTTAATTTTTTGCATAAACAATTAATTATTTTGTGATTTAATAAGATTTAATGCTGATCCTGCTTTGTACCACTCAATTTGTTGCTGGTTATAAGAATGCGATAATTGGATAACTTCATTCTCACCTGTCTTATGTATAATTTCCATTTCAATTGGTTTGCCAGGTGAAAAATCCTTAAGGTTTATAAAATTAAATTTGTCATCCTCGCCGATACGGTTATAATCATCATCATTTACGAAGGTTAAAGCCAACATTCCTTGTTTTTTTAGATTTGTTTCGTGTATACGCGCAAAAGATTTTGCTATTACTACCTTTACACCTAAATGGCGTGGTTCCATGGCAGCATGTTCACGCGATGAACCTTCACCATAATTATGGTCTCCAACTACTATACTAGGTACTCCCGATTTTTTATAATCTCGTTGTACCTTAGGCACCTCATCGTATTCGCCTGTAATTTGATTTTTAACTGAGTTGGTTTTATTGTTAAATGCATTAACTGCACCAATTAACATATTGTTTGATATATTATCCAAATGCCCTCTATATTTTAGCCAAGGCCCTGCCATTGAGATATGGTCAGTTGTACATTTACCTGATGCTTTTATCAATAATTTTGCCTCTTTAATGTTTTCGCCATTCCAGGGTTCAAACGGGCTTAATAGCTGCAGTCTATCAGATCCCGGATTAACTTTAACTTCAATATTTTGTCCATTTTCAGCAGGGGCTTTGTAGCCATTGTTTTCAACATCAAATCCATTTACAGGGAGTTCGATACTTTCAGGTGGGTCCAATTTTACTTTTTCGCCTTTTCCATTAACCAATTCATCTGTAAGAGGGTTAAAACCTAGTTCACCTCCCAAAATCATTGCTGTTACCAACTCAGGTGATGTAACAAAAGCATGAGTATTTGGGTTACCATCGGCTCTTTTAGAAAAATTCCTATTAAATGAATGAACTATCGTATTTCGCTCTTGCTTTTCCGAATTCTGCCTTTTCCATTGCCCTATACATGGGCCACAAGCATTGGCAAAAACTTTAGCTCCAATTTTATTAAGAGCATCAATAAATCCATCTCTATCAATTGTGTAGCGTACTTGTTCAGAACCTGGTGTAACTGTAAACGTTGATTTAGCTTTTAATCCTTTTTCAACAGCTTGCCTTGCAATAGATGCCGCTTTAGAAATATCTTCATATGAAGAATTTGTACAAGAACCTATCAACCCAACTTCAATTTTTAATGGCCAGTTATTTTTAATAGCTTCTTCTTTTAGTTTTGAAATCGGAGTTGCTTTATCCGGTGTAAAAGGGCCATTAACATGAGGTTCCAGTTCAGAGAGGTTTATTTCAATGAGTTGGTCAAAATATTTTTCCGGATTTTCAACCACTTCCTTATCAGGAGTAAGGTGTTGGATAATATTAGTTGCTAAACCAGCAACTTCTTCCCTCCCGGTTGCTTTTAAATACCTTTCAATTGAATCATCATATGAAAATAACGAAGTAGTAGCACCGATCTCTGCTCCCATGTTACAGACTGTACCTTTGCCAGTGGCTGAGATTGACTTTGCCCCTTCACCAAAATATTCGACGATATATCCGGTACCTCCTTTTACTGTTAGAATTCCGGCTAATTTCAATATAACATCTTTAGGAGATGCCCATCCATTTAATTTTCCTGTAAGTTTTACTCCAATTAATTTTGGCATTTTCAGTTCCCAGGGCATGCCAGCCATAACGTCAACAGCGTCAGCCCCACCAACACCAATAGCAACCATTCCTAATCCTCCTGCATTAGGAGTATGCGAATCTGTACCAATCATCATTCCTCCCGGAAAAGCATAGTTTTCTAAAACTACCTGGTGAATAATACCGGCTCCGGGCTCCCAAAATCCAATTCCATATTTATTCGAAACCGATTCCAAAAAGTCAAAAACTTCTTTATTGGTAATAATTGCATCTTTTAAATCATCTTTGCCTGTTTTATAAGCCTGAATAAGATGGTCACAATGGACAGTGGCAGGAACTGCCACACTAGTTTTTCCTGAATTTATAAACTGCAAAAGGGCCATTTGTGCGGTAGCATCCTGCATAGCTACTCGATCCGGTCTAAAATCAACATAATCAGCTCCTCGTTTAAAATTTTCTATATTATCCGAATATAAGTGTGTGTATAAAATTTTTTCAGCAAGGCTAAGTGGACGGTTTAATTTTTCCTTCACCATCCGCATTTTTTCACCATATAATTGATAAACTGATTTTATTAACTCAAGATCAAATAGCATTTTTCAATTTTTTAAAATTAACGTTTGGAATATTTAATATTTTATCTATATAACAACAAATATGCATTTCTTGTTTTACTTTCTATTGCATTAAATATAAATTTATTAGGAAGCTTAAGATACAAAATAAATTTAATGTAAAATAATTTATTTATGTAAATATTTCGATATTTTATAGTGAAGTACTTTACGTTGCAGCTCTAAATCGAGAATTAATTTAAGATATTATCTGCGGGAATAAATTGATGATTTGCAAAATATTATTTTATGGATAAATCAATAATCTTTAAAATTACTTGTACTGCTTTTTCCATTGATTCAAGAGGAATAAATTCATATTTTCCATGATAGTTATGTCCCCCTGTAAAAATATTCGGGCAAGGTAATCCCATATAAGACAATCTAGCTCCGTCAGTTCCTCCGCGTATAGGTTTGATATCAGGAGTTATTCCAACTTCAATCATTGCTTGTTTAGCTTGCTCAACAATATGAATCACCGGTTCAACCTTTTCTTTCATATTATAGTACTGATCTTTTAATTGAAGTACAGCAATTTCCTTATTATATTTTTTGTTAATTAAACTAACAACCTCCTGAATTAAGGACTTTTTATATTCGAATTTTTCTTTATCATGGTCTCGAATAATATATTGTATTTCTGCCTGCTCAACGGTTCCGTGAAATTTAACTATATGAAAGAACCCTTCATAGGCCTCTGTCAGTTCAGGGCGCTGTTCAATGGGTAACATTTCATTTAGTTCAGCAGCAACCAATATAGCATTGATCATTTTTCTTTTTGCATAACCAGGATGAATATTTCTGCCTTGGATTTTTATGGTTGAACCTGCTGCATTAAAGTTTTCATATTCCAATTCTCCAATTGGACCTCCGTCCAAAGTATAAGCGTAATCCGCCCCAAACTTTTTAACATCAAAGTGATCTACACCTTTTCCAATTTCTTCATCCGGAGTAAATGCTACTTTTATTTCTCCATGCTTTATTTCCGGATGTTTAAGCAAAAACTCCATTGCAGTAACTATCTCAGCAATACCAGCTTTATCATCCGCTCCCAGCAAAGTATCTCCGCTAGCAGTAATTATTGTTTGTCCTTTATATTGTTTAATTTCAGGGAATTCTTTTACAGATATATTAACCCCTAACTCTTTATTTATTTCTAAGTCTGCGCCATCATAATTTTCAAAAACCTGAGGTTTTACATTTTTACCACTCATATCAGGAGCAGTATCCATATGCGCAAGAAATCCAATTGTAGGGATACCCTTTTCAATATTCGATGGTAAAACAGCGGTTACATAACCAAATTTATCCACATCAACATTACTCAAACCTAACTCTTTTAATTCCTCAACCAATAAATTAGCTAAATTAAATTGCTTATTTGTACTAGGGTAAGTTTCTGAACTATCATCCGACTGAGTATCAATTTGAACATATTTTATAAATCTATCTAATAAATTACTTTTAAATTCCATTATCCTGAACTTTTAATTGAAATGATTGTAAAGATAAATGAATATGATTTGATAAAATAAAATTCCAATTGTCAAAATTCAAATCGTAATTAATATTCAAATTTCGAAAAACAAAACGAATAATTTTGGGATTTGTTTTTTAGAAATTATTTGAAATTTGGCCTTTGTATTTTGGAATTTATCAGATATTTGTATCACCAATTATTAAAATATAGTTATGTTAAGTAAAAATCTTCTTGAGTTCCTTTCAGATTTAAAGGAAAACAATTACAAAGAATGGTTTCATGAAAATAAGCCACGTTACCAGAAATTAAAAAAAGAATTCGAGCAATTCGTAGCACACGCAATCGCGGATATTGCACAATTCGATAAATCTGTTCAAAACCTCGAACCAAAACACTGTACCTTTAGAATTAATAGAGACATTCGATTCTCTAAAGATAAGTCACCATACAAAACAAATTTTGGTGCATATATAGTACCTGGTGGTAAAAAATCCGGAAATGCTGGTTATTATATTCACATCGAACCTGGCAGTTGTTTTCTGGCAGGTGGAATTTATGCGCCACCAACTGATAGATTAAAAGCAGTGCGAACTGAAATTTATGAAAATATTGAAGAATTCAAGAAAATTATATCTGATAGTACTTTCACAAAGCATTATCCGAACCTTTACAATGAAGGTATGCTAAAGACAGCACCTAAAGGCTTTCCTAAAGATTTTGAAGATATTGACTTACTTAAATATAAGCATTACATAGCATCAAAAAATGTTGATGACAGTATCGTTGTTTCAGATAAATTTATTGGCGAAGTAAGAAATACATTTAAAGCTGCATATCCATTAAATATGTTTATAAACGAAGGAATTAATTATCATTTGGGGATAGATAATTAAGCTAATAGGTAATAAACCTTGAACTTTTGTTCCAAAAATATAACGAAATGGATTGATGGAAAATGGATAGATAGATAAGATAATTTTCATTCCGATAATCCCTGACTGCCGTCAGGCAACATTCCAATTTTCCATAACGTCTTAAAATTGAATCAATATTTTATAAGTCAAGTCCAAACCTATTGCAAAAAAACCATGCAAATACATTTTATACTTGTTGAACCGGCTGTTCCTGAAAACGTTGGAGCAGCTGCCCGTGCTATGAAAACCATGGGGTTTACTTCATTACGTTTAGTAAATACAAAAGCTCACCTGGAAGAAAAAGCAAGCTGGCTGGCTCATGCGTCCAATGAAATATTAGAAAGCGCGGAAGAATTTGAAACATTAAAAGAAGCTACACAAGATATAGATTGGATTATTGGAACATCAGCTAAGAAAAGACGGGTGAATGAAGATTATTATCCATCAACCAGAATCAATGAATTAATTCATGCTAAAGCAAATACAATCAAAAACTTAGCAATAGTTTTCGGAAGAGAAGAAAGCGGGTTGACCAATAATGAGTTAAAACTATGTGATATTATTACCGGTGTTCCAATGAAAACTACATATCCTTCACTTAATTTGGCACAATCGGTAATGGTCTATGCCTATACTCTCTCCATGTTGGATATTAAAGAACAAATTACCGATCAGGGCACTAATCTGGCTGAATTAAACATGTTAAAAACTAAAACAGAAGATATTTTAACTAGAATAGGCTTTAAAAAAGACACCGCTATTTACAATCGTATCATAGAACGTTTAATGATTCTTGGTGAAACTGACATTCATTTATTATTATCAATTGAACATAAAATTGAACGTAAATTAGAAATCACTTAGTCAGGTTATAATTTCTTAGAATCCCATTAATTCTATTAATACTTTCAATCATAGCCATAGCTGAGAATGTAGCTCCGGATATTGCCTGAGAGTCACTTCCGTACTTTAAACTATCTTCCTTTCTTCCATAAAATTGGCTCAAACACCTTTTTGCTGTAACTTCAGATGTTATTATTTTTTATTCACATAAATATAAATCAGAAACTTAAAGGTTTAGGTTTGTTGTAATATGAACTCAACCTATAAAATGATGTTAATAAGTAAAACGGAATAAAATATGGTTCAAATATTAAAGTTAACATTCAAAACTTTAGTCTCCATATTAATTTCTTAATATTATACAGCGAACCAGTCCATGTATTAATTGCTAGTTATTATGAATAGTATAATTTTTAAGTTAAGTAGCAACCCATTTTACCAATAATATTTTTATATTTAGAACATAAACCAAAACATGGCGAAAAAACACAAATTACATAAGGAGTTGGGATTGCTGGATGTTTTAGCAATAAGTACCGGTGCAATGTTTAGCTCAGGCTTCTTTCTATTACCGGGCATAGCGTCTCAACAAACAGGTCCCTCTGTATTTTTAGCCTATTTAATTGCAGGGTTTCTAATTATGCCTGCTATGTTTAGTATGGCCGAAATATCTACTGCCCTGCCACGCTCAGGAGGTGCATATTTTTTTCTTGATAGGAGTTTAGGCCCGTTAATGGGAACTATAGGTGGCTTGGGAACATATTTTGCTCTTTTATTTAAAACTGCTTTTGCCATAATAGGTATTGGAGCATATGCTGCAATATTTTGGGATATACCGATAAAAACAGTTGCTGTAGCAGCCACCTTGGTTTTTATGTTTTTTAATTTAGTTGGTGCTAAAAAAACATCACGATTACAGAATTTTCTTGTTTTGTTTTTACTCCTTGTTTTAGGATTATTCATCTTTAATGGGCTTTATCAAGTTTTTTTTGCCGAAGGATTTGATACACCTCAATACAAGAAACATTTTAGACCCTTTTTTACAAATGGTATTGAAGGTTTAATTACAACTGCCGGATTTGTTTTTGTTTCATATTTAGGATTAACGAAAATTGCCAGTGTCGCTGAAGAAATCAAAAACCCTGAACGAAATATACCATTAGGAATGTTACTTTCGCTGGTAATAACAACTTTAATTTATGTCCTTGGAATATTTGTAATGGTTGCCTTTATTGAACCTTCTAATTTAGCTTTTGATCTTGCTCCTGCAGCAACAGCAGTTAAAAAAATCTTTAACTGGATGCCAGGAGAGCTAGGTACATACATAATGGTTGGAGCCGCAATGGCAGCTTTTGCATCAACAGGTAATGCAGGTTTATTGTCTTCTTCGCGTTATCCTTTTGCCATGGGACGCGATAAAATATTACCAAAGAAATTCTCAAATGTTGGAAAAAGGGGTTCTCCGGTAACTGCAATTCTGTTAACTACATTACTCATAATACTCTTTATTTTTATCCTTTCGGAGGAAGGAATTGCAAAAATGGCAAGTACATTTCAGCTTTTAATATTTATTTTAATTAACTTTTCTGTTATTGTATTCCGTAAGAGTAATATAGAATCGTATGATCCCGGATATAAGTCTCCTCTTTATCCATGGATGCAAATTGCCGGTATTATTTTCTCTTTAATATTAGTTGCATATATGGGGTTACCCGCCCTGCTTTTTGCAGGATTTATTATACTTGCAGCTTTTTTGTGGTACAGATATTATGTTAGAGAAAAAGTACAACGAGAAGGAGCTATATTCCATTGGTTTGCGCTTCTTGGCAAGTATCAGTATCCTGAACTTGAGCAGGAATTTATGACTATTCTTAAGGAAAAAGGTTTACGTCAGGGAGATCCTTTTGATCAGACTGTAATGAGAGCTAGAATAACCTACATAAAAAGGGACATGGAATTCAAAGAGTTGGTTAATATGGTTTCTGAATTATTTTCGACCGAAATGCATGTTAGTAAAGAATTACTTATTAATGAATTTCATACAATAACAAGCATAGAGCCAGCATTAATTATTCCTGAAGTTTCAATACTTTATGCAAAAGATGAAAATATTGATCATCCATCATTACATATCATTTTATCTCAAAAAGGAATAAACAAACCGGTTAGAAAGAAAAATATATTATCCGAGGATTTCATTAAAGTATTCTTCTTTTTGGTTAATCCTGCTAAAGAAGCGCGCCAGCAGTTAAGAATGTTATCCAGGTTAGTAGATATAGTTGAAAGGAGTGACTTTGTAAATGATATTATGAATCTTATAAGTCATCGAAAAATAAAGGAGTATTTACTCTATACTGAAAGATACATTACAGTTCAAATAAAGCAAAATACTACGCAATTTGAATTAATTGGAAAGCAGCTTAAAGATGTAAAATTACCTCCTGATGTACTTGTGGCATTAATTGAAAGGGATTGTATGTCGTTTGCTCCACATGGTGACACTGTGATTAATGAAAATGATATGCTTACGATAATTGGTGAACCAGAATCAATAGCTAAATTATATGAATTATATATGCATTAATTTAAAAGTACAAATCATTCAAGCACTTTATCCCTAAATGCATTCAAGAATAAAACATCTCCCATTTCGGTGTAACCCTCAAATAGCTTCTGCCCTTCATGTTTTATTTGTTCGCTACGGAAACCTATCATTGTTAAACCTGCCTTTACCGATTTTTCATTAATTAATTGCTTTAAATTCATTGATTCTTCAATATCTATGAACTCAACATTCTTTAAGGAAATTGGTAATCGCCCGGTTTTTACTAATTCCAATAGGTGATCTGTTGCTTCATCGTGTTGCCCTGGTCTACGAACATTGAATATTTTAATTTTGGCTCCTTTCCAATCTGAATGACCTAAAATAATATAGCTTAATAATACCATTAGATTTAGGTTCTCTTCATCAACTCTTCGTACCCAAATATGAATTCCCTCATGATAGTTAACTCCTCGATTTGAACCTCCCAATATTCCTACATCATAACCTCCGGAACGAACTAACGGATAATTCTCTGCAATTTGTTCTAAATTAACCGGATCTTTTTTATCATACTCAAACAATACTAAATTATTATCCAAACCTGAAATTCCGGGCAATTGGATAATCTGGGCAATTGCTGATGTATATGACGGAGATACGATAGTATCAACATAAACATTGCTTTTTCTGGATTCAGCTCGTTCAATAAGTAAATCTAGAGATTCTTTTGCCTGTAAATGGGTTGTTCTGGAATAATACCCCTGAATATATTGAATATAAGTTCCAAATCCATATTTATGAGATATCCAGGTTAAAAGCCGAAAAGCATTATCACGATCAGAATTTACTTCGGTAACACAAACTGCAGAAGGATGCCAGCTTGTTTTTTTCTTAATTGCCTGATTCTTTTGTAAATAAACCTGTAAATTTCTATTAATTTGAAATATTGCACTCCTAAATATTGATTCCAATCCTTGACGCTCAGAATGGTAATAACTAATATATATATAAAGAATCGCCATTACAATAATAGCTAAAACAGCGTATAACGAATCCATTCTGAACATTAAATAAATGGAAATAACAAAACCAACTAAGGAAAGAATCCAGTGTGACCTAAATGTTGGGCGATAGGAAGGTGATGAACCAAAATGATTTAAAAAAGAAATCAAACATAAAGAACCATAAGTAAGCATAAAAAACATAGATATAATCCGCGCAACTACATTTACATCACCTAAAGCAACAAATACAAATGCTATTAAAACTGTTATAACAGATGCATTGAATGGTTCATTTACAGTACCCTTTCCTTTTGCCATTGCCCTGTTAAATCCCTTAAATGGAAATGTTTTGTCATTTCCTAAAGCCTGTAATGTTCTTGGGGCAACCATTACAGAACCCAATGCAGATGAAATGGTTGAAGCGGCTAATCCAATAGGTATAATAAATTTACCGAAAACGGTAATATCCGCCATTACCAACTGATTATTAACAAGATCTTCAGGTGAAGCAGAATTAACTAACTTAAATATGATAAAAATATAAACTACTAATCCTCCTAATGTTGCTGCGACGGTACCCAATGGAATCGATCTTCCCGGATTTTTTAAGTCACCGGATAGACCAACTCCGGCTGTCATTCCTGTAAAAGCAGGAAAAATAATAGCGAAAACAAAAAAGAAATCATTCATATTTCTTAGTGGGCTACCTGAGATTCCTTCAACCATAGAAGCATATTCAGTTTTACCAATAAAAAATAAAAAAAGTGATAAAAATAAAATTGCAACAACGATATAAAGAGCCTTTACTCCCATATTTGCTCCTTTTCTTAAAATCAAACCAGCCAAAATAGCCATTGCCGGCAGGCTAATTACTTGTCGGGGAAGGTTGATATGGTGAACATTTTTAAACCAATTGAATACTGGTTCAAAGGCCTCAGTAAATGCAATTACATAAAAGGCCACGCTAATTGCCTGAGATAGGTAAAGTGCAATACCAATTGTTCCACCAATATTTAAACCGAATGAGCGGGAAATTATAAAATATTCACCACCTCCTTCAACGCGCTGATTCGTCGCAATTTCCGATATTGCAAAAGCGGTAGGTATGGTAACAAAATGTCCAATTAAAACAATCAGCAGAACTCCTCCAAAACCAAGTGTTCCTACTGCAAAACCAAATCGAAGGAATAAAATAGCTCCTAATATGGTAGATATTGCCGTAAAAAATACAGGTGCTGTACCAAATCCATTGATTCTTTTTTCAGTCATAATAAATTTTTAACCACTAAATTTAATCATTTTTATTGATTGAAAGTTACCTGAAAAGCCTGTTTTGCCTTAAAAATTGAAAATCAGGTTTAGCCCCACCCCTAGAGGGAGTCCTGATTTTCAGTATTACCGTTGTTAGTCCGGCTTACTGGCTTTAGGATTTAGTGTAAAATTACTGAAAATGAATCGGGCTATTTTTCATAAAAAAAGCTGCTCCTGGGAGCAGCCTTTATAAGCTAAATATGAATTATTAACCCAAATACTTTTTTAAAAGCTTATTTTTAGAAGAATGCCTTAGGCGTCTGATTGCTTTTTCTTTAATCTGACGAACTCTTTCTCTTGTCAATCCTAATTCATAACCAATTTCTTCTAAAGATAAATCTTTACCACCAATACCATAATAATATTTCAATACCATTCTTTCTTTCTCAGGAAGAATACTTAAAGTTCTTTCGACCTCTTTTGCCAAAGATTCTTCTAATAAGCTATTATCTGCGTTTGGAGAGTCTGTATTTTCCATTACATCAAGTAAACTACCTTCTTCTCCATCTGCAAATGGAGCATCTACTGACAATGGTTTTCCTGAAAGTTGTAATGTATCTTCAACTTTATCTTTTGGCAGATCGACGAACTCGGCTAACTCTTCAGCAGTTGGAGTACGGTCGAACTGTTGTTCCAAAGTTGAATATGCTTTGTGAATCTTATTTAAAGATCCAACTTTGTTCAATGGTAAACGAACAACTCTTGATTGTTCGGCAATCGCTTGTAAGATTGATTGACGAATCCACCATACTGCATATGAAATGAATTTGAAACCTTTTGTTTCATCAAATCTTTCAGCAGCTTTAATTAATCCCAGGTTACCTTCGTTAATCAAATCAGGAAGGCTCAAACCTTGAAATTGGTACTGTTTTGCTACCGAAATAACAAAACGCAAGTTAGCCTTAGTTAATCTTTCTAAAGCAGCTCTGTCACCTTTTTTAATTCTTTGAGCTAATTCTACCTCTTCTTCGGCAGATACCATCTCCTCTTTTCCAACATCTTGAAGATATTTCTCAAGCGAAGAACTATCACGATTTGTAATAGATTTTGTAATTTTTAACTGTCTCATTTCAGCCTCTCCTTTTCTATACTTATATTTTTATGCGATAAATATTGGGGATATTATTTTCTTAATATCATAACAAGGATTTATATAAATTTACGGTAATTCAATACTTGCCTAACCCAAAACAAACAACTATACGAAAAATTATGCAAAGAAACAATTTATTTTACAGAATAAAAAATAAAAAATGTATTTAATTGCTTCTTTTCTAACGAAATTTTAACATAAAATGTTTTATATTTTACTATGTTTTTTGAGCTATTAGTAAAAATTAACAATTTTATTGAAGATATTATAAAATATTTCCATACCAGTTTCAATTATGACATCAGGAAAATCATAATCAGGATTATGTAATTGTGGATGATTTTCTCCCGATCCCAATCCGAAAAGAGCCCCGGTAATATGTTGCGTGAAATGTGTAAAATCTTCGGACCAACGTAAAGGTGTTTTTTTATACCTGTAATTAATTTGACCTGATTTCGCCACATCTTCGATTATTTTAACCATTTTATTGTTATTTATGGTAGCAGGAAATTCTTCCACATATTCTAATTCTAATTTTAAATTACTTTTTTGAGCGTTTATTCCTGCTATTGATTCCGATTCTCTGGTCAAAACTTGCATATCTTTATCAGAATAAGTTCTTAATGTAGCCATAACCTCTGCATATCCTGGTGTGGTTCCAAAAGCTACCTCTCCTAATCTTGCATGAATTACAGTTAATAATACAAAATCGGAAAAAATACCTTTTTTCTTCGGCAGTCCATCCAGTTGCTTAATAATATCCGCCATTGCAATTGCCGGACTATTTCCATTTTCAGGTTCTCCTGCGTGCGAAGTTTTTCCCGTTAATTTAATAATCATTCCCTTTGATGCTGCTGCAAAAACTCCCTTTCTTAAAATAATCTCCCCTTTTGGAAATCCGGGAAGATTATGTAATGCAAAAGCATAATCAACTTTTATTTTTTTAAACTTTTCATCATTAATTACTCTGTATGCTCCTTGTCCGTTTTCTTCCGCCGGTTGAAATAGTAATACAGCCTGTCCCTTTTTCGGAGGATTTTTTGAAAACAAATCTGCTAATCCAGCTATTATTGCCATATGACCATCATGTCCACACTTGTGAGAAACACCCTTTTCTGTTGATTTGTATTCAAAATTATTAGTTTCGTTTATTGGAAGTGCATCCAGATCGCATCGAAAAAGAATTGACGGGCCATCTTCCTGTCCTTTAAAAATACACACTAATCCATTACCACCAATACCTCTGATTATTTCCGCATTTTTATATTGAGATAAAAAAGTTGCTATTCGTTCAGAAGTTAGGAACTCATTGTCTGATAGTTCCGGATATTTGTGCAGCTCGTGGCGAAGTTCTATAATCTTATCTAAATCAAATAATTTATCCATATAAAAGCTTATTAAAGTTTACAAAGCTAACTAATAAAATAGATTTAAGAATTACATATTTCATAATAAATTATTATAACTTGCGCCCGGATTTAGAGAATAAATGAAATGAAAAAAGGAAACTTGATTGCATACATTTCTGTATTTTTAGCCATGTTATTCTGGAGTTATACTTTTATTTGGTATAAAAAAGTATACGATTTCTATAACCCAATAACAGTAGTTTTCTTTAGGTTAATTATCTCTTCGGTATTTCTGTTTTTATTGATGTATCCTTTAAAAAGATTGCAAAAAATACAGAAAGGTGACCTAAGATATTTTATTCTTGTATCCATATTTAATCCTTTTTTATATTTCATTGGTGAGAGTTATGGTATTAAATATGTATCATCTACCCTAACTGCAGTAATTATTGCTACCATTCCTTTATTCACATCATTTACTTCATCCTATTTTCTTAAAGAAAAAATAACCAAAATGAATTCAATAGGAATTTTGGTGTCGATCATCGGTGTAGGATTGGTAATTTTTAATAACCAGGAAACAGCTGAAGCTTCTTTTTTTGGTTTAGGAATGTTATGGTTCGCTGTAGCTGCTGCAATAGGTTATACTTTAGTTCTTAAAAAACTTGCATCAAGATATAATCCAACAACTATTGTTACTTATCATAACTTTATTGGAATATTTCTTTTTGCACCTTTATTTTTTATTATTGATTTCCCGGAATTTAAACAAACAGGATTTTCATCAGAAGCGTGGATTCCTTTGCTTGAGTTGGCAATCTTCGGATCATCTTTTGCTTTTATATTCTTCACTTTTTCTATTCAAAGAATTGGAGTTGGAAAAGCAAATGCTTTTACTAACTTGATTCCGGTAATTACAGCAATTATTGCATATTTTGTTTTAGACGAAATTCTTAACATTAATAAAATTACCGGTATTTTACTGGTTATTGGAGGATTGTTCCTGTCGCAAATAAAAATAAACGGTTTAAAGGATAAACCCCGATCTTACATCAAACCAACTGAATAATGGGTGTTTTAGATAAAATATCATTATTTGAATTAAAAAATAGGGCGCTTGATTTAAAACCGGAAACAAAGGTATTTTTCGAAAAGATTCGTAAAAAGAAACCTAAAAATCTGGATAAAATAATGCTGGAACTTCATAACGAAGTTTTTAAACATATTGATTGTCTTGAATGTGCCAACTGTTGTAAATCAATAAGCCCGACTTTGTACGATAAAGATGTAGAACGATTGGCAAAACATTTCAAAATGAAACCTTCTCAGTTTGTGGATAAATATTTATATGTGGATAATGAAGGAGATTATGTTTTTCAGAAAACTCCATGTCCATTTCTAATGCCCGATAATTATTGTATGGCTTATGAAAATCGCCCAAAAGCTTGTAGAGAGTACCCTCATCTTGATCGTAAAAGATTTTATCAAATTTTAAACCTAACTTTAAAAAATACTGAAGTTTGTCCGGCTGTATTTGATGCTGTAGATAAGTTAAAAGAAAGAAAAATAGAAATTATATAAAATAAGATCATAAACTTTTGGGGGATGGCAAAGAAAAGTTTCAGAAAATCACCCTCCGGTCTCCTGTCTTGCAGGCAGGCAGGCTAGGCAGTGATGCCCAGAATACTTCTTAATTAATGCAGAACTATCATTATTGATTTTGGTTCTTTCTTCAACTTAGCGAAGTGGTCTCACGAGCAAAGCGAATAACTGAGGAAAAACAAATTTTCTAACTTGATTTTAAAGAAGCTGGTTAACAAAAACATTTAACCCCTCTTCTACTATTTTAACATTTAATATTTTTCCCATTTCGCCAGGCTCCCCATCATAATGAATTACATCAGGAGATTTTCTCTTGACAATAATGCTTTTACAACTATACGTTTCCAGATAAATACTTTTATCAATGTTTTTAAGGAATAATCTTGCCCCAATTCCCGGAGCTGTAATTAACGGAAATGAACGCATAATAGCAACTTCCAGTTTACCATCCTGAATATCAGCTTTTGGCGCTATGTGAGCATTATTACCATATTGAGAAGCATTTGCAAAAGTTATGAGAAAAGCATCACGCATAATGGTTGTCCCATTCATGGATATTTCATATCTCTTAGGTTTATATCTTCTAAACTCAGATACCGTAGCCTTCACATAATTTGAAAATCCACGACCTTCCATTTTATCAAAAAGGTGTCCTATATGAGCATCAAAACCAACACCTGTGGTACAAAAGAATTTTTGATCATTGATCTTTCCATAATCAATTTTTCTTTTATTTCCTGTCTTTATAAGATCAAGCGCTTTTTCAGGTTTTAAAGGTATTTTTAAATGGCGGGCTAAACCATTACCCGAACCAAAAGGAACTATACCCAATACAGCATCGGTATCTGCTATTGCAGAAGCTACCTCATTTACCGTTCCATCACCTCCTACTGCTATAACTTTTTTATATTCTTTCTTTGAATACTTTTTTACAATTTGCGTTGCTTCGCCGGCAAAACGTGTAAAAATAATCTTTGTTTTATAACGATCTTCATTGAATTTTTCTTCAATTAAATCTATTATAAATTCTTTGGGTTTATTCCCTGAAATGGGATTTATAACAAATAATAGTTTTTCTTTCATCGCACTCTACACAAAATTCTTTCTATGTTTTCAAAAATATATTAGAACCACCTTATAAAAAAGAAAAACGTAAACTTATTTAAACTAATACTTTGTAATTCCCCTATTAACAATACCTTAACACTAAATATAGAATTTTCAATTTCTTAATCGTGTAATAACAATCCCTTAAATTGACCGTCATTACTTCGAAATAAAAAGCACAATGATTAAACCGAACCATTTTAAAACCATTGTAATATCGGATGTTCATTTAGGAACAAAAGCTTCAAAGGCAAAAGAATTGGTAAGATTCCTAAAAAGCAATACATGCGATAAACTTATCTTAAATGGTGATATTGTAGACGGCTGGAGACTTAAAAAGAATGGTAAATGGAAGAAAAAACACACTCGTTTTTTTAAGGTCTTAATAAAAATGATAGATAAATTTAATACTGAAGTAATATATATACGTGGAAACCACGATGATTTCTTAGATAATATGATGCCGCTTACAATCGGTAATCTAACTATCCGGAAAGATTATCTTCATAAAAGTAATGGTAAAAATTACTATGTACTTCACGGTGATGTTTTTGATACAATTACAACTAATCTTAAATGGTTGGCTAAATTGGGTGACGTTGGATATACATTTTTACTTTGGCTAAATAAAGTTTATAATAACCGCAGGCTAAAACGCGGACTTCCATATTATTCTTTATCTCAAGACATTAAACAACGAGTAAAGACAGCCGTTTCGTATATATCAAGCTTTGAACAAGAGTTAGTAAAGCTTGCCAAATCAAGAAATTGTGATGGTGTTATATGTGGCCATATACATCATCCTGATATTCGGGATTATAATGGAATCACATATTTAAATTCCGGCGACTGGGTAGAATCATTAAGTGCACTTGTTGAGCATTATGATGGAAGATGGGAGATCCTATATTATAATGATTTGGTAAAAGAAGAAATACCTCCACAAAAGGAAAAAGTTAAAAAGGCTGAGTTTGTTTTGCCTAACATGATAAAAACCAAAATAGCTTAAATACCCAATGAAATATCTTTTTATAGTCCAGGGCGAAGGTCGTGGACATATGACTCAAGCAATAAGTTTACGAAACATGCTTGCCCAAAATGGGCATGAAGTTACATCTGTTATCATTGGGAAAAGTTCAAAACGTGAGATCCCTTCTTTCTTTTTTGAGAAAATCCGGACCAAGGTTCACCCTGTTAATAGTCCAAATTTTGTTGTTGGCAAAAAAAACAAAAGGATTAAGATTGCTAAATCTATTATAATCAATTTATTACATTTTAGAAGATACCTTAAAAGTTTACGACAAATAAAATCAGTAGTAAAAGATGAAAAACCAGATGTAATCATTAATTTTTATGATCTTTTGGGTGGACTTTTTTACTTTTTTAATAATCCAAAAATTCCATTCTATTGCATAGGACATCAATATTTATTAAACCATTCAGAATTTCCTTTTCCAAAAGGTCATAAATTCGATCGTTTTCTTTTAAAAATTAACACCTTAATTACATCATTTAGAGCAGATAAATTTCTGGCACTTTCTTTTCGACAAATGGAAAACCAGCCCAAAAAGAAAATTTATGTTGTTCCTCCATTACTTCGTGATAGTGTTTTAGAATTAGAACCAAGAAACGAAGGATTTATCCATGGTTATATGTTAAACCAAGGTTATGCAAAAGAAATTATGGACTGGCATAAATCACATGTTGGTACGAAAGTATATTTCTTTTGGGATAAAAAAGAGGCCGACGAAGAAACAGTAATTCATAAGAACCTGGTATTTCATAAAATTAATGATGTGAAATTTTTGGATTATATGAGTCGTTGCAAAGCTTATGCCAGTACAGCAGGTTTCGAATCAATTTGTGAAGCCATGTATTTAGGCAAACCAATTATGATGGTTCCAACTGAAGGACATTTTGAACAGAAATGTAATGCTATTGATGCTAAGATAAGCGGAGCCGGAATTTGGAGCGACGAATTTGATTTAACCAAACTTCTTAATTATATTCCAAACCATAGTACCGATAATTCTGTCTTTAAAAAATGGGTTGACAGTGCGGAACAAAAATTTCTTGCACATTTAAATCACGAATAATAAGAATACTGATTGTTCGTTTAAACTTAATATGATCAAATATTCCGGATCATATGGTAATTTCATTATTTTTACCCAATGAAAAAAGTTCAGGTCATAGTCATTGCTACTTTGCTTACAGTACCATTATTTGGGCAAATTGGGGGTACTCATACCTATGATTTCTTGAATTTGATCAATTCTGCAAGAGTGGCATCATTTGGAGGCGATGTAATTGCTATTAATGATAATGACTATAACCTAACCTATCATAATCCTGCTTTATTAAATCCAAATATGAACCAGGAGTTAGCTTTAAACTATGTTAATTATTTTACTGATGTTAACTATGGCTATGCTTCTTATGCTTCAAACATTAGTAATTATGGAACTTTTTCAGGCGGAATTCATTATATAAATTATGGTAAATTCATTGCGGCAGATGAAAAAGGTATTATAACCGGCGAATTCAAAGCAGCTGAATATGCTATAAACTTGATCTATTCAAGAGCCGTAGATAGTTCTTTTCGAGTTGGTGTTAATGTTAAACCTATAATCTCAACACTCGAAAAATATACATCTTATGGCATTGCAGCTGATTTTGGCGTAGTTTATAATAAACCGCGCAGTTTATTTACAGCAGCACTTGTTATTAAAAATGTAGGAACACAATTAAAAGCTTATACTGATCAAAGAGAGTCGTTACCATTTAATATTCAGTTAGGGATCTCACAAAAGCTCAGGCATGCTCCATTTTTATTTACAGTTACTTTTGATCACCTTGAAACCTGGGACCTAACTTATGATAAACCACAAAATGAAGATGTAGTTTTAGACCCGGCAGCTAGTGAAGAATCTCAATCTACTATCGATAAAATTGCTGATCAATTTATGCGTCATGTTATTCTTGGAATTGAATTCAATCCAATTAATAATTTTTATGTTCGTGCCGGATACAACTACAGAAGAAGACAGGAAATGTTAATTGAATCAAAAACATCTACCATAGGATTTTCGTGGGGGTTTGGAGTTAAAATATCCAAATTCCATATAAATTATGGTAGAGCTACCTATCATCTGGCAGGAGCTTCGGATCATTTTTCCATTTCAACCAACCTGAATAGTTTTAAGAAGAATTTATAAATAGAAAAGTCGAAAAGTTAGTTTTTTAGATCTTCTGTTACTTATAACCCCAAACCCTAAAGCCAGCCTGTCGGCAAACAGGGGAGTATTGATTTTCTGAAAATGAATTTAATGCTTTTGGCAACTTCTATTTAATATTTGCCAAATGTTTTTTTTGGATTTACCTTTGATGTTCAAATTAAAAAGGATGCTTCAAACTGATAAGAAAATAATAATTGCAATTGATGGTTATTCATCTTCCGGCAAAAGTACACTTGCTAAAGAGATAGCAAAAATTCTTGATTATAAATACATTGACAGTGGAGCAATGTATCGTGCAGTTACCTTATTTGCAATTCGAAATAACATAATTGATCCGAAAAGTCATCAAGTAGATGAAGAAAAGCTTCGTAGTTTGATTAATCAAGTTCATATAAATTTTAAATATAATTCAGAAAAAAACAGGCAGGAAACTTACTTAAATAATGAAAATGTAGAAGACGAAATTCGAGAAATGGAAGTCTCCGACAATGTTAGTTTCATTAGTAAATATGGATTCGTAAGAGAAAAGATGGTTAATTTTCAACAAGAAATGGGAAGAGAAAAAGGCATTGTTATGGATGGGCGCGATATTGGAACTGTTGTATTTCCAAATGCCGAACTGAAAATTTTTATGAATGCAGATGCAAAGGTACGAGCTGAAAGGAGATTTCTGGAATTAAAAGAAAAGAATGTTAATGTAAGTTTTGATGAGATTCTCGAAAACGTAAAGAAAAGAGACCATATAGATGAAACCCGCGAAGAAAGTCCACTGAAAAAAGCAGTAGATTCAGTTGAGTTAGATAATAGTAACATGAATCGTCAAGAACAATTAGACTGGATTGTTGGTTTAGTAAAGGAACGGATTAGCTAAGTTATGAAAATTGATATTGATAGTAATTCTGGATTTTGTTTTGGAGTAGTTAATGCTATCCAACTCGCAGAGATGGAGTTGGAACGTAATGATATGCTTTATTGCCTGGGTGACATTGTACATAATAGTGCTGAGGTCGAAAGGCTTAAAGCAAAAGGATTAGTTACTATCGATCATGAACAGTTTAAAACTTTGAAAAATTGCAAAGTTTTATTACGTGCTCATGGTGAACCTCCGGAAACTTACCAAACTGCAATCAAAAATAATATTCAGCTTATCGACGCATCGTGTCCCGTGGTATTGAAACTTCAAAATAATATTAAACTAGGATTCGATGATATATTAAGTAAGGGTGGGCAGGTTGTAATTTACGGAAAGGAGGGGCATGCCGAAGTGAATGGATTAGTAGGACAAACAAATGGTAAGGCTATTGTTATTGGTGGTATGGAAGATCTAAATAAAATTGATTTTTCAAAACCAATTAATCTTTTCTCACAGACTACAAAAAGTATAGCAGGTTTTTATGAAATACAAAAAGAAATAAAAAAAAGAATGATTTCAACACAAGGAACAGAAGATGTTGAATTTATTTCTAACGATACCATTTGCAGGCAAGTTTCTCACAGAGAACCGCAATTACGTGAATTTGTAAAAAAACACAATGTTGTGGTTTTTGTAAGTGGCAAAAAGAGCTCGAATGGCAGAATGCTTTTTGAAGTTTGTAAAGATGAAAACCCAAATACTTATTTTGTATCCGATGCCGATGAACTTCAGAAAGAATGGTTTGTAAATGCTGAGACTGTTGGTGTTTGCGGAGCTACCTCAACTCCACGATGGTTAATGGAAAAAGTTGCTAAAAACATTGAAAACCTTTCAAATTAAACCTTTAAATATGTTATTCTAGAGTAAAAATCTAAAATGACAGAGAATGAAATTGCTCATAAAATTGTAGGAGCAGCAATCGAAGTACATAAATCATTAGGTACAGGTTTGTTATAAAGCGCATATCAGGAATGTTTAAATTAATAAATTATCCAATTAGAGTTAAAAACCCAAAAAGAAAAGCCGATGCCTTTGGTTTTTGAAGAAGTAAAACTTGAATGTGGATATCGAATTGATATTTTGGTTGAAAACAAGGTTGTAATTGAGATTAAAAGTGTAGAATCATTAAATGATGTTCATTTAGCTCAAACTTTGACTTATATGAAACCAGGCAATTATAAACTTGGATCATAAATCAATTTTAATGTTTCATTATTAAAACATGGTATAAAAAGAGTTATAAATGGCTCTTTATAAACCACAATGATCACAAAGTAGGCACGAAGCTCACAAATCTTCTCTGCGAACATTGTGAATATCATCGTGTTCTTTGTGGTTAAAATTATATTTTTGTATACATGAACAATCAACTTCAATTTGCCGATGTAATTCTTCCATTGCCCTTAAAGCAATTATTTACTTATAGTATTCCATTTGATTTAACAAAAGAAATTGAAATTGGGAAAAGAGTTATTGTTCAATTTGGTAAACGAAAGGTTTATACTGCAATCATCCATTCAATTCATAATATTGCTCCTAAAGAATATAAAACTAAAAATATCATTTCGATTCTGGATGAAAAACCTGTAGTAAACAATTATCAATTAGAATTATGGCAGTGGATTGCCGATTATTATATGTGCTCCGTAGGTGATGTTTTTAAAGCCGCTTTACCATCAGGACTAAAATTAGAAAGCGAAACAAAGGTTATTTACAATCCTGAAAACATCGATCAAAAGAAATTTACTTCAACAGAAACATTACTACTTGATTATTTGTCAAATAAAAACATTGCAAGTATCTCTGAAATATCAACAGCTTTAAGCAAGAAAGATTCACTTCCAATTATAAAATCTTTATTGGATAAAAAAGCTGTTATTCTTGAAGAAAAACTTCGGGAAAATTACAAGCCCAAGACAGAAAGTTATATAAAAATTCATAAATCCATTAAAACTGAATCTCTGCTTAATGAAGTTTTTAATACATTAAACAGGGCACCGAAACAACTTCATGTTTTAATGAGTTATGTTAAGCTTTCCGGCAACTTTATAAGTCCTGGTAAAATTGTTGAAGTAAGTAAAAAATCACTTGTTACTGATTCAAAATCGAGTTCTGCAATTATCAAATCATTAATTGACAAGAACATATTAAGCGAATATGATAAAAATGTAAGTCGTTTGAACGAAAATTCCGTACAAAAAACAGAAATAAAGAAATTATCAGAACCACAACAAACTGCCTTTGATTCTATTTGTAATCGGTTTGAAGAAAAGGATGTTGTTCTGTTACATGGTGTTACTTCCAGCGGAAAAACAGAAATTTACATTCACCTAATTAAAGAACAAATTGATCAGGGTAAGCAGGTATTATATTTATTGCCGGAAATTGCTTTAACCGCTCAGATTATTAACCGATTAAAATCGGTTTTTGGAAACAGAGTTGGTATTTACCATTCAAAATTCAGTGATTCGGAAAGAGTTGAAGTCTATCAAAATATTATAGAACCAACCGAGAAACTTAAGTATGATGTGATTTTAGGAGTAAGATCATCACTTTTTCTACCATTCTCAAATCTAGGTTTGGTAATTGTTGATGAAGAACACGAAAACACTTATAAACAATATGATCCGGCTCCTCGATATAATGCAAGAGATTGTTCGATCGTTTTAGCACAAATGCATCAGGCTAAAGTTTTATTGGGAACAGCTACACCTTCAATAGAAAGTTTTTTTAATGCAAAAGTTGAAAAATATGGCTTTGTAGAATTAACTACAAGATATCAAAGTATAGAATTACCTGAAATTCATTTAGTAGATATTTTAAGAGCAAAAAAAAGAAAAGAAATGCGTTCGCATTTTACTCCGGCTCTGATTGATAGTATAAAGGATTCATTAGCAATGAACGAACAAGTTATTTTGTTTCAGAATCGTCGGGGATTTGCTCCTTACCTTGAATGTGATATGTGCGGCTGGATTCCATATTGTACAAATTGCGATGTGAGCTTAACATATCATCGACACCAAAACGAATTGGTCTGTCATTATTGTGGTTATACCATCCGGGCTCCAAAAACATGTAAATCATGTGGGCATGTTGCTGTTCAAACGCGCGGATTTGGAACTGAAAAGATCGAAGATGAAATAAAAATTTTCTTCCCTGATGCAAAAGTTGCAAGAATGGACCTGGACTCAACACGATCAAAGAATGCATATCATACTATTATATCAAGTTTTGAAAATGGTGATATTGATATATTAATAGGCACTCAAATGGTATCGAAAGGATTAGATTTTGATAATGTTAGCCTGGTTGGAATCCTAAACGCAGATAATATGCTTAACTATCCTGATTTCAGGGCATTTGAAAGAAGTTACCAGTTAATGTCACAAGTCAGTGGCCGTGCCGGAAGAAAAAACAAACAAGGTAAAGTGATTATACAAACAAGTAACCCTGCTCATCCAACTCTTCAATATGTTTTAGACAACAAATTTGAAGAAATGTACAAAGCACAACTTTTAGAACGAAAAAACTTTAAATATCCTCCTTTCTATCGTTTAATCAATATCAACATTCGTCATAAAAACCAAGACATTAGTGATAAAGCAGCACATCATCTGGGAGTGAGCTTAAGAAAGATTTTTGGTAAGCGTATACTAGGGCCTGAACCTCCTATTGTTTCAAGAGTACAAAATTATTTTATACAAAACTTAATTGTAAAAGTTGAACGCGAAAAATCATTCCAGAAGGCAAAACAACTTTTAGAGGAAAAAATTAACACTTTAATTACATCTGACAACTTTAAATCAGTGCAAGTTTCAGTTGATGTAGATCCGGTTTAAAAGCTCTGACTTTAAAAAATAACACTTCACCTTGATTTTTTTTGTAAATTGCCATGGCAAAAATAGCTGCTAAAACAAGTTGGTCGCAATTGGCTAGTTACTTGATATCATCAGCTATTCAGATTAAAAGATTGATTTTAAAATTTGTAATATGAAAGACTCAAAAAAAATATTGTCAGATATAAAGCAAGTTATAAAGAATAAATATCCTGATGCTCAAATATTTCTTTATGGCTCAAGAGTAAAAGGTACAGCCCGGGAAGATTCTGATTGGGACTTATTGATTTTACTTAACCAAGAAAAGATTACTCCCGAGATTGAAGAATCAGTAACTTACCCTCTCTATGATCTGGAAATAGAAATTGGAGAAGTAATTAGTCCGATGGTATATTCGATAAGGGAATGGAACAATAAATATAGCGTTACTCCTTTTTATAAAAATGTAATGAAAGAAGGGCAAGAATTATGAACGATATAAACTCCAATGATTATTCCGCTTACCGGCTAAAACGTGCGAAAGAGACAATTCTGGAAGTTGAAAAACATGTTGAAAACGAATTTTGGAATACTGCAATAAACAGAATGTATTATGCATGTTTTTATGCAGTAGGAGCATTACTGGTAAGTCGAAATATTGAAGCTTACAGTCATTCAGGTACCCGACTTCAATTTGGTCAACACTTTATTAAAACAGAATTAATAAACAAAAAAATTATTCAATTCTATCACTCAACCATGAGCAATAAATAACGATCAATCACATGTGGTGCAAGCGTTCACCGTGGTTTAATGTTACCAGGGAAAGACACGGACAGAATGTATACATGAATTAGTTACAACCAACAACGTTAAATCAGCGTAAATTTCCGTTAATATATATCCAGTTAAAAAAGAAAACTAAAATGAAAATGAAAATAAAAAAGATAATTCCATATTTACTTATATTAATTGCATTACTTATACTTACTCCTTTTGTAATAAATAGCTTTATTAAAAGTGCTAATAAAAAAGCAAACGAGTATGTCCGGAATTTTAAACCGGTTACTGCAAATCTTTCAGATGGTAAATATCATGGGAAATTTAAAGCTTTTGGTATCGTAACTATTTCTGAAGTTGAATTTCAAATAGAAAATAAAATTGTAAAAAACATCAAGTTTAAAAGAATGCTTCACACTCCCGGAAGTCCATATAAAGAAACCATTCTAAATCAAATAAAAGAAACTCGCAAACTGGAAGTTGATGCGATTACCGGGGCAAGCAGAACAAGCAACTTTGCCAAAGCTGCTATTAAAGCAGCTATTGAAAATGAAAAATAAACTTAATAATTAACGTGAGTTCGATATAGATTTTTATAAGTTATTAAAGTTGATTTTTCGTTTGGGCTGGGGTAAAAATTGATTTTTCAAACTTTTATTTACTTACATCGAACTCACGTTAATTAGTTCATCCATCCTTAGTTTATTCCTTTTCATCTTTTAAATATTCCATTTTGTCCATATTAAATTGTGGACAGGCATTTTTACGCTGAATTTTGTTCAATAAATATTTTGACATTATGAGACAGCGAATCAGAAATGCAATCATCCTTTTTTTCTTTCTAACTTTTCCTATCTCATTAAATTACTTTTCTCCTTATGTAATTATTGATGGTTTACGTAAAGGAATTATTGCCGGAAGTGCTCTTTTATTTACAACCCAATTGCTTTCTGCATTATTTCTTGGAAGAGCATTTTGTGGTTGGATTTGTCCTGCTGGTGGGTTACAAGATTATTGTACCTCCGTAAATTCCAAAAAGATTAAAAATGAAAAAGCTAATTGGATTAAATACTTTATCTGGTTACCATGGATTTCTTTAGTATTTTTTATTGGTTTAAAATCAGGAGGAATCATTAAGATTGATCCGTTTCACATGACGAATTACGGTATTTCTGTTTCTGAACCATCAGCATATATAAATTATCTTTTTGTGGTTTTTCTATTTGTAATCTTATCATTCATTTTTGGCAAGCGAGCATTTTGTCACTATGGTTGCTGGATGGCCCCTTTTATGGTTATCGGATTAAAAGTAAGAAGGATCTTACGCATACCTTCACTCAAACTGAAATCAACTCTTAGTAAATGTACAAATTGTTTGCAATGCAATAGTGTTTGTCTTATGAGCCTGGGTATAAATAACATGGTAAACGATTCAAAAATGAATCATAATGAATGTATACTTTGCGGCAGATGCGTTGATAGTTGCAGTTCAGAAGCAATTAAATATGCTTTTTCCTCTAAAAAATATTAGTACTTTTAAGCTATTAAACTAAAACTATGTTTGATTACAATCGTGAAAATTACTATCGCTCTGTTTTAAAACAAATAATTATTATAAGTCTTCTTGCAGGTTTAGCCATTACCTTATTTTACTATTACAGAACAATTGCTAACAATGAACCCAGACAACTGAGAGATAGCATTATATCATTTATATTTTCGGTATTGGTAACTTTTTCAATATTCAGTATAAATATACGGTTGGCGAGAATATTAGAAAAATGGTATCCGTGGGGCAAAGAATTTTTTAAACGTTTATTTATTGAAATTGCGTTAACAACATTAGTTGCTGCTACAACAATCTCTATTATTTTAACGATTTTTCTTTTGTTCTTGGGTAAACCTCAGGGAGATGACAATCTCCGAATAGTTTATTTGGACCATATAATACAAGCAATATTATTTAATAGTATCGCAATGGTAATTATTGAGTTGGGAGCAGTTGTAAAACAATGGAAGGAATCTGTTATAAAATCAGAACGATTAGAAAAAGAAAATATTTTATCTCAATTCGAAGCATTAAAACACCAACTGAATCCTCATTTTATGTTTAACAGTTTAAATGCTCTTACTTCTTTAATTGATGACGAACCAGAAAAAGCCAAAAAATTCATTTCTATGTTTTCTAAAATGTACAGGTACATTCTGGACGTAAAAGATAAGCTTGTTGTTGAAGTTAACGATGAACTGGAGTTTATTAACGCTTACATTTTTATGCAAAAAATAAGATATAACAACAATCTAAATGTTGAAACCAAAGTTAAATCAAGTGAATTAAAAAAATATTTACCTCCCCTATCATTACAATTATTAGTTGAAAATGCCTTAAAGCATAATGAAATATCGAATGATCATCCATTGAATATTTCTATTTGTTCTGAAAACGATAGCATAATTGTTAAAAATAACTTGAAAATAAGAAATAATGAAAGCAATAAATCCGGAATTGGGCTTGAAAATCTTAGAAAACGAATTAACTTTATATCTGATAAGGAACCTAAGTTCTATACCAAAAATAATCAGTATATAGCTAAGATTCCATTTATAGAAATTGAAGAATAAAAATTAATATCTTACCATTATGAAACAGTCAATACTATTTCTTGCTGCGGTTTTATTATCAGTTACAATTCATGCTCAGGCAGAAAAAAAAGAAATAAAATTTAACAGTTCTGATAACATTACTATTACCGGCGATTTATATTTAACGTCAAACTTGAATGCACCTTTTATCATTCTTTTTCACCAGGCAGGGTATAGCAGGGGTGAATATATTGAGACAGCTCCTAAATTCAATAAACTTGGATTTAACTGCTTAGCTATTGACCAAAGATCTGGCAAGGGCGTTAATGATATTCCAAACGAAACTAATAAGGATGCTTCAAAAAAGGGTTTGTCCACTAAATATCCCGATGCCATGCCGGACCTAGAGGCTGCAATAAAATATGTTGAAGAAAATTACAAACCCAAAAAACTGATTATCCTTGGCAGCTCCTATTCTTCTTCCCTTTCTTTAGTTTTAGCTGCGAAATACCCGGATAAAATTGATGCCGTATTAGCTTTTTCTCCAGGTGAATATTTCCTTTTTGAAGATAAAAAAATGGAGGAATATGCTTCAAAAATTAAGATCCCTGTTTTTTTAACCTCGGCTAAAAGTGAAGAACATATGTGGAAACCTATTTTTGAAAAAATACCTGAAGTTTATGGTACCGGTTATTTACCGGAAGTTGAAGGAATTCATGGAAGCAGGGCCCTATGGGGAAAAATTGAAGGAAATGAAGGATACTGGAAGGCAGTTAAAGGTTTTCTTAACAAACTCTAAGTAATGAAAACCTTAATCATTGAAGATGAAAAAATAGCTGCGAACAACCTGGAGAAATTATTAAAGCAAATATCTCCTAAAATACAAATACTGGACAAAATAGAGACTATCCGTAGTTCTGTTAACTGGCTTTTAAATAATGAAGCCGACCTTATTTTTTTGGATATCCATTTAGCCGATGGTTTAAGCTTTAAAATCTTTAATGAAATTGAAATTAATACACCGGTAATTTTTACAACAGCCTATGATCAATATGCAATTAAAGCATTTAAGTTAAATAGTGTTGATTATTTATTAAAACCCATTGATATTGATGAACTCAGGCAGGCTATTTATAAATTTGAGAAAATACACACTTCAGATAATTCAACCAAATTGGATTATAATGTCATAGTTGAATTGATCCAAAATCCCGGGTCGTCTTATCAAAAAAGATTTTTAATAAATGTTGGATCTAAAATAAGGTCTGTAGATACCGAAAATATTGCTTATTTCTATGCAGAAGATAAAGCTGTGTATATCTGTACAAAAGATAAACACCGATATATTATAGATCAAACTATTGAGAAGTTGGAAACTATTTTAGATCCTGAATTTTTCTTTAAGATTAGTAGAAAATTCATTATTCATGTTGATGCAATCGAAGAAATGCATACCTTATCAAAAAGCAGAATAAAAATTGACTTAAATCCCCCTTGTGATTCTGAGGCTATTGTTACAATAAATAATGTTTCCGAATTTAAAAACTGGCTAAAAGGAAATAATCAAAATTATAAATCATGAAAAGAATATTACCAATTTTATTAATATTACTTTTGGGTTGTAATCCTAAAATCGATATGGAAGAAGAAAAAGAAAAACTATTACAAACTGATATTGAATTTTCTAATAGATCAGTTGAGGTTGGCAACCATCAGGCATTTATTGAATATGCATCACCTGATGCAGTATTACTAAGAGATAACTCTTACCCGGTGGTTGGAAGACCTGCATTAAAAAAGCTATATTCAGAGTTAACCGACTCAAATTACAGATTAACCTGGAAACCAAGTTTTGGAAAAGTATCCAAATCCGGTGATTTGGGTTATACCTATGGAATTTACTTACTCGAAATCACAGAAGGAGAACAACAAGGGCAAATAAGGCAAGGCACCTACTGCTCTATATGGGAAAAAAACGCTAAAGGCGAATGGAGATTTGTTTTGGATACAGGAACTTCAGGCTTAGAAGCTAAAGATAATTGATCCATAGTTGTTGAAAATTGAAAAATCCTATCTTTGCAATCTAATTTCTAAATATAGGAAAAGTGAAAAGTCAAGATATCAAGTCCATATTTGAGTCATTTAATCAATTTAATATTTTAATCATTGGCGATGTAATGATCGATTCATATATGTGGGGAAAAGTGAATCGCATCTCACCAGAAGCTCCGGTGCCTATTATTATGAGCACAAAACAAGAGAATCGTTTAGGTGGAGCTGCCAATGTTGCTTTAAATGTTCAGGCACTTGGTGCCAATCCAATTCTTTGTTCGGTCATAGGTAAAGACTCTAAATCAAAAACTTTTTACAGTTTACTAAAAAAAAGAAATCTTACGGGTGAAGGCATATTAGAAGACGAAAATAGAAAAACAACCGTAAAAACCAGAATTATTGCGGATAACCAACAACTTTTAAGAGTAGATGAGGAAATGGATGAAGAGTTACATCCGGAAACAGAAACAATCTTTATAAAAAAGGTTCAAACCATTATTTCTGATAAAAAAGTAGATGCCATCATTTTTGAAGATTACGATAAAGGCTCTATAACCCCTGAAGTTATAAAGAGTATTGTCGATCTGGCTAACAAATGCAATATACCAACATTAGTGGACCCTAAGAAACGTAACTTCATGGAGTACAAAAATGTAACTCTATTCAAACCAAATTTTAAAGAACTGGTTGAAGGCTCGAAAATAGATATTAAGAAGGGTGATTTCGATGGCATCTTTAAGGCTTCACAAAAACTCCACTCCGAATTATCTTCCAAATATCTTTTAATTACTTTATCCGAATTGGGAGTATTTATAAGCTACAACAGTTCCTATAAAACAATACCTGCAGAAATACGTGATATAGCCGATGTTTCAGGTGCCGGAGACACGTTAATTAGCACTGCAAGTTTATGCCTGGCTGCAGGGTTGGAACCTGAATTAATAGCTGGAATCTCAAATCTTGCGGGTGGTTTGGTATGCGAAAAAGTAGGTGTTGTACCAATAAATAAAAAACAGCTTTTAGAAGAATCTTTAGAAAAATATTCTAATAATTAATCCTATAATTTATTGTTCTTTCACTTTCAAACATTTGTGAGAAAAACGACAAATCATTGTTAATAATTTGTTCATAAATCAAAATAAAATGTTTACAATTCTTATCTTAGTGAAATTGAATAACAGGATAAAATTGTATTTTTGAAATCCTAAATTAGGTTAAAAGTCTTTAAAAACAGGATCATTCCTTAAAAAATATCTCTATGGCAAAAATTATTGCATTAGCAAATCAAAAAGGAGGAGTAGGAAAAACTACTACTGCCATTAATTTAGCAGCAAGTTTAGCTGTACTTGAAAAGAAAGTTTTAATTGTTGACGCCGATCCGCAAGCAAATGCCACATCCGGAACCGGTTTCGATATTAGAGCAATTAAAACAAGTATTTACGAGTGTTTAGTTGATGATCAAGATCCAAAAAATATCATATTAAACAGTGATATCGAAGGTTTAGATTTAATTCCTTCGCACATTGATTTGGTTGGTGCCGAAATTGAAATGCTGAATCAGCCAAACAGAGAATATATGTTAAAGCACGTTATTGAAAAAATAAAAGATGATTATGATTACATTCTAATTGATTGTTCTCCATCTTTAGGCTTGATTACGGTTAACGCATTAACTGCTGCAGATTCTGTTGTAATTCCTGTTCAGTGTGAATATTTTGCACTTGAAGGATTGGGAAAATTATTAAATACGGTAAAAATCATTCAATCAAGGTTAAATAAAGAACTCGAAATCGAAGGTTTCTTATTAACCATGTATGATCCACGCTTAAGGCTTTCAAACCAGGTAGTTGACGAAGTTAAAAAGCATTTCCAGGATATGGTTTTTGAAACCATCATTCAAAGAAATATTAAGTTAAGTGAATCTCCTAGTTATGGAAAGCCTGTTGTATTGTATGATGCAGCTTCTAAAGGGTCAGTGAATTATTTAAATTTAGCTCGCGAGATTTTACAAAAGAATGATGAAACTAAAATAGCTAACGCTGAAAAAGTAGTTGAGGAATAAATACAATAAATTTGAGGGAAAATGGCAAAAAGAAACGCATTAGGTAGAGGATTAGGTGCATTAATTGATGACGCGGGTCAGGAACAAATTGTAACAGCTGATGCCGTTAACGAAATTGATATTGATAAAATTGAGGCAAACCCTTTTCAACCAAGATCAATTTTTAATGAAGAAGCTTTAGAAGAATTAGCAAATTCAATTAAAGAGTTAGGTATTATTCAACCTATTACAGTTAGAAATCTTAACGATCATAAGTTTCAGTTAATTTCGGGAGAGCGCAGATTGCGTGCTGCTCAAATGGCTGGATTAAAAAAAATCCCTGCATTTATTCGTTTTGCTGACGACCAGGGAATGCTGGAAATGGCACTGGTTGAAAATATTCAGCGTGAAGATCTGGATGCTATCGAAGTTGCAATAAGTTATCAGCGATTAATAGAAGAATGTAAACTAACACAAGAAAGCATGAGCGAACGTGTTGGTAAGAAACGTTCAACCATCTCTAATTATTTAAGATTATTAAAGTTACCTGCCGAAATCCAATTGGGAATCCGTGATAAGCAAATATCAATGGGTCACGCGAGAGCTTTAGTAAATATTGAAAACGAGAAAACCCAGCTAAAAATATATTATCAGGTTATTGACGAAGGATTATCTGTTCGTAAAACAGAAGATATCATTCGTGATATAAATACTCCAAAAGCAAAAACTCAGAAAGAAAAAGTACGTTTACCGGAAGAATATGAACAGCTAAAAAACCATCTGGTAGAGCATTTCGAAACAGCAGTTGATTTTAAACGTAACAATAAAGGAAGTGGCAAAATCGTTATTCCATTTAAATCTGATGAAGATTTAGAAAGAATAATGGGAATTATTGATAAAATGAAATAATTTTGCCCGGTATTTATTTAAAACTAAATCACTTTGCTGGGAACAAATATTAAAATCCTTTTAATAACGATACTTTTTATAAGTTGTACATATATTGGGAAAGGACAAGAAATGTCCTCTCCTGATAATCATGTAAATCAAGAAACTTTATTAAAAGTTCATTCTCCACATAAAGCAACTATCTATTCCGCGTTAATCCCCGGGCTAGGACAAATCTACAACAAGAAGTATTGGAAGCTTCCTGTTATCTACAGTGCCACAGGTATTTTTATTTATTATTTTAATTTTAATAATAGTGAGTATAATGCGTTTAAAACAGCATATGCACAAATGGATGCGGAAGAAATCACAAGCTTTAGAGGATATACTGAAAAAAGTATTGTACTGAATATAAAAGATAATTACCGAAGAAACAGGGATCTAAATGTGATTTCATTGGCTGCTATTTATTTATTAAATGTTGTTGATGCAACCGTTGATGCTCATCTGTTTAATTATGAAATAAATGATGACCTTTCCTTAAATATTCAACCGGCAGTTAAACAATCTATTGATTACCAAAATGCATATGGAATTGCATTTAAGGTAACTTTTTAAAAAAACTTTTAATCAATTTTAACAATTTATAACAAATAGCGTTTCCTTTTTAAACACAATTGTAGTTATTTCGGGCTTTAAACTAACTTTACTATATAAAATTTCAGATATGTTTAGGAATATATTTTTAATTGCCATATTACTCTTGCAAATTATTGATTGTAAAGCTAATTCAAACTTTACTAAAAAGGACTCCATAAGGTTCTATAATGAAGTAAATGAAAGTTTTCAAACAAACCTCGATAGCTTAATTGATCTTTGGTATGTTAAAAATGCAATTAAAACAGATTACAACTCTAACTATGATTCCTCTTTAATACCAGAATTTTCGGATTCGGTTTATATAGAACGATTACAAAATTTACCTTCAATAATTGAATTATCTTATAATAAGATTGTTCGCAATTACATCCATGTTTATACAAAAAAACGCAGAGAAAGTGTAGAAACCATGATTGGATTAGCAGATTATTACTTTCCTAAAATCGAAGAGATTTTTGAAAGTTACGGTATTCCAACAGAACTAAAATACATGGCAATCATTGAGTCTGCTTTAAATCCAAGGGCTGTTTCAAGAGTTGGTGCAACAGGAATGTGGCAATTTATGTATGGTACTGCCAGAATGTATGATCTAACTGTAAACTCATTTGTTGACGAACGACGGGACCCAATAAAATCGGCTCATGCAGCAGCATTATTTATGAAAGACCTCTACGCAATGTTTAATGACTGGACATTAGTTATTGCAGCGTATAATTGTGGTCCGGGAAATGTAAACAAAGCAATTCGAAGATCCGGGGGTAAACGTGATTTTTGGGAAATTTATTATCGCTTACCAAGAGAAACCCGAGGTTATGTGCCTGCGTATATCGCTGCAACATATACTTTCAATTATTATAGCGAACACAATTTAAATCCTCGCTATCCAGAGATTCCGATCGCAACTGATACAATCATGATTTCTGATAACTTACACTTAAAACAAGTATCGGAAATATTGGATTTGCCTCTTAAAGCTTTAAGAGATTTAAATCCTCAATATAAAAGAGATATTATACCTGCAAAAGGAACTCAATTCCCAATTACTATTCCAATGAATTTTATTGACGTATTCATTGATTTACAAGACTCAATCTTTGCATATAAGGATTCTATTTATTTCAATGCAGATAACACAATAAAAAATCCTAAACATTCTTACTATGTTCCTCAACCACCTACTAACAGAGATAAGTTGATTTATACTGTAAAATCAGGTGATAATCTTGGTTACATATCAGAATGGTATAATGTTAGAATTTCAGATATACGTTATTGGAATAATATTCGTGGGAATATGATTCGAGTAGGTCAAAAATTAAATATTTATGTTCCAAAAGGAACTGTTTCAAGATATTCTAATATCAACAACCTTTCATTTGAAGAAAAACAAAAAAGAATCGGTAAATCAACGGCTAGAACTGAGGAGATAAAAACTGAACCGATTGATAATAAATACGTTTATTACAAAGTCCGTTATGGTGACACGCTTTGGGAAATTGCTAAAAAATATTCCGGTGTTACCGAAAATGATATTATGAAACTAAATAATATGACCAGTGCGAAATCACTTAAAGCCGGACAGTATATAAAAATTAAACTAAAAGGGTAAAATTTTCTCGTATACCTAATGCATTTAAGACTAAGTAAATTTTTATTTATAATAACTATACTTAATAAAAGAGGTTGTCCAAAAAGTCAAAACCTACTGTCATTACGAGGAGGAACGACGAAGTAATCTATTGATTACAAGAATAAAAAGATTGCTTCATCCTGACTATAAATGTCAGGATTCGCAATGACGTCTTCGAGACTTTTTGGGCAACCTCTTTTAATTTTTGCAATTCAACTTTTACAAAGCCGGAAGTAAATCAGGTGGTTTCCTGTCTGTTTTCTTTTGCCTCAGTTTCATGATTTTTCTATCTCTTCTTACTTAATCAGAAAGTTCTTTAAACCTATAATCCAAGTTAGCAACTCAAATTTTCTTATGAATTAAGCCATGTTCAAATGAACTTTCTATTTTGTTACCTGTCAAATAATTAGATAATTAAAACGAATTTACGAATCAGATTGTAAGGAAATTTGTGTATAAACGACAAATAATAAACCTTAAATAAATCATACCAATGAAATTAATAAAATACTTTTTTGGCTTAGTCTTAATAGTAAATATTTCTTCCTATTCAACAATGGGACAATCCATATTCAACAATACTTTTGTTGATATTGAAGGAAATGAAGTTCAACTATCCGAGATGAAAGGTGAAAAACTCACAGTTCTCGATTTTTGGGCAACCTGGTGTAAACCTTGTATCAAATCAATTCCAAAGCTTATTCAATTATCCGAAGAATTTAAAGATTCAGGTGTAAATTTCATTGGAGTTAATGAAGATAGCCCTAGAAACAGCTCAAAAGTAAAACCTTTCTCATATTCTTTAGGTATTACTTACCCTGTTATACTTGATAGTGATCAGGTTTTAATGAACGACCTATTAATTAATTCGCTTCCTACCTTGATCATTGTAAACTCAGAAGGTGAAATTGTTTATACACACGTTGGTTATTCCAATAATGATGAAATAATTCTTAAACAAAAAATAGAAGCCTTATTAAATGAATAAATATAAATACATAAAACTGCCTGTAATTATTATTCTGTTTTCTGCTAATGCTAATAGCCAGGGAAATTTCAGGGGAAGTAATTTATTAGAATATCAATTGGGAAATATACCAGGTTTGAAGCCGGAACATCAGTCATCTTTGTATGATCAACTTAACTTATCCTATAATTACAAATCGATCACCCTCCAAACCAGAATCGAACAGTATTATCCATCGTTTGATGACAACAAAAGTTATACCAGCATAAGTCAATATAGAGCAAAATTTAAAACGCAAGAATTATCCGTTACAATTGGGAATATATACCCTTCCTTTGGAAAAGGTTTGCTGCTTAGAACTTATGAAATACCAGGATCCATATGGGAAGATCGAGGTTATAGAATAAGGTATGGGTTTTACAAAGATCTTGAAGGTGCAGAAATAAGGTATCAGCTAGGGAAGTTTAAAATTAAAGGAGTTTACGGTAAAGTTTTGGATGTTACTCTTCCTCCCACCTTAAGTAAAAACGAGCGCAGGCCTGATCTTGTGCAGGGAGCAGAACTAAAATTCCAGCATAAAAAGCTGGCGTTAGGAAGTATTTTTATGAATCATAAAATTGCAGGAAATAGTGATAATTATGTTTCGGCGTTCGTAAAAAGTCGAATTACAAAAAACTTATCGTTATATACGGAATTTGCTCTAAAAGCGGGTTCTGATGCCGAACTTAAATTTGATAATGACAGCAGCTACGGTTTCTATCTTAGTTTAAACTATGTTAAGAAAAGCCTTGGTGTAAGTTTAGAATTAAAAGATTATAAAAACTTTTCAATAGGTTCCGGAATATCTGACCCTCCAACATTGATTAAAGAACATTCATATAAATTATTAAACAGAAGTACTCATGTTCCAATTTTAACGAACGAACGAGGTTATCAACTGGAAGTTTATTACCGTTTACCAAATAACAACCTTATTACATTTAATCATTCAATAGCGCATAATGAGATATCGGAATCGCAATCACATCTTTTTAATGAGTTTTTTGCCGAATACCAAACACAAATCGGGGGACAAGTATTTGCAAATTTTTTTCTGGACTATTCAAGCGATCCATTTACAAATGAAGATAACAGATATTCCGGAGGATTTGCTTTTGATATTGGCCACAATAAGGCAAGTTCCATAATTGAAAGCCAAATACAATTTGTTGAAAGGAAAGTAATCGAAACAGATAAGTTTTATAATTTTTATTTTTCTTATCAGTTTAATATCCGAAATAAGTTAACAACGTCAGCTCTTTTAGAAATAAGTAAGGACCCCTTTCTGTTAAACGAAAATGAAGAATATGCTTTTTATCCCGGAGGAACACTTTCATACCGGCCTAACAACAAACATCATATAATTTTATTTTACGGGAAAAGAAGAGGTGGACCGGCATGTAATTCAGGAGTTTGTTACGATGTATTAGATTTTCAAGGCTTAGAAATCAGAATTTTATCACATATATAAATCAAAAATTATGAAAACAACAAAAATTTCTATTTTAATTTTAAGCCTTCATTTTCTTTGCTTTATGCAAATAAACGCCTTAGGTCAGGGTGTTGGAGCTTCAGCTCCTGATTTTACTTTAAGCACAGTAAGTGGAGATGAATTTACGTTGTCTGATCATACAGGGAAGGTAGTATTTCTTTTTTTCTTTGGGTATGCCTGTTCACATTGCTTAGCTAATGGAAATAATACGGAAACAGGTATCTATGATGCTTTTAAATCTAACTCGGATTTTGTTGCGCTGGGAATTGATACATGGGACGGCAGCAAATCGGGCGTTGAAAATTTTATTAATCAAACTGGTATTACATATCCTGTTGCAATGAACGGATCTTCAGTTCAATCTTCATATAGCACAACCTATGATCGTATTATTGTAATTGATCAAAGTGGTACAATCCAGTTTAAGGCAACATCCAATGCAACATCCGGTGTGGTAAGTGATGCAAAGCAAGTAATCGAAAGTCTTTTAACTACAACTTCCACCAATCATTTCGGAAACAAAGAGCAATCTTTAAGAATATATCCGATTCCGGCAAAGGAATCAATCTTTATAGATAATCCGGATGCGCGAATTAAATATTCAAATTTTGAAGTTCTTAATTTATCAGGACAAATAGTTCTTTCCGGTGATTTAAATTATATAGAACCTGGAGAAGCTATAGAGCTGCCTTTAAATGGATTAGACAGTGGAATTTATTTATTACGACTAAACAGTGAAACAAATAGTTATACTAAGAGATTTATCATTACACACTAATAATGTGTTTGGGAAGATGACAACATAAATAATCTTCCCTTTTTTTGATATATTTTTAATACCTCTATTGTACTACACACAAAACATATTATTTATTTACCATTTATTTTAAAGAAATATTGATATATTTAGAAATCAAATTGAAAGTATCCAAGTATAACTAAATGAAGCCTTACAAAATCTTTTTGTTTCTACTAAGTATTTTTATATTGCTTTTTGTTATATCGATGGCTTTTCCTAAGGATGGAATCCAAATTAGAAGTAACCTTTTTCTTCGCTTTCCTGATATTAGAAATGTACTTACACCGGAAGAATCAAAATATGTGGATATTTCAGAAATATTAAAATATCATCAGGCGGAAATTACTGAAAATATAGAAGATATGGTATTAGATACATCTACAAATATATCTGACACAATTCTTGTTGCTGATTCTTTAAAGGCTGAAATTCCAAAAGATACAATTGTTGAAAAAGAAATCGAGACTAAGATAACTCCTAAAGTACAACCTGGCGAAATTCTTCAAAAAATTGAATATCAAGATGATAGCAAAAGGGTTTTATATCCTTTTTTCAACCATTTAAAAAATCTAAAGCAATCCGGAGAACTTATCAGAATTTTACACTATGGTGATTCACAAATAGAAGGAGATCGTATCAGTTCATATATTCGAAATGAGTTACAAAAACAATTTGGTGGTTGTGGTATTGGAATGTTTGCTCCCGTTATTATAAAAGGTACCAATATTTCCATGAACCTGGAACTTAATGGAACCTGGGAACGATACACAGTTCAAAGTATTAAAAATGGAAATATTACTCACAAACGCCTGGGAGCCCTAATGAGTTTTGGCAGATTTGTACCATTAAATTCACTTGAAAACAAAATGTATTTTGGTGAGATCAATTTATATAAATCAAATATTACATATTTACGTACTCGAAAATTCAAAAAATGTAAAGTATTTTACGGATATAATAAACGACCTTTTATCGCTGAACTAAAATATAAGGAAAATACGCTTGATGCAGAATTAATCGCTACATCAAATCAATTAAATACACTAACCTGGGATATAGACGGAAATTTGGATGAAATAACAATAAGTTTTAAGGGTGAAGATAGTCCTGACATTTATGCCATTGCTCTGGATGATCAGTATGGTATCGCTGTTGATAATATCCCGTTACGCGGAAGTAGTGGAACTGATTTTACCAATACAGATCTTGCTTTTCTTAGGTCCATGTATCAACAAATTAATGCCAAGTTAATTATAATGCAATTTGGAGTTAATCTTGTTCCTCATATTGTTGATGATTATTCCTATTATGAGAGGCAATTTTATAAACAGTTGAAAACACTAAAAGGACTGAGGCCTGACATTTCTATTATTGTTATTGGGGTTTCCGATATGTCGCAGAATAAGTATGGAAGATATGTATCATACCCTAATATTGTAAAAATTCGTGAAGCACAAAAGAATGCTGCTTTTAAAACCGGTTGTGCATTTTGGGATATGTATAAAGCTATGGGTGGAGAAAACTCCATGCCATCATGGGTAAATAACGATCCTCCTTTGGCAAGGACCGATTATACACATTTTACCTGGAAGGGGTCCGTAGTTATCTCAAAAATGTTTTTTGAAGCTTTAATGCATGATTATAATGAATATCTGAATAATGAGAATACTGATCATTAAAATATTAATTCTATCAACTACAATTTCGACTTATTGTCAAAATAGTTGCGATACCATACCATTTATAGATTGTAATAAAAATCATATAACAACAAATAAGGCAGAAACATTAACTATTATTGAAAAATATGCAAAAATTGGTACTAAAGAAAACCCGATCCGGATTGTTCACATTGGTGATTCACATTTGCAAGCAGGCTTTTTTACGGAAAAAATCAAGCAAGAGTTATTTCAAGAGTTTAGTACCGATACCATAGCTTCTCCCGGATTTATTTTTCCGTATACAATAGCCCAAACAAATAATCCATTCTATTATAAAGTTAATTATACAGGAAGCTGGGAGTGGTGTAAAAATATTGATACGGAAAAAAAATGTAGCCTTGGTTTATCAGGAATAACCGTACGTACGAAAGATTCTGTTGCATCAATCCATATCAAGATGCAAAATAAAAAGTATAATTATCCTGTAAAGTATTATTTCAATTCAATAAAGATTTTGCATTCAAAAGGATTACTCGATATCTATGTAAATGAAGTAAAGGCTATTACAGAAGATGGTGTTTCTATAATTAACTTAGAAAATCTTACCGATTCAATTTCAGTGAAAATATCTATTCGAGAAAATAGAAACCATTTTGAATTATATGGATTAATTCTGGATAATATTGATGAGAATATAAGTTATCATACAATTGGTGTTAATGGTGCTACGGCCCAGTCCTACTTAAAGTGTGATTATTTTTCGAAACACCTTTCAAACATTAATCCTGATCTGGTATTCATCTCACTTGGAACAAATGAAGCGTTCGACATGGATTTCAATATAATTGAACACGAGTATATTCTTAAAGATCTGGTTTTTCAAATTAAAAATGTAGCTCCTGAAGCTAATATTCTGTTAACCATTCCGAACGATCATTTCAAAAAAGGAAAATCAAATAAAAATGTCATAGCTGTTCGAGAAAATATATTAAAAATATGTAACGAACTTAATTTATCAAGTTGGGATTTTTATTCGATCATGGGTGGTGAAAGTTCTATTGAGAACTGGTATAAAAAAGGTTTAACAGGCGAAGATAAAATCCATTTCAAAAAGAAAGGATATGAGGTACAGGGAGAACTGTTTGTAAATGCATTCATTCAATTAATTAAAAATCACTAGTGGATATTCTTAAAGACATATTATTATATTCCGAGGCAAAGCCTTTGCTGTTTACCAGGTTATACTTCTGGGGATTTTTTGCTATTCTGCTTGGAATATATTCTATCATCTATAAAAAGAATCCTTTAAGAAATGCTTACCTGTTTTTCATGAGTTTGTTTTTTTATTATAAATCAGGTGGATATTTCTTTACATTACTTGTTTTTTCAACGATTGCAGATTTTACTCTAGGTCAACTAATTTATAATTCAAAAACAACTTTAAAGAAAAAAATATTTGTTGCGACAAGTATTATTATCAACCTAGGTCTTTTAGGATATTTTAAATACACTTATTTTTTTACTGATATAATCAATAAAACATTCCAAACCAACTTTGAGGTTTTCAATTACCTGGCATCCTGGACAAATGATCTTACCGGATCGGGTTTTGATATCTCGAGAATTATACTTCCTGTTGGAATATCTTTTTATACTTTCCAAACAATTAGTTATACAGTAGATGTTTACCGGGGGAAAGTAAAGCCTGTCAAAAACATTATTGATTTTGGATTTTATGTTTCGTTCTTCCCTCAGTTAGTTGCAGGGCCTATTGTTCGTGCTGCTGAATTTGTACCGCAACTTTACCAGAAGTATAAACTCACAAAACAGGAATTTGGCCATGCAGTTTTCCTGATTTTAAATGGATTAGTAAAGAAAATGCTTATTTCTGATTATATTTCTATAAACTTTGTCGACCGCATTTTTGAGTCTCCCACTTCATTTACCGGATTTGAAAACCTGATGGCTGTTTATGGGTATTCCATACAAATTTATTGTGATTTTTCAGGTTACACAGATATTGCAATCGGAGTTGCATTGCTGCTTGGATTCAGGCTGCCAATAAACTTTAATTCCCCTTATAAAGCTATTAATATAACTGATTTTTGGCGTAGGTGGCATATATCGTTATCATCATGGCTGCGTGATTATTTGTATATTCCATTAGGAGGAAACCGTAGGGGAAAAACCAGAATGTACGTAAACTTAATGATAACCATGCTACTTGGTGGTTTATGGCATGGTGCAAATATTCGATTTGTAATTTGGGGAGGATTGCATGGAATAGGACTGGTAATTCATAAACTTTGGGTAAAGCTGAATCTTTCATTAAGTAAATATTATACTTCACGTTCCAGTAGAAATATTTTGTTTCGTTTTATCTCTGTTTTTACAACATTCCACCTGGTAACTTTTGC
Source organism: Bacteroidales bacterium (assembly GCA_028282785.1). Classification (GTDB taxonomy): domain Bacteria; phylum Bacteroidota; class Bacteroidia; order Bacteroidales; family UBA12077; genus UBA12077. The sequence continues at coordinate 25,431 of JANQHE010000053.1, read as the reverse complement.
ATGGATATTCTTTCGGGCAGAAAATATGGATAAAGCTTTTGGAATGATTAGTCAAATTGCAAATAACTTTCAATTTAAACTAATACCAATAATGTTTTCTTCATATATTAAGATTTTCTTAATAACTATTTTGGGATTTACAATTCACTGGTTACCTTCACGTTTTAAAGAAAGTTATCGAGGGTGGTTTATTAAATCTCATATTATTCTAAAAGTGATTATTGCATCGTTAGTCATTTTTATTTTATACCAGGTTAAATCGGCCGAAATTCAACCATTCATTTATTTTCAATTCTAATAAATGTTAAAAATTTGTAAAAACTATAAATATTAACTTCAGCAATTTCTGAATTCTGATTTTCTTGCTTAAATTTTACTACTTTTGTCTCCTACTAATTTTTTAAGTTAAATTTATGCGTGGGTTTATTCGAGTTTTAAAATATATTGCACCATATTGGGTTAAAGGTGTTTCCAGCGTTTCACTTAATTTAATTTCAACCGTATTTTCTTTATTCTCATTTACAATGGTTATTCCATTTCTTGGTATTCTTTTCGACAATCAACCACTTGTGGAAAATCCCGTTGAACTTTCTTTAAACGCAGAAGTAATAAAAGAATATTTCTATTATTATTTAAGCCAGATTATAATAAATCAAGGTAAAAATTCTGCCTTATTAACAGTAAGTATTTTAGTTGTCATATTTGTATTTTTTAAAACAATTTTTCACTATTTAAGCAGTTATGTAATGGCTCCAATTAGAAACGGAGTAATGCGCGACATTCGCAATAGTTTGAATAATAAAATTTTATCACTTCAGTTATCTTACTTTACCGATGAAAAGAAAGGGGATTTAATTGCCCGGATGACCAATGATGTTCAGGAAGTTGAAATTTCTGTAGTTCAATCATTAAATAATGCTTTAAAAGCGCCGATTACAATGATTGTATACTTTGTTGTCCTATTTTCAATGAGTCCGTTTCTAACCCTATTTGTTTTAGTATTACTCCCAATTTCCGGATTTGTTATAGGTAGGACTGCGAAATCCTTAAGAAAGAAATCTGCCAAAGGTCAATCAAAATTAGGTTTAATCATATCATATATAGAAGAAACGCTTTTCGGTTTACGAATTATAAAAGCGTTTAATATGGAGAAAAAAATTGATAAGCGATTTGCTGATGAAAATAATTCATACACTTCTTTAATGAATAAGATTTGGAGAAGAAGGGACCTTGCAGGACCTTACAGTGAATTTATGGCTACAATTGTGATCATAATTATTATGTGGTATGGAGGAAGTATGGTACTTAGCCAGGACGTAAGTATGTTACCTCAAACCTTTATTGCATACTTAGTTATTTTCTCACAAATTATCACTCCTTCCAAGAATTTTTCAACAGCCTTTTATAATATACAAAGAGGATTAGCTTCTGTTGACAGAATTGAAGCAATCTTAGATGCTGACATTACAATTACAGAAAAACCCAATGCCAAATCAAAAGAAAGATTTGAAAACGTAGTAGAATATAAAAATCTCAATTTTAAATACATTGAGGATTACGTTCTTAAGAATATTAATTTAAAAGTTGAGAAAGGTAAAACCGTTGCATTGGTTGGACAATCAGGTTCCGGGAAATCAACCATGGTAGATCTACTTCCAAGATTTTATGATGTTAAGGAAGGCGAAATCACAATTGACGGAATCAACATTCAGGATTTAAAAGTTAAAGATCTTAGGGATATGATGGGAATCGTTAGTCAGGAATCTATCCTTTTTAATGACACTATCTATAATAACATTGCTTTCGGTATGGAAGATGCCACAGAAGAGGAAATAATTGCCGCGGCAAAAGTTGCCAATGCTCATGATTTTATCCTGCAAACTGAAAATGGTTATCAAACTAATATTGGAGACCGTGGTACTAAACTTTCAGGTGGACAAAGGCAAAGAATAAGTATTGCCCGAGCTGTATTAAAGAATCCACCTATTTTAATTCTTGACGAAGCTACCTCGGCCCTGGATACCGAATCAGAAAAACTTGTTCAGGATGCCCTGTTTAAATTAATGGAAAACAGAACCTCAATTGTTATTGCTCACCGTTTATCTACTGTTCGCGATGCTGATGAGATTTGCGTATTACACGAGGGTGAGATTGTTGAAAGAGGTAAACATACGGAACTTTTAGAGAAAAAAGGTGTGTATAAAAAACTTCACGATTTACAGATCTTTGCTTAAGATAATTCAAGGGAGTGCAGTGCAGCACTCCTTTTTTGATTAAAACAAAAACTTAATTGAATCCTTTTGTCTTTTTTTTCGTAATTTAAGAGATATATGTATTAATACTCTTTTAAATGCTGATATGAAAAATTGTATACCAGCTTTTTTTATTTGTTCTCTTATCCTTTTATACGTTTTAATTAGTAACAAATCCGTTGCTCGAGATTACAGTCTCGATTCCCTGGGATATAGCATCGATTCTATCGAAACCTTACTTGAAAATTCAACCGGAATAAATAAAATCAATTATTATAAAATTCTTACCGAACATTATATCTATCATTCCCCGGATAAAGCCATTCGGTTAGCTAATGAACTTTTAATTCTGGCTGAAAATTATGATAGTACATATGTCATTGAATATTGCTATCAGATTTTAGGAGAAGCTTATTTCTTTCAGGAAAATTATGAAAATTCTCTCAATTATTTCAAAAAATTTCTTGCAACCCAAGTAGAAAAAGAAAACAGAATGGGAATTGGAAGAGCTTACAATAACATGGGAATAGTATATCGTGCTCTTGAAAAGTACAGAGAAGCCATTGATTGTTATGAAAAATCAATGGCAATTAATCATGAACTTAATGATATTAGTGGATTAAGCAGCACATATAATAACCTTGGAGTACTTCATGAACATCTTAACTTATTTGGCCAGGCCAGGGATTATTATAATAAATCATTGGAAATCGAATTAAAACTTAAAGATAATGAAGGCATTTCAACATCTTATCTAAACCTTGGAGGAGTTCATTTAAAACTTGGAAATTATCAGTTAGCCATTGATTATTGTAACAAAAGCGTTGAACTGTGTGAGAAATACTCCTATTACCATTCATTAGAACTTAATTATGATATCCTTTATCAGATTTATAAAGAAACTGAAGAATATAAAAAAGCATTAGAATTTCTCGAAAGATTCTATGATTTAAAATATAACAGGATTAATGAAGAAACCAGCACGCAAATAGCCGAACTTGAGCTTAAATATCAATCTAATAAACAAGAACAAGAAATTCTGTTACTACAAAAACAAAAACGTCAAAGGTCAATATTAAATATTATTGGTTTTTCTATTCTTTTTATCATTCTGATCCTGGCTTCTATCCTGCTCAGGATTAATAAATTACGTCGCAACAACAATCAGATTCTGCGTACCAGAAATGTAGAAGTGCTCCAGCAAAAAGAGGAAATTGAAGCGCAACGAGACGAAATTGAAGCGCAACGAGATGAAATTAAAAGACAAAGAGATCTATCTGAATTGCAAACCACTAAAATTATAAAACAAAATAAAGATATTACTGATAGCATTGAGTATGCTAAACATATTCAAATAGCTTTATTCCCTGATAAAATTACTTTACAAAAAATTCTTAAAAATGGTTTTTGTTTATTTAAACCAAAAGATATTGTAAGTGGTGATTTTTATTGGGTTGGTTATGCACAAAATAAATCTATTATCGTTGCTGCTGATTGTACAGGTCATGGAGTTCCGGGCGCATTCATGAGCATAATTGGTATTAATTTTCTTAACGAAATTGTTTACGATGAAAATATTATCACACCAAACGAGATCTTAAATGAACTACGCAAAAAGATAATCAAAACAATGGTTCATGCAAATCGCATTGAAGAATCAAAAGATGGTATGGATGTGGCTCTGATAACAATTGATTATGACACCATGAAACTTGAATATGCCGGAGCTTATAACCATTTATACTATATTCATGACCATATGCTTAACGTAATTAAGGCGGACAGAATGCCTGTTGGTATATCTGAAAAATCAATAGCTCCATTTACAAATCATACTTTGGATATACACTGCGGTGATATCTTTTATCTTTTCACAGATGGTTTTGCCGATCAATTCGGAGGGCCACTACGTAAGAAATTCAGAATTGGCAACTTACGCGAATTACTCCTGGAAGTTCATGAAAAGGAAATGGCCGAGCAAAAACGTTTATTATTTGAAACGTTCATAAATTGGAAATCCAAAGAACAGCAAGTTGACGATGTTCTAGCAATAGGAATTAAAATTTAACGCGAGATTAGTTTTTAATTAGTTCAATAAGAGACTCTAATTTTAAGTTTTTCCCTTTTACGGTAAGTTGGGCTTTTTCGTAGTCCGGTTGTCTTTTACTTAAAAGATCTTTAGCATAAACAGTTAAATCTTCCCGGGTTTTACCCCAAATCAAAGGCCTGTCCTTCTTGGAGTACATTAAACGATCTACCAAAGTGGGAATATCAACCTCAAGGTAAATAGTCTTACCTTTTGAGTTCATTAGACTCATATTATCAAAGTAACATGGAGTTCCCCCTCCGGTTGATATCAATACATCTTCGTATTTATGAATTAATTCGTCAAGAGAATTTTTTTCAATTTCGCGGAATACATCCATCCCTTTTTCGTAGATAAGTAAACGTATCGTAGCATTGTATTTTTCTTCGATATAATCGTCCAAATCAACGAATGGTAAATCAACTTTCTTTGCCAGTTTTTTTCCAACTGAAGATTTACCGCTAGCCATAAAACCAATCAGAAAAACTCTCATACACACAATTTTTTATTAATAAATATACAAAAATTCCTAAAGCAACAAAAATGTAAAACTACTCGTTATTTTCACCAAATAAACTCATTTGAGACTTATCCTCTTCTCCTGCTTCATCAACATTTTCATTTGTTTCAGGTTCTTCTTGCTTTACGATCAAAGGTTCAAGCTCTGTTACAACCTTTACCTCATAGTTAGATAAACGTTTACCACGAGCTTTATAACTCTTTACTCCAATAAATTCAGCTACCTCAATTATCTCGTTTTCTCTGTTTTTATGCCTGCCTCCAAAAGATACTTCAAGCCTTGGATATTCTACTTCCGTAAGTTTTAATAATCGCGACTCCTCATTTTCACCAATAAAGCTGGTTAACTTATCCGATGGTTCGATTGTAAATCTTTTTACATAATAGTACTCCAAATCGGCATCATAATAAACAGCTGAAAAAATTTTCTCCAGTCTGAATTTCTCAATAACCATCACATCATCTTCAAAATGATTCATAAGATCGTAAGAACTTAAACGGTATTTTCCCGATTTGGTTATAACTAAGATCTTATCATCTCCATGAAATTCACCTATATACTCTCCTCTTCCATCGGCATTTAATCGAAGAACTTCCTCTTCAAACCATATTTTTCTACCTCCTAAAGTTGAAACACCTTCATCTTTCAGTACGATTTTATGAAGAGCATATTTGGTAAGAATATTTCCCATAGATTGGCGCCCTTTGATTGCTAATTCACTAAAGTCAAATTCAAAAATTGGTTTTTTCAACCTTGGCCGAGGACGAAGATAAATTTTAACTATTTCTGCTTCTCCGTTAGGATTTGCTGTCATATAAAGAATCTTTGATTTATTGGTTCCCTTGGTAATATCATATTCTTTATCACGGGTAATTCCTTTTATGGCACATCTTTTAACCATTATGGCGCCGTTTAGCCCATCCCGATAAATTATATTATAAATGGTTCGGTCATCATTACGTTTAAATACAGCAACATGCTCTATATCTTTTCCAACAAATACCTTATCATCAACTTTAGTAATTATATATTTTCCATCTCTAAGAAATACAATAACCTCGTCAATATCAGAACATTCGCTAATAAACTCATCCTTTTTCAAGCTTGTGCCAATAAACCCTTCTTCTCTGTTTACATATAGCTTTTCGTTGGCAACAACAACCTGGGTTGCAGCAATAGTATCCAGATTTCGAATTTCAGTTTTTCTATCACGGCCATCGCCATGTTTCTTGCGAATCTGTTTGTAATAATTTATGGCATAATCGATGATGTGATCTAAATGATTCTGAACTTCTTTTAGCTCATCTTCAATACTCTTAATGTATTCATCTGCCTTTTTGACATCAAACCTGGTAATTCGCTTAATCTTAATTTCAGTTAATTTAACAATGTCTTCTTTTGTAACTTCCCGAAGAAGAAGTTTCTTAAATGGTTCTAATCCTTTATCAATGGTTTCAATAACCGATTCCCAGGTTTCGCATTCTTCGATATCATGGTAAATTCGATTCTCAATAAATATCTTTTCTAACGATGAAAGATGCCAGGCTTCTTGCAACTCTTTCTTCTTAATTTCAAGCTCCTGTTTTAATAACTCAACCGTATTATCAGCAGAAGTTTTAAGAATTTCGCTGACACCAATAAAAACCGGTTTTGAATTCTCGATTATACAAGAGTTTGGAGAAATTGGCACTTCACAATCCGTAAATGCGTAAAGAGCATCAATAGTCTGGTCCGGAGATGTTCCGGAAGGCAGATGAATTAGGATCTCAACATGCTCAGCTGTATTATCATCAATTTTCCTGATCTTGATTTTTCCCTTATCGTTTGCCTTAAGTATGGAATCGATCAAACTTTGTGTGTTTTTACCGAAAGGAAGTTCAGTTATCTTAAGGGTCTTTTTATCCTCTTTTTCAACCTTGGCTCTTACCTTAATCGAACCTCCTCGTATACCATCATTATATTTACTAAAATCAGCAATTCCTCCGGTAGGAAAATCCGGGTATAATTCAAAACTTTTTCCTTTCAGATATGCTATAGCCGCATCAATAAGTTCATTAAAGTTATGAGGTAATATTTTGGAAGCTAATCCAACAGCAATACCTTCAACACCTTGTGCCAATAATAATGGGAATTTAACAGGTAAAGTCACCGGTTCGTCATTTCTTCCATCATATGATTTTTTCCATTCGGTAGTTTTAGGATTAAAAACGACATCTAAAGCAAATTTTGAAAGGCGTGCTTCAATATAACGCGGAGCTGCAGCACCATCACCAGTGTATATATTACCCCAGTTTCCCTGTGCATCAATTAACAGATCTTTTTGCCCTAACTGAACCAAAGCATCACCAATAGAAGCATCACCATGTGGGTGATATTGCATGGTATAACCAATTATATTAGCAACTTTGTTATACCTTCCATCATCCAGTCTTTTCATCGCATGCAGAATACGACGCTGAACAGGTTTTAGTCCGTCGTTAATGTGTGGTACAGCTCTTTCCAGAATTACATAAGATGCATAATCGAGAAACCAATCTTTGTACATCCCTGATAAATGAATAATTTTATGTAATTCGTCGCTATGTTTTTGTTCTGTTTTTTTCAAGTTTTGATCTTTTGCTTCTTCAATATTTTGATCAGCTTTTTCCTTTTTCTCGTTACTCATTCTGTCTCTTTATCTAATAATGATCAAGTTCAAAAATTAATCAACTACATCTGTTTTAAGATTTTCAACGATAAAATCTTGCCTGTTCGGTGTATTCTTACCCATGTAAAATTCAAGCAGATCTTTAACTGCATCTTCCCTTCGTAAACGAACCGGATCTAAACGAATTTCTTTACCAATAAAATGTTTGAACTCATCAGGAGAAATTTCACCTAAACCTTTAAATCGAGTTATTTCCGGATTGTTTTTTAATTTCTTTATCGCTTTTTCCTTTTCCTCTTCACTATAACAATAGTGTGTCTCTTTCTTATTTCTTACCCTAAAAAGAGGTGTTTGTAAAATGTATAGATGGCCATTTTTAACTAAATCAGGGAAAAATTGTAAAAAGAAAGTAATCAGTAATAATCGAATGTGCATTCCATCCACGTCGGCATCAGTTGCAATTATCACATTTTTATATCGAAGGTTTTCAATTCCCTCTTCAATATCCAATGCAGCTTGCAACAAATTAAACTCTTCGTTTTCGTAAACAATTTTCTTAGTTAAACCATACGTATTTAGTGGTTTACCTTTTAAGCTAAAAACAGCTTGTGTATTAACATCACGAGATTTTGTAATAGATCCGCTTGCCGAATCACCCTCTGTAATGAAAATCATTGTTTCATTCTTGCGCTCATCTTTTGAATTATAATGAATCCTGCAATCACGTAATTTCCTGTTATGAAGGCTTGCTTTTTTAGCTCTTTGTTTAGCTAGTTTTTTGATTCCTGAAATTGCTTTACGCTCTTTCTCCGATTCGATTATTTTTTTCTGTAATGCATCAGCAACTTCAGCATTTCTATGTAAATAATTATCTAATTCGTTTTTTAGGAAATCACCAATAAAGTTTCTTATGGTAGGTCCGTTTGGTGCAATATTTTTAGATCCAAGTTTTGTTTTTGTTTGTGACTCAAAAACTGGCTCTTCTACCTTAACACTTACTGCTGCTACTATAGAAGTTCTAATATCAGAAGGGTCAAAATCCTTTTTATAAAAATCACGAATGGTTTTTACATATGATTCACGGAATGCTGATAAGTGGGATCCTCCCTGTGTTGTATGCTGCCCATTAACAAAACTATAATATTCCTCACCATATTGATTGCCATGTGTAATAGCAATTTCAATATCTTCGCCTTTTAAATGGATAATTGGATACAACCCTTCGGAACTCATGTTTTGATCCAGCAGATCGCGGAGTCCATTTTCAGAATAATATTTTTCCCCATTAAGTTTAATGGTCAATCCGGAATTAAGAAAAACATAATTCTGTATTAAGGATACTACGTATTCTTCTATATAATGATAATCACCAAAAATTTCTTTATCAGGAACAAAGGTAGTTAAAGTTCCATTCTTCTCCGTTGTCTTTTCGGTTGGATCATCACTTACTACCTCACCGTTTACAAATTCAACACACTTTCTTTCTCCTTCACGAAAAGCCTCAATTCTAAATCTTGTTGAAAGTGCATTTACTGCTTTAATACCAACTCCGTTTAAACCTACGGATTTTTTAAAAGCTTTTGAATCATATTTTGCACCGGTATTCATTTTCGAAGCTACATCCTTTAGTTTTCCTAAAGGAATTCCACGCCCATAATCACGAACCTTTACAAAGTGATCCGTCATTTCAACTTCGATCGTTTTTCCAAATCCCATCATATATTCATCAATGGAATTATCCATAACTTCTTTTAATAAAACGTAAATACCATCATCCTGAGAAGATCCATCACCAAGCTTCCCAATATACATACCCGGTCTTTTCCTAATGTGCTCTTTCCAATCGAGGGTACGAATGCTGTCTTCTGTATAAATTGCCGTCATTTCACCTAATTTTTCGTAAATATACTTAAAAGAAAAGTGGTTGCTCAAAGAGTTTATCAACAGAGATCGCCCTAAAACTGTTGATAATTGAATATTCCTTGCAAATTAAATAAAAACCAACGAGAAATACTGTTTACAGATTGTTGAAAAAATGTTAATTTGAAAAAATTCCCATTTGCTGCATTAATAGCGAGGCATTCATATTTTTGGTTATTCCTGGTCGTAGTTTATAATCAAAATTTATTTTATTATGATCAATATCTACCTCGAAGCATTTATTTTCTATATTTTCAGGATATTCTTTTTCCATTTCACACAATGACAAATCATGAGTAGCTATAATTCCTGTTGCTTTTAATTTTATCAGATTCTCCACAAATTTCCACGATCCCTTTGCCTTATCAACAGAGTTTGTGCCCTTTAAAATCTCATCAAGTAATAAAAATGTTAGTTTACCATCATTTAGCTTGTCGATAATATATCTAAGTCTTTTTAGTTCTGCATAAAAATAGGATTCATTTTCCTTTAAAGAATCAGCCGTTCGCATTCCTGAGAATATCTCCATAACACGAAATTCAAAGTTTTTAGCACAAACAGGAAACCCATTAAGCGCAAGAATAAGATTAACACCGACTGTTCTTAAAAAAGTACTTTTTCCTGCCATATTTGCTCCGGTAATAATTTCAATCTCGCTTGGTTTTTCAACCGTAAAATCATTATTTACCCTTTTCTTTAACGGAATTAATGGATGCCCCAGTTCTTCCGCTATCAGAACCTTATTTTCAATAATCTTTGGGAAAACGTATCCGGGATTGTTATAATAAAAGGTTCCTGCAGAAATATAAAAATCGAATTCTGCAATAACATCAATCCACTTTTTTATATTTTGACCATATTTCAGCTTCCACCTTTCCAGACGCATAATTGACAACAAATCCCACATTAGGGTTCCATTCAAGATAATTCCCATGAAAATATTTAGACGGGTATCAAATGCATCAATAATTTTAATCAGTTTTTTTAGAGCTTTTTGAGCATTTGTTTGATCAACCTTTAATACATTCTGCAAATCGCTAAAAATCATTGAATTGAAATTTTCATTTTCAATATGCCGAATTAGCCTTGAATAGATTTTTAAAATTCTCAACTCTTCAGAAACCATACTTTGTTCCCTGCTTGTGCGCCTTAGTAAAACACTTGCAAAAAAAAGTTGAGAAAGTGCAAATAATATAAACCACGAATAATGAGAAACACCTGCCATTAACAAGGCTAAAAAAGTTAACGTAATAACAGGAAGAAGGACAACCAGGATTTTGTAAACTGCTCTTTTTATAAAATATATTGGTTTATCCAACCATTTATCAATATTTTTATTATCATCGTTTGTAGCTTTAAAAATATAACCAGTTGCCATGAAATTTTGTCGCCAATCTATTTTTTTTGCTATTTCAGTGATTGCTTCCTGATGGCTTAAAATTAATTCACACCTGGCATCATTTGTATTTGTAAGCCTTTTAGCCAATAAATCAGCCCCAACTAAAGTAACAGTCCGATTTAAATACTGATATATTGAACCTTCACCAAATAGATCCAGGTCATAAGAATAAGAATGCTCCCTATCAATAAATTCTTTCCCGGTGCTGAACGAAGAATAATCATTTTGCAACGCTTTAATTTCATTATTATTAATTTGAACAAGATTTTTTATATGATTTAAAATCTCTGTTCTTTTGATGTAAAAAATTACATGAAAAATAAATACTGATATCATTCCAACAAAACATACCAGCATTAGCCAGCTAAAACTTTTAATCAGCTTTATAAATACTACAATAGCGAGTATAAAGAAAACAAACCTAAGAATACTTATCCAAATTAGATTATTCTTTATTTTAGACAAGCTCTGATTAAAGCTGTCAATTCGATCTTTATATGTTTTAATGAATTTATCAACCGGCATTTTTGTCAGATTTCATTAAATTTATTTCCTTCTCAATTAATTCTTTTACTTCCGAAGCAAATTCGTTCGTTTCTTTATCCTTAAAATATGCATAAGAAATTTCGTCTAATATTTTTATACGTACGGTATGTTTTCCTTTAAAAATACCATAAGGATAAATTAGCGGATAATCAGTTCCATGAATGGCAATAGGCAAAATTGGAACTTTTGCCTCTTTTGCAATTTTAAATGCTCCCTCTTTGAAGTTTCCTATTTTACCAGTTTTAGACCTAGTACCTTCGGGGAATATAACTATCGTGGACCCATTTGTAAGAACTTTTTCAGCATCAATTATCATTTTTTTAATGCTTGATTTGCTTGTTCTTTGAAGTTTTATATCTCCTTTTAATTTCATAAACCATCCGTAAAATGGAATTTTGAAAACTTCCGCTTTTGATATCCACCTAAACCTAAACCCTAATCTGTAAATTACCAGGATATCCTCTTGTGATTGATGGTTTGCAACAACAACTTTTGTTTTATTATTAAGTTTTTCTTTGCCTATTAAAGTAACTTTCCATCCCGGGGTTAGAATGGTAAAAAGGCTACCCCAAAAATTTCCAAAACTATGAAGGATAACCAAATTCTTATCAATTAAAAAAGTTAACAGCCAAACCAAAAAAAACACTGGTGAAAGAGTTACTGTTAAAATAGTGATCATTAACCAAACGTAAACTGAGAAGACTATTCTTGACATAAATATTTTCCAAAAGTAATAAGCACTACAAAAGTATCGTTTTAACCTGAAAAATTACTTCTTTCGGTTATGAAAGTCGTTAAAAAGTTCATGAATTTTTAACTTCGACCATAAAATTGTAGTCGAAGCCGAACCATTTATAGTGGTTCGAGGGTTAACCCTCGAAATTATTTTATAAATAATTACGGCCTACTGTAATTAATTCATTAAATTATTTCATTTATGAATTAATCAGGTTAATTTAATAATTTGTTTTCACTTTAAATTATTTTCAATCTTGGTATATTTTTTGAAAATAATATATTACTTATTAATTTCACGGCAAAATAAGAACTTGTATTTAATATAATAAAACTCAGAAACTATGAAAACCAAAACCTTTATTATTTCATTGTTGGCTTTTTTTATGAGTTTACCATTAATGGCACAAGAAGAGCAGACGAAGCTTGACACTATTTACATGTTAGGTAAAAGAAAATTAATCGTTGAAGTAAAAAATATTTCATCTTCAGCAGTTAGATACATTGAACCGGGCAAGGATGAAGTTGTAACGCTACAAAGGAAACAAATTCAAAAAATTATATTTAGTAACGGTAGAAAAGAAGTTTTTAATAAACCTGTTATCATGTTGGTTGAAGAAGGTGACTGGAAAACCGTAATTTTAACTGATAGAAAAAATGATGTTGAAGGATTGTACGAGTTAGGAAAAGTTAATGCTAAATCATCTGCCGGCAGTCGGAATGCAAAATCTGCTAAAAAAAGTGCACGTATCAGGCTTCAGAAGAGAGCAGCAAATTTAGGAGGTACAATAGTTCTTATTACAAAAGAACAATCGGTTGGTGGATTTGGAGAGCCTCCCACCTATGAAGTAGAAGGAATGGCATATGGTTTTGAACCACCTAAGAAAGAGGAAGAGGAAAATAATTAGCTCTAAAGCTCCCTTTTTTATGTTGTTATTTCATCCATTTTATGGATTATATCATTATAAATTTGTTTCAATTCTTTCAAATCCTTATTCTTAAACCAACTCATAAAATTATACCTTATTTTTGCCCAGAGCTTTTTAGCTTCAATATAATAATGAAATGCAAATAAACCTGCAAATGGTAAAGACACTATTGCTGTTAGTTTTGACCACCATGGTTGATTTATAAATAAGGATACAACTATCAATATAAGATAATAGATAAAGAAAATTATTAAAGCAGCAACATTTCTCACAGAACTTACAAATTGGGGGTCCTTAATTTTTTTTGTTACCCAAACCGGCACTTTATAAGGAAGATAATTTACGATTCCACCAACTAAATATAATGGTAATGAAAGAATCATTATTAAGGATTGGAATAAAATACCTAAAGATGAATAAATTGGTTTTTGAGCAACCCAATGTCTGAAATTTAACTTTTTAATTAACTCCGCATATCGAGTGGTCTTCTTAGAAAGCTCCTTAGCTTCTTCAGGTTTTTCTTTCACAAATTGATCTAGCTTATTAATAATCTCTTTCTGGGCATAAAACTGATTTGGTTGTTTGCTTCGTTTAAAGCCCATTTTTTTTATCATTTTCGGGAGATAGATATATCTAATTTGATCGAACATATCGTAGTGTTCATCATTTTCGATATGGATCATATATTTTTTTAATTCTTTGGCAACTCTTTCGCGTAACAGATTCATTCCACGCGGAGGATTCTTTTTATATTCCTCATAATACTCGGAAATACTAATAGGTTCACCAAAGTTAACAAACAACCTACTTCTAAAATTGATATAATTGGTCCAATCCAATCCAACAGGAACAATTTTAATGTCCAGTTTAAAATCATTTGCTTCTTCGGCTTCAAAAACTATTCTTGATATTCCTTTTTTAAGGGTTCGTAATCTTCTTATTCCTGCATGATTTCCTTCAGGAAGAATAACTAAACCGTTTTTATTTTTAAGTACATCTATGGTTTTTCGAAATATAGCATCGTTATTTCCCAGGCTTTCCTTACCATCTCGAATACGGTATATAGGAAGTATACGAAGAAATGTCAGAATTTTCTCAATAGCTTTCTTTTTAAAAATATCGGCTCGCGCCAAAAATACAGGTTCGGTATGCACAGTTGCTAAAATTGCCAGTGCATCCATCAAAGCATTTTGATGATTCGGAGCATAAATAATGATATCATCCTTTGGAACATTTTTAATATTATGAACCTTTGTTCTGAAATACGTCTTGGTAACCAGATCAACGTAAGGTCTTAAAATTGAGTAGAATAGTGATTTCTTTTCAATATTTTCTCTGTTAACTGCCATAATTAATTTGTAGAGTTTTTAATAGATTTTCTAGACCACCATGTAGCCATTCCTAATCCGGAAATTATATGCCAGACTCCCCAGAGTGCAGCTATAAAAGCCATTCCTCCGAGCCCATTAAACAATTTAGGATTAAAAATTAGTACCAGTGCCAGTCCTGAATTTTGAATTCCCGTTTCTATCGTAATTGTTCTTATATCTTTCCTGTTTCTTTTAAATAATGAAGCAATTGAAAAACCGGTGATTAACGCAAGTGCATTATGGATTAATACAATAAAAAATACAAGGTGAACATAATTAACAAAATGTCCCCAATTTAATGCTAATGCTACTACTACATACCCTCCAAATATGACAATTGAAGATATTTTTATAGGTTTGACAATTTTAGCTGTGATGATTGGAAATTTATAAGAGAATACCATTCCTACTATTAATGGAATTCCTAATAATATAACCATTGTCTTAAACATCTCAAAAGCATCAATTTCTATTGGAATTATTAAACCTGATCCTTTAGAATAAAAAGATGCATAGATTTTTCCCCAGAATGCAAAATTAAATGGAGTCATAAAAAGAGCAGAAAAATCAGCTATAGCCGTTAAACTTACAGAAAGCTCAGTATTCCCTTTTGCCATGGCTGTCATAAAGTTTGAAATATTTCCGCCCGGGCATGCAGCTACTAATATCATTCCAAGTGCGATACTCGGTGAAGGATTTATGATTAATGCTAACAAAAGTGTAAGAGCCGGCATTAAAACAAATTGTGATAAAACACCAATAAATGCTGACTTTGGATTAGTAAATACTTTTTTAAATCGCTCGGTTTTGAGTTCCAGAGCAACACCAAACATTACGAATGCCAATGTTAAATTTAAAAAGATTAATCCGTCTTGATTAAAATTTAATCGAATAGTATCTAAAAATTCTAATGACTCTGTAAACACATTTAAAAAATTAAGACGCGCGTAAAAATAAACAATTGATTTAAAAATTGAAAAATAATATTTTACACAGATTAAACTAAAAATATAAATTGAACTTTTAAAAGAATATTTTTAATATAGTTTTTTTCAAATTTGATCAAAAAAAGAAATTTCATACTCGACTTTCTGCTTAAAGATTCATATATTTACATTTATCTATTCCGATATTTACCAACCATCTTGCTATTTAGTAATTTAAAACTTTAATTAAATAGTGAAAAACAAAGAAGTATTAAAGTTAATAGATGAGGTGTCCGATGTTCTTTCGGTTTTAGTAGAACTAAGGAGGAGTGGAAGATTCAGAGAAGCTATTGAGAAGATCGATGAAGCTTTACAACGATATTTTAAGTGCGATAAAGATTTTATGTATTCAGTTTCAGAGGATTTTCTAGTGGATGCATTGAAGCGAGAAAAAGGGCTAACTTCGGAACATTTAGTTTCTTTAGCGGAAATTTTATCGGAAAAGGGAGATATACTTTTGGAGCAGAACAATTTAAAAGAAAGCCGAAAAGTTCTTCGTAATTCTCTTAAGATATATTATTTCCTAAATGAAGAGCAGGATTTTTTTTCATTTAAGAATATGAATAAGATGGTTCTGATAAATGAAAAATTAGTAAAAATTAATGTTAAAATAGAAAGTTAACCTATTCTATTCTCTTTTTAATCTTTTTAGTTTCTTCTTCAAATCCTGGTTTTTCTAATAATGCAAACATATTTTTCTTATATGCTTCAACTCCCGGTTGGTCAAACGGATTTACATCTAATAAATAGCCGCTGATTGCACAGGCTTTTTCGAAAAAATATATTAATTCTCCTATATAAAATTCTGAGATTTCAGGTAATATGATTTTTATATTTGGCACATCCCCATCAACATGAGCGATGGTAGTTCCCAGTTCGGCCATTTTATTTACAAAGTCAATAGGTTTTCCTGCCAGGTAGTTTAACTTATCGAAATTGTCCTTATCGTCAGGAATGTTCAGGTTAAACCTGGTTTTTTCAACTGATATAACTGTTTCAAATATGTTTCTTAAGCCTTCTTGTACATATTGCCCAAGCGAATGGAGATCAGTAGTGAAACTTACGCTTGCGGGAAAAATACCTTTATTTTCTTTCCCTTCGCTTTCGCCATACAACTGTTTCCACCATTCAGCCATAAAATTTAATCGCTGATCGTAATTGGCTAAAATCTCAATAATTTTGTTTTTAGTATAAAATAGATGCCTGATAGATGCATACTGAAATACAGGGTTTCCATCAAAATTAGTTTCTGCTATGTGCATCATTTCTTTGGCACCATTAACCATTTCAATGATATTAAAACCGGCACATGCTATAGGAAGTAATCCAACCGGTGTTAGAACTGAATATCTTCCTCCAATATCATCATCAATTATAAACGATTTATAGTTTTCCTGATCTGTTAAATTTCTTAATGCTCCTTTTGATGCATCTGTAATGGCAACAATTCTTTTCGATGCTTCTTCTTTTCCGAATCTGTTTTCAAGGTCTTTTCTGAATAAACGGAAAGCAATTGCAGGTTCAGTTGTAGTTCCCGATTTTGAGATAACAATAACGGAATACTTTTTATCTCTTAAGAATTCCAATAGTTCAAAATGATAATCTTCTGATAAATTTTGTCCTGCAAACAGAATATGTGGATTTTCTTTATTTGATCTTAGATATTCAAATTGTCCGGATAAAGCTTCAATTACTGCTTTTGCTCCCAGATATGAACCTCCGATACCAATTACAACAATAAATTCAGATTTTTCTTTTAATGCTTTAGCAGTATCATTTATGTCATCCAAGTGTTTTTGAGAAATATTATTTGGTAAATCAACCCAACCTAAAAAATCATTCCCTTTTCCGGTTTTATTTGTTATTTTTTCATTTTGCTCTTTTGCAAAACTCTCGTATTTATTAAAATCATCCTGATTAACAAATGATAATGCGTTTTTTAAATCAACTTGTAAATGTTTCATGTAAACAATGTTTTTAGAAAACCTATTTAGTATCAGATATTTTAATTAAAAATCAATTTATTTACCCCTAAATCCTAAAGTCAACCTGCCGGACTGGCAGGGGAGCAAATTGATTTTCTTCACTCCCTTTAGTCCCGATAATTATCGGGAGGGGCAATTGAATGAAATCAACATATTATGCCAAAATTGGATAATCATAATACTTTTTATCTAATATTTTCTGTCAATAACCTTATCTCGATTGTAGGCGAAATTTTCTCATACAAAATATTATAAACTGCTTCGGTTATCGGCATATTTACCATGAAGTTTTTGTTAATTTCCATGATCGACTTAACAGCGTAATAACCTTCTGCAATCATATTCATTTCCAATTGTGCCGACTTTACCGAATATCCTTTACCAATCATATTTCCAAAAGTTCTGTTTCTGCTGAATTGCGAATAGGCAGTTACCATTAAATCTCCAAGGTAAGCAGAGCTTTTAATATCACGTTTAATTGGATGCACTACATCAACAAATCGCTTTATTTCTTGTATAGCGTTTGAAATTAACACTGCATTAAAATTATCTCCATAACCTAATCCATGACAGATTCCTGCTGCAATAGCAAATACATTTTTAAGGACAGCAGCGTATTCTGTTCCATAAATATCATCGGAAATACTGGTTTTTACATAGTGCGTACTTAACAAATCAGCAATTAAACGAGCATTTTTTAAATCTTGCGATGCAATAGTTAAATAGGACAACCTTTCCAATGCAACCTCTTCTGCATGGCAAGGCCCTGAAATAACTGCTATTGATTCTAAAGGAACATCGTATTGTTGATTAAAAAAATCACCGATGATCAGGTTGTCCTTTGGAACCATTCCCTTTATCGCAGAAACAATGATTTTATCTTTAATATCTACGGTAAGCTTCTTTAATGCATCTTTCAAAAAAGCCGAAGGAATTGCAAATATTAAAATATCAGCATTTTCAACAGCCTTGGTAATATTACTAAAAAGCGCAATTTTATTGGTGTCGAGGGTAACAGAGCTTAAATAATTATTATTATGCTTATGTTGCTTGATACATTTAATTTTTTCACGGCTTCTCATGTACCAGTTGATATGCTCAATATTTTCGAGAAGTATTTTTACTATGGCTGTTGCCCAGCTACCTCCGCCTAAAACTGCTACTTTTGGCTTTCTCATGCAATTTATTTTATATTAGCAATCCATCCCGCTACATCATCCTGGCTTGGATTCTGTAATCCCAACTTATTCTTTTTATTGATTCCACAGATTTTTTGGTGTAATGCTCCCGGTTTAACCTCTTTTAAACTTTCAACAGTTAAATACCCGGCCTTTTGCACAACTGCTACCCAATCTTCAGGAATTCCAATTTGAACAAAAGCCGAAGCATCATCTTTTTGTGCTTTCTTTTCTGGCCTCATTTGAGGGAAGAATAACACATCCTGAATTGAATCCTGTCCGGTCATGAACATGGTTAACCGGTCAATCCCGATTCCCATCCCTGATGTAGGTGGCATTCCGTACTCCAATGCGCGAACAAAATCCATATCAATGAACATGGCTTCATCATCACCCTTTTCAGAAAGTTTTAACTGATCCTGGAATCTTTCTAACTGGTCAATCGGATCGTTCAACTCTGTATATGCATTACATAATTCCTTGCCATTAACCATTAGCTCAAATCGCTCGGTTAATTCCGGATTATCGCGATGTTTTTTGCAAAGCGGTGACATTTCAACCGGATAATCAATAATGAAAGTTGGCTGAATCATATGTGGTTCTGCTTTCTCACCGAAAATTTCATCGATGATCTTTCCTTTACCAAAGGTTTCGTCAATTTCAATATTCAGATCTTTACAAACCTGGCGAAGTTGTTCTTCGCTCATTCCACTAATATCAATATTTGTATGCTCTTTGATGGCATCTGTCATTGTTACTTTGCGGTATGGAGCTTTAAAGTCTATTTCGTTATCTCCAATTTTCACTTTTGTAGTTCCATGTAAAGCCAATGCAACCTTTTCAATCATTTCTTCGGTGAATTCCATCATCCAGTTGTAATCTTTATAAGCAACGTAGATTTCCATCACCGTAAATTCGGGATTGTGAGTACGATCCATTCCTTCGTTTCTGAAATCTTTGGAGAACTCATAAACTCCATCAAACCCTCCAACAATTAATCTTTTTAAGTAAAGTTCGTTTGCAATACGTAAATACAGTGGAATATCCAATGCATTGTGATGCGTAATGAACGGGCGGGCTGCTGCTCCACCTGGTATAGGTTGCAATATCGGAGTCTCAACCTCTAAATAACCACGCTCATTAAACATCTCACGCATGGTATTCATGATCTTTGTACGTTGTACAAAAACATTTTTTACCTGCGGATTTACAATTAAGTCCAGGTAACGTTGCCTGTAACGTTGTTCAGGATCGGTAAAAGCATCGTACGTTTTTCCATCTTTTTCTTTAACAACCGGCAATGGTTTAATGGATTTACTTAATATGGTAAGTTCGGTAACATTAACTGAAATCTCTCCAACTTTTGTAACAAATACATTTCCTTTAACACCAATGATATCACCAATGTCTAAAAGTCTTTTAAATACTGTATTGTATAATGTTTTATCCTCGCCCGGACAAATGTTATCACGTTTAAAATAAACCTGTATCCTTCCTTTATCATCTTGTAACTCAACAAATGAGGCACTTCCCATAATTCTTCTGCTCATGATTCTTCCTGCTATACTCACTTCCCGGAAGTTATCTTTTTCAGGATCGAATTTAGAAAGAATCTCTTCTGATGAAGTGTTTACTTCATATTTGGCTGCAGGATAAGGATTAATTCCCAATTTCCTTAACTCTTCTAACGATTGCCTGCGAATAACCTCTTGTTCGCTTAATTCTAAATTCATCATACAATTGTCCTTTACTTATATTTATGGTGTATTAATGTTTTTTAATTGTTAAAATGTAAAATCATTTAATTGAGAGGATTATTGGATTACCGGATTTTTGGAACGGTTTAAAGTATCGTATAATATCATTTATCCATTATTCCCACAGTTTTACATTTTATCCTAACTTTTGTGAAAAACCGTACAAAGATAAGATTAAATACTTAATTATCTGGAACACTTAGAAAAATGCCGGCAAATAATTTTTTATGTTGAATAATTCGATTATCAGGTAGTGTTTAGGATGTAAGTTGATCATATAAAGCTGGCTAAATTTTTATTTCTTGTTTTAAATGATTTTACCAAATAAAAAAATGATTTTCTTTTTGCATCTTCATAATGTTTTTATGATTTTAATTTTCGGAACGAATTTCAATTTATACAACCGGCTGCCATTCAGCCTTCATGTTAAATAACCTACCTGCCTTACGAATATTGGTATTAGTAACTTTTTTGATTTTTAAAGGAATCATGAAAATTATGGTTAGTATATGTATAATTATAATCAATAATTGATAACGGTTATTCTTAAAAAGAGGGCGATAATTTTGGGAATAATTACGGATATCTATAAAAAGCATATGTTAAAATAAAAACTCGTTTTAAACAAACTTTTTTAGTATTTTTATATATCAAAATATAGTATGCTTATACTATATAACCTTGTTTTAACCAATTCTAAACCAAGTTTTAGATTTGAGTGTATTGTAAAGGCCTAATAATCAATTAGGTTTGACAGTTTTGTGTGAATAATAAAGTTATTAATCATTATAAATCAAACTTAAATGAAACATTTAAAAATGTTCCTGCTATTTTTTATCGGATTAACCATAAAACTATACGCACAGGAATCATATACGATTAATCACAAAGCGGGGTTTATGTTACCGTCTGCTGAAAGTATTGCCAAAATAAAAAAAGTGGCAAGGCCTGCTAATTTATATACGGGCATACCAGATATCGGAGTTCAATTGTGGAACGGAGAATTTTCAATCGGCCTAAGTTATTTTGCCGGAGGAATCCAGGTTAATGAGGAATCTGGTTCTGTAGGGTTAGGATGGAATTTAGAAACTGGTGGTATTATTGCAAGGATTGTTTACGGATTTCCTGATGAACTATTAGATACCGGATATTTAAACTTGTCGCCTCAAACAAAAAACTTATATGATAAAGATATAAGTACTTATGTAAATACCGAAAATGAAGAATTAAACAAAATAGGCGATAGTTACGATCCATCTCCTGACATATTTTATTATAGTTTTAATGGTATCTCAGGAAAATTTGTTTTTGATCAAAATGGAAATGTAAAAAGCATACCTAAAAATAATATTAAAATCTTGCCGGAAATAAATGATATAACAGGAAATATTGACAGGTTTATTATTATAACCCCGGACGGGATACGGTATATTTTTAGTGCAACGGAAAAAATATTAATAAACAATTCAACCCGGCATATTGGTTATGGTTTATATACATCAGCATGGTATTTAAGCAGTATCCGGTCAGTTGACCAAGAGTATGTAGCTTATGAGTACAATCCGGTACATCATATTGAAAATAGAAGAATATATGAATATGGATATTATGACGAATCTGGTAATTTAATAAATGGTACGGTTACTTCTGAATTAAAAATAACCAGGCCTCAATTAGTTAAAATTACCGGATCAAATTCTATAGCTAATTTATCTTATGGTTATGATAATGAGTTATTAAACATTAACATTTCAGGAATTATTGCATCAAATTTTGTTTCAGATTTTGAGTTAATTGAAAGTATTGCATTTAATTATGGCGAGTTTCCTGTTGATATGATGCATGATACTTCAAAGCGAAAGCTTGGTTCTGTTGATATAGGAAAAAGTGTTAAGAAAAAATATTCATTCACTTATAAAGATATCCCTATTAATTCAAATGATTTTGATAAACAGGACTTATGGGGCTACTATAATGAAAATGTGACCACTATGTTACCGGAAATGGTATATGGTTCGGGAGAATATGAATATCTCGGGATCAGTCCTGTAAATGTTAATATTAGCGGTTCAAATAGAAGTGTTAATGAAGAAACCATTCAAAGGGGGATGCTTTCAAAAATTGAAAATCCTCAAGGAGGTGTTACTGAATACATTTTTGAACCACAATCCTTTATTTATAATGGGCAAACTATATTAGGAGGAGGGTTAAGAATTGATACTATCAAATCTTATGATCCTAAATCAGTATTTCCTCTGGAATATACTAATTATGAGTATATTTCTATTGATGATGGACAATTATCGGGAAGTTTATTGCATAAACCCAAAATTGCTTACGATTTAGGGTATAACCCTTCATATACGGATATAGATAAACAAACCTTTCGCCGTGTATATTATTCATACGGACTAAGCTTACCATATGGGAATTCGGTTTATTATCAACAGGTTACCGTTTCAAAAAAAGGTTTAGGTAAAATTGTAAAAGATTTTGAGTTACCTATTGAGTATCAAACCGAACAAAATGATTTTAGTTCCGAGCTTAATCTGGAAAATATACTTACAGACTCTGAATATATATCAAGTATTTTATTTGAAGGAAAAAACTATTCTGAAGTGTTTTGTTATGACTGGAATAATGTTTATTTATCGCAAACACGAACCTATGATGCAAATGATAACCTGTTAAACAAAAGTGTTTACAATTATACCTCGCATGAAAATGCGGAAACTATATATGGTTTTAGAGTAAGTCCCGGAATGCAATATACAAATAGTGAGAACAGATCCTTAAGCAAGAATATTAAGAGTTTATATAAATATTATTATCCTTCATCATGGAAAATGTTAAGTTCAAAAGATTGGTATGATTATGCAAACGGTGCAGAAATTAGTCATTCAATCAGCTATATATACGATGAAGCCGATTCAGAGTATAGATTCCCGATTGAAACAAACCGGATTGATGCGGATGGTTATGCTCGTTTTAGAAAGAATATATACCCATATCATTATATAGATGATAATACAGAACTGGATAATGAAATCCAAACCTATTATGATGAGTTGTTAGCACTAGATCAACAGCAATATAGAGACGTTGTAGGTGATACGTATACATTAAATAAAAGTGTTTCAAATTTACCCAGTGAACCCAAAGTTATTGCAAGCTCTGAAGAGAATTACACAGCACTAAAATCCTTAAAAATTAGAGGTGAGGTAAGTTCTCCAGTGGAGATTATTGAAGGAATAACAGTGGATGGAGGTAAAAAAATATTGAACTCTTCATTATTTCTTTACAAAATTAATGACAATCAGGCAATAGTAAAAGATAAAGAGTTGTATTTAAATGGCCCTGTTGATTATTTGGAAGAAGAAATATCTAAATTTAATAGTGAGACTTTTGAATATAGTTTATTATATAAGCTAAGTAAAAAATATACCTACGATGAGGTTGGTCAGTTAATAAAAACAATAAATGCTGATGGAAGCACAGAAGAATATTCCTGGTATAAATATGGCGACTATCTTTCTTCGGAAACACTAAATTCTACACATACTGTAAGATTTAAATATAATTCGTATGGAGGTGTTACCGAAAAACAAGGCCTTTCGGGTAATAAGGTATATTACATATATGATACTGATGGAAATATAGTTGCTAAAAAAGACCAGGATAAAAACATAAGGGAATTATATCAATATAATTTGGTCAACACAGAAGGAGAACAAGAAATTGATACTAATACCGATCCTGATAATACTTTTGCCAAAAGCACAGAACCAATTGCACAGTTAGATGTTTATCAGCAAACTGATGGATATTATGTGAATGCTGAAATAACTAATTTCAATGAGGTTTTTGATTATACCGTAGATTTTGGAGACGGAAGTAACGTAGAAAGCATTGAAAATAACACCCATACTCATGTATACCCAGCTGAAGGGGATTATACGGTTACT
The DNA here is from genome assembly GCA_028282785.1 of Bacteroidales bacterium. Classification (GTDB taxonomy): domain Bacteria; phylum Bacteroidota; class Bacteroidia; order Bacteroidales; family UBA12077; genus UBA12077. Next base: position 1,156 of record JANQHE010000053.1, on the reverse strand, counting down.
TTAAAAGAGAGTAAGTTCGATGTTGTTTATAATGAAAAAAGCGCAAATGTTTCGGTAACATTTCACCCACTTGAAGTTACTTATGCATATTACGATAACGGAGTGCAGGTTGATGAAATAAATGGAGCTGAAGGCATAGAAGGAGCGAAGGTGTATATTACCCCAACTCAAGGCCGTGGGCCATACACCGTTAGTTGGAATGTAATTAACGAAACAAATTCTTCATACTCTTTTACCCAAAATGATTCAATAATAGGAATGGGTATTTCTTTTATTAACATTGTTCATGAGGGAACATATCAATTAAATTGCCAAATATCCGATGGGTATGAGATCATTCAAAAAAATTGGTCTTTTTCTGTTGCTAAGCCAATTAGGCCAGAATAATATAAATAGACATAGGAATAATATGAGAATATAATGATTATGAGAAATTACATTAAAATATCGTACAAAATAGTTTTGGTTAGTTTATTATTAACCAATGTGTTTTTAAAATATGGCCACTCTCAAACATCCCCATGTGTTTATAGTGTGTCTCCAAATTATATGTACTTTACTAACAGCCCTGGTAGCAAATTAGTTTCAGTAGACAAGGATTTAAATTGCCGATTTACACTTACCAATGATAGGTCATGGATATCTACCTCTGTAGACAGAAAAGGCCGCGTTTATGTTTCCGTTACTGAAAATACCGGTGCTACAAGATCAGGAACCGTTAATGTTGCTGGCTATTTAGTTACAATTAACCAATCAGGATTTGTACCATCTGTTTATAGCGTTACAGGAGGGGGGCAATATTGTAGTGGGTCACCCCCAGTGCCTGTTGGATTAAGTGGGTCTCAAACAAATGTTTCATACCAGTTAAAAAGAAATGGTTCTAATTATGGGAGTGCTATTAATGGAACAGGGTCTGTAATTAGTTTTGGAAGCATAACTTCTAGTGGAACTTATACGGTTGTGGCAATTGCCTCATCTTCAGGAATCTCTAAAGATATGTCTGGTAGTAAAACGGTTACTGTACTAAGTAGGCCTTCAGCTCCAACGAATATAACAGGTGATTCCCGTTGTGGTTCAGGTGTTGTTAATCTGTTAGTAGCACCAGGTACAGGAGGTAATCAGGTGAAGTGGTATACTTCTTCAGGTTCATATATTC
>JANQHE010000005.1 GCA_028282785.1 Bacteroidales bacterium | reverse complement strand
TATCACTAAAACTAGAGTTACTAAACATTCTATATGCTCCTACTTTTTCATGAAATGAATTGCAAAATTTGTTTACTATAGCCTTACCAAAGGTAAACATATCATTCATTACTTTTTCATTCCTTTTTTCTATTCGGATATCTGGTAAAAATCCTCCAAAAAATCCTTTAAACTCATTGATTATCATACTGTTAAATTACAAAAACCTTACAGCAAAAACAAGCTTAATGTGTTGATTTAAAATATTTTATATGTATTTTTTATTCATAATGTTCTATTCATATTTGTGTATAAAGAGTAGCCTTATAGGGGGACACAAATGTTTCTTCCAATAACAAAGCAAGAGCGATAAACTTCCTTAACCCACAAAAAACAACCGGCTGATCCAAAACGAAAAACCTTTGTTTAAAAGAAATAAATTAAAACCAGACGAAAATATCTTTTATATCTGGTTTCCAAACACTTGGATAAATGAAAAATTCTAGTTAAATTAAACATCTCTGTAAAAATATAACATTAGGACCAAGAAAAAGTGAATTAGATTTAGTGATTGTTTGCAGTAAAAAACAGAACCAATGACTATAGTACAAGGAAAAATTGAATCATTGAAGAAAGTTAAATATATTCTTGAACAAAGGGGTATAAATAGGTTTAAGTCAATAAAAGATATTAATTCATTCCTTGCTAACTACGAATATGAAAAACAACAGGTAAAAACTCAAATTGAATCAGATTTCTCAAATGAAATAGAGGATTTAAGAGAGAAAAAATCCAAACTGGAACAAAATTGTGATAAACTAAAAACTGAGAAAGAAAATTCACTTAACACTAAAATTAACAAACTTCGAAACAAGTACGATAATTTAGTTTCTGGAAATCTGATAATTACATTTCAAAAAGAAATACTGAGATTACGTATAAACTACTTAATTAGAAACTTTAATATCATTATACTTCGTCATGTATCTTCGGAAGAAAGAAATATAGATAAGATCAATTTAAAAATTAACAAATTGATTATGAACCGGGAGAGCATTATTTCAGAAAGTTACATAAAAAAGGGTAAAGAATTAATATACGCAAAGAATGTTGTAGACGAAATGTATCCAATTATTGCAGGCGCGATAGGAGAAAGCTTAGTTGAAAAAGAACTTAACAAATTATCAGATAAACATATTCTAATCAATGATTTTTCAGTAAAATTTAATCCTCCTATTTATAATAAACAGGAGAAAGATAAAATATTCAGCATCCAAATTGACCATCTGCTTATTTCAAATTCAGGTGTTTTTTTACTGGAGACAAAGAACTGGAGCAAGAAATCGATTGAAAATCTTGATTTAAGGTCTCCTGTCGCGCAAATCAAAAGAGCAGGTTTTGCGTTGTTTGTTGTGCTCAACAGTAACCAAAATTCAGCATTTAAAAAAGTTGCACTAAACTATCATCATTGGGGTGAGAAAGAAATACCGGTACGAAAAGTAATTGTTATGATCCATGGAAAGCCCAGGGAAAAATTTAAGTATGTTAATATAAAACGAGTTGATGAATTAAATAAGTATATAACCGGTTTTGACCCTATTTTCGGTGATGATGAAGTTTATAGCATATTTGAGTATCTGAACAGCTTAAATATTACCACAGCTAATAAGCGGTTATAAAACATTCGAACCAATTTGTGTAGCAGTCAAAAAAAAGAAATAAGCTCTTAACTTTCGTTAAAGTTTCTCTCGCCAGCACAGGTCATGCCTAACGGCAGATAAATTTACAACGTGTGCAAAAGCTGCTAGTACAGTCCATGTTTTTATTACAAAAACATTCCAAACCTTAAGCCTGTTTCAAACAGGCATTTTTTATCGGACTTTTTTTTTAAAGAATCATCAAGGTATCAATCCGTAAATTTTATACAATATGTATATTTGGAAATAGTTAATTTTATACATGGATTTATTCCTTTTACCTAAAATTATAAAATGAAAGAAATCATACAAGTTGGCATCCTTCTGTTCAATGAAGTAGAAGTATTAGATTTTGCAGGGCCTTTCGAAGTATTTTCGGTTGCAACCGAAAATAATACAAAACTGTTTAATGCCTTTACCATAGGAGAATCTGATAAAACAATTATTGCACGGAACGGGCTAAAGGTTATACCCGAATATACAATTCAAAACCATCCCGAATTTGATATTTTAATAATTCCGGGCGGCTACGGGGCTGAGCATATTGAGATTAAAAATAAAACAATCCTTAACTGGATAAAGGCTCAGCAAGCCAAGGTTGATATGTTGGCCTCGATATGCACAGGTGCTTTTCTTTTGGCACAATCAGGAATTCTTGATAATATAAAAGCCACTACCCATTGGATGGACCTTGACAGGTTGGAAAACGAATACCCAAAAGTAACCGTAATACGGGGAGTGAAATTTGTAGATGAAGGGAAAATTATTACCGCAGGAGGTATTTCAGCCGGGATAAACATGTCATTTCATATAATTGAAAGGCTATTGGGGAAAAAAGTGGTTGAAGAAACCGCAAAAAGAATGGAGTACGATTTAAAGTAAGCTTCAGTTTTTCGTTTCCGGCTCATTTCTTAAAGCTGTAAAAAGAATTATATTCTATAGGTAAGCCTCTTCCCTCCCCAATTCCCACTTACGGGGAGGATTAAGTACAATTATTTTTAATTTAACCTGCCAGTGCACGTCATGCCTAACGGCAGATAAATTTGCAACTTGTAAAAAACTGCTAATACGGTACCTGCTAATAATTTAACAAAAATATTTCTAACGTTATGCCTGTTTAACAACAGGCATTTTTTATTTTCAAATTTGCTAATATTTACTAACTTCAATTTCCGGATTATTACCATTGTTCTGTTATTTGTCTGCCGGAACTTAGAAAAGGCGGATTAACCTAAGCCACTAAAAAATTTAAGGAACATAAGAATTGAAAAGATAAAAGTTTAAGGAGTTTATTATTCTCCTTTATTAATTAAATTATTTATTAACCTTTAAAATTTTTATTTATGCCAATTAAATTTAAAGTAATTGAAAGAGGCCAGCCGGGTGTTCCCGGAGGAGGCGAAAAAAAGTATTATGCATCGGCTAATGTAAACGGTGAACTTACCCTTGCAGGCTTTACCAAAGCAATTGAAAAAATAAGTACGGTTAGCGGTGCCGACATTCGTGCTGTATTATATGCCATGGTAGATGTAATGAAGGATAGTTTAGCCGAAGGCAAAGCAGTTCGCCTGGGCGATATCGGCAGTTTACGTATCAATATAAGCAGCAACGGAATGCCAACAGCAGAAGAAGTGAATGCATCATGTATTAAAAGCTCAAAAGTAATATTTACTCCAAGTAAAGATTTAAAGAGTATTTTAAGCACTCTTGAATACAAAAAGATCGATTAAACTTTTCACTTTTAAAAGTCCCGGTAGGTACAAAAAAACAACTATGCTTACCGGGCTAAAAAAACATAGTTATATTTTTTAAAAAATGTAGTTATGTTTTTCCAAAAATGTAGTTATATCTTTTCGAAAATATAGTTACATTTTTTTTGATTTCTGGAGTACTAGTAAAATCGGGTGTTTAAAGACTCTTAAAGTTATTGTTTGCCTAAGCCTAAAACCGGCTTATGCATTATTTTTTAATTTAGTCCACAGTTAACATTCTAATTGTTAACTTTATGTTCCAGATAAATTTTATATAAATGAAAGTTGATGCCGTACTTTGGGATTATGACGGAACATTAGTGAATTCCGTTCCCAAAAATATAGAAATAACCAAACAAATATTGGCACAGGTTGCTCCCAGGTTATCCGGAAATGGTTTACCTAAATATTTACGGAACGAAAAGGAATATCATTTTGCCAATCACGCAGCTAAAAACTGGCAGGACCTGTATAAAAATTTTTACGGATTAACAGAGTCCGAAACAAATGCTGCCGGTAAACTTTGGAGCGAATTTCAATTGAAGAATACTACACCGGTTGAATTATTTCCTAACATCAAGGACACTGTTATTCAGCTTAATTGCCCGCAAGGTATCTGTTCACAAAACTCTGCCAAGAATATTAAGCTGGTTTTGGAAAAGAATAATCTGATAGAAAGGTTTAAAACAATAATTGGTTATGATAACATACCTGCCAATGCTCAAAAGCCTTCTCCTGTTGGCGGAATAGTTTGTTTACAGGAAATTTTCGGAGAAATTCAGAATAAAACAGTCATTTATGTCGGAGATCATGAAGGAGACGTACAATTTGCCAGAAATATCGAATCCGAATTAAATCATACAAATAAGGTTATATCTGTTGCTGTAAAATATAGTGGAGCAAACACCGGTTCGTGGATGCATCAGCCTGATTATATAATCTCATCACCTTTGGAGTTACTTAACTTAACCGGGCATTAGCTTCTTTTAGCAACGAATGCATGTAACTTCACTTGTGTCCAAAAATCCACACAGCAATTTTCCCTTTAAAAGGGCTAAAAAAAGGTATATAAATCAGCTTTAAAATCATCTCCTGATTTTGGAATTGATAGTTTAACCACAAAATATTATATTTGTAGAACTTTTACAGGTAATCCGTTTACCTTAATTTCATTAATAAAAAGGAGATAGAAAAATATGAAATTATAATTTCTTTTAAATAGTTATGTGAAGTGCACTGCTTATAGTGTACCAATAGTTTATTTAACAAAAAAAGAAATTATGATTTTTCTCCAGGATATTACATATATACATACCGATAAAGAATTACTGTTTGATAATATTGATCTTACTGTTAACAAGCATGAAAAAATTGCACTTATCGGAAATAACGGCACGGGTAAATCTACCTTATTAAAAATAATTGCAGGCAATCTTCGCCATTCCAGTGGAAAACTAAGCCTGGATTCTCAGGCATATTACCTGCCCCAAATTTTTGGGCAATACAACCATCTGACTGTAGCTCAGGCATTACATGTTGAAAACAAATTTAAAGCTTTGAGAGAAATTCTAGACGGTAAACTTACAGAAGAAAATTTGCATGTGCTTAACGACGATTGGGAGATAGAAGAACGTTGTAACGAAGCATTAAAATACTGGCAATTAACCGGACTTGATTTATCTCAAACATTAGCTAAGTTAAGCGGAGGGCAAAAAACAAAGGTTTTTCTTGCCGGTATTTCCATTCATCAACCCGAAATTATTCTACTGGACGAACCAAGCAATCATTTAGATACGACAGGAAGACAATTACTTTATGATTTTATTCGGTCGAATTCCAACACAATGATCATAGTAAGCCATGACAGAAGATTGTTAAATCTTTTAGATACTGTGTGCGAACTAAGTAAACATGGAATAACTAGTTATGGTGGCAATTATGATTTTTATACCGGACAAAAACAAATAGAAAATAATGCTTTAAGCAATACGATACATAGCAAAGAAAAAACATTAAGAAAAGCCCGTAAAAAAGAACGCGAAACCCTGGAAAGAATGAACAAATTAGATGCAAGGGGAAGAAAAAAGCAAGTAAAATCCGGTATGCCTAAAACCATGATGAATAAAATGAAGAATGATTCTGAAAAGAGTTCTTCAAAAACCAAAGATGTACACGCTGAAAAGATCAGCGGTATTTCGCAAGAGCTAACTTTGTTACGTTCTACCTTGCCGGATATGGATAAAATAAGATTCGGTTTCAATAATTCGGCTTTGCATAAAGGTAAAATCTTAATTAAGGCAGAAAATATTAATTTCAACTACGGATCACAATTTATTTGGAAAGAAAATTTAAGTTTCCGGATATCAAGTGGCGAACGTATTCGCTTGCAAGGATTGAATGGTTCCGGTAAAACAACTTTAATAAAACTCATTTTGGGAGATGTTGAACCAAAAACAGGGTCACTTTTCAAGGCAATTAAGAATCCGGTTTACATCGACCAGGATTATTCTTTGATCGATGATAAATTAAAAGTGTATGAGCAAGCCGAACTATTTAATACCAATGCATTACAGGAGCATGAAATAAAAATAAGACTAAATCGTTTTTTATTTTCTAAAGAAAAATGGGATAAGCAATGCAATACGCTGAGTGGAGGTGAAAGAATGCGGTTAATATTATGTTGCCTTACCATTCATAATTTTGCCCCGGATTTAATAATCCTTGATGAGCCAACAAATAATTTGGATATTCAAAATATGGATATCCTAACAGCAGCTATTAATGAGTACGAAGGAACATTGATTGTGGTATCCCACGATGATTATTTCCTGGAACAAATACATATACAAAAAACTATGATGCTTTAAAAAGCATTAAAACCGGCTATTTTACTAACTTAATTTACTCAGTTCTCCTGTTAAAAGATAAATTTTACCGCTACGAGGGGGAATACAAGAGGGCTTGTCCTGAAATAGATTTATACAAAAAGTAACCGGAAATATGATATAGGAAGAAACGTTGAAATGGAAAAATACGGGATAACAGTTATGCGATTTTCAAATGAAGACTTAAATAATAATATCGAAAAGGTTGTATCAACAATTATAGATTACATTAAAAATAGCTCGGCCCCTTCAGGGAATTAAAGGGTAGCGTTGAGATATAATTTTATCTGTTACCTTTTAATTTTTATTAACTTAGGTCATCGGATATAACAACTCCAATTGAATATTTTATCATTCTCATTACCTCGTTGGTAACTACAATATTATTATATCAGATAATTAGGAAAATAAATGTGTTAAGGGTTATTTTTGACATGAAGAAGGTAAAAAATTATTATGCTTGTACTCTCTAACTTGGGGAAGGCATATTTTTTCTTGTAAAGAATAGTAAGATAATTATTCTAAAATTATTATTGATTTTTGATTGCCCCACCCCTAAAGGGTGCAAAAATCTTTATGTAATATTATCTTTATATTTTAAGCATTAAAATTGGTCTTAGTTATCACTGAAATGAAAAAACGTACTATTGAAAGAACGATGTTTTATAATGCCAGTCCTTTGATTTTTAGTAGAGCAAAGGAATTACGTAATAATATGACTCCTGAAGAAATGAAATTATGGGGATATCTTAAAAAAAGTCAATTAGGAGTCAGATTTAAGGCACAACACCCTATAGAAAGATTTATAGCTGATTTTTATTGCCACAAATTTAAACTAGTAATTGAAATAGATGGTAAAATACATAATTTGCAAAAGGAATATGATATTGGCAGAAACGTTGAAATGGAAAAATACGGGATAACAGTTATACGATTTTCAAATGAAGACGTGAATAATAATATCAAAAAGGTTGTATCAACGATTATAGATTACATTAAAAATAGCTCGGCCCCTTCAGGGAATTAAAGGGTAGCGTTGGGATATAATTTATCTGTTACCTTTTAATTTCTTCAGGTCCTTTTTTACGTTCTTGACCATTTTACCAAAATCTTTGTCTTTTTTCCGTTTCTCCTCCTGCGATAGTTCAAAAAACGATTCTTCACGTTTCATTTTAAGGTAGTTTTCGTAAGCTGCCTTATCAAGTTCATCATTCTTTACAGCTTCAATAACTGCACAACCGTTTTCATGAGCATGTGTACAATTTGCATATTTACAGTTTACTGCCAATTCTGCGATTTGTTCAAAGGTTTTTTCAATTCCTTCGCCAGAATCGGTCATACCAACTTCACGCATCCCGGGATTATCAATCAATATTCCGCCATTCTCCAAAACAACCAATTCCCGATGGCTTGTTACATGTCTGCCTTTACTGGTACTTTGGCTAATTGTATTGGTTTTCATTTGATCGCTACCCAGGATATTGTTCATTAAAGTAGATTTCCCCACACCAGAAGAACCTAATAAACAATAAGTTTTTCCTTTTTCGAAATATTCCATTAGTGACAGATAACCATGCTTTGTTTTATTACTTAAAGCGATAATAGGTACAGCAGTAATCCTGCTTTGGCTGGCTTTTATTATTTCAGTTAATTTATCATGATCAATCAGATCTACTTTATTTAATATGATAATAGCTTTTACCTTTGAATTATTACAAATGGCCAAATAGCGCTCAATTCGATTAATATTAAAATCTCTATCAACCGCCTGAACAATAAAAGCATAATCTATATTGGACGCAATGATCTGCTTTTCGCCAAATTTCCCTACAGCCTGCCTTTCAATCACCGTTTTTCTTGGATAAATAGCATGAATTAATACTTTATCCTTATCATATTCCGAGATTGCAACCCAATCTCCCACCGCTGGAAAATCCTCTCGTGATCTTGCAGTAAACCTTAGGTTGCCGATAATTTCCGCTTCATATTCTTTTGTCTCAGTTTTAACTACATACCTTTCCTTGTGTTCTAGAATTACACGCCCAACCTGAAAGGACTCAAGGTTATTTTCTTTTCGATAGTTTTCAAATTCCCGATTAAATCCTAAGTCTTGTAAATCCATGTAATTAATTTTGGTTAATATTATTGTGAAATTAAACTTTTTAGTAACCCTTCTCTCATTAAGAATAAGCTCAACAGGGCACAAATATATCATTTATGCCCCTATTTATTGCGGTTTTAAAGCTTAATTTTCATTACTCTGTTAATTAAAATCTATCTTAATTTCTTAAAAATATCTCATGGATATGTTTTATGTATCGCATATAAGTTTCTTTATTACGTTCTTTTTCTTTGAATAAATAGGAATAATACATTCCATATATTGCTACAAAAAGTAAATTTGATCGCTCTTCATAATCTACTATCTCGGTATTTTTTAAATAATTTGTTAAGGACCTTAGAAACGGAACATCGATCTTTGCCTTTATCATATTATAGGAATCTTTTAAAGTTTCAGGGTTGAATAAAACCTCAAATGTTAATATCCAAAAATTAGAATGATCGTAAAGCGTTTTTAAAACGTTCGAACATATTTTTCCTGAACTTGCTGTTTGTATCTCCATATCAAACGGATCGTGTGTTTCAATTATGTTGTTGATCGAATCCCTGATAATCGTATTAAATAATTCTTCTTTAGAATTAAAATAATTATAAACCAAGCCATCAGCTATATTTGAATTTCTTGCTATGCTTTTTATTTTGGTATTATGATAACCATTTTCTGCAAAAAGTTCCATTGCCGAACTTATAATTATTGATTTAATATCTATCCCCATAATATTTTTTTGAGAACGAATGCAATAGCTAGCTTGCTTTAATAACCAGCTCCATACCTAAATTTATCAGATCATTTTTAAATTGATCAATGTTAACTAATTCGCCCATTCTATATAATCCGGGTTTATTGATTGTACCATTCAACATTTGAAATATGAAAGCTGTAACCGGTATTGCCGTACCTATCCATCCATCACTATGTGATAACGAAAGAGCTATATCTTTTTTTCTGCCTTCGACTAAACCTGTTCCTTTTGCATTTACCATAGTCATATAAGGTGGTTTTCGAGTTTTATTAACAGTTTTGTATAGTAATTTTGTTCCTTTTTTAGCAGAAGATTCTTTTTTATATAATTTTAGCATACTCCACACAACCAATATTAAACCGGCCTTTCCTCCAATACCAGCCGAATAAACACCACATTTCTCAAGGTTCATTTGTACAGCCAGATCTTCAATTTCTACCATTCTCAATGGATAACATTTCTTTAAGCCTATTTTATCACCAAAATCAAAATCGACACTCTTCATTACCGAAGATTCAATCCATTTTCCATCTTTTAAAACCAGCGGTTTTGTTGAAACTTCTTTTATCATATCTTCACACGTGCCAATGGAAACTTCTTTTTCATTAAAATACCCTGAAAATGTAACTTCATTCATTTTGTCAAACTTTTCATTTAACAAGCGAAGCATAAAAGCCGGTGTTCCCGGCACAAAACCGGCTTCAGATATAAATGTTAAGCCTTTCTTTTTAATAATTCCGGCTGATTCTTTCAGTGTTTTCTGTTTTTGATCATTCAGGTTTAGATCAATATAATCGATTTCAGCTTTAATTGCTGCCTTTACTACATTATCACCAACCGTAGCGAGAGGAATGCTAACTATGATTAAGTCATAGTCTTTTATTTTTTTCGCCATATCATTGATATTATTTGCATTAAGCATTAATCCTTGTACTTTGTTACTATTAAAAGCCTGATTCAATTCCTGTGCTGCCTTAATGGCTTTATTAATATTTCTGCCTGCAAGTATAATGTTACAATCCGTATGTTCAATTAATAGTTTTGCGGTTTCTAATCCAGCTAAACCATATCCTCCTAAAATTACAATATTTTTCATGTTTATCTATCCCATTTATCTTAATCCCGGTCCATATTTTTCAAACTTTTCCTCAAGCCTTAAAATTTCGTTGTATGCATCAAAACAACACCTGTGTGCATCTTCATAATGATCGTAAGGTGTTTCATTATCGCCATAATCTCTAATTGAAAATCTATGGTCGCAACAACTATCTCCCAGGGAAAGAGTTTTGGTACGTTTAAACTTAAGTGTTGGAATACGTTTATCAAAAGTTACATGATCTATCATACAACTTGCCTGCGCAGCAGCTTCCATACCATAAGCCTTCATAATCTGAATATGCATGCATTTCGTATAATAATACCTGACTTCTTTGCCATCTTTAGATACCCATACCTTATTACGCATGGTTTTTCCTTCACCTAAGTAATCTGCCATTTGCTGCCTGAATTGGTCAATATGTGAAATATTCGGGATAGGTTTAAAACAGTAAAAGTGATATTGTAAGCCAAGAGGCATTATAAACCTTACCATAACCTGATCTGCCCTTTCTTTACCAAACTTTTTTAATAAATTCCTATTAACAGTTAAAAGTGGAACAACATCTTTATTAAAAGCATTTTTCCAAATTCTTCCATCGGTTTTGTTTTCAACTTTAAAAAGCTCCGGTTTCCATTTTGGCTTATTGAATATCAGGTCCCAAAGCCAGGATTTAACGAGAATATTAAAAGCCAGCCCGGCACCTATTTCTGCTTTTAGCCAATAATAGTATTCAGAGATAGAAAACCGGAAATTCTTCATTTTGATACGAGCTTTTGTATTTGCCTTTTCCTGAAATTCTTTGGGTGAATCTTTTAATTCTTTAACGAACTTTTCATCTACCTTAAAATTTCCTGTTTTAACATTTGTTTTCATGATCATAATAATTTTGCATTGATTTTAAATTTACCGGCTAAATTATAGTTGGATTCTATATCCATCGTCTCATAAAACCTTAGCTACTTATTGAGACGTATCACTAAAACATAAAACACTAATCATGAAACATTTATAAGAACATTCATTAAGCCCGTCCCTTACTGTTAAGAGAGTTATTTATATATTCGGTAGGCGTAAAACCGGTTGCGTCTTTAAAAATACGGTTAAAGGAGGCTTTTGAATTAAAGCCACAATCAAATGCTATTGCTAAGATTGTAAACTTATTATGATCCTCTTTTAGTTTTCTTTTAACTTCCTGAACACGATAATTATTTATAAACTCATAAAAATTAATATTCTGAAATTTATTTAAATGATTTGAAAGATTATAGCTTGACCAGTTTAAAGAAGAAGCCAAATCATATAATGTGAGTTTTGAATTTAAATAAGGTTTGTTACTCACCATAAAAGTATGAAGCTCCCTTGCTAGCTTATCTTCAAATTGCAAATTACCTTTTATCTCTTCATCTTTATTTTTTTCCTGTGGCAGTTGATTAGAATATTGAAATATTTTCCCTTGATTAAAACCCCAATATCCCAGGATAAAAATAAATACAACCTGCAGAAGATATAAATACAAATCTATTTCTAAAAAGTAATACCTGTTCGATATTAAAAAAGGAACCAATGCCACCACTAATATTCCCATTAACATTAAAGCATAAACCAAATTGATGAGCCAGTTTAAATCGATTTGGTGATCATAACTAAACGTAAAACGAATTCTTTTTTTATGTCTTTTTAATTCAAAATAAGAAGCGGCTACATAGGCGAAAAAAACAATAAAATTAGTAATGACTCCTAAAATTAAAAGCTCATTAAAACCCGACAAGTTCTGGATAAATTGAATTTGTTTTTCTTTACCGCTTATATAAAAAGGAATTAAGGTAAAGTTTGCCGGCAATAGTGAAAAAAAATGTAAAATCCATTTATAGTTAAATTTGCCCGTGGGTGTTGTCAAAGTTTTTGTATATATGAACATCCATATACCTGACATGGGTAATAATGTTGCATCTATAAAACCTAAAAAATAATACCTTACGGGATAGTGCAGAATTAAATAGAAAATTACAAGATGAATACACAGGGAAATTAACCACAGTGCCAAGACAAAATCCGCTTTAGTTCCCGGCCTCTTTTTAAATAGTAAAACTGCAAAGAACATTGCCTGGGCCGCTCCAACCATTAACAAAGATTTATGCATTTCAAGAATATATTTAAAATTTAACCTTTCCTGATACAAAGGAAAAGAAATACTCCTATTTTTTTGTTATCATCATACCAACAATTTCTAAAATTATATTTGGAAAGAAAAATATCCAATCTTCAACAATCGCACCATTAGTTAATTTAGAATGCAAATTATCTCCATTTTTCACCTTTACCTATCACCTTGTTTTTTCCATCTGGACCGGTTAAGATGACCAATTAAAATAAAAGAATCGGAACAAATAATTAATCCGAAGATTATTAAAGTTCACGATAAAAATTGTTGTTTAGTACATAATGTTATTTTAAATGCCCTGAATTCCTTTCAATAAAAGAAGAATTCCTATAATTGCAGTTATCACATGGAATACGGTTCCTCCGGTAAATGATTTATGTTTTAAGTTTATGGTTCCTTTAAATAATTCAACTACATTAGTAATAGCACAGACTACCGAAATTACCATTAATATTATAGCACTTATAATCCACCAGTTCATAGTTAAATTTCTTTTTTAGTTATTAATTCTTTTTTTTGTATTAATGCACTTGCGATCATAGCTGTAACAGCATGAAATGCTATTGCTCCCCATAATTCAGCAGACCGAAATGTTAGACGCCCTTTATACAGTTCCCAAACCGTAGTTAGAATACAAATCATAGCTAAAGCATATAAAATAATTGCTATAGCTCTTTTCCAATTGGATATTTTTTTATTTTCCATCTTTATTCCTATTAATTTAGGTAGTTAAATCTTGTGCAAAAGTATGGAGTCTGAAAAATCAAAAATTGTACAAATGTTCCATTAAATTGGAAAGATACCCGGAGTGTCGGTTTTAAGCTTTAGGTATTGTTTGGGAGTAATACCGGTAAATTCCTTAAATATCCTAATAAAGTGAGCCTGGTCGTAATATCCTAAATCAAATCCGATTTGGGTTAAAGAATCATTTGATTTATGGATGTGTTCAACCGTATTTATAAATTTCATTAACTTTTGAAATTTCGAAATAGATAATCCAAACCATTCATTAAATATCCTAAAGCTTTGAGTTTTTGAGTAACCTAACATTTCCTCAACCTGTTTGGAAGAATATGAATAATTTTCATTAGAAATTTTAACTAACAAGTTGTAGATCCCAATCGCTGTTTTTAATTCCGCAGATTCGTTAACCCAGTTTATAATATTTTCTTCGAGCCATTTAGCTTTATCATAGAAATTAGGTAAGTTATTTAACCGGTCTTCTGTTTCGTTTAAATTAGGAATATAATCTTTACCAATAATCGCAATATTATTTAATTCGTGAGCAGGTATCCTAAATAAAGTCTTTAAAGCAATTGGATTCATTACAACGCTTATATAATTTAGTTTTTCATATTTTACATAAGCAGGAGCAGTTGTTAGTCCGGTTATAAAGCAAAAATGATCTGCCATTATTTTACTTTCAAATGTAATATCCGAACTTGTAATCGTAATCTCTTTACTATCTTCAATTCTCAATAAAATCTCACACTCCCAGTTTGGAAAGAAAGTAAATTGCCCCGGTTTATCCATTCTGCGTTCCAGAATATACTTTACAATTCCTTGTAATTTAGATGGTATGTAATACTGGGTAATCATTTCAGACCAAAAAGTTAAACCTTGTAACCAAATATAAGAAATCTTATTAGTTATTTTTCTTCAGGTATCTTCTTTGGGAATCGTTAAGATTCAAATTAACCTGATTAATGTTATATAATATTGATGTATTTAAAGTTATTGATTCTATTTTTTCCTTAATTTGCGATATGCTTCTCACGAAACTATATATTCCGCAAACCGGAGAAAACATCATTCATCGCTCAGGCCTTTTCGAGAAACTTGATGAAGGATTAAAAAGAAAACTTATTTTGGTATCGGCCACTGCAGGATATGGAAAAACAACGCTTATTAGTGATTGGGTAAATAAAAGTAAAATACCAACAGCCTGGTTTTCAATTGATGAAAGGGATAATGACCCTAACGAATTTCTTTCATTTATTATTTATGGAATTCAAAAAACACAAGCTAATATCGGGAAAAATTCCCTGGAACTTTTAAATTCTCCTGGTACAGCTGGTTTAGATTATATCTTAGAATTATTTATAAATGATCTTTTACAAGCAGGACATCACTTATTACTGGTACTTGACGATTTTCATTTAGTACAGAACAAACAAATCCATGACTTGGTTTCTTTTTTAATTGACTATAAACCAAAGCATTTTCATATCGTAATTTCAACAAGGTCAGATCCTCCACTTCCATTTGCCCGATTAAGAAGCCAAAATGAATTAACCGAAATCAGATCTTCAGATTTAAATTTCTCAAAAAACGATATTAATGAATTGTTTAATAAAAAACTAAGGTTAAGTTTAAACAATAAAGATATTGATTTACTTGAATCCAAGACGGAAGGTTGGATAGCGGGCCTACGACTAACGGCTTTAACTTTTCAGGGCCAAAATGATATTTCAGCTTATATTGAACAAATTGCAGGAGATAATAGATACATCATGGATTATCTCATGGAAGAAATTCTGAATATTCAGAATGATGAGATGAGGCAGTTTTTGCTTTGTACATCCATTCTTGAAAAAATGTCTGGTTCGCTTTGTGATTCAATATTAGGTAAGGATAATAGCCAACTGTTTTTGGAATCGCTTGAAAAAAGCAATATGTTTATAATTCCTTTGGATAATGAAAGAAAATGGTTTAGGTATCATCATCTATTTTCAGATCTGCTTCTACAAAGATTAGTTATAAGATATAAAAAGAAAATTCCCGAATTACATAATAAAGCAAGTTTATGGTTCGAAAATAACAAGCTACCCCTATTTGCCATCGAACACTCAATAAAAGCCGGGAATTCGCAAAAAGCTATGAACCTTATCGGAGGAATAATTGAACAACTTTGGGAAACTTCACAATACGCCACCATATTGAAATTTGGTAGCTTATTTACGGAAGAGGATATTATTGCACATAAACACTTCTGCGTTATTTATTCATGGGCTCTAACTGTTTATGGAAAACTTGAAATAGCCGAAAATTACCTGTTTAAAATTTTAGGTCAAACAAAAGATAAAAATCTTTTAGGAAAAATATATGAGACTTTAAACTTGCTTAAGGTGTTTTCCGGTGATGTTGAATCCGCATTTAAATATTCGGAATTAGCAACCCAAAACATCTCAGAAGATGATATTTTATGGAACTCCTGGGCAAATATATCTCATGGAGAATCGCACCTATTAAGATTTGAATTAGGTGAATGCATCCAATCATTACAAAGGGCCAGAGAAAATGTTTCAAAAATTAATAATTTGTATTTGAATCTGGTTTCCGAATCAAAAACTGCTTATGCATTAAGGCTGGAAGGAAGATATAATGAGGCTTACAAAATATGTAAAGATTTATTAGAACCATTTTATGCCGATACAACCGTTGAGAGATTTAGAATAGGCATCCTATCATCTATCTTATATTCGTTAATTGGATTTATACAAGTTGAACAAAACAACGTGGAGGAAGGAATACGGAACGCACAGAAAGGATATGAATTATCTCAAAAGGCAACTAGTATTTCTTTTAAAGGATATAGTGCTTTACTATATGCAGAAGCTTATTATAAATCCGGAGATTATTATAAAGCTTTACAAGTAATTGAAGATTTAGAATCCATCCTGAATAAAAAAGTAGCACAATGGTTATATGTGCTGGCATATTCGTTAAAAAGCAAGTTATATATTTTAACAGGAAATTTGGATAAATTAGATTTCCTCTTTAAACAAAAAATAAGCTCAGATAAGAACCATGCATTTGAAACATATTTTTATAATGTATCCATAGCTCGCTATAAACTTGAACAAAGAAGATACGAAGAAGTTTTTGAGTTACTTCAGAAACTTTCAATTGGTTTAGAAAATGATCATGCAAACGAACTACTTACGGAGGTTGAACTACTAAAAGCTAAAGCCTTTTATAGGAGAAATAAACAAAATGATGCTATTAAATCTGTTCTTAAGGCAATAAGGCTTACACAAAATGAAGCACTAATAAGGACATATATTAATGAAGGAGAAGAAATAGAGGCCATTTTAAAAAAGATTAAAAAAGAAAAAGATACTAAATCAACCGAATTACTTAATTCAATAAATAATGGATATCTTCAGGATTTATTGGAGGCATTCTTAAAAGAAAGAAAAACACAAAAAATCATTTCAGAAAAGCTCCTAAGTGACAGAGAATTAGACACTCTTAAACTTATTGCTAAGAACTTATCAAACCAGGAAGTCGCTAATGAACTATATATTTCAATTACAACAGTAAAAACACACGTAAGGAATATTCTCCTAAAACTTGAAGCAAAAAACAGAAATGAAGCTGTTGTAAAAGCAAAAGAAAAAGGAATCTTATAAAATCATAATATCGATATACTGTTAAAATCATCTTTCGCGTCCTTTAGGAGAATGTTTTTTTATGATGGATGACATGGATTTTTGATTATGAAATCAGATTTCGAATCGAATAAAAGCCATATTATCATGAAAAAAACATTTAAGATATTAACGCTTATTGGTAGTCCGCATGATGGAAAATCCAATACGCGAGCTTTAATAGAGGACTTTGTTGAAGAGGTTATTCAAGAAGGCCATGTGTTGGAACTCGAAATCATTTCCCCTGGCAGAAAAAGAATTGATCCTTGTCGTGGTTGCTAGAACTGAGCATACGAAAGGCCTTGCCCCATTAAAGACCCAAAATCATCCCTTTAAATCATCCCGAAGGATGAATTATACAAAAAAACTCATTCCTAATTTTGATTTGTAGTTAGATCTTAGAATCATGAAAGGTAAAACACAAATAAAAATTAAAGGACACCTTGATAAAAAGTGGGAAGAATGGTTTGTTGGCATGGAAATAAGCTATGAGGGAGATGATACAATCCTTACCGGAGAGATAAAAGATGAAGCCTTCATACACGGAATCCTAAATCTTATTAGGGATTTAAATCTGAAATTAATTTCGGTTAATCCTATTCTGGTGTAGAATTAATTGATTAAAATGGAAAAAGTTATGTTTGAAAAATTTATTGAACAAATAAACCAACAAAGAAAATTAAGTGAAACAGATATTAATTACCTTCGGGAGTACGTAAAAATCGAGTTTTACCGTAAGAATAAGACTATTATTAATACTGGTAAAATTATAAAGGATATATATTTCGTGCTTGATGGATGTGTGCGATTATTTTACAATGTGAAGGGAAAAGATAAAACGGCTTTTTTCTATCCCGAAGGTAATTTTATATGGACAAACAAAAGCCCTAAACATGGAGTACCTACACGGAAAAATTTTGATGCCGTTGAAAATACTATAATGGTTCAAATTGATAAGCATGCTGTATTCGAATTAATGAGAAATTCTTCCGGGTTTGAACAAATCACCAGGCTTGGAAAGGAAAGTGAATTAATAGCATATCAACAACAAATCGCATACTTTGTAACACTCTCTCCGGAAGAACGTTTTATGAAACTGTTTGAAACTAACCCTAGTTTATTTCAGCGAGTTCCTCAACGATATATCGCTTCTTATTTGGGAGTTTCTGCAGAAACCTTAAGTCGAATAAAGAAACGGGTTCATGAAAAGCACCGAAAAGTAATATATTGTTAACATCTAAATTAACATAATAAATCATAAAAATGAACATATTTTTAATGATAACTGTGGAATCTGCATATGCTATAAAACAAAATAGTAAGAATCTAAAGCTTACCAAAAAAAATATAAATAAGAAGCGTAAGGATTATAATTTTCAAACTACTCATAAGCGTAAAGAAATGCTCTGAACTAGTATTGACCATTATTGTAATTTATATTACGAGATAATTTACATACTAAATTGTTTAAGCTATGAATATAAAAACTTGCACGGAAAGAGTAATTCTAAAGCCTTGTAGTTTAGAAAATATTAATTACCAAATTGATACTTATATTGGTTGTTCTCATTATTGTTATTATTGCTATGCCCTCCAATATGCAAAGACTAACTGGAGCGAAAGGATTATTACCCATAAAAATATTGTAGAGAAACTTAGTGACGAATTGAAAGATGTATCTCCTCAAAAAATTTATTTTGGATACCATACCGATCCTTATCAACCATGTGAAAAACAATTTATTCAAACACGTAAGGTTTTAGATTTACTTTTAGAGAAAAACTTCTCAGCAAGCATTTTGACAAAATCAGATTTAGTTATACGTGACAAGTATTTACTAAAAAACATGGAAAATGCTTCCGTAAGTATTTCTGTTGCTTTTATTGATAATAATATTCGAAAGCTTTTTGAATATAATACTATTGATACCGAACGCAGAATAAACGGGCTAATGCAACTAAAAGAGCTGGGAATAAAAACAAATGCGCTCATCTGTCCTGTCATTCCACATGTAACCGATGTTGTTGAACTCATTAATTTATTAGAAACTTGTGCTGATACCATCTGGATTTATGGGTTGAGTATCTTAAACAAATCAGATGTTTATTGGCAAAATATTGAACCTATATTTGACCAATATTTCCCTAAAAGAAATGATCTTATTAAACAAGCAATTTTTAATAAAAACCATAATTTTTGGAACACTCTCAGAAGTAAACTTGAACTAATTAAAAAAGAACGTAAACTGGATTTAAGAATTAACTTCTAAGTAAAAAAAAAATCCGGATGAGTATCAATATTTTGGGTTATGATTAAGCATAGTTTAGTATTAAAATAAATCTAATGATAATGCCGAATATTAATGAAAAGTGTGGAATATTAATCAGCAAATCCGAAAAATACTCAGAAGTTGTGTTCAAGGGAGAAATTTATATTTCCTATTACATAAATACTTCCATCACAGTTTCCAAAATAAATAATCCCATCCTGAATTACCGGAGAGACAAAATAGCCTCTCCCGATTGAAAACTTTTTTTGTAAAAATCATAAAGTTTCTGATAATTACCAACCTTTATCTCTCTTAATTTAGCTCTGAATATTTCTACCTCTGATACTCCCTCAGTATTATAAATTTTAATGGTATGAGTTTTTGCGCCTTCCGTTAAAAACTCTCAAATAAACAACCTTCTTTTGATACAGACCAATCCCATATAATCTGCCGTTAGTCGAACCTACATATGCCACTTTATTATTAATTGCAGGCGATGAAAAGGTATACGAGTTTGTTTTTATTTTATAATCTATTTTTCCACTCAATTTATTAATCCCGTAGAAACTAAATCCAATCGAAGATCCATTATGGATCATACCATTGCTATCAGAAAATGATGATGGCATCCAGGACATTTCAAAATTATTATCGGTCTGTAAAGTATCACCATTATACAAACACTAACCTATCTTTTTTCTTAACAAACATCAAGAATTTTGAAATTTAAAATTACGTTATTTGATTAAAATAAAAATCAAAGAACAATTGAACAAGTTTCAATTAACTACGATTTTGAGAAAGCTGCCTATACAGCCGAAAAAAACGGATGTAGCGATTGGACCCCATGGCTAAAAGAGTTTAAAAAGCAAAATCTTTGATTTCAAAGTTAAATACTTAACTTGTGACTTTAATCTTAAACTTAGCCTATGAAAATTACAACGAAAATACCTGGTTTTATTATTAGGTTTGCTGTTGAAAAAGACGTCCAGCTCATTCTTCAATTTATCAAAGAATTAGCTGCATATGAAAAATTAGCGCACCAAGTTACTACAGATGAAACTATTTTATATAATTCGCTTTTTAAAAGTAAAGCTGCCGAAGTAATTATTGGTGAATATAACAATGAAGCAGTAGCATTTGCTTTATTTTTTCATAATTTTTCTACTTTTTTAGGAAAACCGGGCATTTATTTAGAAGATTTATTTGTTAAACCAGAGTACCGTAAACTCGGCATTGGTAAAACAATGCTGTCTTATCTTGGCAAACTTGCAATTGAAAGAAATTGTGAAAGAGTTGAGTGGTGGTGTTTAGATTGGAATACAAAATCAATTGAATTTTATAAAAGATGTGGTGCAGAAGCGATGGATGAATGGACAGTATACCGTTTAACAGAAGAATCTTTAGAAAAATTATCTGATGAATTTTAATTAAAAGATAAATTACTTCAAATCATATATCACAATAAAAATATAAGAAATGATAACCGAAGCTATAAAACAAGAAGATTTTGAACAAATAAAATTATTACAGCCAGAAGGTTGGTCAGATATAACCGATAATTTTCAGTTTTATTTAGATAACGATTATTGTTATCCATATAAAGTAATTGTAGAAAATAAATTGATTGGTGTTGGCGCATCCATTGTGTTAAAAAATACTGCCTGGTTAGCTCATATTATAGTTGATAAAAATTTCCGCAATCAGGGAATTGGATATAAAATAACAAAATACTTAATTGACGACCTGGAAAAGAAATCAATAGAAACTGTTTTATTAATAGCAACAGCAATGGGAGAGCCGGTATATAAAAAACTAGGTTTTAAAGTTATTTCCAATTACCTGAGCCTTAAGAGAGAAAACCCCTGGAAGCAAACAGAAATCTCAAATGATATTATACCATACCAACATGATTATTATTCAAAAATCCTGGAATTAGATAAAGAGATATCCGGAGAAGATAGAATGCGTTTAATTGAAAGTCATATTAAAAATTCTATGGTGTATAAAGAAAATGGCGAAATAAAAGGATTCTATATTCCGGATTTAGGAGAAGGGCTGGTATCTGCAAAAGATTCTAAGGCAGGGATAGAATTACTTAAACTAAAACATGGGAAAGTAAATAAAGCAGTGTTACCTGAAGAGAATAAAACAGGAATTAATTTTTTACGAGAGAACGGCTTTAGCAAACCTGAAATAAAAGGAAAAAAAATGATTCTAGGTAAGAGTATTTACTGGAAACCTGAATGTTACTATAGTAGAATCGGTGGAAATATAGGTTAAAATTCATTTTTTCATCTATTAATAGTTCCGATAACATGAAAATAGAGTTGAAGTATTTTACCGGAACGGGAAACTCTCTGAAGATTTTAAAAACCTGTGGTGAAATATTTGCCGAATCAGTTAATACCATTAGCATTTCCGAAATTTCAAGAAATGAGACAGTTTTACCTGGTTCTGATTTAATAGGTTTTTGTTTTCCTGTTTACGCATTTGGTATACCAAGAATATGCAACAAATATTTACGAGAAATTACAAGGTTTAAAGAGCAACAGAAGGTATTTGTTTTAATTACTGCCGGTGCTTTGGATGAAGCGGGATTAGCAATAACAGAGTGTAAACGGATCTTAAAAAAAAAGAATTGTGAAATTATATATTCTGATGTGATTCAAATGCCTATAAACTGGACGACTTCACCCAAACCACCATATCCTCCTTCGAAAGAAGAAGCAATAGAAATTATCAATCAAGGTGTATATAAAACTCAGAAAATTGCAAGAAACATTTTGAGTGGTGTAAAAAAGCACCATAACTTTAACTATCCCAAAAAATATTCAGAAATCAAGTTTTATTGGAATTATTACATGTTCAAATACTTAGGCATTCAAAATATGTGGAGGTTGTTCAGGGTATATAGTAGTTGCAACGGGTGTCAACTTTGTGCTAAAATCTGTCCAACAAATAGCATTCGAATCAACAATAAAAAACCTTTTTGGAGTAAAACCTGTGAACAATGTATGAGATGCGTTAACTTCTGCCCTACAGAATCAATCTATCAAATGCAGGGAGGAAATACTATAGGAAAAAATAAATATCGTGAGCCAAGCTTTAAACCAAAAGAACGCAAAACTCTGTATAAATAACGGGTGCCCCGTAACGAACACCCATTTTTTATGATTTATTAAATCTTCTTCCCGATATAGAATACATAGCCATAATACTCTTTATACTTGTAATATAATTGAGTTTCATGTTGTTGATTTGCTATGAATTCTTCGGCAGCTTTATTACCTGCATTTTTATTCAGAAAGGCCTCTTGCGCTGAAACTTGTGGATCGTAGAAATGCTCTGTCCAACAATTTTCAGGTAAAATAAAAGTTGCAACCGGAACATATCCGGCTTTTTGCATGATCGCAACCTTATTGGGTATAGTGCCTATTTCAGGATAAGCATCCATCCAAAATTCATCTATTTCTTTTGGCCGTTCATCTGTAAACCACGATACTTCCGAAACTGCAATATATCCACCGGTTTTCAGTAATTTTCGCCATTCATTAAGCCCCCGTTCAAATCCAATATTATATATTGCACCTTCTGACCAAATCAAATCTAATTCTTCTTTCTGAAAAGGAAGCTCTTCCATGGAACCAACAATTCCTTTTACTTTATCCTGAAGATTCAGCCTTTTGGCATTGGAATTAAATAGGTTTATAAAAACGGGAAACAGATCAATACCTGTAATCTTTCCAGGCGCATGCTGTCCCAACACCATGGTTTGGCCACCAGTTCCGCATCCAAGGTCTACAATACCAGATTCATCGGTAAGGCCTTCAATAAAGCTTAATGCCTTAATAGTTATCTCAGGGCTTCCCGGCCCTTGTCTTTCCACGTTTGAATAATATTCACAAATTAAGTTTAAGTCGAATTCGTGAATTGATTTATTTTCGCTACTCATGATTTTATTTTTTTTTATATTAAAGTTATCGCATCTGAATACAAATTATTCTTTGCCATACTTCCATTTGTTATTAATATAAATATATGAAAATAACTCGGGCAAGAATATGCCAGAGTATCATTAATGGATAAGCTTAGGCTTTACCCAAAGCTTATTTACTTCACCGAATCCTTCTTAAATTTAAACATCCAAAGTTTTTAGTTAGGGCAAAAATAACATTTTTTTATTTTTTGACTATTGTCAATTTATCAATGATTAAATTTTATAATTTTCACATAATAAGCAAAGTATTATGGCAACGGATTTACAAAAAATAATAGCCAACCTGTTGGCTTTTTATT
The DNA here is from genome assembly GCA_028282785.1 of Bacteroidales bacterium. Lineage (GTDB taxonomy): Bacteria > Bacteroidota > Bacteroidia > Bacteroidales > UBA12077 > UBA12077. The sequence goes on along the minus strand of JANQHE010000005.1, from coordinate 85,542 downwards.
AAAATGATTAATTATAATCATAGTCGGTACAATGAAGCTATGTTCGATAACTTTAAAATGGTAAAGGGTAAATATATTGCTACAAAAGTAATATTCCTGAATAATGGAAAACCTATCATGATCGAAGAATACTTCGATATGGACTTTCCTGAAACATTGGATTCCAGTATATTTGATCCCAAGAATTTTAAGGATGCCCGTTGGTAGTTAAAACACAAAAAGTCATCCTTCTTTCTTAAAGGGACATTTTGATGCTAGAAAATAGAACTACAAATCTCCTTTATCAAATTTTTCAATCATGTCACCGGCTATACTAATACGCGAAGAATATTTAGGAAGCTCTGACCTGCTAAACCATCTGGCATCGACAATTTCTTTTTTATCAATCACTATTGGTTGTGTATCATCTGCTTCGGCTACAAAACCAATCATCATAGAACCCGATAATGGCCATGGTTGACTTTTATAGTAACGGATATTCTTTATATTTATACCTACTTCCTCTTTAACCTCACGTATTAATGCTTCTTCCAGAGATTCGCCCACATCAACATATCCGGCAACACAAGAATACCAATCTTCCGGCCAATTTGCCCCACGAGCAAGAAGTATTTTATCATTACAAACAATAGCGGCAATAACTGCAGGTGAAATTCTAGGATAAATAACTGTATTACAGTTATTACATTCCAAAGCTCTTTCATCCGATTTTTGTTGAGTCTTCGTCCCGCATTTTCCACAAAATCTATTTTGTGTATACCAATCTTTTAAGTGAAATCCTACCATACTTACCCAAGCAACTTCCTGCTGATTGGTATACCTAAAAAAATCAATCTCTTTAAAAATGAAACCGGGCCTGTCCGAGTTCAACTTATCCCAAATCAAAAAACAAGGGACATCATTTAATGTAAATAGAAAAGTACTATTTGTATCATTTGCTATTTCAGTAAAATCTTTTTTACAAGGTAATTCAAACTCATCACCCTTTGTTTTTAACAAAAAAGATTTATCCTTAAAATATAGAACTAAATCATTGTCATTGATATCTCCATTCTTATGAAAATCATTATTTAAACAGTGCGGGTAAATATCCTGAATCATTTTTACTACGGTTTTAATTTTCTTATACGAAGTTAGATATTAAAACATTCTGAGTAAAATTAATGTATTTTATAATCTAATTAAATCCCAACTTTTTGATGAAAGTCAAAAAAAACACATGGATAATTAACTAATTTTGATCTTAAGTATAACTGATCTTATAAAAATTAGTATTATGAAAATTAACGAAATTGCTGAATATACCCAAAAACCAAAACTGTACGAACCAGGTAATGCAATTATGTGGACAGATCCGCATATTTCCAAACAACTTTTGGAGGTTCATTTAAGTGATCAGACCGATTTGGCCAGCAGAAAACCGGAAACCATTAGAAAAACAATAGACTGGATACTTTCCCAATTTGATAAAGAAAAATTAAATATTCTTGATTTAGGATGTGGGCCAGGTTTATATACGGAAATATTAGCTCAAAAGGGTCATCAGGTTACCGGAGTCGACTTTTCTAAAAATTCGATTATCCATGCCACCGAAGAAGCCCATAAAAAGAACCTTGATATCAGGTATCTGAACAAAGATTATACACAGTTGAATTTAACAGAAAATGAATTTGATTTGGTAATGCTGATATTTGCAGATTTTGGACCTCTTTTACCAGGTGAAAGAGAACAATTACTTATGAAAATAAAAAAAGTACTTAAACCAGGAGGGCTTTTTATTTTTGATGTTCTAAATGATAATAATCTGGAAAGTAAAGTAAGTCTTAAAAACTGGAAAGTTTCTAAACAAGGGTTCTGGAGCGAAAAACCTTATTTGGCTTTATCCGAATCTTACTTATATGAAAACGAAAAGGTTGTTTTATACCAGCATATAATTATAGAAGAAGAAAACACCAAAATTTATCGATTCTGGAATCATTTCTTTTCTAATACAGATTTAAAAGAAATTCTCGAAAAATACGATTTTAATGATATTGCTTACCATCAAAACATAATCCCGTCAGGCGATGGTTATGAAAGCGATGATGTTACCTTTTGTACAACGATAAATAGATCGCAATGAAAGTTTTAGAAGTTCCATTTTATAAATTCACCGGGCAGCAAAAACAGCTAAAAAAAATATATATTACAATTATCCGATAAAAAAGAGTATAAAACCAATTAAGAACATTACATGCCAGTGCTATGTTTTTTAGAAGAAGCAACAAGTGGTAAGTTCTAACCGGACCGATTTAAAGATCTTAAGCCTGATCTTATTTCTGTTGTTTGAAAAATTGAGGTTAAATATTCTAAATCGAGACAATATTTACTGCTTTTTCAATTACAAGCTTCTCTGGTCGATCGGTTGAAAGAATTACTCGAAAGAAAAAAATTATTATAAAAGCTAAGGTGGCAATCTTTAACAAACAAAATAAAATACTAATGATATCGAGATTAATATTTTTTTATCTTTAATTATTATATCCTTAAAAGTTACAGAATACTTTTCTTGAATAACTTTTTATTCAGAGAATCAGAAAGTTTTGCTGTTGGACAGTTTCCTCTACCTGCGCATTTGGGACAAACAAAAATCACAAAAAAGAAAAAATGAACGATAATAAAAATTCCGTATGCTATGCTAAATATTAATCCCTGTTTACTTATCCAATATAATGGTAATACGAATATACCTAAAATACATAACATGATAGACATGAATACAATACCAATTACCTTGTCATTTCTTTTTTCCGGTTTCTTCAATTTGCCAGCAATCTTACCGACTGGAAACCACCCAAATGCTCCAGGGCAAAAAGTTCCTTTATACGGACATTCACTAAATGAGCAAACATAACCATGCAATAAAGTTGAGATTAAATAAAGTGAGAAATAGGTTATAGCAATACTCACATTATAACTCCACAAATATGCTGTAACTCCGATTAAAACTATTAAATAAGGTAAGGTAACCAACCAGTATATTCTTTTTTTTGGATATGGCACACAAGTTCTATCGATTTTAAGGTCATTCATTTTCATATTTGTTTAATTATACGTAACATTTACTTTAATAATAATCCTTTTTTTGGCTCTATTAACAGATAAGAAACTTATTAAAAATCAGGCTTTACTTCAAAAGCTTTTATAACATTCACCATACCTTTCAGTATAGCTCCCGCCACACTGGCTTCAAAAATGTCTTTCTCAGTCCAACCAAATTCTTTCAGATTTTCAATTCGTGCTTTTGCATTTTCGAGCTCCTCAAACATCATGTCCAGAACAAAGCAAACCAGGGCTTTACTCTTCTCATCAAGTTTTACTTTAGTATAATCTTCTTTGGCTATTTCAAGGTCTGCATCAGTTACATTACAACTCTTTAAAATACCTGATTGCAACAACACACAATACGTAGCGTTTGATTTAAACGAGATGAGCATTCTTATGTAAGACACTGTAATAGTATCCAGTACAGGATGATCAATGTAATGACCAACAAAATTCATAAACTTCCCAAATAATTCAGGACTTGCAGTATAAAATTGTACTACATCGGGTATAACTTTGATTCGTTGTTCAAGCATATCATAGATCTCAGCAATCTGGCCTGTCGCATCCTCTCTTTTTACATAATTTATTAATGACATAATTTTTAGCTATATTGCTTATTAAATATTTTGTTTTTGTTCTTCAAAAAATGACCTCAACCTATACTTTCCAAGATATCCAGTTGCTCTCGCCAATAAAACTTTATCTACATACTACATTATTTCCTGGTTTTTTCTTTAGGCAAAGTTATACGGTCCTTAAATGAAAAGACTTGACGATCATCAAGAAAATTCGGTTTATATCTGATAAAGCTTGTGCGAAACTATACATATAAAACTTAATTTAGATATTATGGAAATTGGATATTAAGAATTATCAAAAAGAACAAAAAGCTCTGAAATAAGAGAACTTTTAAAATATACCAGGATCAGAAATATTATTTCTTTTGTCGGAGGATTGCAGATCCGAGCCTTTTCCCAATCATAGATATTACTCGAATAACCAAAGAAGGACTTCAAGATAGAGGTTTTTTAGCCCTTCAGTACAGACCAACAGTTGGTGAACCTGATTTTATTGATGCCATAAAAGAACGTACGAATCAGTTTGGCGAACATATTGAAAAAACTAAGTGTTGGAAAGAAAATAAAGTTTATTTATGTCATACCCGATTATCAAAACCCCAGGCATTACAATGAGCAAAGAAAAGAGGTTAAAACGTATAAAAATTGCCAATAAGTATAACATTCCAATTATTAAAGATTCACCTTACCGTGAGCTTTGCTACAACAATTCAAAAGTTTCAAGTTTGTAAGCTTTAGCAAATGGTAAAGGAATTATTCAATTAAAAACTCTTTCTAAGATACTATTCCCAGGCGTACGAATAGGTTAGATAGCAGAGGAAAAGGAAATAATAGTAAACAAGCTCTACCAAAAGTGGTGGCTTTTTAGAACTGTTAACGCTAAAAGCTTTTATAATAATACGAACAATTTCCGTTTAACTTTGAAAACATTATGAAAAATAGATTCCCGCTTTTGCGGGAATGACAAAACGACACAGCCAGACGCACACCTGCCTGTTCGGTAAACAGGCCGGCTGGCTGGTTACTACCGTCTTCGACGGTGGTTTTGTATGTTTAAATAAAAAAGGTGGGAATAACCCACCTTAATTATCTAAAAAATAACTTAGTATCTAACATTTTAATGTAATACATATAGTTTCTGCCGTATAACTCTCTTCAATAAAAGATATATATGCTCCACCTTTTATATTTTTTAAATTCAGATTGGTAACAGTTTCTTTATTTAAACCTATTTTTTTGATACTTTTCTTTTTTTTATTTAGATAGATTTAATTTTAGTACCTGTTGCTTTCGAGTTTTAAAGTACATAATTACTCTGTAATATTAATTATACTCGAATAAGGTAAAGTAATCAGATAATACTAGATACAATCACCTTGGTAAGTTCCCGGACAATCTATTTCTACACTTATCTCGCATCCAATTGTGCATCCGAATGTCCATGGTTTTCCTCCTTTTACTTCTTTTAGATTGCTAATCACTTGCTTTTTAAGTGTTAACTTTGAATTCACTTTTTTCTTTTTCATTTTACAAAAAATTAAATTAATGCCTACTCTATAAGGTTTTCAGCATCCCCTGTTAATACATTTCCCCTTTCGATTGAAGCAAATGCATTTTTGAATTCAAATAAATCAGTTAAAGGATAAATACTTACAAATCATTTAGGTGAGTTTATAAACAGAACAAATACGTTTACAAACTCAAATAAACTTTAAATAAAGTAAATAAAAAAAATTCAAAGTTCCTATACTCAAAAAGATCATGGTTAAATTCATCAAGCGTTCGGTATTAAAATAATGATTTCTATTTATGTCAAAGAAAGTTAATACATTCAGGTTTCATTTTTACCACAATTATCTGCTTATTAAAAATCCAAGTACATATCACAGTTTTTTTGTTTTTACAACTTGTAAAAATAAATCAATTCTATCAAATTGATCTTGACGATCATCAAGAAAATTCGGCGTATATCTGATTAATTATGTGAAACTATACATAATGAATTAATTCATTAACATCTCTATTTTTTTATAGTTCGAAGATAATCCTGTAAAGGAATAACTCTAAAGAAGGCCCTCCCTGTTTTTACTGGTTCTACAGAACCTATCTTTAAGGAAAGCTACGTCTGATTAATTATTTAGCCTCAATCAATTCTACCTCATATAAAACCGGAGAATATGGCTCTACATCATAAAGCAAAATATTTTCTTCGTACATTTCTTCTCTTAAGCCAATGGGGAGTACTTGTAAACTTTTTCCAAAAGCAATTTTTGAAGGCATAATCAGAATTGCTTCCCCTCCTTCTTTCATCAGGCGGATCCCGTCCTGAAGCCCTTCAATGGCTTTGTTGCTTCCCAGATAAAATGAAACCGGTTTATTTTCGGTTGATTCAATAACAGTTCCGTCAAGGTATTTCCTTGTAAAATGAATGGTAACATAATCCCCTGTGGTTGGCTTATTACCTTCTCCTTCCTCGGTTTCAATGTAATAAAGCCCTGAAGCATATTTGTCCGCATTTTCGTATTCTTCCTTGGCAATAAACGATTTGATGGAATCTAGCTCAATGTCTTGAATTTCAGTTTCTGATGCAATGCCTGTCACTTTTATGTCGATTATAAAATTTGAAAAAATAGGAAAATAATCATTGAGCGAATAGTCATAATAAGCCAGGTAAGAAGGCAAATAGAACCTGTAATGCTCATCGACATGCATTTTTTTTATACCCATATCCAAACCTTTTGGCCAAAGGGCATTACTTCCTTGCTTAAACAGTAAAGGGGACTGCAAAGTGTCCATATAAGTATCCAGTTCTGAACCGTCCAACAAACGCATAGAATAATAAAACGCAACCACATCATTTTTTGAGATAACTTCTCCATCAGTGTTTTCTTTTATCTTCTGGTAGTAATATCCCTCCGGCGCCAGGTTTGCACTAATTTTTTTATCGGCCAGGTACTTTTCTATCTTTCCATCATCAATTTTAACTTGTTTATCATAATCGCTTTCTTCTTTCTCGCATCCGGCGAACACTATCATAAGTATTAGTAAATTAAAAAAAATTGTTTTTATCTTCATAATTGAAACTTTTAAATGTTATTTATTTAGAAATTATTAAACGAACCCCTCCGGTTGTATACCGAAGGTTATTCGCGGTTAATCCGCTCAATGGTAATTTTATATAGGGCTCAATTGTTAAATATATATTTTTTGAAAATGGGCCTTTCAAACCATATGAAAAATTCATAAACCCGGCAAAATCAAAAGTTGAAAAGGCAGGTTCTGTATTTTCAACGTTTTTTTCTGTCAGAATAGTTTGATAGGTTGTTATTTCTTGCCCCTCCCTTACAGTTGTTATTTCGATTACCTCTTCATATTCATAAGTAAACGTATTGCTTTCGTTTATATACCCTACGGAAGATATTCCGGCCACTAAATAGGATTCTTTGTTTTTTTCTTTCTTCAGGACAATTTTGAAGTTAACCGGAATATCAAAACTGGTTAACCTTGAAGTCAGTGATAGAGGCTCACTGAACGATGAGCGGTCTTTATACACATTTTCAACTTTTTGATGTGCAAAGATGAGTCCGCTATTGATTGAAACCTTTCCTGATATCGGTATATCCATTTGAATTCCTGCGGATACTCCCGGATGACTACCATCATCATTTGTGGCCAAAAGCGGTGAAACAGAAAATCCCAGGCTTAAACGTTTGCGTTTGTTTTTTTCCGGAGTTTCTTCTTCAAGGCCTTCCTCCAAACTTTTTGTAAATTCATGGTGATTATTTGAAGGGTGTATGGTATTGTTAGCAGAAAAAATAGTTGTTGTATCTTTCTCCTCAAAAGCAAAATTTTTCTGTTCATTTTCCCGGTTTACAAAGTGCTTGTTTTTACCTTCATTCAATTCCGGGCTATCCGCATGTTTTTCATTTTTTGTTATCGGATAAATAATATTTTTTTCATATTGGACATCTTCATTTTCAATTTGTCGGAGTTCTGTTTTTTTCTTTATCTCCGCTTGTTTGGTTGTAACCTCAAATGTTCCCGGCATAGCTTCCGCAGGGGGGATAATATTGTAAATAGTATCTGATAAGTCCTCTTGTACAGTCTTCTTATCTGACAATGAAGGAATGAAAAAAAAGCCTATTACCAGGCTAGCCGCCAAACCGGAAGTAACCAATGACCAGGTAAAAATTGCTTTTTGCTTTTTTTTCCGGGTTTTTAGAAAAGCCTCCCAGGCTCCATCTTTATAAGGCTCTTCATGCTCGTGGGCTATTCTCCTTATTGAGCTCAGTATGTCATCAAAGTCTTGCATTTTTTTCTTTTATCAGTTCCTGATAATATATCTGCAATTTCTTTTTTGCACGTGTCAGGTATGTCCTCGAAGAACTTTCTGGTATATCAAGCTTTTCAGATATCTCTGCATGGCTGTAACCTTCAATTTCATACATGTTGAAAACAAGTCGCTGAAGCATAGGAAGTTTGTCCAAACCTTTTAATATACTGGCATAATTCAGTTTACCGGTAACAGTTTCGTTAACACTGTATGCAGGTAATTGATCATTGCCTGCTCTAAGAAACCTGTTTTCTTTTCTAAGCAGGTCGATACAAGTATTGACAGTTATTTGCCCTATCCAGGTTTTAAAAGATTTCACAGTGTCATAATTGTTTATGTGATTAAAAACTTTGAGGAAACTGTCGTTTACAGCTTCTTCGGCAAGTTGCTTTCTTGATAAATAGCGCAAGGCAATGCTCATAACATATCCATAATAACTTTTGTACAGAAGCTCCCAGCATTTCTCGTTTCCTTCCCTGCATCCTTGTATGATAGCCGGAAGGTGCAGAAATTGGTTTTCATTCACTATCGTTAATAAAAATCAGGGCTAAAAACCTGAATAAATTATTGATTTAATTTTAATGGGTAATAATCGTATCGGCGTTTGCCTCATCCGGGGTTTTCGAGGCATTGGACACATGGAAAATAGCACCTTCTACTAAAACAGTATCGCCAATTAACTCAACCAAATCAATTGATAATATTTCCTTTTTTATTTCCCCATACGAATCACAGTTTGAAGTACTTCTTTTAATCATGATTCTTGTTTGTACAGGCCAGGATTCCATAATAATACCGTCCCATATTACGTCAAACTTATTTATTTCACAGTTTCCCTTATATGAAACAGTAACATCTAAACGGTTGCCAACCCGTTCAACTTTTTCGATTTCAAACACGTCGCTGTAACTTTCAGAACGCATTCTCTGTGCATCGCTATATAATTCGGCACTTTTATAAAAGTTAAAGTTTTCCTGAATGATAGGTACAGGATATTTTTTACCATGGCTAACATCATCTTCTTTACTGCAGGACGTGAATACAATTATACCAACCAGTACAATCAAATTAAACGTTTTCATAATTTTATGTTTTAATTGTTTGATAGAAAATTAATTCTGCCCCAATACGCATGAACATTTAAAAACGCTACACTTGTTATTAAAAATGATGTAAAAATTGAACGAAAGGTTGGCCGGGCTATTCGCTTTTAATTTGTAAATGCTTTTCAAAAACAGGAATTAATCTAAGGGTACATATCAATTTTAACAAAACATCATCCTCTTAATGTCACAATGTTTTGCTATTCCTTAAGCTGAGCGCGGTAATAAAAGGTTGTTATTCGATATTGGTTAACAGAATAGAAAAATAACAACAGGTAAAACCGTTGTTTTATCACTGAATATTATCAATAGAGATTGTACATTTAATACATACCGGACGGGATAATTGCGTAGCAAATTATTGTAAATCATTCTGAATACAGTTACACATTCTATCCTTATTTTAATCAATAAACAGGGGGCAGCAAGTTACTTAACCGGACAGGTGATAAAAGTCTCTGGCGGACATGTAATATAGAAAAACAGAAACCTGGCTGTTTTCCAAAAATCAAATAAAAATCTTGTGAATGTTAAAAAAGAATAAAAAAAACTATTTACAGGACACTTCTTTGATATGATTCCTGTAAGTTTCGAAAAGCCTTACTTTGGATATGCATCCGGCATATTCTCCATTTTTTAGTACGGGGATATTGTAGTGCTTTGAAATTTCAAATTTATTGACAATATCTTCAATTGAATCATTATAATCGACCATTGCTTCAGGATAATACATAATATCCCCAACCTTTAAATCTTCATGGTTATTCTTATCAAACACATATTTCCTGATATCGTTAAGTGTAAGTATCCCAACGAGTTCTTTTGATTCATCAATTATAGGAAATACATTTCTTTTTACATTTTTGAGTTTGCCATGGAGTTCATCAATGGAACAATCCGGACTCAGGGTTAAAAAATCATTTTCAATAATCCGGGATATACTTAACTTATTTATAGTCGCTTTGTCTTTATGCCTTGTAATTACCAACCCCTTTTGAACCAATTGATAAGTATATATTGATTCGTTATGAAATATTTTAACCATCCCGTAAGACGTAATTGATACAATCATGAGGGGAACAATCAGGTAATAGCCCGTTGTTAATTCGGCAACCAGGAATATCGCCGTGAGTGGTGCATGAATTACCCCGGCAATTAATCCTGCCATACCTGCGAGTGCAAAATTTGTCCTGTCAATACCAAATCCAATTTTTTCCAGCGATTTAGCAATGGATATCCCCAATGTTGAGCCGATAAATAACGATGGGGCAAACACTCCTCCAACGCCTCCCGAAGCAAGGGTTGCCGAGGTAATGATCATTTTCGTGACTATTACTATTGTGGCTAAGAACAAAATATGTCCCCCATACAATTTCAGTCGTTCGAAAATGGAATTATTGAAAACATCGTCAACTTCCCCATTGATATTGCCATTCGTGTATTGGAAGCCTTCACCGGCCAAAGAAGGAAAAAGGTAAATCCCAGTTCCGACGATCATCGTACCTATAACAATCTTAAGAGATTTAGAACTGATTTTTTTACTAAAATCATTGTATTTTTTATAAATGCTGCTAAAACAGACCGATGCTATCCCGCTACAAATGCCAAGAAGGGCATAAAGTAATAAGTTGCTTAAATGGTATGTTTTGTCTGTAAGTATTAAGGTATAGATACTCTCTTGTCCGAAAAATATAAACGAAATCAGTACAGAAGAGATAGAAGCTAATATGAGAGGGGCAACTGCTGTAAGGGTAAGTTCCAGTAAAAGTACTTCGATTGCAAAAATCACCCCGGCAATAGGTGCTTTAAATATAGAGGATATTGCCCCGGCCGATGCACACCCGATTAAAATAAGCAGTTCTTTTTCTTTTAGCCTAAGTATCCGGCCTATGTTTGACCCTATTGCAGCACCGGTTGTAATGGTTGGCCCCTCTAATCCCGCCGAACCACCAAAACCTACGGTAATTATGCTACCTAGCAAAGACGAAAAAATATTGTGCCTCTTTATTCTTCCCTTTTGTTTGTTAATTGCATAAAGAACATTTGAAATACCAGCACCTATATTATTTTTTATTATCAACCGAACAAACAATATGGTGACTACTATCCCCAATATGGGTATTAACGGATAAAGAAAACCCTGCTCTTTCAGGTTGAATTTACTTATCAGATGCTCTATGCCTTTAACACCACCTTTAATAGCTACTGCGGCTATACCTACAATGGCACCAATTAAGATACTTAACAGCAATATCCTTAAATACCTTTTATTGGTTTTAATAATTTCAGCAAATGTATTCAGTATACTCCGCATCTGTTAATCAATGAAATGATGATGATTATTTACATATTCCTGGTCCCAAATTTCCCGGGTAAGTTCATTCAATCTTAAATCATAATTTAATAGCCGGTCGCTATAATCGCTATTACACTTTATGTAATCTGCTGTTTCATCAACTCCATGCGCACCAGCTGTAAGTATTTCATTTTTAAATACCTTAAAGTGATCTCTAATTGAACAAGGCATCAATCCATTATATTCTTCACTACTTTTCCCTGATTCATAATTGTCTTGCCATTTTCTCCCATTTTTAAAGAAATTCCTGTTTAGTGCATTGCCCAATTTTTGTCCTCTTTCATATAACTCCGAAACGGTATCGACATAGAAAGGAACAAAGACACACGGTGTTATTTTACCGTTCCAATCAATATAAATATATCCTCCCTGCCTGCCATAAGCAATGCAGCCATTTGTAAGCATCCCACTATTCCAGAAATCAGCCACACAATATCCCTTTTTTTCCAATAGTCTTTCCCAAACCCTGAATAACTGAACTCTTGTTTCCGGTTTCGGCATCAGATTAAACACGCCATTACCTCTTCCAATTGGCATTAGGTGAAACTGCCACATGTAAGATGCCCCTATGACATCAAAGTAGTATTCGTAAAATCTATCACTGAGTAGAATTTCTTTGTTTTCTTCGGTTGCTGTAACAGAAACACAAAATGGTAATCCGTATTCTTTTAACACATTAAAAGCACTGTGTATTTTTTCAAAAGTACCGTTACCTCTTCTTTTATTTGTTTCATTTTCGTACCCTTCTACTGAAATACATGGTACAGCATTTCCTACTTTCCATAAACGTTTTGCCACCTCATCATTAATCAGTGTTCCATTGGTGAAAAACATAAAGAATACATCATTGTACTTCTCAAATATGTCCAAAAGTGTCCTTCCTTTATCGTTATAACAAAGGGGTTCGCCGCCACTTATTACGATAAACCTCCCGTGGCATTCGGAATAAAAATCATCTATTATTTTTTCAAGCAAATCAAAAGACAAATACTCCTTGGTTTTATGGCTACTATTTGCATAACAACCATAACAATTTAGGTTACAGGCTTTTGTTGGTGAGATCACCAAAAAGCTCGGAGGTTTAATTCCATAGCGGTTGTTGTAATTTAAAACCGCCTCCTCATAGTTTTTTTTATTTGACTGGAAAGCTCCTTCGATGATCACTTTGCTTAATTTTAAAAAACTTTCCTTTGCGATAATCCCCTTATCATAATTTTTTAATACTGTCCGAATTAAATTCCGGGACCACTGAAATTTTCTTACCTTGATATTGTCCAATGGTTTATCGGTATTTCCGATTAAGTTCTGAAAAATCTTTTTCTCAATCTGCGATGCGATAATTTTCCTTACACTTTTATTGCTTGCCAAAAGTTTTAAAAATAATTGTTGATTTATAGTCATTGTTTATTGCTTTAAACAGACAAGTCTGTCTGTAATTATGTAAAAAAATTTATTTAATCAATCCTATCAATTGTTTAATAGCTTTAATGCACTCTTCTTCAGCCTTATAAATATCATTAAAAATGGTTAGGGCATCCACAATTGAGCCATCTATCAGCATACTCATATGAAAACTCAGGATTTTTTTGTCGACACTGTTCTTTATCTCGCCAGCTTGCCGGGATTGTTCGATTATTTCCTCGAGTTTATTTATAAGCAGGTTTAAATGCTCCCGGCTTTTTTGTCTCAAAATATCATTTTTTGGATATTCTGCGAGCACCCCCAAATAATTGAATTGCTCACCATTTTTAAATATATCCTTTAACTTTTTCATAGGGGTAAATACCAATTTGACAAGTTTTAAAATTTTCTCATCAAAATCTAAGTTTGATTTGTCAAGAAAACTGAGGTCATCCAGGAAACCAAAAAAATATTTATCAATGGTTTCCAGGAATAGTTGCTCCTTACTTTTAAAATGATGGTAAAATGCACCTTTGGAAGTATTGGCTTGTTCTATAATCTCATTGATCCCAACGTTATAACCTTTTGTTAAAAAAAGTTTTAACGCTACATTTTGAATGTTTTCTTTGCTACTCATCTAAAAAGTTTTGCTTGCAAATATAAGTAAAGAAATGCAAGCAGACAAACTGGTCTGTTTTTGTTAATTTATTTTGATATATTTGATATTATAAGATTGCTAGTAGTTTTTATATAATTATTAAAAATAAAATTACTTTTTTGGTGATTTTTGTAAAAAGGATATTCGAACTTCGTTCAGTAGTTTGCAAAAAAGAACCAAACTAAAGTGATATTGAAAAAATACTAAAACTTACATATACCAATTTCTCTCCTATATTAAGTTACTCTAGTATTTACAGACAGATTTATCTCATAAAGTCTAGGTAGATAACGATTTAAAACAACGAAAAATTATCTGTATATTTCGAAAATGTCATAAAAAAAGAGTTTCCTTCTAAATTGCCTTCTTTTAAAAAATGAATACAAAACAAGTACGTGTTCATAAAAATAAAGTTATTTGAACACAATGTTAGTTTTTATAAAAAAATGAACATATATTTGTTACATGTCCAATAATTTTAAAATAAATGAACATAAAACAAGCTTTTGACAGAACTAAACCATACAATCAACTATCTTTATTACCTCCACAAGAAGAAATAATTGATAAAGATGTATTATTGGAATGGGGTTATGCAAGTAGAAATCTTGCCGAGTTAAATAAAAACTTATATCGATTACCTAACCCTACAATGCTTATCAACACACTAACATTGCAAGAAGCTAAAAGTTCATCAGAAATAGAGAATATATTTACTACAGAAGACGAATTATATAAAGCTGTATCAGATTCTTTAAAAGAAAAAAATGCTTCTCCAAATACAAAAGAAGTTCTTCGATATAGGGAAGCCCTATGGGTCGGTTACAATCATATTCACAAAAAGAAAAAAATAACATTTGATACAATTTTACGGGTATACCAAAAAGTAAAAAATACTTCCCAAGGTTTACGTTCACCACAATCTCAGGTTGTAATTCGCAGGGGAGACAGCGAATTTAGGCCAGGAGAAGTTATTTATACTCCACCCAGAGGTAAAGAAATACTGGAAAAACTAATTACAGATTTTACAGAATACCTTTCAAATGATAAAGTTTGTAATAATGATCCGCTAATAAAAATGGCAATTGCTCATTATCAGTTCGAAGCTATCCATCCTTTTTCTGACGGCAACGGCCGTACAGGACGTATAATTAACTTGCTTTATTTGGTAAATCAAGGTTTACTATCTCAACCTGTTCTATATCTAAGTAAGTATATTATTGAAAATAAAGATGATTATTATTTTAAATTAGGTGCAGTTACTCAACGTGGTGATTGGAAATCATGGTTATTATATATGATGAAAGCGGTACAATATACAGCTGCATTTACGAATCGCTTAATTGATGAAATTATTTTACAAATGGATGCAACATTAGAGTATGGTAAAAAGAATCTAAAATGGTATAATAAAGAAGTAAATGAAATGCTATTTATGCAACCATATATTAAACCTAAGCTTTTGGGAGATACTTTGGAGCGTTCAAGTCGAACAACTCTTACAAAGTATATGCAAGAACTAACGGATTTAGGAATACTAAGTCCAAAACAAGACGGGAAAGAAGTATTCTATTTAAATAATGACTTAATCAGGATCTTGGAAGGATAAATTTCCGAAACTATTGTTTTAAAAAATAATTTAAATATGAACGAGTATAGCCCACCAGAAATAATAACGCTTATTATACTTTATCTCAAGGAAGAATTCTTCTTTAAAAATTCACCAGCCAATTTCAGCGTATTTTGCATGACTATTCCAATGATAAGAAAGGTTTTATTATTTGGAAAGGAAATTTAGCGGAAAGATTGGTTTGATATTAATACAACACCTTCAATAAATTCAATCAAAAGGCAGCTCATCAAATAAACTTCCTTCATCAACAAGTTCTTCATGATTTTTAGACTCAACTAAAAATAATTCTTTTCTGGCACGAGTTACTGCTACATATTTAAGGTTTAATTCTTGCTCTTTTTCCCAATCTTTTTGGTTCAATCGATTAAGAGGAAGCTCGTTATAGTTTAGTATAAAAATTCTGTCTTCTTCAAGCCCTTTAGCCCGATGTATTGTTGATAGTTTTATTGGATTGTCATTTGATGAAATAAATGCCCGTATTTTCTTTAAAAGTTCTAAAATAGACGGGCACTCATCATTCCATTGATAATATTTCTGTGAAAGAAAATCTAATTTATTTCTTAAATATTCTTTTTCGTTATCGATGTAAACGTTTCTTTCTATTGAATCAATTATTCTTTCGGCATTCTTCCTTATTATCCATTCCCATCTTTTTATGACTTTATCACGCAAATCTTCAAATTTATTTGGAAGGGTATCAATAATAACATTTAGTTCATCATGCTTAAAAATACCTTTAAGCTCTTGAATTATTTCATTTACTTCGTCTTCATGAATTTGTATTTTAATATTCTTATTGATGAAATCAAAAACTAAAATCACCAGTGGTGCTTTTAATCTGGAAATTATTAAATTGCCGGGTTTTGCCAATTCAATTATTTGATTTCTGGGTATGTTTATAACAGAACCTTCTTCAGCCTTAAATCCTGTTATGTCATCTCTAAGAGTTTGAGCAATTTCAATAACTTTCTTTGGACATCGGAAACTTGATCTTAAGGGCAACTCCGTTGCTTTTGTTAAGTTTTTCACTCTATCAAATGATTCAATATCTGCACCGGTAAAACCATAAATAGATTGGTAGGGATCACCAACAGCTAATATCCGGCTTCCTTTTTTACCATATTTTACGGCTGTTTGCAATTGTGCCTTTGATAAATCCTGACATTCATCTATAAAAAGAAAATCATATCTGCTATTAGGATATAGCTTCCAGGCATATGGTAGGTATATCATATCTGTATAATCAATAATCATGGAATCTTTTGAAAATTGATTTCCCTTCTGTAATAGTATTTTGTGACATTCGAAGTAATAACCTAATTCCTTCTTAAAATTTCTTTTGTTAACCTCTATTTCATTAAAAATATTAAAATGAATTACCATTTGCTCAAAATCAGATATATCTTTTTTGGCGAGTGTTGTACGGTATTTTTGGTTTATAATGATTAGCCTCTCATTAATCTTGTTAATTAAATTTTTAACAGCAAAATCATTAGGATCTTCAATATTCTCAGGGTCAAGATTATTTATGGCAAGAATATTTTGATATTCAGACTTTAATTCATTTTGAATTTCCTGGTTCTTTAAAATTTGCCAATATTTATTATTCTCAAGTTGAAGAGGTTTCCCGGAGTTGTTATTATCAAAAAGGATTTGTCTACCCAAAGCATGAATTGTTTTTACGGTCACCCTATTCATCCCCTTGTTTCGAAATTTGTTCAAAATTTCTTTTGCTATACTATTATTAAATGCACAAAACAAAATCTGTTCTTCATTTCCGGCATACCTTGCAGATTCAATAATTGTTGTGGTTTTTCCAGCTCCGGCAACTGCATCAATAATACCATGTGAACTTTCGTTCTTAACGAACTGAAAAATTGTTTTTTGTTCATCTGTAAATGAAATACTCATAATATTGATGTTTTTATGATTATATTTTTCTGGTTTAACCTCATCTCCCAATTCCTTTAATAAATCATCTACCGACCAAGTGTATTTTCTTTTTTCCGATTACTATGGTTTAAACAAATTTATAATCATATATTTTTTCATATTCTCCATTTCCTTCCTCTTTAGGATACAGTTCCAAAAGCTTTGATTTAATGTTGAGCCAGATATAGTTTTTTATTATTTGTTTTAAAGTTATTTGGTATCAAAAATTAAAAACGATTAAGCATACCCATTAGCTTTGTCCTTCTTTTGTAATTGGTCCGTAAATCTGCTAATACTTCTTTAGCTAGATTTGTGTTAATTTGTTTTATCTGACTTACTGTTTCTGCTATTTTTTCATAATAACTGTCACCGGTACTAACAAGATTTGCATCAATTCTTTTAAGGAAATACTCTTCAGCTTGTTCTCTTAATATTTTTTTGTTTTTCTTAAAGAATGAAAATATTGTTTCATCGTAAAATCTGTTGTTATCGGAAATTAGATTGAGTGCATCACCAAACCTTTTTTCTTTTTCATAGAAACTTAACAATTCTACGGGATTGTCATCTTTAACTAACTCTTCAAATACTGATGTTTCAGATACACCATAAGACTTTATTAATGATAAATTCTTTTCCAGAGGATTATGTTTTAATGCTATCCATGCCGTTTTTTCAATATCTGATCCGGTTTCTTTAGCCAAATTAAGATAAAATTCTATTATTTTATTGTCAACAAATCCTTTCTGGTTGGAAAGAAATTTATTGAGGAACTTATAAGAATCAGTTAGTCGATTCTGCGAATTTAATAGTTCAACTATTAAAAGTAAATGCTCTTGACTACCTGTACTAGAAAGTATTGACAATATTAATTCTTTACTTTCCGCATTTAGTTCTGATTCAATAACCTGGTAAACTTTGTTAATAAATGATAAGCTTATTGATTGCCTGTTATTTTCGACAAATTCTGCCAACTTCTTTGATTCTTCCTTCGAGAAGCAGGAGCCATATTTGTTAGGAATTTCATCATAAGTATTGTAATTCATTAAACCCAATGTCTTATCTAATTCCCTGATAAAAATTAGCTTATTTTCAAAAGATAATTTTTGAATAAAAGAAATAACATATTGATTAAAATCTGCTGACTCATAAAAGTCTTCCTCGTAGTAATTATCAATATATAAATATCCCTCATCAAATGCTTCGTTAACACTTTTCATAATCATTATCAGCAACTTGCCCATTCTATCATGAATCTGATTTTCGAAACCTTTTAATTTATCGAGTTGTTTCATAATGGCGGCATCCATGCCGGAAGGATCCCAGAGTAACTCTTCATCATTCAGGTAATCATGTACTTTTTTCTCAACTTTATCTATAACAGTTGTAGCATCCTTTTGTGTTGATTTGCTGTTTTGTATTTGCCTGATAAAACTATCCGGGGCATACCTCATTACAAGATTAATTAATTCATCCTTACTCAGTTTTGTAAGATAATCTTTAAAATAATCGACCGATTCGATAGTTGGTACCTGAATAATTTTACTTTCCGGGATACTTTCAACACCATCATCAGCTATATTTAGCAAGACAGCAATAATGTGCTTACAAATATCATAGTATTCACAGTCACAGGAGCCGTGAACTTCATCATTTTCAATATAAATTTCCACATCGTATTCCCTTGTTCCAAGGACTTCTGCTGAAATAGTATTAGCCTTTTTATTATACCATATTTGCTGAACCCTACAATCGTGATAATAATCATAACCACGATTGTAGATTTTATATTTGCAACATGACTCAATATCTTCCTCAGACAATCTGTTTAAGCATTCTTTTAAATCGGTTGATTCAGCTTCAAATAGAATTTCTCCGTATTTTTCCATTCTTTCTTTTTTACCAATTTTTAAGCTATTATAAAAACTTTTTAGCTACATTTTATTTTCTGTTTATTTTTTCTTCTTTCTTATCATCCGATAAACTTGTAGTATAAGGAATATTTAAACAGGATTCATTTTCTTATAACCAATTAACGGTTGTTTCAAGACATAACCTGGAATAAAATACAGAGTTACCGTAACTGTTTTGAAAGATTTTTCGGATTCTCTGGCTTGACTATACATAAAATTCCATTCAGATTGTAAAAAACTAAAATTTGAATCCATATTTTTAATATCAAATCCTACATAAGTTTTTTATCTTTTTACTTGGCCCTTTTTCAAATTAACTCATGTCATTGAACTAAAATAAAAAACTTTTGCAAAAAAGTAATAGTTAAAATAATTATTAATAAAAAATATAACATCCGACTGGGGGATTAAAAAGGTTTTAGAAAAAAGAGTGTTGCATGGGTCGAACTTGCAAGGGAGTGGGTGGAACTTGCTCAGCACGCGGGAAAGCTGGCTTTATCAGATGATTTTTTTGAAATAAAACAATTCATATAAAAAATTAGGTCGAACCGTCGTGTGATGGATAAAAAAGTCCTTTTGGATGTCGGGGTAGCAGGATGACATACAGTCAAATTACTTTACTTATTTATTAGATGATTATAAGAACACTGAAATCTTTGGTGAAACATAGGTGAAGCGTATTTTTTTGCTGAACCAAAAATTAATTTAGAACAATTTTATCTATTTTTTTTTAAATAATTCAGCAAACCACTTTTCCAAATCACTCTTTACTTCATTAAATTCAGGTAGCTTATCCTGTGAAATTTGATGTCCCAGGCTGTTCTTCCAGCTTTTCTTTAAAATGGTATTCGATTCTTCATTAAGGAATTGCTCTATGCCTGTAAATTCAAGCCCTTTGTACCTCATCTTTTCGTGAAAAGCATTCACGATTACTTTATAATCCAAATCAGTAAAATGATTGGATAAAAACCATATATCGTAATAGTCCCTGGGTGCTGTATAGGAACGTTGAATCAATGAGCGCATTTTCTCTGATAAGATTTCATTAATGGAATAACTGGGAATGGCTTTTGCATTTTCTGATAATGAATCGGAATAATCGTGATTTACCCGTTTACTTTCCAAAGGAAATATTACTTTCTCATAAAGGATTACTTCTATTTTTATTTTTGTAAGCCAGCGCTCCGGTGATGGCGGAACATCGTTCTTTCTGTGGTCAGCTCCCCAAAATTTAATTACTGCCTCAAATCCTGTACGTTTGTTTTTGTGCTTTAGCTCTTTCAGGGATTGAATGTGTGTTAATGCTCCTGACCTCTCATTAACCAGATTACATATTTCATTTAGATGATTATCAGTCAATCCAAATTTTTCATCTGTACAGGTAAAATCCAGGTCTTCTGAAAAACGATAATCGGGTATATAACATTTTTTTATACATGTACCTCCTTTAAAGACTAACTTTTTTCTTAATTCGGAAACGGAATAAATAGCATCTAAAAAATGACCCAGAACCCAATCTTTGTCTATGGTTGATTTGTTCACGCCACTTTTAGCTGCCTTTTCACTTATTTCTTTTTGTAATATCATTGTTTAACGAGTGCCTTAATATTGTTTATTACAGATTGATAAAATATCTTCTCTCGAAATGTTCAATCGTAATTTCCATTCTTTTACAAATTCTCCTTTTTCCAAACCAAAGGGGTCGAAAAGCGTATATTTTTCATTTATTATTGTTGTAGCATGAGTTGCAAAAGAACCCAATTCCTTCCTTTGCAACAGTTCGGCTAAGAATCCCATGCGTTTGGTTGCGGAGATATTTTTAATTTGCTGGCTATATTCAATTAATAATTCGCTTTTCATCTCAGCCTGGTTAAATGCCCTGATTAATTCGGCATAACCACCGGAATACTGAGGTAAATCAAAACAATCGGTTATTGTTTTTTCGATATTGGTTAACCTAAACTGGTTATTGCCATGACCTTGCATTTGATAGCCACCTAATTTGTAATCCGTAACCTTTACAAACTGATAACTGGTTCCTAATACCGATTTGTTTTTTTTCAATTTATTGGTCTGGACAAAAATATTATTAGGAAATTGCTCTGTTAAGCCATGTAAATTCAAAGCTGACCAATATGCAATTGCACTGTTCTGTGCCATAAAAGTTCCTATTACATGCTCATTCCGAAAAGTTGATTTACAGTATTTCCCATTTTCAATACGTGAAAGAAATTCTTTGTGAACCAAGTTTTCAAGAATTCCTTTCAGGTTTGGGATTTTTTTGTTTAGCTGGTTTTCAACATCAGAACCTGTAAAAATATCAATCTCATAATCATCCAGTAGTTGGATAAAATCCTGTTGCTCCTTTGTGAGATTTATAGATAAATAGTTTCTCGACATGACTTCTTAGTATAGTTTTAGGGGTAATTTTTACCCCTAATGATATATCAAAAAGATATGCAAATATAAAACTTATTAGAGAGAAGTCAAAAAGATAAGCTAAAAACTATCAACAGAAGATAATGGATACAGGAACTAAAAGTTCAATAGTTTTCTTGTCAGATTTTGAAACCAGCTTGTAACCCCGCCTGCACCAAGGCTTCGGAGGGCAGGTTTGCTATTATGTTTTGGTGTGTTTGTTAAGTACTCAGACAGGGTTTCCTTGTTTCACAAATCCTGTGTAAATCAAACCCCTATTCTCAGGAAACTTAAGACTAAAATAAATTCTTTCTCTTAATACGGCTATCTGAATTCTTTTATTCCTAATCACTTAACTAATCGCTCTGGATTTTTCTTCCTACATATCCATCAAGTCCAACAACTATTAATGATTCTTCCTTTAGAAAGTTTATCATTTGCCCGACTCCCCATAGAGGAAATTAGCTTACCTTCTGGTTGCTTTCGTAAAAAAGGATTTTTTTGGCGTGCTCCTTTGGGTAGGGTCATCCGCTTCAATTTTTATCAAATGAGGGATGTCTTATTGGAACAATCTCATTTTTAAAGTCGTTCGGATTCACTTTTAATTTAAAAAAATCTAAACTCAAATCTATATGAGCATCTTCCGAACTTGTAAAAAAGAATTTTCTACTTCCTTGATTGATGATTTGGTTTATGTTTTTTGTTGTTTTTCTATACTTTTCAAAATGATTAAGTAACTCTGTGATATACTCTTCAGAAATAGAATCACCAAAAAAAAGTTGTGAATTAGAATTGATGAGTTGAAGACCATTCAACTGATGTACTTCATCAATTGATTCTGTAGAGCAACAGTTAATGTATCCATCTCCAAAATCATAAACATTGGAGTCATAAAAGCAAATCATCAACCTTGGGTGAATTGGATAAAAGATTTGAAGCCCTTTTACTACTAAACCAGTTGAACCCATATAATTATCTGCGTGTTCCATTAATTGATTATAAAGAATTACAGGTACATCCGAAGTTACGAATGGCAGTAGTGTAAGGTTTACTAAAAACTTACAATCAAGAAAATCTAAAAGCTGTTCGTGCTTAATTGCATGGAATAAACCTAGTAAAACTGGATTTTCATGAACCAATGTTCCATCTTTAAAACTTTCCCACAAATCAGGCTCAAATTCTTGTACAACAGTTTTTAAACCTTGATTAAGACCCTTCATTATCTCGTTACCGGACTTTGGCGTTCTAAAAGTCTGGTATAAAATAAAACGCTTTAACAACTTAAAACCATTGGTTTCAACTGGAGGTGGATAAAGTAATTTTTTCTCTGTCCAATAGTAAAACATCTTGGCAACAGTATTTTCCATCTCAGCCAAAGCATTTTCTATTTCATCATCTTCTCCATAAAGAAAGTTTTCGTAAGCTTGGCTTTTTAAAGGTGCATTTTGTATAAATTTCTTATTGTCAAGATTATATAGCCCTAAAGATCTTCCGTTATTATTGACGGAAAATCTTCTCAAATAAAATTTTGGAATATAATGATGTCTTTTTTTTGCCATTTGTTTTTCAGCATTACATTAATGCTATTACAGCAATAATAAGTCCGGCAATTGTAGCCCCTCAACCAATAAAAATAAACACAGGATGATTTACTGTATCAACAAAAACAGCGTAATGATTCTTGTTTGACACAACCAACTTTCTTTGAATTAATTTATTAGTTGCTTTCTTATCGTACAGAAACATACATGTAAATTCTGCGCTTTGATAATCTTGGGTTAAATTTTCCAATACTGTATTCATCTTTGCTTTTATGATAGCTTGAGCATTTTCATTTTAATCATTTCCGTTATGTCATTTGATTCTTCGATAATCCAAGAATTATCGGATATTAATTGTTGAATTAAATGTTTCTCCTGAAGACTAAATAAATCCGTGTTCAAACCTGATAATGTTTCAGGTGCATGAGCTTTTTTCCAATGACTATTATGCTCAGATTCTATAATGCCTACAGGATTAGCATTTGGGAATAACAACTCAATCTGTGGAACTTTGGCTTTGACTAAATCAAAAATATTGAGACCGTGATAATCCCAATCGCAGGAGTAATAAATTGGTAGATTCCTGGTATCAACGTTTTCTAACATGCTGATATTATAGCCACCTGCAAACCACAATTCAATATTAAAATTCTTAACACGTTCAGGCACTCTTAAAAAGTATAAATTTTCACATAATATAATTGCTTTAGCTGATTTGCAGGGAACTACATAAAGATATTGCTTGTCCTTTCCAGATGGCAATTCGGGTACTTGTAATATTTTTTCAATTGCTTCGATTAGAGATTTCTTATCATCCAAATACTTTTCATTCTTAAAAAACATGAATGAAATTCCTCTAACGGTTTCATTGGCTTTTAGGATTTGTTCCCGCAATAGTTTTAATGAACCTGAATCCATTTGAGTTTTAATGTCAATTAATTGTTCGATATCTGAATGCTCAAATCTCGTTTGTGGCTTTATTAAATCATTGTCTTCCAAAAATGTCTTATAACTAATAAACTTATCGAAGTAAAGTTTCTCATAAGTTTGCCTGAAAGTTGAACCTTCAGGAATAATGACTTCTTTTCTTAAAGCGCACAGTTCTTTTGTAGAATGTATTAGATGAGCTATATAGGAATCGTTTACAAATGAAGGTTTTCTTTTTATTTTGCCACATTCGTAAAGCTTATGCATATCTTTTAAAACATTCCACTTCATTTATTCAATGCATTTAAGTAACTTTTTAAATCCTGGTTATTCTCTCTTGTTTTATAATAACTTGCCGGAACAGGATAATTTATATTAATGTCTTTATTCCCCTTTATTAAATGATATAAATACCAACCGTCTGGAGAATCTGAATTGTAAGGTTTTGGTGTCATGGTTAGAATTTGATATCCAAACTCTTTTGCAATAAGGGGGAATAAATTAAAGTTTATATCATCTAGGTTTGCTAGTTCCTCTAAAATTATAAACCTAAGCCCATCATGATTTTTATCCCTCACTTTTGAGAGACGTGCTATACCTAATAAAACAATTGCGGAATATGTTTCTCCTGTACTTCCCGGAATTTCATTTTTAAATTCATCTGTGAGGGTTATTGATAAATCGAAATATGACTTCGGGTTAAGTAAATCCTTAAATTCAATTGCTCTTCGGATTCCGGTTATTTTCTTAAACAACTGTTCTATAAATTCTTGAACTGAATGTCCAAATTCTAGTTCCCCAGGTTTATTGACCCAACGAGCAGAATTTTGTAATTCATCAATCCAACTAATTTTTATATTATCGTACTCTCGAAAATTGAGATTTAGATAATAGGTTTCATTTATTTTCTTTCCTATAAAAAATGTATTTAGGTTCTTGACAATATTTTCATAGGTTTCATACCGGGCTAGTGTTTTAGAAAAAACTTTAATCATATTGTCCCTGATATTCTCAACAATTCGTAGGCGTTGTTCATTTGCTTCACGCAAATATTCACTGATATTATCCAGATACTTAATTTTTCCTCCTAATAAAACTTCTTCTAATACCTTAAATTGATATAGTTTTTTATTTATTTGAAGATTAACCTGAGAATTCTTTTCTTCATTAGTTTCATTAAAAACGTTAACTATTGATTTATACTCAGTAATGTAATTTTCATGAGCTGTTTCAAAATCCTCTTTCAATTCATTAAGGAGTTTGTTTTCGGAAAAGCCTTTCTGACTATGGATATCTATATCAGGATATTGATTAGTAAACCCTTCCTTTTTTAATTCATACAATTTAGATACATCAGATATTTCATCCTGTTTTTCTTTTAAGTTCTTTTGAAGATGTGGCATTTCCGCATTTAATCCGGCTAATTCACTAGACTCTAAATTCCTTTTGTCAAGTATTTTTCTTTTACGTTTATTGGCTATTTCCTTCTTTATTTCATATTCTTTTATTAATTCAGTTAGATTCTGAGTGTCTATCGGAATTGTAATTTCTTGTTTGATTTCATCTATTTCTGATTTTAGATGAGAGCTATCAGATAGTAATTGAGAAATTTTAATTTCTTTATTATTTATTATCCAGACAGACTCTTTTAAGTTTTCAATGTCAGAATATTGAATAAGCCTTATGTCAAAATCGTAATCTTTAATGATTTCCTTATCATACTCTTGGGATTTTTTTATTTTATCTAATTCTTCTTTTTTCCGTTGCAATTTTTTAACCTGAATCTTTAACTCATCGATTTTGTTTGATAAAATGTTTTCAAAATCAGAACCATATTCAAAGATTCGTTCCTCTTTTGACAACTCAACAAATTCTCGCAAATCGCCTAACTTCAACCAAATTCCATTGTTTTGTTTATCAATCTCAAAGTTTTCTTCGTTTAAAATGTTGGTTGAAAGAGCATATCTAATACCAGTGAATACAATTTCAGGCTTTTCTAATGACAAGTCAATTAGAGCCAATAATACAGATTCCTGATACTCGGATAGAACTTTCTTTTTGTGAACAATTTGACCGAATAGGCTATTAGTTCCTTTGCCACTTAATAACTCGATTATACGTTTTAAGTGATTCAGTTTTTTCTCTACTTGTAAAACCAAAGATGAAAGTTCGTTTTCCTGCTCATCATGTTTTTTAATAATATCATCCAACTGACCGTACTGTGTAAATAATGGGATTGTTGAATTTACTTTCTTTATTATTTCTTTAGAAGTGATATCCTTAAAATCAATTTTAGTAGATTTATTTATCGTTTCTGCAGAAAAATGAGCATAAGCAATTTGTCTGAGTTGTTTTATTTCGTTATCAAATCGTTTCCATTCTTTGAACTTTGATTCATATCTTAAGAGTAAAGTATAATTTGATTCAACATCTGAATAATCTTTTTCAATTCTTGGAACTATTCGCGCAAATTTATTTTCTCGTAATTTCAGGCATTCACTTTTTTTACTTTTGCTTTTTAAATCCTCATTTAATTTCTTTTCCTGTTTTTGGCATTCTGTATATCGTTGATATAATTCTATAATTTCTTGTAATTCATATTTTAATGCGGACTCGTTCTTTATTTTTTCAAAGTCACTCAATTTTTCAAGTACTCTCTGTTTCTGCTCAATATCATTAATACGGATATTTAATTCTTTAAAGTCAGTTAGTAACTTATCTAATTGTAGTTCATGCTTTGAATATTCCTCCCAATATTCTTTGTCATCATCTTCAAATAGAAATGCTTTTAAACCATTTGCTTTATCAAGCCCTAAGTCCCTTACCCGGGAAAAGGATTGTATTACCTTTGCAAAAGCTTTGAGATGCTCAGGAATAGTAAGATTTATTGGTAGGATGTTGTTATTAAATAGAAAAGAGTGGTATTGTTCGATATCTTCTTTATACGAAAAGTAAGTTAAAAATAGCTGATACTTTTCTTTCAGTTGTTTAGATAGTTCGTCTAAGGGAAGAATTTTATTTTGGTCATTTAGAAAATCTTTATTCGTCAGAATCTTACTGCTATCATAAACGAGTTCATTCAAAGGGGCATTTAATTCAGGTTTTGCAAGGATTAAAAATGGGCGGATTTTTTTACCGCTTTTAGACTGTATATTGACTCCTAATGTCAGAAACTTTTCCTCATCCACTTTAATATTTAAGAAAGCATATGCAAAATTATTTTTATATGGCAGCTTCTGAATCTCCCTTTTATCTTTATTAAAACTATCTGTACCAAACTTTATATTCTTTTCATCACAAATGAATATTATCTGAATTAAATCTGCTAAAATTGATTTTCCTACACCATTTCCTCCTGTAAAATCAGTCCTCAAAGGATGTATTAAATAGTCTTGGTTGAAATGCTTTAAAATTCCAACGGTAGAAATTGAGTATATTTTAGGTAGAGGCATAATTCTCAATACAGTTTAATTTTTGACACAAATTGGGGAAAGTCCTCAATCTCATATTTATATAATTCTGCAAACCGATGGATACTTTCTTTTAATTCGAAATGAATATCCTCTTTCCCCTTTGAGAGCTTTTTTAGCCAACCTAGCTGTGTAAAACTATTTATTGCCCTACGGAATAAATCCTGTACTCTTTCCCACTCTTTATCGGTATAGAAATCTCTTATTTCGGCAAAAAACAAAATTTTATATAAGTCTTTCGACTCACTCTGTTCTATTTCAGCTTTTATATCTTCCCAAAATAATTCTTTTGGATATTTAAAATACCTGTCGTAATACATGTTAAGTAAGATAATTCCAATAATTACTTGTTGTTCAGTGAGTTATCTGTATCTATTTGAGCTATTCAATTTTCCTTTACTATCAATAGGGAAATCAAGATAAAAATAGGTACTGTTATCAACGGTGTTTTTTTCTAAATTCAAATTGTATAGCTCTCTATAATATTGTTTTAACTCAGGCTCATAGTATTCTCGTAATAACTGAAAACTATAGTAATCATCTTCCATAATGTGTTTTCCTTGAAGTAACTCAATATTCAAGTCAGCAAAATATTTTTGCACGGTGGCATTGCTTAGGAACGAATAAGGATTTCCTTGCGATGTATTTTCATGTTCCATGTAAGTATATCGTTTCTATTAGGATTTGCAATTGTTTTATCAATTATAACATCAAAATCTTTGTTATTGGAAAGCTGTTGAAATAGGGAGAATCCAACCTGAAGTGGAATTTCTATATTTTGTTCATTATCCAAAATTTCGTAAAACACTGACGAATAATTAAACTCTTTTTCTTTTTGAATTCTAGAAAAACAGATATCAACCCATGAAGCTATTTTCTCTTGCACTCGCAAATCGCTTTCAATTTTTGCTCTTTCTGCTTGTTCGTAGTCTATGTTCGTTTCGGGAATAATTCCAAGACTTTCAGTTTCAATATTAAACTCATATTTGGGTGAGAAAAAAAGCTGTACTTTTTCATAAGGAATACCTTTAATAGGAAAATCTTTATGCAACAGAATGCCCTCTTTTTTATCGAAACCGCTTGTCTCGAGAACTAATTGGAGCAACTTTTTCAAGTTAATTTTAAATAGAGATTGGTATTGAAAGTTTTCTTCTAACTCTTTTAGTTTTGAACTGGCAAATACAATCTGGTTAGTAATTCTTAAAAGCTTCTTATCTAAATTCTCAAAAAAAGCAGTAACCTCTTCTTTTATTTGATTGGCAGTTTTCCATTTATATTCTAATTCGTCATAACGTTTTTCTTCCTCAATAGTCTGAAAATGTTTTGTTTCCTCAATTTTTGAATAGAAGAAGTCTGATGCATTTTTTAAGCTTCTTAAAGTTTCATTTTTAAGAAAAAGTGCTTCCCTTATTTGTTCTGCTTTAAGTCCGAAATTTTTGAATTCATCTACGAACAATTTTACCATTTCAATTGCCTGTAATTCATCCGAATACAATATTTTATTAAGCTTTTTAATAGAAGATTCAATTTCATCTTGCAGACTTTCAATATGGTCAAGGATAACTCTTTTGGAAGTGTCATGAAAACCCTGTCTAAACCAGCGGTTTAATTCTTCAAAATCTTCAATTTCCTCAAATTCAACAGAAAAATATTTTTCGAAGTTCTTTTTTAAAGGAAAATTTCTGTATGGGCTATCGATTTTAGTTTCTAATAATTGAATAAACCTTTCTGCATAATCAGAGAGATAATATTTTGAAACGGTTTCAGGAGGCTTTTTAATAAAATAATGAAGTAAATCTTTTAATATTTTTTCCGTTTGAGGTGTGCTTCCATTAGTAAAAGATACCGTTTCGTCAATTACGTTTCTAATATCATAATAAGAAAATTCTTCCTGAATTTCATTTGACTTTATCTTTTGCCACAGCCGAATAATGACATATCCTTCAATCTTATTAGGAATAAGGAAATCATAATCGGTAAACAACTCATTAAAATCAAAATTCATGAAACACTCGGTTTTTTAGTGGAAACTAATAATTCTCTGACGTTCACATCTAAAGCTTCTGCAATTCTAAAAAGTGTTTCCATTGTTGGCTGAACATCATTTGTACACCATTTAGAAACAGTAGTCCTATTAACATTCAATTTAGAAGCTAACCAAAGATTTGTTTTACTTTTTTCAGCTAATACAGCCTTGATTCTATTATAAACCTTCTTCTTATCTACCACTTATTTAGTATTTTTTACTACTTAAATTGCAATATAAGCAATTTATTTTAACTTAGAATTTGTATATTTATAGTCTGAAATACTAATATTATGGTATATAATACTATACTAATAGCATTATACGCTAATTATTAAACTATTGTAAATTTATAAACATGATGTTAATGTGGGCGGAACACAATGTATCAACAAAGCTACTGACCTTCCTGTCCACCCAATGGCAGTTACATTTATTGGAGCGTTGTGGGCAATTATTTTTTGGCGGAATTTTTGATAATTGTGTTGGAATGCTCTTTGGCGCCCGCAGGAATGAGGACGGCAATGTGCATAGAAGGGATGGGGTCTCAAAAACTGTGACAAAAAATATGTGGGCTGGCTCTTTCTTCAAAAATCAAAAAATAAAAGAGCGCCCAAAAACCGCCCCGAATGGGGCGACCTGTCTGCCCTGCCTGACGGCGAGGCAGGCGACAAGGCAGGAAGATTTAACGGCGGATTCCACCGTTTGGTTCTGTTTAATAAAAATATCGGCTGACGTTTCCGACCGATGGTCGCCCTTGATGGAAAGCGAATCATTCCGTTTCGCCCTGTTGACAATGCTTTCAGGCTTTCGTTCTGACGGGCTGAACAGCCCGAACCCGCTTTCCGATGGGCTGACGGTTCCAATCGGACGGTTGTCCGAACGCCAAACAGGCGACCCGACACGCTCCGACACTCGGTTGACACTGACCTCCAACGCATCTCAATGGGCTGACGAAAATTTGACAATTTTCTCAAGAAAACACTCACTTCGTTCGTTTTGTTCGAACTAGATTCTTACCAGCATCACCCATATAAAAAGAAAATAGCACAGGATTATTGCATGATCCTGTAAGTAGGTTGAATCAATAGAAAAGCCTAATTTGCAAAGCAAATTTTGTCTTTTTTATTTGACAATTTTATGAAAATAAACTTTCATTTTTGTCAAATAAAAAAACCTCGTACTTTCGTACAAGGCTTTTCTGTTGTCGGGGTGGCAGGATTCGAACCTGCGACCTCCTGCTCCCAAAGCAGGCGCGATAACCGGGCTACGCTACACCCCGCAATGCAATATCGAATTGCGGATGCAAATAAATGAATTGTTTTTCAATTTTCAAAGTAAAAAGTGGAATTTTTTAGAGATTATTAATTAATTGTTAAGATACTCCTATTTCATAAGGGATTAACTTCGTTGATCCCTGAGGGATAGCTAAAAAAGAAAACTTCCATTCGCTTTATTGATATTAAATCAATCTCTTTTTCATAAAAGCTCTACCTGAACCAGATTTAAGGTACTTTTCGAATTCAAAAGCTCGATATTGATCACTAAAAACTATATAAGTAACTAATTCAATTGGAAGCCTGCTTTGAGTATACTTAATATATCCCTGTTTATGTCGATTTATCCGTTCATTTAAATTTGAAGTACATCCTTTGTAGAACGTGCCATCTGAACATTTTAATATATAAACATAATACATGATTAAATTGAATTTTGGAAGCGCGGATTTTATCCGCCAAAGCCCAACATCTCACATTCCTAAGAATATATAATTTCAAATATAATATAAAAAACCCGACAACGCTAATGCTATGTCGGGCGATGGCGGAGAGAGGGGGATTCGAACCCCCGGTACCCTAATCGAGTACGCCAGTTTAGCAAACTGGTGGTTTCAGCCACTCACCCACCTCTCCAATAAGTTGCACAAAAGTATAAAATAGATCGATATTACCAAAAAATTATTTAACTCTTTTATTCTTTTGCCTTTATTTTTTTAATCATTTCCTCAGCATTGGTATTTTTGGGATACAATTTCAACGACTTTTCATAACTCTCTATAGCCAGGTCATCTTTATTTAATTTCATATAGATCTCACCTAAGCTGTCCCATGTATTAAAGTTATTCGGATATTCTTTTGTATTTAACTCAAGTATCACTCTACTAGCTTCCAGCTTTCCCTCATTTATCAAATTATACCCTAAAGTATTTAGCTCATCAGCCCTGAAATTATAGATATTATCTTTTTTCTTCAAATCATTATACAAATCCAATGCTTTATCTATTCCATAATTACCTATGGTACTATATAAGGTATCAATTATGGATTTCTTAGGATTTGCCACGTCCAGAATCTCATAGTCAAAAATTAAAACTGAATTTGGAGGAATTGGCCCTCGTTGCTTGTCGCCATAAGCCAATTCCGGCGGTAAAATAAAAATCCACCGGTCACCAACCCGCATTTTGCTTACACCTTCTTCAACACCCTTTATTACGCTATTGGTTCCGGTTACAAAATGAAAAGGAGAATTGCTTTCTCTTGTTTCCCAGAAAACTTCTCCACTTTCAAAAGTGCCAATACCATGTAAAGTAACTTCTTTTCCCTCTTCTACTTTCTCTCCTTCACCATCTTGTACAATAAAGTATTTTAATCCACTTTCGGTTGTAATAGTATCTTGCTGTGCACTTACACTAATTACATAAATCCAAAAGCTGATGATAAAAAGAAGCTTCTTCATTCTCTATTTTTTATCTTTTGGTTTTGATATTGAATCTCTCATTTTTGTATCTGCCTCGATATTCTTGAATTTATAATAATCCATAATTCCAAGATTACCTTGTTTAAACGCTTCTGCCATTGCCAATGGAATCTTAACCTCAGCTTCGATTACTTTTGCGCGAGCTTCCTGTGCTTTAGCTACCATCTCCTGCTCTAATGCAACAGCCATAGCACGGCGCTCCTCAGCTTTTGCTTGTGCAATATTTTTATCCGCATTTGCCTGATCCATTTGTAATACTGCACCAATATTTTTACCAATATCAATATCAGCAATATCAATGGATAAAATCTCAAAAGCAGTTCCGGCATCCAAACCTTTTTCAAGTACTACTCTTGAAATTGAATCCGGATTTTCCAATACTTCTTTATGTGATTCCGCAGAACCAATTGATGACACGCAACCTTCACCTACTCGAGCAAGAACTGTATCTTCACCAGCACCACCAACTAATTGTTTGATATTTGCACGTACAGTAACCCTTGCTTTACAAATTAACTGAATACCATCCTTAGCTACTGCTGTCACCGGAGGTGTATCTATAACTTTTGGATTAACCGACATTTGAACAGCTTCCAATACATTTCTACCGGCTAAATCGATTGCGGTTGCCATACTAAATGGTAAGTCAATATTTGCTTTATCAGCTGACACCAATGCGTGAACTACATCAGCTACTCGACCACCAGCTAAATAATGCGCTTCCAATAAATCCCGATATAATTCGATACCGGCTTTTTTACCCTCGATCATTGCATTAACAATAATTCTTGGTGGAACTTTACGCCAGCGCATAAAAATAAGTTGGACTAACGATATTCTAACACCGGAAACCAGTGCCTGAAACCATAATCCAATTGGAATTAAATATAAAATTAGCCAAAGACCAATAATACTTACAATTATAATTACAAATAATGTTCCTACGCTTCCCATAGTATTTTAATTTAAAGGTTTAACAATCAAATGCGATCCGTCTATCTTTTTAATTTCTACTTTTATTTTAGGATCTATAAATGAACTCGAAGATTTTGCTTCGTAAAATTTATCTTTTATTTGAACTTTACCATATGGATTCAATCGTGTAACCGTTTCTCCCTGGTCTCCAATACTTAATTCCGCTTCGAGACCTGTGCTCGATTTTCCTTCAATTTTAGTATCTAACGCAATCTTTTCCCAGGTTTTTGTTCTTAACATAATGACTATTGAAAAAATAGAAAAAATAGCAGTAGCACCTAAAATATAGTGTCCCGTTGGTACTCCATATTCCTTATATCCATAGAAAACTCCAACAATAACCAAAATTGCTCCAGCTATTCCTGCAACGGTAACACCCGGTACAATCAGGAACTCAACATAAAAAAGTAAAATTCCCAGAATAATTAATATAATAATTGCAGTTAATGACATAATTTTAATTTATTGAAACAGTTAATCCCTTATTTAAAAGTTCATTATACATTTCTTTAAGCTGATTATATTTCCCCACTTTAATCTCACATTTTCCTCTGTAATGCACCAAATAGGTACATTGCTCAGCTTGCACCGTATCATGATTACATACTTCAATTAACGAATCAATCACATAGATGAAATCATGAACATCATCGTTATGCAAAATTAAAGAATAATCCTTCCCATCTTGCGGATTCTCCTGCAAATTTGGATTTTTCTCAAATTTTCTTTTACTGTTCATCATCGTTACATTTTACTTTATCAAACGTCGAACCTAATTAATTCATAAAATTAGTGAATTAATTTTGTACCGAAAAAATAATAAATCACTTATTATTTCTTGTCAAGGTCAGCCATACTATTCATAAATATTGGAAATAATAATATATTATGAATATGTCAGGCTAATATACAACTTAAATTATTATAAAAATATTAATTTATCATGTTATTGGGTGATTTTTCTTGCCTGTTCCAAAGGAATTTGATTTTCGTCGAAATATGCATGTATCTCACTTTTAACGGGCAGTATAGCATCCAATTTATTTTTGATAGGTATTGCTTCATCATAAGATGCAAATGATTTAATTAAAAAGATTGAAATTTTAGAATTATTTTCAACGTAAAATTCTAAGTTTTCTGTCAAGAAATACTGGATACTATCTATCATTCTTGAATTCTCAGGGTTTATTTGTCCTTTCAAAACGAAAATAATTTCCGGCTGATCTTTAGCGGAGTCAGGAACTTCTTCTTTCATACTTTTGATTAGAACCGGGATCTCCCTGTCAGACTCTAACTTTACCGCATTTTTCACAGGTATTATTTCGCCATCATTAAAAGCAACGATATACGCGTCTTTAAAGCCTTTGGATTTTATTAAACCCATATTTTTTTCAGCTTCACTCAATAGAAAGAATTTACCGGCAAAGTACTTTTGGATTTTGCTATTTTCTTTTTTAATTACAGATAAAGGTGTTAAGCCCTTAAATATTGATGGAGCTTTTTCGGTACTAAAGGCTCCTAACTGAATCATATAAATAATTCCATCAGGTAAAGTTTCATTTAACGGTATAGGGTTTTGAGCATTATAAATCGCAGGATTCTCAACTCTCAGGCCGAAATCGGGAAAATTAACACTATCTTCTTCAATGGTATCTTCAACAAGCACTAGCTTTTTAATATTTATAGAGTCTGGTACCGGCTCATAATAAAGATTAGTTTCCTCCATATTTGTTTCTTCTATCTCCTCTTCTTTTTTAAGATCTTCGTAAATCACTTTTTTTGATGCCAGATTTAACTGTTCTATTTCGCGAACCTGGGCATAACAGTTATCTGCATTTCTTTGTAAACCATAAATTTCTCGCTCAAGTTCGACAATTACATTTGATAACTGAGCTCTTTCCTGCCCATCTTTAGTTACATCGAATGTACTTCTCTTTTCATCAATAATCCATCTTAACGAGTCTGCTTTAAGCTGGTAACTTATGGCCAGGTTTAGTAAACTATCATATCTTGATTTATGTAAAAAACTCTCATCATTCTTTATTTTTACCAAATCCTTCTGGTCGGTTTGATATTTCGATTTGAATTCTGATTTATCCTCATTTTCAATACTAGCATTTACATCTAATTGAGCGTACTTTAGTATTTCCTTATGATCCTCAATCTCAACATAAGGTTCTGAGTTTGTTAATTTAATGTGATAAACATTTAACTGGTTTTGCAGTTTTTCGCGGTTAGATGCAAACATTGCACTACGTTTATTAGGCGTAGCTACAAACAAAATATCATCATATGGAGAATTTATTGGAAAATCAAGATTTTCCGGCTCTGTCCATTTTTGCTCATTCCAATTCCAGGTACTTTTATAAAGATCATAACCTCCCATGCTATAATGTCCTTTTGAAGCAAAATATAAAGTAGAACCATCAAAATGCAGAAAGGGATAATTTTCATCAAAAGGAGTATTGATTACACCTCCCAGGTTCTCAGGTGCACTCCATGATGTATCGCTTAGCTGAGTGATTTTGTAAATATCATAATCGCCTCGTTTATCATTTCGTTTAGCAAAATAACGTTCACGGCTATTATCCGGAACAAATAGAACGGAATTATCATCAACTGAATCTTTTTGTAGTTTAAAATAATCGTATGTATCAATGAAATAACCCTCTATATTATCCAAAGTGTAATTTCTATAAAAATCTTCATCTGCACTTTTAATTTTACTATAAACTGTTGGCTTTTGTATATATTTAGTTAAATAAAGTCCATTTTGAGCCATAGCCTTATAGATCTGATAATCTAGTTCCTTTAATCTTTTTCTGTCAGCATTTTTTTCAAACCAATCAAAACTTTTTACAGATCTTTCAAACTGGTAATTTCGCAAATAAGCTATTCCCAGATAATAATATACATCTACGGTAACATTTTTTGAAGAAGCATATCTCAAATACGGTATTGCCTTATTAGGATCTTTTTCCAGGTACAGAAGGCATAATCCTGTATAATATTGGTAAGTAGGCTCTTTAGGATATTGCCTTAGCATTTTCCTGAAATACGGATAAGCCTTTTTATAATTCTTATCCTCAATATTTGCAAAAGCAGCTTTTAATTCATCATATTCGGGATTGGTTTGAGCCTTAATTTCAAACAATACCAGAAAACATAAAAGAAAGCCTAAAAGATATTTTCCCATTTAACCAGAATACTATACTTGCATTCAACAAATTTAATACACCTTCGACATACGAAAAAGAAAATTACCGATTAGTTTTATAATTTTACAATTCAAGTGTTTACTCCATTAATTTTTTTGTTGATAAAAGAATAGTAAACAATAAAACACAAATTCTGTCTTATCAATGATATTTTTTAATTTTACAAATCTTAAACATAAATCATTATGGCAAATTTAAAAGTTGGAGATCCGGCTCCTCGATTTTCTGGGGTTGATCAAAATGGGGAATCAATATCATTAGATGACTATAAAGGTAAAAAAGTAATTTTATATTTTTATCCAAAAGACAACACTCCGGGATGTACGGCTGAGGCATGTAATTTAAGAGATAATTATTCTGATCTAATAAATAAGGGATTAGACGTTATTGGTGTTAGTCCTGATTCGGAAAAATCACACCAAAAATTCATTGAAAAATATGAACTACCATTCAGGTTAATTTCTGATCCTGATAAAGAAATATTAAATTTATATCATGCATGGGGTGAAAAGAAAATGTATGGAAAAACTTACGATGGAGTTCTAAGGAAAACATACATCATTTCTGAAAATCAAACCATAGAAGCTATATTTGAAAAGGTAAAAACTAAAGACCATACCAATCAGATATACCAGGAATTAAAAATCTAAAAAAAGCAAATTATATTACCATGGAGAAAGAGAAAGAAAAAAAAGACAACAACATCAATAAAGAAAAATTAAAAGCTCTTCAACTTACACTAGACAAAATTGATAAGGATTACGGGAAAGGAACCATTATGAAAATGGGCGATCATGCTATTGCTGATGTTCCTTCTATCTCGTCCGGATCAATTTCTTTGAATATGGCTTTGGGAGTTGGAGGTTTTCCAAGAGGTCGAGTAATAGAAATATATGGACCGGAATCTTCCGGGAAAACTACTTTAGCAATTCATGCCATTGCTGAAGCTCAAAAAACAGGAGGCATTGCTGCGATTATTGATGCTGAACATGCATTTGATCGTTTTTATGCTGAAAAACTGGGAGTTGATGTTGAAAATCTTTTGATTTCTCAACCCGATAATGGAGAACAAGCACTTGAAATTGCAGACCATTTAATTCGTTCAGGAGCGATTGATGTTATTGTAATTGACTCTGTAGCAGCTCTTACTCCAAAAGCTGAGATCGAGGGCGATATGGGAGATTCCCGGATGGGATTACAAGCACGCTTAATGTCACAAGCTTTACGTAAACTTACAGCGAACATAAATAAAACCAATACATGCTGTATTTTTATCAATCAATTACGTGAAAAAATTGGCGTTATGTTTGGAAACCCGGAAACAACAACCGGTGGTAATGCACTAAAATTTTACGCTTCGATAAGAATTGACATTCGTAGAATAGGCCAGATTAAAGATGGTGAAGATGTTTCAGGAAACAGAACACGTGTTAAAATTGTGAAAAATAAGTTAGCTCCACCATTCAAAAAGGCTGAATTTGATATTATGTATGGAGAAGGAATTTCAAAAATTGGTGAAATCATCGATTTAGGTGTTGAACGAGAGGTTGTTAAAAAAAGCGGGTCGTGGTTTAGTTATGGTGAAACCAAATTAGGACAAGGGCGAGAAGCTGTAAAACAACTTCTAAAAGATAATCCTGAATTAGCGGAAGAGCTAGAAACCAAAATCACTGATTCATTTAAAAATAACCAAGAATAATTAATCATGAAAAAACTATTAATCCTTTCAGGAATTGTATTATCAAGCTTGCTTATTTCTTGCACAAATGAGCGGTCAATTGAAATTGGCAACCCTGTTGATCAAATTGAACTAACTTCAGATATCATGACTCCGGAAGTACTTTGGTCTTTTGGAAGAGTCAGTGGTGTTGAAATTTCTCCTGATAACTCTCAATTTTTATTTGGAGTTTCATTTTATAATATTGAGGAAAATAGAGGTAACAGAGAAATATTTATAATGCCAACTAATGGTGGCGAAGCTGTAAATATTACCAATACCGTATCTGGTGAGTATTCGGCAAAATGGCGTCCGGATGGAAAAAAAATCGGATTTCTTAGCACAGAAAGTGGTGATCTGCAATTATGGGAAATGAATCCTGATGGTTCCGGAAGAATGCAAATTTCAGATATCGAAGGTGGTATAAATGGATTTAAGTACTCTCCCGACCAAACAAAAGTAGTTTATATTAAAGATGTTAAGTTGGATAAAACAGCAAATGAACTTCATCCTGATTTACCAAAAGCAGAAGTAAGAATTGAAACTGACTTAATGTACCGCCATTGGGATGAGTGGCATGATTATGCTTACAGTCATATTTTCATAGCTGATTATGATGGAAGTTCATTAAGCAACTCAATCGATATTATGGAAGGTGAAAGATTCGACAGCCCGATGAATCCATTTGGTGGAATGGAACAAATAAACTGGAGCCCTGACAGCAAAGAAATAGCCTATACTTGCAAGAAGATGGCCGGGAAAGCATACACTCTTTCAACTAACTCAGCAATTTATATCTATAATCTTGAATCGAATAAAACAAAGAACATAACAGAAGGATTAATGGGTTATGATGTAAGTGCTGTTTTCTCTCCTAACGGAAAGATGATTGCGTGGGAAAGCATGGAGCGCGACGGTTACGAATCTGATCAAAATCGTCTTTTTATAATGGATATTAAAACTGGTGAAAGAAAAGATTATACCGCAAATTTTGATCAGGACGTTCACGGATTATCATGGACCGAAGATAATAAGTCAATATACTTCACAAGCGACTATCATGCTCGTTTCCAGATTTATAATTTAAATATTGAAACCGGAGAAATAAAACAAACTACTGATGGTATTCATAATTACAGGTCTGCTCATCCATATGGTGACAAACTTATTGGAACAAAACAAAGCATGACAAAACCAACGGAAGTATTTGCAATAAATCCTGAAACCGGAGAAGAAACTCAGCTTTCTTTTATTAACAAAAAACTACATGATCAGCTTACTTACGGCAAAGTTGAAAAACGTTGGATAAAAACAACTGATAATAAGGATATGCTGGTCTGGGTAATTTATCCTCCTAATTTCGATCCAAACAAAAAATATCCTGCATTACTTTATTGTCAGGGAGGAC
This sequence comes from Bacteroidales bacterium, assembly GCA_028282785.1. Lineage (GTDB taxonomy): Bacteria > Bacteroidota > Bacteroidia > Bacteroidales > UBA12077 > UBA12077. The sequence goes on along the minus strand of JANQHE010000005.1, from coordinate 46,094 downwards.
CTCATGGTTCAGTTAGCCAATTTTATTCATTCCGTTGGAATTTCCAAATGATGGCAGCAAACGATTACATTATTGTTGCTCCTAACCGTCGTGGATTACCTTCATTTGGTAAAGAATGGAATGACCAGATCTCCGGTGACTATGGAGGACAAAATATGAAGGACTATTTTAGCGCAATTGATGCAGTTTCGAAAGAACCTTTTGTAGATGAGAATAATTTAGGAGCAATTGGTGCTAGTTATGGTGGTTACTCCGTATTCTGGATTGCCGGGCATCATGAAGGACGTTTTGATGCATTTATATCTCATTGCGGTATTTTTAATTTTGATGCTATGTACCTGTCAACAGAAGAAATGTTTTTTGTTAATTGGGATATGGGTGGCCCTTACTGGGATAAATCAAACAAGAATACATATGACAACTCACCACATAGGTTTGTTGACAAATGGGATACTCCTATTATGGTAATACATGGTGAAAAGGATTTTCGTATTCCTTATACTCAAGGAATGAGTGCATTTAACGCTGCACAATTGAGAGGAATTCCTAGTAAATATTTACATTTCCCTTATGAAAACCATTGGGTATTAAGCCCCCAGAACGGAATTTTATGGCAACGCGAATTCTATAGCTGGCTTGATCAATGGTTGAAGGACGAAGAATAAAATTTATTTAAATATCTCTTTCATAGGCTGGATATAAATCCGGCCTTTTGTTTTTATGTAAGAAAAATGTAAATTTATTCATTATTATTCCTTTAATGATGCAAGTAGTTTTTCATTTTCTTTTAATGGTGGTGTTTTTAATTATTTATGTTTTGGCATTTATAATTGTAAAACCACTGTTATTAAATCATAAGAGATTAATTTCAACATTAAGTCTGAAGATTACTTACTTGTTATATTTGCTGGTTTTACTAATCAGTGTATATCTGTTTATGTTTTATGGACCAAGTGATATAGAAAACCAATTAAGTGAAGCGTTTTTCTTTACTTTGTTATTTAGCTTATTTGTTCCAAACTTTGGAATTCTTTTCAGAAGAAATTTTAAAAAATACCGCAAACATTACAATTACATCTTTTCATTTATAAACCTGGCAATTACAATATTTATCATTTATAAACTTGATCAGTTTAATTGGTTCTTATTTTAATCTTTAAGTAGTCCCAAAATTCGATCTGTTTTTTCTTTCATCGGGGCATAACCATCAATCCAGTGAATTTTAAATCCTTTTCTTTCCATTCCCCTAAACCAGGTCATTTGTCGTTTTGCAAATTGATGAATAGCAGTCTCCAACCGTTTAAACATCTCATCGTAAGAAATTTCTCCTATTACATAATGAGTAAGATATTTATATTCCAAGCCATAGTAAATTAAATCTTCCGGAGCCACCCCCTGATCCAGAATTCTTTTTACTTCATCAATCATTCCTTCTTTCAGGCGTTGCCTTAGTCTTTCTGTGATTCTTCTTCGACGTGAATCTCTATCGAACTTAATTCCTACAATCAAAGAATTGATATCCGGGAAATAATCATCGATATCTTTTGATTTATCGTAATATGTTTCTATCTCAATGGCTCGTATTACTCGTTTTTTAGAATCAATATCGGTTGTATTATGAAGCTTTTTAAATGATTTTAAAATTTGAATCAGTTCTTCAGTTTCTTTTTTTTCTAACTCTTTTCTCAATTCAGGGTTTGCAGGAACCGGAAACAATTTGTAGCCTTTAAGCACTGCCTCAAGGTACATTCCTGATCCTCCACAAAATACAGGAAACTTCTTTTTGGATTGTATATTCGAATATGCATTTAAAAAATCCTTTTGGTATTCATAAACATTGTATTTATATCCGGCTTCTACAATATCAATTAAATGATATGGTATTGGCTTATCTTCAACAATATAATCTTCCAAATCCTTGCCAGTGCCTAAATCCATCCCTTTATATACCTGCCTAGAATCTGCACTTATAATTTCTCCATCCAAAATATAAGCCATTCTTGCCGCAACAGAGGTTTTACCACCTGCCGTAGCTCCTAGAATTGTTAGCATGTTATATTTCGATTCCATATCTTTTCTCCCATTTACTAATCTTAAAATCCTGTCAGGATCTTAATGACCTGACAGTGATTTAAATTTTATTCTATTATAAAAGTATCTATTTCGTTTAGATCGTGTTTGTTTTATGAAATAGTATAAATTCTTATTTTGAATCGAACCAGCCCATCGTTTCTCCCAAGTTTATTCTTTTTGTTTTTTTAAAAATCAGATCATTATATGATGTCCAGGGATAATCGACTATATTTTCAACAAAACTGTGATGAACCGAATTATCATGTATATAAAATACTAGATGTTTTAAATAATTATCATTATTTACTTGCACGTTTAATGTTTTCTGCTAATTTAAAGATTTTTACCGATTTCTTTTTAATAACCCTAACAGGTCTTGAAGGCACGGTCAGGTTATAAAATGTATTTTAACAGTTGGATCAAAATAAATATTTACCTTTGCAAACCAGATTATTTAAACTTTATGCAAAGCAACATTAACATAAAAAATAAGAAAGCATCTTTTAACTATACTTTTGTAGAAAAGTTTACCGCAGGAATTAAACTGGCCGGAACCGAAATAAAATCAATCCGTTTAGGTAAAGCCAGCTTGGTTGATGCGTATTGTATTTTTATAAATGGAGAACTATATGTTCGTGGATTAAATATTACTGAATATGCTTACGGAACTCACTATAATCATGATCCCAGACAGGATCGCAAATTACTGCTAACAAAGCGAGAATTAAAAAAACTTGAGCGTAAATCAACGGAAAAGGGATTTACGATTGTTGCCACAAGACTTTTTATAAATGAGAAAGGACTGGCTAAACTCGACATAGCATTAGCTAAAGGGAAACAAGAATTTGACAAACGACACGATATAAAACAAAAAGACCTTAAACGAGATATGGAGCGAATTAGAAAATTCTAATTTTATATTTTCTTATAATTTTTATGTAATTTTCATTATAATTGTATTAATCTTATTTACCTTGTTAATTAAAACATTAAAATTATGAAAAAGAAAAGCTTTAAAAACAAACTAACATTAAACAAGAACGTCATATCTAATCTTCAAAACTATGATATGATTAATATCAAAGGTGGGTCAATAGCAGAATCAAATTGCTGTTATTCTGACGAACAGGGTTTTTGCGATTATACTGACAAATCTAGATGTAATACTAATTGTGTCAATGAGTGTAACGATGAAGGTTTAGAATAATTTTAGCGAAGATATTTCAAAAATTGAAATTTATTTTTAAAAAATCTGTATAAAATTTATACAGATTTTTTGATTCTCAATCAAACATTTTTTATAATAGTCCTTACAAAGATATATTATGTGAAAACCTAACATGTAAACAAATCAAACCAAACTACTGTGCAAAAAAGAAACTATTCAGATCGTAAATATCGTCTGTTGTAAATTCCGAATCGAAGTCGAAGAATCCGTTAATTGCATCCAGGAGTTCATCAAAGGAGATATAATTGTCCTTATCTTTATCAAGTTTTTTATACTTTTCCGGAATCTCAACGGTTGTCATTTCGGAATATTTTGACCAGCCCATTCCTACAGGCACCATATATACCTCTTCCCTGTCAACTGCGGCTAAATCCTGGAATAATCCTTCACGAATTTTATTAGCACTCATTTGAGCTCCAAACTCATCAACAATAACTCCCTTTGGTGTAAATTGCTCTTTGTCTATATAATCCGGAACACCATCATTATCACCATCTAAAGGACAACCCACCGAGTCAACAACAACACCTCTTGGTGTATCAGGGCATTCATCAGCGAAATCCGTTATTCTATCTCTATCACTATCACTAAACATTACTGCATCAAATTCAACTTCTGCAAATAATAAATCTTGTCTAATCGTTTTAGGGCTGGAGAACAAATCGATATTCATTGAAACGTATGTAAATGAAAACATATCATTTTGATCATCTCCCTGTACTCCAACTGTATTTTCTTTATGTATCCCATCCAGGTCATCAGTAAAGGTATAGTGAAATGAAGAAGCTATTCTTAATGCAACTCTGTTACTTACTTTAAAGTCGAATCCGGCATCGACCACTGCAGCATAAGAACTTGTCTGATTATTATAATCATCAGGATACTGGTAAGGATTTAAACTGTTTATATTTGTTTCATATTTATTGTCTCGGGTAACAATTCTATCTCCTATTCTGATGGTTCCATCCGAGTGATACTCATAAAACTCTCCATCTCTCATTAAATCCGTTTTAGCAGTGAAATTTGCTATATACTCAGCCCCCAAAGAAATAAAGGGCACAATTTTCTTTTCACCCTTATATATGTTTCCAAAGCTATATTCTACATTAAGCCCAACGGTTAAAAGTTCCGTTTCAAAGTTAGCATTTAGTGCAGGATCGGAATATGAACGCTGATAACCGGATAGCGTTCCATAAACTAAATTAAGATTAGCTTTCCAGTAATGTCTATTGTCTAAAAACTGGTACACATTTAATCGAAATGATGGTTGTCCCTGAAGTAGGTTTGCGTAATCGTTTTTAAGTTCACCATAATAATTAATAACACCTGTTCCAATACCAATTACTGGCATATAAACCGGATTTACAACTTCAACTTCCCGATATAATAAATCCTCATAACCACCTTGCGAAAAAGCAAACTGGGAAGCAAATGCAAAAATTATTATTAGAGGTAAAAACTTCTTTAATCTCATGAGATCAGTCTAATTTAATTAACGATACCATTCATGATTCGTAATCATTAATGCTTCCTGCACAGTAATTCTTTTTCCGTTGTTATATGCAGAAACAAATGCATCATCAATTGTTGTTGTATTCCAAATTTGCACCCTGTAATCCCTAGCTGCTTTGTACACATAAAACGATCCAACAGAGTATTTTCTCCAACCTTCGTGAAATTCAGTACGAACTTCCTTATCTAAATTATATTTTTTAAAATACCTGTTTATATTAATCGGACGATGACCTGCAGCTACCTGAACTCTGTAATATACTCCTGATTCAGGTTCTAACATATTTGTCAATTTTGTATCTTCTTGAATTAGCTTTAATGCACTTTCTGCTATTTCTATTTTAACCGTTCCAGAATAGTCCTGTGGCTGAACATAATTAATCGGAACTGAAATACTTTGCCCGGTTGTAGAAAGAATAGCCAATAAATTTTCATCAGATACGTTTTGCAAACTTACATCCTTTTCAACTATTCCAATACTCATTGTATTATCGTTTTCGATGTATGAAAATGTGCCGTCCATTTTTGGTGATGTTGTAATACCTTCATTTGGCACCAATTTATATGATACTACAAAATATGGATCTGATGGAAGATTCATCCATAGTAATTTTACGGTTTGATCTTTGAAAGTAAAAATAGCATTCTTACTTTCCGAAGCTACGGCAGAATATCCTTCCGGAACTGTTTCCTGAATTTTTGCAAATTTTTCCTTACTTCCCTTATTTACCAGTAAATTAATCTGGTATTCGTTACTACCATCGGCCAAATATGGAACCTGGCGAATACATTTAACCTGTTCAATACCCGATTCAGCAACTTGCACTGGCGTTACCAGTGTTTTAAAATCATTAACATCAACAACCAGTTTTGGATCTACACTTGAATTGGGATTAATTGCGATTGCTTTAGAAGGAACCTGAACAGATTTTCTTTCGTTGTTAGCGATGTATGAAAAGGTACCACCTAAATTAAAAGTACCTTTAAGTCTTTGGTCGACTCTTAGTTTATATGAAACCGTAACTTTTTGTTCAGATGGAAGTTTTAACCAAAGGAACTTAACTTTTTGATCTTTAAAACTAAAATCGGCATTAGCAGTTTTTATTGGTACTGGTGTTAAACCTCCGGGTATTTCCTGTTGAAATCTGGCAAAACTTTCGAAATCAGATTTATCAAGAGTTACCTCTACTAAAATCTCATTTCCTGCTTCTACTTGCCCAACTGTATTCATATAGACACTCACATCTGAAAAAAATGTATTCAGAATAAAAAGGCCAAACATATGTACCAGAAGCAATAAATATTTAAACATTTTACATCACATTAAGTTCCCAAGACCCAATAAAAATAGCTATTTAATACAATAATAACAAAATATCAACATTAGTTATTAACATTTGTTAATAACTTGAAGTCTTTGTTAATAATTATCAAGTACCTAAAAATAACAATTTAAAAGTTTGGGCTCAATAAATATTTAGAATAAAAATCATTGATTTTATCAACAGCTTCTTCGGCCGTATCAACTATTTGAATAAGATCAAGATCCTTTTCGCTAATGTTCTTTTCTTCTTTTAATACAACGTCTTTTATCCATGTCATTAATCCATTCCAATAATCAGATCCAACCAATATTATTGGGAACTCACCAATTTTTTCGGTTTGAATTAATGTAATCGCTTCAAATAACTCGTCAAATGTACCGAATCCTCCTGGTAGTACAATAAATCCCTGTGCATATTTTACAAACATTACCTTTCGGACAAAGAAATGCTCAAAACTGATAAGTTTATCAGGATCAATGAAGAAATTAGCTGATTGCTCGAATGGTAAGTCAATATTTAATCCAACCGATTTACCATTTCCTTTTTTGGCCCCCATATTTCCAGCCTCCATAATTCCGGGGCCTCCTCCGGTTATAACACCGTAACCTTGTTGTGTAAGCTTAAATGCAATATCTTCAGCTAATTTAAAGTACTTATTATCAGGCTTTGTTCTGGCTGATCCAAAAATCGACACACAAGGACCAATTCGCGAAAGCTTGGAAAAACCTTCAACAAATTCTGCCATTACTTTAAAAATGGTCCAGGTATCCGTTGTTTGAATCTCATTCCAGTCTTTCTCCTCGAATGCATCCTTAATCTTATCTTCGTTTGTCATATGCTATATTTTTTATGAGCTTCTATAGTTGTAAAATAATTTTTTCGCAAATATTTTATTGTAGTTCTTTAATTAAATATTGAGCTGTATAACTTTCTTTGTTTTGGATAATTTCTTCCGGGGATCCGGAGCAAAGAATCTCTCCTCCTTTTGCTCCTCCTTCTTTTCCCAGGTCAATAACGTGATCTGCAACTTTAATTACATCTAAGTTGTGTTCAATTACTATCACTGTATTTCCTTTATCAACGATATTGTTTAACACTTTTAACAATACCCTTATATCTTCAAAATGCAGTCCGGTTGTTGGTTCATCTAATATATAAAGTGTTTTACCTGTACTTTTCTTGGCTAATTCCGAGGCTAATTTTACTCTTTGTGATTCACCTCCTGATAGAGTTGTTGATGGTTGCCCCAAAGTTATATAACCTAAACCAACATTTTGTAAAGCTTTAAGTTTTTGCCTAATTGAAGGTACTTGATCAAAAAAATCCACTGCCTGGTTAATTGTCATATCCAGAACGTCACTAATCGATTTCCCTTTGAACTTTACTTCCAGTGTTTCCCGGTTATATCTTTTTCCATTACAATCCTTGCAATGGACATAAACATCGGGTAAGAAATTCATTTCAATTGTTTGTAAACCTGCACCTTGACATGTTTCGCATCTTCCTCCTTTTACATTAAAAGAGAACCTACCTGCCTTATAGCCTCTAATTTTAGATTCTGGTGTCTGTTCGAACAATTTTCTTATATCTGAAAAAACTCCGGTATAAGTAACCGGATTCGAACGAGGTGTTCGTCCTAAAGGTGATTGATCGACCTCAATGACCTTATCAATATTTTTAATTCCTTCAATCGACCTGTATTCCAGAGCTTGTTTATTACTTCGATAAAAATGCTTACTTAAAATAGGATGCAGCGTTTCATTAATTAAAGAAGATTTTCCACTTCCTGATACTCCTGTAACACAAATAAACTTAGCTAACGGAAGTTTTAAGTCTACATTTTTCAGGTTATGTCCGCCAGCGCCTTTTAGTACTATTTCCAAGCCGTTCCCTTCCCTTCTGGTTTTAGGAACTTCTATATCTTTTTTATGATTCAGGTAAGCTGCGGTTAACGAACACGAGTTCATTATTTTTTCAGGAGAACCTTCAGCAACAACTTTTCCTCCATGTCTACCAGCTTTTGGACCAAGATCCAAAACATAATCGGCTGATAATATCATCTCTTTATCATGTTCTACGACAATAATTGAGTTTCCGGTATCTCGAAGTTGTTTTAACGAATTAATAAGTTTTAAATTATCCTTTTGATGCAATCCGATACTTGGTTCGTCCAGAATGTATAAAACATTAACCAGCTTTGATCCTACCTGCGTTGCTAAACGAATTCGTTGGCTTTCTCCACCTGATAAACTGCGAGCAGTTCGATTCAGAGATAAATAATTCAGTCCAACATCCAATAAAAATGAGATTCGCTCTCTAATTTCCTTCAAAATATCTCTTGCAATTACATTTTGTTTTTCGGAAAGATTGTCTTCAATATTTTTAAACCAAGCATATAATTCATCAATATCCATTGATGAAAGTTCTGCAATATTTTTATCAGAAACCTTAAAGTGAAGTGATTCTTCTTTTAACCTGGCCCCTTTACATTTTGGGCAGGTTACTTTTTTTACAAACTGGTCGGTCCATTTTTTGCCACTATCAGCTGCTTTTTCCTGTTGATAGTTATTGATGTAATTTACTATTCCTTCAAAACTTAAAAAATAATTAGAGGATTTACCCAGTGGTGTATTCAACAATTTAAAAGTTTCATCAGATCCGTATAAAATAATCTCCAGAGCATTTTCAGGTATTTTCTTAATTGGGGTATCAAGTGTAAATTTATATTTTGCTGCAATCGCCTCTAGTTGCCAAAAGATCAAAATGTTTTTATATTTTCCTAATGGAGTAATTCCTCCATTTTTTATAGTTTGATTCGAATCCGGGATAATTTTTTTTATATCAATTTCATTTACATAACCCAAGCCATTGCATTTAGGGCAAGCCCCTTGGGGTGAATTGAACGAAAAACTATGAGGTGCCGGTTCGTTATAAGATATACCACTTGTAGGACACATCAATTTTCGACTAAAGTACTTGATATTATCTGTGTCTTTTTCCTGGATCATTAATACCCCTTTTCCCTGATCCATAGATGTCTTCACCGACCTTTTCAGTCTTTTAACATCGCCTTCGGAAACTTTTAATTTATCAATTACTGTTTCGATGTGGTGTGTTTTATATCTGTCTAACTTTAAGCCATGTGTTAATTCAGTTATTTTTCCATTGATTCGGGCATATAAAAATCCTTTCTTTCTCATTTGTTCGAAAAGCTCTCGATAATGACCTTTACGCCCCTGAACTACAGGAGCTAATAACACTATATTTTTATCAATGAATTGTTCAAGAATTAAATTTATAATTTGTTCATCGGTATATTTCACCATTTTCTCACCGGTAACATAAGAATAAGCATCAGATGCTCGGGCAAACAGCAATCTTAAAAAGTCATAAATTTCTGTTACGGTACCAACAGTTGAACGTGGATTTCTATTTGTAGTTTTTTGCTCAATAGAAATAACCGGGCTTAATCCGGTAATCTGATCCACATCGGGTCGTTCCATATTTCCTAAAAACTGCCGGGCATAAGCTGATAAAGTTTCGATATACCTTCTTTGACCTTCGGCATAAATTGTGTCGAAAGCTAACGATGATTTACCACTTCCACTTAACCCGGTAATCACGGTTAATTTATTTCTAGGAATTGAAACATCAATATTTTTTAGGTTATGAACCCTTGCTCCGAGAATAGTAACCTCTGATGTTTTCTTTACTTTTTCTTCTAACTGCTGAAGTATTTCTTTCTCCAATTTTTAGAATTTAATCTTTAACACTTGTAGAATCACTTTCAAAGTAATCAATAATTTTTGAATAACTTCTATATCCGTCCTCAGGAATTTTAACAAAATACTCTTTTCCATTTTTATTGGTTAAAAAAGAGTCTCTTAACCATGGGTTAAAATACTTTAAAATCTTATAATTTATGGAAAATTTCTTTGCGAAATCGGCAAAATCCGTTACTGCTGTATCTACTTTAACTTCTATTGTTGGAATCGGGTGATATAAATCTTCGTTTCGTACGTGAAATCCAAAATCATTAGGATTTTCCAATATAAGTTTAATTGCCAGAATTCTATATATATAACGACTGGTTTCACTGTTTAGAAGCAAATCATAATAATTATTTTCTTTTTGCCTGTTTACTTGCCTAATTAAACCTCTTCTTCCCATATTATATGAAGCTGCCGCCATAGCCCAACTACCAAACAGTTCGTATGCATCATTTAAATATTCACATGCTACTTGGGTCGATTTTTCAAAATGATAGCGTTCATCAACTTCATTATTTACCTCCAACCCATAATCTTTTGCAGTACCTTTTAATAACTGCCATATTCCGACTGCACCGGCCGGAGAAACTGCATTTTTCAGATCACTTTCCGCCAAAACCAGATATTTAAAATCATCAGGTATTCCATTTTCTTTTAGCACAACTTCAATCTCCGGAAAATATCTGTGAGCTCGCTTTATAAAAAGTAGGGTCTGTGATTGCCAATAAGTATTTACTAATAATTCCTGATCTAAAGCTTCTCTGACATCAAAATAATCCAAAGGTACAAGTTCCCCTGCAAACATAAGGCTATCAGGTATTGGTAATGAAAATACCGAATATTTTTTTTGAAATGCCTGATGAAAATAATCATCAGGTGTACTTTTTTCGTTAACTGAATTAATAAAAACAACAAAAACAATAATTAATACCGAAATAGTTAAAAAAGGAATCTTTTTTTTCATTGTCAAGCTAGTTCTATTCTATTTGTTCTTGTAGTACATGAACATACTACATAAGATAAAGGTAACAAAATTAGATAATTTTTTTTGCTTAAATATGAGGAAAATCAGAAAGAATAATTAATTCCTGTATATATTCCTATTGAGTATGGATGTGACTCAACAGATGAACTTGAATTAATTTCGTTTATGTAATATTTTACAGAAGGTTCCAATCTCAAATTTAACTTATTCATTAAAGGATATTCAATACCTAATCCTAATGTTCCATTATAATTAACCGTACTTACACCTTGTGTTTCACCAATTATTTCTTTACTCCCGCTATATTTTAAATAAACATCATTACCAATTAAAAAATTTGCACCAACTCCACCAATTAGATTTAGGTCGATACTTTTATCAATCAACTTATATCTCAAAAGGAATGGTACTTCTACATACTGAAAACTTTGCTGGATTTCAGCATTCAAATTACTATAAATTGGATCAGACACGTCAGGAGCACCTTTGCTATCGGTAAAATTATTAACTCTGCCTAATTTTTCATCGATAACAACATAAGGCGAATTAAAAGAAACATTTCCTATTGAATTTGAAATATTGTAGGAATTAATAAAACGATCTTGATACTCGGCAGATACCATATCATATGCGGCATTAGCATAAACTGCTACGTAATCAAACGACTGTCCCATTGTTGTATAATAAACCCCCGCTTGAATAGTTAACCTGTCAATTGCTTTATATTGTATATTAATCCCTCCCGTATAAGACATAATCGCATTCTCAGAATCATTATAATAATCTTTATCATATGAACCTCCCGTTTCAACAATATGTCTATATGAATACAAAGGAGAAAATTCTCCTCCTATCGCCCATTTCTGTTTTTCGTCTTTGTTAGTTTCAACAGCTTCGTTCAAAGCGTAAAAATTATGCAGGTTTGGTAAAGAATATATAATTGATTCAACTTTTTTTTCTCTAATATCAATTAATTGAGGTTCATTACTTTTAAAGTTCAATGTAATCCTCATATTTTCCAACTTTTCAATTCTGCCTACTTTCTCTTGCTTTTTTTCTCCAACTAAAGCATCTATTTTCTCTTCCTCTATAACTTGTTCTGATTTTTTTTGAACAAGTTGCGCTTTAGCCAATAATGTTTCTTGTGTGCTTAGTTGTTTTTCAGCTTTTTCTTTTGATGTAGTTAAATATAAATTTTCTTTCTTAATTTCTTTTTCAATTATCTCATTGTTTACTTGTTCCGGACTACTAAAACTTTCCGAGACTGTAAAACTTTCGGTATCGAGTTTATTATTTGAAATATATAGAAACGTAGATCCAATAACTGCTAATGCAACTATTGCAGCGGCAATTTTATAATATTTAAATCGTTTAATACTTTTTCTTGAATTTAAAGAGTATTCAATATTATCCCATAATCCGTTCGGAGCGGGACGTGAAAAATCCTTTAATTTGTTTCTAAAAACTCCGTCTATGTGATCAAAATTCGCACCCATTACATCCAATTTATGCTAACGTTGTAATATTTTTTTACTTTTTCCTTTAAAATCTCTCTGGCCCTTGATAAGTTAGATTTAGACGTACCTTCTTTTATTTTTAGCATTCCGCAAATTTCCTTATGCGAATATCCTTCTATAGCATATAAATTAAATACCGTCCTGTATTGAGGAGACAGGTCCTGAATTAATTGTAGCAGGTCTTTAGCCGACAACTCGCTCAAAACATGGTCATACTTATTACTATTAGGATCATATTCGGATTCCATATTTACAGCGAATAAATAATTTTTATCTCTAAACTTTTCTAGAGCTGTATTTACTATGATCCGTCTTATCCAACCTTCAAAAGAACCTTTGTTATTAAACTGTTTTAGATTTATAAAAACTTTTATAAATCCGTCTTGCAAAATATCTTTTGCTTCATCTTCATTATCAGCATACCGTAAGCACACTCCATACATTTTATCTGCAAAAAGTTGATAAAGTCTGTTTTGTGCTGCACGATTGCCTCTCAAGCAAGCTTTTATGATTTCGGAATAATTATCCAAAATATACCCCAAGTTTTATGTTGATATACAAATTTATGAATAATTTCACTACAAAAAGCTTGCAAAACTTTTTTTGTTATTTACACTTGTTAGATGAAGAAATGATTCATGAGGTTGCGTACAAATAAATAAGAAGTATATGAAAAATTAATATTAACGCAACCTTTTTTCAACAAATAACGTCTAACTTACATCATTACATTTTGTAAATATTTGTTAATAAATATGTACAATTGTTAATAATTTTTGTAAATTGCTTTTTTATAGGCATTTTAAAACCTAGTTGATATTATTAAACAAACCACAAAAAAATCTGAATTGTGAGAATTAATTTAAGCATTATGAACATGAGTGCGCGTTCGCACCACAAAGCAGCTCATAAAAAAGAATTTAATGTTGGAGTAATAATAATATTTATTATCGTTACTTTAATGTTTTTACTTTCGTTAACTCGCAGCAATTATAGCAAAGAGTTATTTAGTAGTCAAGAAACTGAATTTAGAAAGTAAAAATATTTTAAATTTTCAACTTTCTTCTTAAGAAAGCTCATAACATTGTATTTATAAACAAAAAGTGGATGAATTATCATCCACTTTTTCATTTTATATAGGTTTATTATATTATATACTATATATGAATAACTTCATCATATGCTGCAGCCGCAGCTTCCATAATTGCTTCTGACATTGTCGGGTGAGGATGAACTGATTTTATAATTTCGTGTCCTGTTGTTTCAAGTTTCTTAGCAACAACTAACTCTGCAATCATCTCGGTAACATTAGCGCCGATTAAATGCGCACCTAACAGCTCGCCATATTTTTCATCAAAAACAAGTTTTACAAACCCATCCTTTTCACCTGCTGCACTTGCTTTACCAGATGCTGTAAATGGAAATTTCCCAACTTTAATCTCATAACCTGCTTCTTTTGCAGCAGTCTCAGTCATTCCGACCGAAGCAACTTCAGGTGAAGTATAGGTACAAGCAGGAATATTACCATAATTAACAGGTTCCGGATCTAATCCTGCTATTTTTTCAACGCATGTAATTCCCTCTGCAGATGCAACATGCGCTAAAGCCGGCCCATGAACAATATCGCCAATTGCATATACTCCCTCCACGCTAGTTCCGTAATAGTCATCCACCTTAACTTTTCCATTTTCAAGTTCAATTCCTAATTCTTCAATTCCAATATTTTCGAGATTAGGAGTAACTCCAATTGCAGACAAAACTACTTCAGCTTCGTGAGTTTCCTCTCCTTTTTTTGTTTTTATAACAGCTTTACAAAGATCTCCACTAGTATCAACTGATTCAACTGATGAACCTACCATTACTTTGATTCCAGCTTTTTTAAATGAACGGCCCAATTGTTTTGAAACTTCTTCATCTTCGTTTGGAACCACGTTAGGTAAAAATTCCACCAGTGTAACTTTTGTTCCTATTGAGTTATAAAAGTTAGCAAATTCACTTCCAATAGCACCTGATCCCACAACAATCATTGATTCGGGCTGTTTAGGTAGTGTCATAGCTTCACGGTAACCTATTATCTTTTTACCGTCTTGTTTAAGGTTTGGAAGTTCTTTTGATCTTGCACCTGTTGCCAGAATAATATGTTTTGCCTGTAAATCCTGAGTCTTGCCTTTAGTATCAGTAACCTCGACAATTTGTTTATCTTTCAACTTACCATAACCCTGAATAACCTCTATTTTGTTCTTTTTGAATAGAAATTGAATTCCTTTACTCATTCCATCGGCAACACCTCGACTTCTTTCTATCATTTTCACAAAATCAGGCTTTGTATCACCTTCAATGGTTACACCATAATCAGCCGCGTGTTTTACATAATTAAATACCTGACCGCTTTTTAACAATGATTTTGTTGGAATACAACCCCAATTAAGACATATGCCACCTAATTCTGCTTTTTCCACAACTCCAACGTTCATTCCAAGTTGCGAAGCTCTGATAGCTGCCACATAACCTCCCGGACCACTTCCGATTACTATTAAATCGTAATTCATTTTTATTTTTATTTTTATGTTACTAATTCATAAATTTTGTGCGAAATTATAGCTTATTTCTATGATTTTAAAATTTTTTAAATCCGTTGTCTATTCAAATTAATTTTCCTTTTTAATAACTGCAATAATTTTGCGATAATAAAAATCATCACAAGAGAAAAAATGATTGAAGCCCCGGATGGAATATTAATTTTATAAGATATAACTAATCCTAAAAAAGCACCAATAAGACCTATAACAATCGAAATAAGGATAATGTTTTTAAAATTTTTAGTAAATAAATTGGCTATAGATTGAGGAATGGTTAATAGTGAAATTACCAAAATAATCCCTACTACTTTGATATTTAAAACAATGGTTAGAGCCACCAAACTGATTAATAAGTAATTTATTAAATCGACGGCAATTTTGTGTGTTTTTGCATATTCCTGATCATATGAAATGAATAAAATTATGCGAAAAAATAATATAAAAATCATGATTAATATAAGGCTCAATCCGAACATCATCCATATATCCAAAGTAGATACGGTAAGAATGCTTCCAAAAAGATAAGACATTAAGTTTGGAGCATAACCGGGAGTTAGAAATATAAACATAATTCCTAATGCCATTCCAAACGACCAAAGTATACCTATAACTGAATCTTCGCGTATTTCAGTTTTTTTTGACACAAATTCAATCCCTAATGCTGATAAAACTCCAAAAATTGCTGCAGAAATGATCGGATTTAAACCGAAAAAATATCCGATTCCAATACCGCCAAAAGAGGCATGTGTTATTCCGCCACTTAAAAACACCATACGTCGAGTAACTATGTAGGTGCCAATAATCCCACAGCTAATACTTGCTAAAATACCCGCCAATAAAGAATTTGTAATGAATTTATATTGTAAAAACTCGGAAATCATTTAATGACTGTGTTTTTTAAGTACCGTATGCGGTACTTCACCATGAGTAATTAATTTAATTGGGCAGTTGTAGGATGCTAATTGTTCTTCGGTAATTATATTTGATTTATGATAATGTAAAGTTCGATTCACGCAAGCTATTGTTTTTACATAACTGGAAATTGTACCAACATCATGAGTAACGATGATAATTGCCATTTCTTTATTAAGTTCATTCAAAATCTCGTAAAGTTCACCTTCAAACTGATTATCTACAAAGGTATTTGGCTCATCTAAAATTAATAATCGCGGCGAAGAAACAATGGCACGGGAAAGTAACACCTTTTGCATTTGCCCTCCGGATAACTCTCCTATGGCATATTTACTTAAATCTGAGATTCCAATTTTACGCAATGTTTCCTCTGCTTTTAACTTATCTTGTTTTGAATACCTGCTTAAAAAACCCACCCCGTAAATCAAACCTGAAAGAACTACATCCTTAACTGTAATAGGAAATTTTTTATCAATATTATTTTGTTGTGGTAAATAACCAATTTTATTATTTCTACCAAATTTCAGGTCATCACAAAATTTAACAGATCCTTTATACGGCTTAATTAAACCAAGAATTACATTTAGTAATGTTGTTTTTCCACCTCCATTTGGACCTATGACACCAATGAAGTCATCATCAAAAATATCAATTGATACATCATTTAGAATAATATCACCATTATAACCGGCAAAAACTGATTGTATTTCAACAACTTTACTCATTAATTGGAATATGATTTTACAATTTCATCAACAATCATTTTTACACTTTCTGTCCACTGATAAGATAATGGATCAATCTGTACTACTTTACCGTCGATTTCTTTTGCAATAACTTCAGCATTATGTGTACTAAACTGCTGTTGAACAAAAACAACTTTAATGTTATCTTTTTTTGCAGTTTCCACTATTTCCCGAATATTTGCCGGAGTTGGTTCTTTCCCGTCTATTTCTATAGAGATTTGCTCCAGTCCATAATCTCTTGCAAGATAACTTAAAGCCGGATGAAAAATCAGAAACTTCTTACCGTGTAGAGGCTCTAGTTTATTTTGGATATATAAATCCAGTGAATCTATTTCACTTTGAAATACAGAATAGTTCTTTTCTAAATTTGGTTTTAATAAAGGGTACTTCTCAATAAAATAATCAAATAAGAATTCAATTTGTTTTGTTACCTCCTTAGGTGATATCCAAATATGAGGATCTGTTCCATGATGATGATGATGATGTCCCGAATGATCATGATCCACCTCATGGTTATGTTCCGCATGAATCAAATTAGCTTTCATAGATTGATCAATAATCTCCATTTCCGAGTTAATGCTTCTTATTTTCTTCATCCATGCTTTTTCGAATTCTATATGGCCTATTCTAATATAAACTTCTGAATTCGATAATTCTTTCATTTGTAAAGGAGTTGGTTCATAACTGACAGGACTTGCTCCGGGAGGAATCATTACATTAACTTTAAAATGATCTCCTAAAATTCTTTCCACAAAGTATTTCTGTGGTAAAATACTAACCGAAACTACAGGTTTATCGGTAGGTTCATTTTTACGAGTGTTATTGCAGGCTGATAGAAATAAAACAAGCAATAACAAAATCCCTGATTTTCTCATCTTTGAATTATTTAGAATAATTTAAAATAACAAAAATACATGAAAAAAGGGAAATTAGCCTGACGAATTCATAAATATTACTATATTTTTTTGCATTTATGAATAGGCTAGCACATTGACAAGAAACTAGAAATAATCTGAAATCAATAAACCTTTTTTATTTATTCGAAACAAGCGTAATTCATAAGATTTATGAATTAATCAGGTTAAATACTTCCCTCGTTAATATTTAGAACCTTTAATACTTGATTTTTATAACTACGACCTATTGGGAGTTGCCGATCTGCTATATCTATTTCTGTAGAAATAAACGCTTCGATTTTTGCTATTGAAACAATGTATGACCTATGAATTCTAATAAATTGATCTTGTGGTAATTTTTCCTCAAAGGCACTTATTGGGTGCTTAGTAATTAGGGATTTTTTCTCACAAATAACCTTTACATAATCTTTTAAAGCCTCTAAATAGATAATATCCCTCAGGTAAACCTTATACATTTTTTTATCAGCTTTAACATATGTATAAGCATCGTTTTGAACTATAGTATTTTCCTGAGAACCAAATATGGTCAGATCCCTTCCCGAAACTTCATAAAATTTATTAACTGCCTTTAAAAATCGCTCAAATGAAATTGGCTTCAATAAATAATCAATTACATCTAATTCATATGCATCTATTGCATAATCGCGATAAGCAGTAGTGAATATAACTTTTGGAGGATGTTTTAATGATTTCAGAAAATCAACACCTGTAATTTTTGGCATTTGAATATCAAGAAATACTAAATCAAGCTGCTTTTTACGTATTATCTCAAAAGCAGTAACGGCATTATTACACTTAGCTACAATTTCAAAATCTTCGAACTTTGATAAGTGATTTTCAATAACCTCAATTGCTAATGGCTCATCATCGACTATAATACATTTTGTTTTTTGCATATTAACCTTCCTTTGTATCAATATTTAATACAACTTTATAGCTCTCGCCTTTATCATCGATCTTAATTTGATGCTTATCTTTATAAACAAGCTCCAAACGTCTGATTACGTTTTTTAATCCAATTCCTTCCGTATATGATTCTTTTCTTTCCGGTGAATTTGCATCGCGGCTATTTTCAATACTAAAATTTATTGTTCTTTCCTGAGTATTTAAATTAATCTCAATCCATTTTTCATGAATTTCACCACTTACTCCATGCTTAAATGAATTTTCCACCAATGGTAAAAGTAACATTGGAGAAATAAAAAAACCTGATAAATCATTTTCTTTACTAAACTCTACTTTCAAATCATCACCATATCGAATTTTTTCTAATTCAATATAGTTTTCAAGCATTTTGATTTCTTTCTCTAATGTAACCTTTGGCACATTACATTCATACAACATATAATCGAGTAAATCCGAAAGTTTTAAAACTACCTCCGGAGCCTTAGGTGATTTCTTTAAAGTAAGAGCATACAAATTATTTAATGTATTGAATAAAAAATGTGGATGAATCTGAGCTTTTAAGAATTTTAGCTCAGCAGCTAACTTCTCCTGTTTTAAGGAATTTGTTAGTTGTTGCGTTTGAAACCACTGTTTTAACAACTTTATTACAGAAGCAACTACTGCTATGGCATACGTTTCTATTGCTGCATAAAATACTTTTGGCCAATAGATTAATCCATATTTTTCTAAGGACTCGGGATAATAAATAGGATATAAAATTGCAGCCATTAGATATCTTTGTCCCAACCCCAGAATAAATGATAAAGGAAGAATTATTAATACAAATGCAAAATATCTCTTTTTTAAAATAAATCGTGGTAAGAAATAGTAAACTAAAGTATATGTTGCAAATATCTTTAAAGGTAACTGTAATAAAACAAATTGTAAATCTTTAAGAACTGTATCATCTTCACCAAGAGCAATTGGCATAAATGTATAAAAGAATACATAAACTAACCAAAATAAAATATGCCATTTTATTCTGCTAAACGATAAATCTTGTGTATTTGAAATGATCCCCCGCATAATCAAACTATTTACAACGATAAAAATAAAGCATTAATATACAGGAAAAGAATGAAATATTAAAATATCGACTGATTACATGAAAAAGGTGATTAAGATCACTAAAATAATCGCGAACTGCACTTAAATCATTTAATTGGCTTTCCATCGAACGGAGATCAACAGCAAGCTATATTTTCTGAAATACATGCATTTAGCATATACATTTGATTTAAAATATAAAATTTTTATGTCCATGAAAAAATCACTTGCCTTGATTTCAATGGCTTTTTTGGTAATTAACTTACAAGCAAAGGAAACAGATTTTAGTGTCGATGAATATACCATTAGCGTAGAACCTGCCCAAGTAAGTCCTGAAATTGATGGTATAATTAATGAAAGTGAATGGAAGAATGCATATACCTTTGATAATTTCTGGGATCACTGGCCTTCAGACAGCACCTTATCAGAATATCAAACTGAAGTTAAGATAACTTATGATGAAGAATTTATTTATTTGGCTGTTAAAATGAATGACAATAGTAGTGATAAGATAATACAAACTTTAAAGCGTGATTCTGAAAATGAATATTGGAACAGTGATGCCTTTGCGGTTGTTATTGATCCTATTAACTCTAAAAGTAATGGTTATATTTTTGGTTTAAATGCAGGCGGTGCTCAATTTGACGGACTTATTGCTGTAGAAGGTAGTCATAATTCAATTGATCCTAACTGGGATAATATCTGGTATTCCGATATAAGTATTGCTGAGGATCATTGGGATATTGAAATGGCTATCCCCTTTAGTTCATTAAAATATAATAGCAACAAAGAATGGGGTATTAATTTCATTCGTAATGATATGAAAAGGAACATATATTCTACCTGGACAAGATTCCCTATGAACTTTCAAGGTATTGATTTAGGGCATACCGGAAGTGTTATTTTCAAAAGTCTTCCAAACTCGAGTTCAAAAAAGTTTGTCATAATTCCTTCTACTCTAGGAAGTGTTGAAAGAGACAATGAAGAAGGAATACCAACTACTTCATCCGGTAATTTTGGTTTAGATTCTAAAATTGCTATTTCGTCTTCATTAAATTTAGATTTAACCGTAAATCCGGATTTTTCACAGGTAGAAGTTGACCAGCAGGTAACTAACCTATCCCGTTTTAATCCTTATTTTCCGGAAAAAAGAAACTTCTTTTTAGAGAATAGTGATCTATTTTCAAATTTAGGTTCGAGAGAATCCAGGCCAATTTTCACAAGGAAAATTGGTTTAAAAGATGGTGAAAATGTTCCAATTATAATGGGTGCCAGATTAAGTGGTAACATCACCGAAAATACAAGAATCGGATTTATGGATATACAAACCGGTCAAAAAGGTGATATAACTGCTGAGAATTATGCCATTGCTTCTGTTCAACAAAAGGTGCTTGATAGATCGAGCATTAAAACCTTTTTTGTAAACCGTCAAACTGTAAATAACTCTCAATTTGTTTCGAATGACTATAATCGTGTCGGCGGAATAGAGTTTAACTACTTGTCTAAAGATGGAAAGGTTCTGGGATCTGCTCTTTATCATAACAGTTTTTCTCCTGAGAAATATACCAGCAGTGGATTTTACAGTGCAGGAGCATCTTATAATTCAAGGAAAATTTACGGATCACTTTTTCTATTTCAGATGGATAGAAATTATATTGCTGATGTAGGATTCACACCAAGGTTATATAACTATGATTCTGAAAGAGATACAACGTTCAGATTAGGATATAAAGAACTATTTTCGAGACAATTAATAAAATTCTATCCAAAAAACGGCATTCTTAATATGTATAGATTTGGAGGAATAACCAGGCTATTTTATAATACAGCCAATAATTTAACGGAATATGAACTTATTGGCGATGTATTTCTTCAATTTAAAGGAAGAAGCTGGCTATATGCCAGATACTATTTTTCCATGGTTGATCTACCATTTCCAACCAAAATAATTGACAGTGATAATTCATTACCTGCTCAGCGTTATGATTATAATGGCTTCTTTACGAGGTTTAGAACAAGTCCAAACAGAAAAATAAGCGGATTTTTATTTGGCGGTTATGGCTCATTCTTTAATGGAACAAGATTAACCGTTGGCACATCGGTTAATTACCGGATACAACCATGGGGTAATTTCAGTGTCGATTACCAGTTAAACAAAGTTGAACTTGCAGAAGGTTATGGAAGTCAGGATTTACATTTATTAGGTACAAAAACCGAAATATCATTTTCAAAGAAACTTTTCTGGACCACATTTTTACAATACAACACCCAGGCTGAGAACTTCAACATTAATAGCCGAATTCAATGGCGCTACAA
Organism: Bacteroidales bacterium; assembly: GCA_028282785.1. Classification (GTDB taxonomy): domain Bacteria; phylum Bacteroidota; class Bacteroidia; order Bacteroidales; family UBA12077; genus UBA12077. The sequence continues at coordinate 24,222 of JANQHE010000005.1, read as the reverse complement.
GCCCATGTCAGATATTTATTTTGTCGTAACCAATAATTACAATTCATACGATTTTAGTCAAAAAGACCTGATGTTTGTGCTTAAATTAAATTATTGGCTAAATGTTTAAGTTAATTATGTTTTCATAGTGAAAATTGAAGAACGACCTTGTGTCGTTCTTTTTATTCTCCACCATACCAGGTTTTAAAATCAGAGACCTTCTCTCGGCTCACAATAATTTCTTTTTCAAATTCATGCGGAAATTTAACTCTTAAGCGACTTGTTGAATAAACCACCACATCGGTAATATGATCGAAATTAATAATAAATGAGCGATTTGCCCTAAAAAACTTTTGAGGATCCAATTGATTTGTTAGTTCTTCCAAAGTACTATCAACAATGAATTTTCTGTTTTCGTTGGTTATAATAAAAACAGTTCGGCCTTCTGCATAAAAAAAGTAAATATCATTAACTGAAATAGACTTTATGTGTTCACCTATTTTAACCAGATAACGATTTTTGTATTTCTGACTTTTCCCTGAAATCAGTTCCGCTAATTTTTCCAAGGTAACGTTGGTTTGCGAAATTTCTTCCGATGGTAAATTATCGCGCATACTCTTAATTTTATCCATTGCATTGGATAAATCCTCAAAACTTAATGGCTTTAATAAGTAATCTATACTATTTAATTTAAAAGCATCAATGGCATATTCGTTAAACGCAGTGGTAAAAATGATTGGTTTTTCAACTTTAATGGATTTAAAAATATCAAAACTTAAACCATCAGTTAACTGAATATCCAAAAATATTAGATCTATATTTTGTTGATTATCTTTTAAATAATGAACACTTTTTTCTATAGTTGTCAGAATGGATAAAACTTCAGTTTGCGGGTCATATTTTTTTAGCAACAGTTCTAACTTTTCTGCTGCAGGCTTTTCATCTTCTATAATTAATATTTTCATTTTATTAATCTTCTATTTTTAAAACGGGTATTTTATAAATTCTCACACCATCTGCCTCCGAGATTGAAAAATCTTGTCCATTTTGTAAATATGCTTTCTTCAAATGTTCAATTTCGGTTTCTTTAGCTAAGATCTGTATTAACTTACTTCTGATCGGATGGGATATTTCAAGAAACTCATTTATAACTTTTGATTCGATAATTAAAGGCTGAATTTCAGAAATAATGGTTCTGTTAACAATATCTTCGACAATAACCACTAAGGTTCCTCCAATAATTTTGTGATCTGGCTTAGCGTCTTTATTACTAATATTAAATTTTAGATTATTGTTTAGTTTATAATTGAAAATGTTAATAAGCGTATTTATAATCTTAAATTCATCTTCAATTTTCACCGGATCAGTATTTTTAGTTGAAAGTACATTTCTGTATACATCCGATAAATTAATAATAAATTTGTCTGCTTCCTCAACATCTTTTTTTGAAAGGCTGATTAGTGTTTCCAAACTATCATATAAGAATTCCGGATTAATTTTATTCTTATACGTATCTAATTCAATTTCTACACTATGGCGTAAAATAGCTTCTTTTTCCAATAAACTTTCGTTTGTTCTATTCAGATAAAAGAAACTGAAGTAAACCATATTATAAAGTACACTTGTTATAAGAAAAATAGTATTAAAAACTATCAACTCATTTCTAAACGTATTAAATCCTACGAGTTTTGAAAAATAGAAGGAAATAATCAGAGATGTAATGATTACTGCAATTATCAAACTACCGCTTCCCTGGACCAAAAGTCTTCTTGAAATACTGCAGTTGGCAGAACATCTTTTCTCAACCTGTAAAATATACACTCTTAATAATTCAAAAAGCAAATATGTAATGATCAGGCATAAAATGGCTTCTATTACCAGAAAGTTTTCCGATAAATCCTGAACCCTATCAAAAATTAACAAGATAAGTATATACATGGTGACTCCGTAAAAGATCGGAGTAAAAATCCTAAAAACTGCACTATTTATAATATTCTTAACCATTTTTGCCTGGTTTTAAAAGCGGAAGCTCAACTTTGAAATAATCATCTTTTATAATCTTTATCCTTTTATCTGTAAAAACATTATATCTCTTTCGAATATTACTTAATCCTATCTTAAATGATTCTCTGCTGGATGGAGCTTTTAATATTTTATTTTTAACATATACTATATCATTCATAGCAATTATGTCAACCTCCAAAGGTTGATCATCATCGAAAACATTATGTTTCACCGCATTTTCAACTAATATCTGAATACTAATCGGAGGAATTAAGTTTTCCAGTAAATTAACGTCAATATCAATATGGGTTTTAAATGCTTTTCCAAAACGAATCTTCAGTAAAAAACTATAATCTTTAATAAATTCAACTTCTTCTTTTAAACTTATTAATTGCTTTTTATCTGATGCCAGAATATATTGATAGGTTTTTGCTAACTTACGAATATAATCTTCTGTTTGATGTACATCTTTGTAAATTAATGATGACACTGTGTTTAGACTATTAAATAAATAATGTGGACTAAGTTGTGTTTTTAATGCTTCAAACTGCAACTGCATTTGCTTTCTTTCCAATTTTGCATTTTGAATCTGACCATAAGAAAAATATTTATATGAGTAAATTAGAAAGTCGAATACCACATATAAAATATCTAAAACCAAAATGAGTATATATGTTCTTATCTTAATTTCATTATATTCCTCAAGTAATGCTTTTAAGGTGTAATTTAGTTGATTTAACCTTAAATAGATCCAAATAAATAATGCCACTAAAATAAAAATAGAGATATAATTGATAAAAATTCCGACAACAAATCTAAATCCGATCTTCTTTCTCCAGAATGGAATTTTATTCAATACAGAATTAACTAAAATTAAAGTTAATCCAATAATATTTGCTCCTATTACCAGGTAAATTATTAATACCCAATCTTTAAAAAAAGCAGGAAACTCACCAAGCTCGCTGTAATACAAGTATGAATATAAAACCAATCCCAGGATTGTATTTATAAAAAAGGCTGATATGATTTTTCGGATTTGCATATTTTAAATTAAAAAACCTTGAGATTTCTAATTTAAGCAATTTTAAACTGAAATCTCAAGGCGCATCAAAAAACAACTATTAGATCCTTAAAAAAACCAACTACAAAATGTTCTAATTAATTGCCCTTTCGTACTCGTAATCTGACTTTATTTCGTCTGCAATACTTTTAAAAATATAAGTTATTTCATCATCACCGGATGGCATAACCTTTTTGATGTTCTTTAACGAAGTTGCTTTTTCAACATCAACATCGATATCTTCTACAGCCTTTAGTAAATAAACAGTGGTTCTTTTATCTAATTTACCTCTTTCACAGAACAATCTTATGATTTCTTCTTTTGCTGAGTTATGGTCAATTTCATCTAATGCATCAAAGAAATATCTTAAAACATCCGGATCGTCTGGTAAATCAGAAATAACTTCTCTGAGAATTGCTGATGCCGCATGTTTATAATCATCATTTGCTAAATCTTCTGCAGCATCTAATAAATAGATTAAGCCTTTATTATCCAGTTTATGTACACGAATTAAATCTAACAAAACATTATATATTTCCATTTCATTATCCATGCTCTTGATAACATCAAAATACGCTTTTAAAATTTCCTCATCATTTTGCATTGAACCATGTAAACTTCTTAACATAGGAGTTTTTCTTGTGTTAGCATTATAATTTCTTCCAATATCCAACATATTCAATATTGCTGATTTATTTAAATCTGTTTCTGTAATTACTTTTCCTTTTGCAACCCATTCAAGGATCTCTTCTTCTAATAAATGGTAACTACTGGATAGATCTTTTACCTCCATGACTAATTGAGCAGTTAAATCCTCATTTCCAATTACATGTGGAACTAATAATCTAAATAGAGCAGCCCTCTCACTATTTGAACTAAAATCATCTACAGCCTCTATAAAATCAGAAAGAATTCTTTTATCCATCTTTTGAGATGCTAACAATGGTTTTAATACATTTCCTTTTTCAGAATTTATTGACATACCTTCTATTACATCAAAAAACTCGCGTGAATTTTCTGCGTTAACCGGGTATTTTTTAATAAATGCTCTGAGTGTATTTCCTCTTTCTGTATTGTAGCTTAAAGTTTCTACGGCATCAAGAAATTTTTCCATCGAATAAGAATCCAGTTCGTGCTTGCTAAGAATTTCCCTTAACAGAGTTCCTTTGGTACTATTTGAAGAAATATCAGGTATAGCCTTAAGTACTTTAATTAACTCTTCTTTATTTAAATTAATATCATTAACCAATGTTTTATAATAAAGATATTTTGTGTTGAATCCTCTATACTCTACAGATTCAAAATAAAACAAAGCATGATTTGTTGATTTGTAATAAGAATATCCACTATTCCTTTCAAACTCATCAATTTCGTTTAATACAGCATTTACTCCGCCTTTATTATAAATTCTAAGAATTCGTTCTTTGCCTCCAATTCCGGTTTTATGAATTACATCAATAAGAATTTCTTCTAACCATTTTTGACCTTCAGGCTGAAATGTAATTTCCTTTCTTCCATCAAAATACTTTTTAGTAAGATTTCCTTGCTTATCGCTTTCAATTTCGATCTTACGAGTGTTACCAAACGAGGATTTAGTAATTTTTAGATATCCATCAGGTTCGATAGCGGTAATGTTTTTATCATCATCGGAAACTGTCATTTTTCCTTTGTATTCTATTTCGTATGCAGAAAATGAATCTTTTGATTTATAAAAATGTTCCCTGCTATCACCCTCTTTATTTCTAGCTGCATCGTTTACAGTTGCTTCTGCAAAATATGGAACTAAAAACATAAAACTTAGTAAAAAAATTAATCGTGCTTTCATAGTTATTTAAATTAATTGAATGTTTCGGTTTATTTTCATAATACAATTATCAGAAGAAAGCATGGCAATTAAAAACCAAATGAAATGAATTGTAATTAAATTGTAATGAATTGTAAAATTCTAATAATAAAAAAAGAGTGTAGAAATAATCTACACTCCTTATCTAAATATCTTTGTTTTAGTTAATCCAATAATTCTGCTAATTTTTCTCCTAGTTTTTCTCCTTTGAGGTTTTTTGCAATAATAATTCCATCCTTGTCAATTAGTACATTGTGAGGAATTGAACGTACCGCATATAATTTACCTGCAGCAGAATCCCAATATTTAAGATCAGAAACCTGTGGCCAGGTAATACCATCATCTTTTATGGCTTTAATCCATGCGTCGCGTGTTTTATCGAAAGACACTCCGAAAATTTCGAAACCTTTATCTTTATATTTTGCATAGTTAGCTACTAATACCGGATTTTCCTGCCTACAAGGGTTACACCATGCTGCCCAGAAATCAAGCAATACATAGCCATTACCTGTAACTGATGAAAGCGGCATAGGATTTCCGGTTGTATCATTTAAAGTAAAATCAACAAAAGGTTGGCCCACTGCAACACGTTTCATAATCTCTAAGCGATCATTTAATGTTATAGCATATTGTGATTCTAACACCTCCGGGCCGAAAGAATTCATTATTTCTTCCAATTCATCAACCTCAAGACGATAAGCCATATAACGATAAACTATATAAGGAGCTACAGCTGTATTTGTATTTTCTTTAACAAAATGATCAATGTAATCAACTTGTTCTTCCTCAACCGCTGCATATTCATTTTCTATTTCCTTAACTCTTGCTTCGTCGCCACTCATATTTGCCTGAATATATTCGTTATAAAGTGCTCTGAATTTCATATTATAACTCAAATATTCTTTACTAAATCCATGTAATAAAGTTGTTAAAGGAGAACCTGTTACTTCTACTCCAGCAATACTATCTAGATTAGCAGTAACTTTAATGTCGACATTCTCTAAAAACAACTGAATACCTTCTAAAGTATCAGCAAAAGTTATTACATAAATTTCCGGTTGCTCAATAGAACCTTTAAAAGAAAAAGATCCATTTACTACTGCTACGGAATCAACCGTTATAAGATCCTTTTCAACAACCTTACTAAGTACAGCTGAACCCGATTCTAATCCATTAATATTTCCCTCAATCTTATATTGTGGTTGCATGGTACATGAAAACATGAACACAACTGCGATAAGACTATAAAAAAGTTTTTTCATGATTAAAAAGTTTTAGTTTTTATATTTAGCTGATAAACATACGAAAAATTCTACATAATTAGAATTTCAGATATTTAAATATTTTTTATGATTTCTTAAAATATTCATCGATTATCATTCTGGAAGCCAAGAAAGAATTCATTTTACCATTCAATACATTTTCTTCGAATAGTTGTAACTTCTTATTTATTTCATCCTGGTTATAGAAATTACTTTTCAAAGCATCGTTAATAGATTCGTACATCCAGTATCTTGCTTGCTCTTTTCTTTTCTTGTCAAAATAATTTGAATCTTTCACTTGATTTATAAAATCTTCAATTGTATCCCATATTTTATCAATTCCAACTCTTTTAAGCGATGAACAAGTTAAAACCTTTGGAATCCATCCTGATTCTGTTGGTGGAAATAAATGAAGTGCATTCTGATATTCTACTTTAGCCATTTCGGCTTTTTGAACATTTTCTCCATCAGCCTTGGTAATTGTAATTGCATCTGCCATTTCCATAATCCCTCGTTTAATTCCCTGCAATTCATCACCTGCTCCTGCTAGCATAAGAAGTAAAAAGAAATCTACCATTGAATGTACTGCTGTTTCAGACTGCCCAACTCCTACAGTTTCAATAAAAACAACATTAAAACCTGCAGCTTCGCATAAAATAATTGTTTCCCTGGTTTTCCTGGCAACACCACCTAATGACCCGGCAGAAGGCGAAGGACGTATAAATGCATTAGGGTCATTTGCCAGTTCTTCCATTCTGGTTTTATCACCTAAAATACTACCCTTTGATTTTTCACTGCTCGGATCAACTGCTAATACCGCGAGTTTACCTTCATGTTTGGTAATATAACGCCCCATTGACTCAATAAAAGTACTCTTACCAACACCAGGTACACCTGTAATTCCAATTCTAACTGAATTTCCGGAATGTGGCAGGCACTTTTCAACAATTTCCTGAGCTAAACTGATATGTTCCTGAAGAGAGCTTTCGATCAAAGTGATGGCCTGACCCAATATGGTTCTGTTCCCTTCTAAAATCCCTTTAACATATTCATCAACAGAAGGCTGAGCTTTTCTTTTTAATCTAAACTTCCTTATAACTTCGGGATTAATTGATTCCGGCTGATCAACTCCTTTTTGAACATTTAAAGCAGATTCAAAATCCTTCTCCGTATTTTCATTATCCTTCTTCGACATATATAGTATTTTATACGAAATTAGAACATCTATGAATACAAACTATAAAATATTGAAAGAATTTATAAACAAAAAGAGCAGCCTTTACAAGCTACTCTTATTATTAAATATTTTTTATATTTTTTAATTCTGTTCTTCTGTTATTATCTCACCTTTTATTGTAAGTCGAACATTTGAATTTTTTGGATCATTACTAATCACATAAATAGACTTAGATTGTCTGCCTTTCCTTGAACCCGGGCTAAATATCGCTTTAAACGAACTGGCTTCACCCGGCTTAATAACTGTTTTTTCAGGAGCTACAGTCGTACAACCACAAGTTGACCTTATCTTACGGATTATTAAATCGCTTTTTCCATTGTTTGTAAATTTAAATTCATGCTCAATTTTTTCGCGCTGTGTTGATTTACCAAAATTATAACTTTCATCTTCAAATGAAATGAGAGGGGCATTCTCTAATTCTTTCTCTGTAAGTTTTGAGAAATCCTCTTCTATTCTCCCGCTAATTGTAAGTGTTTGTCTGCTTCCTGATTTACCATTAATTAAAATTTGTACCCTATCTGAAACAAATCCCCAATCATTAGCTTTTTTTGCATCGTATACGCCTAAAATATATCCTTTCTCTCCAGGTTTTAATACCTCAGGAACAACCTTTAAATTAAGGTACTTTGGCATATTGGCAAATGTAACTTTCATTTCCAAATCCGAACCATTATATATTTTTAATGTATCCTTTTTAATTTGATTACTATAAACCTTTACAAAAGCAAAGTGATTTGTTTCCAATCGTAGATCACCTAATGTTTTTGGGTAATAATCTTCAACTGTTTTTTCGCGAGGAATTACATTACCGGTTATTCGCAGAATATTTCTACCTTTTTGTGTATTTGTTTCTACAAAAATGCTTTTATTGAAACTACCCGGACGATTTCTTGGATCGAATACTGCACTTACAAATCCTGTTTGACCTGGCATTATTGGCTTTTCTGTCCATGTTGGCGAAGTACATCCACACGAAGCTTTTACCTTGTTAATAATTAACGGTGCTCCTCCTGTATTTGTAAATATAAATTTATACTCTACTTTTCCCTCGCTTTCCTGTATCTTTCCAAAATCATGCACTTCTTTTTCAAATGATATAAAAGCTTCTTTTTGTTGAGCTTGTATAAAACCATAAAATGCAACAACAGTCATAAAACTTAAAATCAATTTTTTCATAGCTTATATTTTATTTAATTATTCTTGTGTTCTATTACCCAAAACAAAAATAGTAATTCAAAACATTTAGTGATAATCGTTAACAAACTTTAACTTTTCAATTTATTATACTAATTTCAACCCAAATTATAGCTTTAACCATAGTAAGCTTTACGTCTTGAAAATACTAAAGTTATCCATATTATCAATTATTTTCATTACGCTGTATTTCAATTCATTTGGACAATTTTACAATGGACATCAAATGGATTTTGGTAAAAACCGGGTTCAGTATAACGATTTTTACTGGTCGTTTTATCGATACGATAAATTTGATACATATTTTAACCAGGACGGTGAGGCAATAGCAAGATTTACTTCAAAATACGCTAAAGATGAAATATTAAGACTCGAAGAAAAATTAAATCATCAACTAAGTAAGCGATTGATATTTCTGGTATATAACAAATTCTCCGATTTTCGTCAAAGTAATATTGGATTAGTAACCGGTAAAGAAGAGTATAATACCGGAGGTATTACCAAAATAAGAAACAATAAGGTTAACCTGTACTTTCAAGGAGATCATGCCGAATTTTTAACGCAAATGCGGTCGGCTATTGCTGAAGTGATTGTAATGGAAATGTTATATGGAGAGGGGCTATCAGAAAATTTTGCCAGTTCGAGTATGCTTAATCTTCCTGAGTGGTATTTAAAAGGTTTAACATCATATTTAGCCTCCGATTGGAATATCGATATTGAGAATCGTGTTAAGGACGGAATTCTAAATAATCGTTATAAAAAGTTTAATCGTTTAACCGGAGAAGATGCAATAAATGCCGGTCATTCTTTCTGGAAATATATAAATGATTATTATGGAAATACCGTAATCACAGATATCATTTATCTTACACATGTTACTAAAGGAGCAAATAAAGCATTGGAAGGAGTGCTTGGATTAACTTTCAAAGATATCACCAAACAATGGTTAACGTATTATCAGGATTATTTTGAAAATGAGAAATTTGTAACAAATGATTCTATATTAAATAATTCTATCATTAAAAAAAGAAATTCCGGAGTATACTTTAGTCAGGCTAAAGTGAATCCTGATGGTGATAAAATTGCATACATAAGTAATGAATTGGGTCAGAAAAAAGTATGGATATTCGACAAAACAACAAAAAAATCAGAACAGATATTAAAGCAGGGGCATAAAATAAAACAAATCAATGATTATTCATATCCGGTAATAGAATGGCACCCGACAGGAGATATTTTAACCATAATAACCGAGAAAGAAGGTGGATTAAAATTCTTAAGTTATATATTAAAAGAAGATAAAATTATAGAACGAAACCTTCTTTATTTTGACAAGATACTTAATTTTAATTATTCCAATGATGGTTCAAAACTAGTATTTTCAGCTGTAAAAGAAAGTGAAACGGATATATATGTTTTCGATATTGCTTCATCAACACATGAAAAAATAACTTCTGATTTAGCTGACGATTTTCATCCCAGGTTTATTAGTAATTCTAAAGAGATAATTTTCAGTTCTAATCGTACAAGTGATACTCTTAATACAAACAACAGTGCTTATAGTGATGACTTTAATTTATTTATTTACAATTATGAGGATCAGAATTCAATTTTAAGAAGATTAACAAGCACTAACAAACAAAATGAACATTTTCCAATCGAACATATTAATAATGAATTTTATTATTTGAATGATCAAAATGGAATAAGAAATCTTTTTTTAGGTAAATACGATAGTACCATTAGTTTTATAGATACAGCAATACATTATAGATATTTTTTAAATGAAAGACCACTTACAAATTTTTCCAACCATATTAATGAGCATCATCTAAGTAAAAATAAAACCTCTTATGCATTCATCAATTATAGTAATGGTTATTATGATATTAAACATGGATCTTTAAATTCGGACGTTTTAGGAACTAGTTATACATTGAATAAAACAAATTATCAAAATAAATTAGAAGAACAATTTCTGTTACAAGATAGTATTGACAAAGTTGATCCAAGAAAAAGATCATTGATAGATTCTGCACAAATATTTTCAGTTGAAGACAACTATTCAGATATAAACAATTATATTTTCGAAATTGAAAAACCTTATTACAGTTACAAGTACGATAGTATTAAACCGGATACAAACATAACAAAAAACACCCTTCCAAAAATTCAGATTTATCAGCGAACATTTTTCACTGATCATGTTGTAAGTCAAGTGGATTTTAGTTTTTTAAGCTCTACATATCAAGCCTTTACTGGCGGTGCCGTATATTTTAATCCCGGATTCAATGCATTATTTAAACTCGGTGCATATGATTTACTGGAAGATTATAAAATTATAGCAGGCGTTAGATTCTCTGCAGACTTTAAAAGTAATGAGTACCTGGTAAGCCTGGAAAATCTGAAAAAGAAAATAGATGAGCAATATATCTATCATCGTCAAAGTTTTGAAAATACTACCGAGGAATTTATCTCTAAAACACAAACTAACAAGTTAATGTATTTGCGCACAATGCCTTTTAGTCAAATAAATGCATTAAAGGGAACCGTTACCTTACGTCATGATAAGCAGGTATATTTATCAACCGACAGAAATACCTTAAAAAATTCTGATGATCATAAAATATGGGCCGGGCTGAAACTGGAATATATTTATGACAACACCATTAAACTTGGAACAAATCTTTATAATGGAACGAGATATAAAATATTTGCAGAATATTATAATCGAATGATTGAATACGTCGATACATTTAATTACTTCAAAACCGACCTTTTTGTAATTGGTGCTGATTTCAGGCATTATCAGAAGGTTCATCGGGATTTGATTTTTGCCTCTCGTTTTGCGGCAAGTACATCTTTTGGCAGAAGTAAACTTATTTACTATTTGGGAGGAGTAGACAACTGGACTAATTTTTCACAAGAAACTCCAACATTTATCCCATTAAATGAAGTGCCTATTGATCAGGGTGAAAATTATGCATTCCAGGCAGTTGCTACAAACCTGAGGGGATTTCCTCAAAATATACGAAATGGAAATAGTTTTGCCTTAATAAATACCGAACTTAGATGGCCGGTAATTAAATATTTTTCGAATTATCCTTTAAATTCTTCTTTCTGGTCGAACTTACAAATTGTCGGATTTTTTGATGTGGGAACAGCATGGAGTGGATGGACTCCGTACTCAAATGAAAATGCTTATGATGAAGATATTGTAGGCAAAAAACCGATTATTATCACTGTAGACACACAAAGAGATCCGATTGTCGCAGGATACGGATTTGGATTTAGAGCCATGTTATTTGGTTATTATGCACGATTTGACTGGGCCTGGGGAATTGAAAATCAGAAAGTAAATCCACATATATTCTATTTTTCACTAAATTTAGATTTTTAAATTAAACGATATGAGTATAAACGAACTTATTTTACTTATTATCATTGGATTTTTAGCCGGAGTTGTTGGTGGGTCCTTAGGGCTTGGTGGCGGAATAATTATTGTTCCTGCTTTGGTTTTTATATTAGGATTCACACAACATCATGCTCAGGGAACAAGTTTAGCAGTTTTGTTATTTCCTATTGGTATATTAGGTGTTATTAATTATGCAAAGAACGGTTATGTGAATTTTAAGTTTGCAGCTGTACTAATTGTTGCCTTTATCTTAGGAAGTTATGTAGGCTCGGAAATATCCGTAAATTTACCCGAAAAAATACTTAAAAAGGTATTTGCAATTTTCTTACTATTGATTTCCATAAAAATGATTTTTAATAAATAATGGATTTAAAAGAACGCATTATAAAACTAGTTCATAATAATTTTGACCAAATAGTTGAGATTCGTAGACATTTACATGAAAATCCTGAACTTTCTTTTCAGGAATACGAAACATCAAAATATATTATTTCACTTTTAAATAAATGGAATATCAAATACCATTCGGGAATTGCTAATACCGGGATAGAATGTATAGTTGAAGGTAAAAATCCTGAGAAGAAAGTAATTGCTCTTCGGGCAGATATGGATGCCCTTCCTATTGAAGAGCAAAATAATTTTATCTATAAATCGAAGAATAAAGGTGTTATGCATGCATGTGGCCATGATGTCCACACAGCCTCTCTTTTAGGAACTTTACAAATCTTAAATCAATTAAAAGACTCATTTGAAGGAACTGTTAAGTTTATATTTCAACCCGCCGAAGAAAAATTACCTGGCGGTGCTAAACAAATGATTGAAGAAGGCATCTTAGAAAATCCCAAACCCGACTTTATTTTAGGACAGCACGTATATCCTGAGCTAACAGTGGGAAAAGTAGGATTTAGAAAAGGTATTTATATGGCATCAACGGATGAAATTTATATAACAGTAAAAGGTAAAGGCGGACATGCTGCTATGCCCGAAAAGATCACAAATACTGTTCTTATTGCCTCACAAATTATTGTTGCTTTGCAGCAAATACCGAAAGAACTTGCACCAAAAGATATTCCAACGGTTTTATCCATTGGAAAAGTTACTGCCAACGGAGCAACCAATGTTATTCCAAACGAAGTTTATCTTGAAGGAACTTTTAGGACTTTTAATGAAGAATGGAGAAAAGTTGCTCATGATCATATAAAAGAAATTGGTGAAACTATTGCCAAAAGACAGAAAGCAACTGTTGATGTAAATATCAAAAATGGATATCCTGTTTTACATAATAACGAAAATGAAACAGAAAAAACGATCCAATTCGCCAAAGAGTTTTTGGGCGATGATCAAGTTGCTGAACTGGATATCAGAATGACTGCCGAAGATTTTGCTTATTTCTCACAAAAAGTTCCTGCATGTTTTTACCGCTTAGGAACCTCTTCAAATGAAGAAACCAAATTTCCATTACATTCACCTAAATTCAATGTGGATGAAAATGCTTTGAAAACCGGAATGGGAACAATGGTTTATGTTACAATTAAGCATTTGAATACTTAAACATGTTAAGAGACTGATTTATTCCCTTAAACAGCTTATTTAGAACAGTTCTAAATTAATAAAAAAGCGTTATTTAATAAGCTTTTTGTTTCTCAGTTTAAATTAAGAAAATAATTTTGTATTGAATTAACATTTTTAAAACTAAAAATAAATAATCATGGCTTACGTAATAAATGATGATTGCACAGCTTGTGGTACTTGTATCGACGAATGCCCGGTTGAGGCAATAGCTGAAGGTGATATCTACACAATTGATCCTGAAACTTGTACTGACTGCGGTGCTTGTGCTGATGTTTGCCCGGTTGAGGCTATTCATCCAGAATAAACCAAAAGCTAAAAAAACATTATACCCGCTTTAAATAAAGCGGGTTTTCTTTTAAATATTTTCTAGATCGCTTCTGTTTCAACTATTTTGGCTAAGATATCTGCATAGGGAATTAACAAAAATTTCTTTCCCTCGATCTCAGCCTCAGTACCGGAATATTCCTTATATAAAACATTATCACCAACTGCAACTGCAGAATTTTCTATTGAGCTTATAGCAACTACTTTTGCAATTTTCTTTTTTTCTTTTGCCGATTCAGGAATAATGATTCCCGAAGCAGTCTTTTGTTCTTCTTTCTCTTCCGTAATATCCAATAAAACGTGTTCGTTCAAAGGTTGTAATTCTTTCATCTTTTTTAATTTTAATATTCAACTTATTTTATTTCTAATATCTTGTCAATCTTTGGTTTATTAAACCCAACGATTATTCTACCATTTATTTCAATCTGCGGAACCCCTTGCTGACCACTTTTCTTTACCATTTGTTGAGCTGCTACCTGATCACTTGCAACATCGATCTCTTTAAAATGTATCCTATTATCTTTCAAATAATTCTTTAAAGTAGTACAATGAGGGCAGGTTGGAGTTGTATAAACTACTACTCTTTTGTGTTTTACCTTTTCTTTATTTTCAATAACCGAATAAAGTGAGTCTTCAAATAAAGATTTTAAGAAGCTCTTTTCATTACATCCCTTAAAAATACCAATCAGTTTAGTTTTCCTGAATTGTAAAAGTGAAGGAACAGAATCAATATGATAATTTTGATGTATATCGCGAACATACTTTACGTCTGCTAACATAAAATTCAGATTTTCCTCAATACTTAAATCCTTCATGTTTCTTAATGCGCATTCACTTTGGATTGAACCACTTTTATATAAAAGAAGAAAACTGACATCTTCTTTTTGTAATTCTTTTTGTAGTATGCTATAAGATTCAACTTTTTTCATCTTTAAATTTATTTATCTATATATATAAATTATTATATTATCATTTTTTGTGCCAAAGATTATTTTTTTATTCTTACTGAAAAATTGACAGCATTTAATTTATGATACCAGAATTTCTAGTTTTACATTTGCAATTAAACCTAATTCTTAAAAAACACTCTAATTTTCATTAGGTTAAAATCCGAACGATTATAATAATTCAGTACCAGGTTAGAAGAATTAAATAAGCAAGTATTAATAAGTTATAAATAAATAATAATCAAAATGAAAAGATCTATATTGCTAGTATTTTTTGTTTCCACCATATGTGTTATTTTTGGTCAAACAAACAAAAAGCCCTTAAGTTATTCCGATTACGATAATTGGAACTATATCGAGAAAAAATCAATTTCTAATAATGGAAATTGGATCATGTACGAATCAAACCCTTACAAAGGAGATGGAAAAACCGTATTTTATAATGTAAGTTCAAAACAAAAAACAACTTTTAAAAGAGCAAATGGTGCCAAAATCTCACCAAACTCTGATTTTGCTGTATTTAAAATTTATCCTTACAAAGACACGATTCGCACTTTAAAATTAAAAGACACTCCTAAAAAAGAATTACCTAAAGATTCATTGGGAATTTTCGTTTTTGGAAATAATCATGTCACTAAAGTAGAAAAAATAAAATCATTCAAAATTGCTGAAGAAGAGTCATCGTGGATAGCTTATTTATACACAAAGGATATTCCTGAAGATACCACAAAAAAAGATAATAAAAAGGAAGAAAAAACTTTTGATGATGATGCTCCAAAGGAATATAACTTTGCAATTTATAATCCAATCGAAAGTAAAAAATATGAGTTTGAAAATATAACTGAATATTCTTTATCTAAGAATGGAAAGTTAGTAAGTTTTATTAAACAACAAAATGATACTTTATTAAAATCTACTTTATACATTTTTGATACACACAATGAAAAGTTGGATAGTTTAGTTCCCGTAAATGGGTTAATCAAAATGCTTACTTCTGATCATAAAGGAGGTCAAATTGCTTATATTCAAAGCTTAGACACAACAGGCACCAAAGTTTATAGCTTATACTACTTTAATACTAAAGATAAAACTCCTCTAAAAATTGTAGATACCTTATCAACTTCAATACCTGAAAAATGGACGGTAAGTGAGCATGGAGATATTTATTTCTCTGATAATGATCAACGTCTGTTTTTTGAGGCTGCTTATATGCCCATGGAAGAGCCCGAAGATACTTTACTTGATGAGGAAAAAGTTGTTCTGGATTTGTGGAGCTGGACAGATACAAGGCTTCAACCTCAACAATTAAGTGAATTAAAGGATGACCTTAATAAATCATATACAGCTGTTTATCATATTAAAGCCAATAAAGTAATTCAACTTGAAAATGAAAAAGTTAACTATATTGAGTTTAGCCAAAAGGGTAATGGAACTTATGCCTTAGGATATGATTATAAACCTTATGAAAAACTTAATTCGTGGGAAACTCCACAATACTTTGATGTTTACATCATTAATGTTGAAACAGGAAAGAAAACTCTATTCAAAGAAAAACTCAAAGCACAGATTGGCCTCTCTCCAAATGGAAAATTTATTTGCTGGTATCGATTTAATGAAAAAGCTTGGTTTTCTTATTCGTTTAAAGATCAATTGACTAAAAATCTAACCGGAAATCTAAAAGTCAATTTCTTTGATGAAGAACATGATTATCCAATGGATGCATATGCATATGGAATTTCTGCCTGGACAAAAGATGACAAGTATATTTTAATTGATGATCGATTTGACATTTGGAAAATCGATCCTACGATGAAACAATCTCCTATTAACTTAACTAATAATTTAGGTCGTAAATCGAATACTGAATTCAGAGTATACAATCTTAATAGGAAGGAAGAATATTTAGATCCTAAAGAGGATATCTTTTTAAGAACATTTAATTATACAAGTAAACAATCAGGATATTACAGGACAACTTTAAATTCCAAATCCGATCCGGAAAAACTTATTATGGGTGACTATCATTTTGACCGGCCAATAAAATCAAAAGATTCGGATAGGCTAATATGGCAAAAAGAAAACTTTAAGGAATATTATGACTTATGGACCAGCACTACAGAACTTAAAAAAATTGAAAAAGTATCTGATGAGAATCCGCAACAAAAGGATTTTTTATGGGGTGATGTTGAATTGGTTAAATGGATAACTGCTGACGGAACAGAAGAAGAAGGTTTATTATATAAACCAGAGAACTTTGATCCTAACAAAAAGTACCCGATGATCGTGTACTTTTACCGACTTCATTCAGATAATATCCACAATTATTATGTGCCAAAACCAAGTCGTTCCGTAATAAATCCCACTTTTTATATTAGCAATGGCTATTTTGTTTTTATGCCAAACATTCGTTATAAGGAAGGCTATCCCGGAGAAAGTGCATACAACTATGTAGTAAGCGGAACTCTGGCTCTTTTAAATGAACGAGACTATCTTGATAAAAATAAACTTGGAATTCAAGGACAAAGCTGGGGTGGTTATCAGGCTGGATTTATTATCACTAAAACAGACTTATTCTCGGCCGCTTCCATCGGAGCACCGGTTTCAAATATGACAAGTGCTTACGGCGGAATCCGATGGACATCAGGCTTAAGTAGAATGTTCCAATACGAAAGATCGCAAAGTAGAATTGGTGGAACTCTTTGGGAAAGACCTCTAAACTATATCGAAAATTCTCCGGTTTTCTATGCACCAAAAATAAATACACCTGTTTTAATTCGTCATAATGATGCTGACGGTGCTGTACCCTGGTATCAGGGGATTGAATACTTTGTTGCATTGCGGCGTTTAAATAAACCTGTTTGGATGTTGAATTATAATGGTCAACCACACAATGAAAAACGAAGAAGTCCGAACAATAAAGATCTTAGCAAACGAATGATGCAATTCTTTGATCATTATTTGAAAGGTGAACCTGCACCTGTTTGGATGACAAAAGGAATTCCAGCAACGGAAAAGGGAAAGACCATGGGCTACGAGCTGAATAAATAAAAAATACGTTATTTTATCAATTAAAAGAGGCTGTCATGCTTTGCATGCCGAATTATAAATTTGGCAAAAAAGAAGAGGTTTCTATGTTGTAAAGCAAGTAGAAGCCTCCTAGCGGAGCAAGTTACCTGTCTTTACCTGTGTGGATTTTATAAGTTTATGTTTAATTCTAATTTGCCACCCAAACCTTTTTCAATGATTCTAAGTAGAGTGGATAATCGGATATCACTTGCATCATGTTCTATTCGACTGATGTAAGTTCTTTTTGTTCCTGTTTTCTCTGCCAGTTGTTCTTGCGTTAAATTCGCTTTCTTCCTGGCTTCTCGTATCAACACTCCTAATTTAAAAGCTTCATAACTTCTTTCAAAGTCTTCTCTTTTTTCTTCTCCACGCTTTCCGTAAGCTTTGTCCAAGTGCTGGTCGAGCGTTGTTATGTTAGCTTTGTTCTTCATAATATTCCTTTTTTAATCGTTCTGCTAATTCTATTTCTTTCTTTGGCGTTTTTTGGCTTTTCTTCTGAAAACCATTTAGCAATACTACAAGGTTTCCTTTGTCAAAAAAGCATATTATTCTAAAAATATTACTTCCTAATTTTATTCTTGCTTCATATAAACCGTCAGTATTCTTTAAATGCTTAAAATACTGTTCTGGTATTTGGTCAAGATCTCGAATGATGTTTAGTACAAAGTCTATTTTCATTCGTATCTTTTCTTCCTGAGTCCAATAAAACTCTTCAAAGTAATTTTTGTATAAGATTATACTTCTCTTCATAATCTACGACAAAGGTAACTAATTAGTTACTATTTTACAATATTTATTTTTAGATATATCCAAAATGTATCCATATTATCTCAATGAATGGAACAAGTTTAATTGCTTTTGTAAACTCTCAATGTCATTCATAATAGCGTTTTGTTGAACTTACATATTTATGTCCTGATAAGTATTGAATTTTTTTTAAGATTATGATTCTTTAACCAATATGTAATTATGCTTAACCCCATTTGTTTTGTGTTTCGGATATTCGGATTATACTTTTTTACTTGCTTGAAAATATTGGATAAGCTCCCGCTAACGCAGGATCTATCAGGAAATACTCATAATCGGCATTTGTTCTGTTTGCAACTAATCGGACTTCGCCCATTATAATGTAATCTAAAGAATCATTTTAGTTAAATACGAAATTACCAAAAAGAGTTTCCAGAAAACCGGAAACTCAATTTCATTTTCATTCATGTTGGTCCATGACCTTTATTTTCCCTTTTTCTTTCGTTACACGCGTTATAAACGTGCGCTAGCTGGAATCAATTGTTGTTGTAGTCGTTGTTTCTGTTACCGTTAGTTCTCTTTCTTCTTTATAAATGTTATTTTCAGTATCAGCAGATTTAAAAATCAACTTATCCTTTTGTACTGTTAATGTTTCGGTAAATGTATAAGATCCATCTTCATTCTTAGTTATGTTAGATAGTTCAACTTTTGCACCATTAACACGTCCTTCACAAGGATCCATTCCATCTGGATCTATATATCTTATAGGATTATTCAACGCATACGTATAAGGACTCCACTCATAGTATTTTTCTGCCTTTGGATCAATGGTTGTAAAAACAGGAATGTCATTCATTTTTAATCTTGCATGAAAATCATATAATGCTAAATTCACACCATTCAAATCGTAATCTTGTAATTCTTTACTACCAAACTTTATTTTATTATCGACTCCACGGTCAACGGCTAAATCACCAATGCTCATTCCGAAAGGGTAATAATGAGTTTCCTGTAACACTTCATTATCTGCCAGTATTCCATCGCCATTACCATCAGCAAAAACAGTGAGACTGTTGCTTAACTAGCCTGTTAAAAAATGCTCATACTGGAACATATCTAATTGTTGCCAACGTAAGAAAATAAGTTCTAGCACTTCTTTTTTATTATTAATTTCCGCTTCTTTTTTTTATAAAATTGAGAACTGAAAATAAACTCTTTTTTACTTTTTTATTATCCACTTTATCCTTGCTATATGAACAGACTAAACATATTTTTGCATCATAATTATAATCTATTGTTACATAACTAAAAGTTACCGAGTCTTGTTCTTTCGTATTGTAATATTTATTCGATAAACAATTCGGACACACTAAATCTTTATCTATTGTTTCTAAATAGTTCTTAGGTGGAATTGTAAATTTATCTATTTCATTTACATTCATATTTCTCTTTTTTAATTCTTTTAGAATACTATTTTGAGAACTCGGCATAAAAGAATCAAATTTGAATTTATAAAAGTTTGCTACTTCAAAATTCTCTAATTGTGTTAAAAACAACTCAATTTTCTTCATTATTTGAAATCAATGTATCATTCTTATAAACTTCGGTTTTAATTATCAAACCATCGTTATTATAATAATTCCACTCTCCATTTTTCTTATTTTCCAGATAGTTTCCTATAAATTTTAGGTTTCCTTTACTATCATAGCTTTCTATTAAACCATCCATTAATCCATTCTTATAATTTGCTTTATAATTCAAAGAATCATTTGAAAAATAGACTTTTACCAAACCATGTTCAACTCCATTTTTTATTGGCATCTCATATTTTAATGAACTATCCTTTCTATATTGCTTTATAAGTCCATTGTTTAAATCATTCCTTTTGTAGTACAAGAAAACCTTTTTAGGATTTGTTTCTAATGAATCATGCCACTCTAAAACTTTATTTCCAGCATAATCTTTATTTTCTCTACATGAAAAAATAATTCCAATCAAAAATATAATTGTAGCTATTAAAAAAATATTCTTCATATCAGTAATTTATTATTGTTTTGTTTCATCTTCCTTTTTTACTTCTTCTCCTTTTTTAAATAGTGCTATAGTTCCATTAACTAAAAATTGATTCTCGGAAAATCCTTCTTCATCAGGTCTATTAAATAATACATTAATTTTATCTTCATTTCCTTCCATATCCATCTCACTCGTTAAATCATCAGCATCTACTTTTGAATCGGTAAGGTCATCCAATGTAATATCTCCATTTGTAAGTTGGTCTAATTGTTCATCTGACAATAAATATGAATCAATCATATTTAAGTCATATTCTTCAAGTGTGTTATTTACATCAGTCACTACTTCTGTAAAATCTTCAAAATCACCATTGCTCAATGAAATTTCCAATGAAGTCTCTGCGATGGTTAAGTCCATAGATGCATAATCAGGATTTGGAAGCAATTGTCCTTCCGTTACTCCAATTGCGTCTCCAGCTGCTCCAAAAAGCGAACTATACTGACTTACAGCCATACTAGCTAACTGTAATCCTTGCCTTAAACAATAAGCAACTAACTTAACATCAGTTTCTTTCTTCCTTTTCACTTCATCTTCAGGCCCCATTCCTAAAAAATCTGTAAATCTAATCGGATTATTAATTGCATACGCATATGTACTTTGGAAAGAGTAGGTTTCTGACAATAAATCATTCGTGGTAAAAACAGGCACATCTGGCATGTAATAACGAGTATTATAATCATAAAGATTCAGCTTTACTCCATTTAACACATCATCTTGTAATTCTTTAGCACCGAACTTTATTTTATTGTCAGCTCCCCTGTCAACAGCTAAATCTCCAATACTCATTCCGAAAGGGTAATAATGAGTTTCCTGTAACACTTCATTATCTGCCAGTATTCCATCGCCATTACCATCAGCAAAAACAGTACGTGTGTTACCCAAATGGTCCTTTAGGTAATAATCGTAGGCATAATCAACTCCATTATACCGTACACGGCCTTCGCTGGTATGTATAAACTCTAATGTTTGTGTTTGGTTGTATTCCATATTGCCTATGTAATAACGGTCGCCTGTCTCGTTGCCATCTATCAACCTGGCGTGTTTTACTCCTGCTGCATCGTAAATAAAATTAATGCTGTCACCACTTCCAAAATCGATTCGTTCAGGGTTTATTGTTATATCTTACACCCGGACTACAAGTCCGCGCGAGCTGGGGTAACTAATTGCTCCGCTTTGTACAAGTTCTTTGCCTAACTTTATTCCTGCTGTATCGTAAATAATATATAATAAATGCTTCTTGATTTGATAAATTATAAATTCGATAAAAATTAAAACGTAATTACAAATCGCACCTAGTTTTTTAATTTCATTATATTGTTACTAACGGAATTGGGCTTAGATATCTAATCAGAAAATTCAACGTAATAATCTCTATAAATATAAAGTTCTCCAAGCAGACTACCATCTATTCTACTTCTTACACTCATTCTTCCCATAATTAAATTAATACCAACTTTGTCAGCCTTATGATCATATAATAGGGTGTCCAAATTATTTAATTCAAATTCTTCAACTTCACTCTTATTAATCATTGTGAAAGTATCATCAAATTCTCCCATTTCTATTTCAATATAACATTCTTCATTGCAATTACCAATTACAGGAACAATACTACTTTTAATAATCTCACCCAATTTTACTGTATCTTCCTCAATAAAAATTTGATAATAATAAGTTAAATCATAGTCAATATTACCGGTCTCTTTTATAACCATTTGTCCAACCCCCTTAGCTTTCCCATTATTTACAATATAAGCGAGCTTTTTAATATAATTTTTTTTATTTTTCTGGTATGCTAAGTATATCTTTTGCCGATTGTTTAAATAAAGTGATTCTCTAACGAGTTCTTTATTATCATTATAGACTAAGTTGAGTCCATGTAATTTACCACAAACGTAGTCAGAAATATTTTCAATATTTCCTGATTGATAATAGGCTATTGCTCTACCATGTATATTCCCATTTACAACTTT
This sequence comes from Bacteroidales bacterium, assembly GCA_028282785.1. GTDB lineage: Bacteria > Bacteroidota > Bacteroidia > Bacteroidales > UBA12077 > UBA12077. Next base: position 1,526 of record JANQHE010000005.1, on the reverse strand, counting down.
GTAATTATCCTTTATAATTCCATTATTGTAATACTCCGTATAAGTATAATTAAGTGTATCATTAGGATAGAGAAACTTTTTCTCATATTTCACTTTCCCATCTTTATATAATTCAACTTCAACTTTTGTACTTTTTTTACAAGAAAATAAGCACAAGCTAATTACGATTAAAAATATAATTCGTCTCATAATATTTTATTAATTTCCTGAATTCTTAGTTGTATCTTTATAAATATAATTCCAATGTGATGTATCACCTGGCTCAAGACTTTCATATGTTCCATTTATTGTTGGTCTTGTCAGATATTTCTTACCATTTCTTCTATCCTTACACATATCTTCAGTCACAATGTATGGGATACTATCAACAATTGGTCTTCCTTGCGAATCAGTTTTTATTTCACCGTCTGGCTCTGTATCATTTTCTTCTCCCTTTCGAATGTCATGAATATATTTAAAAGTGTTACTATCCATTTCATCTGGTTGATAACGTGCATCTAGTATTTCATTTAGTGCTTCCGAATCAATATTCCTTAAAATCCAACTTGTGAATCTATCCGCTTTTTTTATTTTATTTTTCTGATATTTTTTTACTTCCCTCATTAACCTTTTATATTTCCTTCGTTTTTTTCTATCAGCTTTATCCGGTTTATACACAACATCATCATGCAAAACTTCTACAATATCTTCACCATTTTTACCTTTCTTTTTAAAAAACCTTCTCTTTTCTGTTTTCTTTTCTGGATCTTTTTCTTTTTTAACTTTATCTTTAGCATTCATCCCCTTAAAATCTGTGAATCTTATAGGGTTATTGTAAGCGTATAGATAAGGACTCTGGTCAGAAAACCATTCTGTAAGCGGGTCTTGCGTAGTAAAAACAGGTACGTCTGGCATATAATAACGAGCACCGTATGCGTAAAGGTTCAATTTTACTCCATTAAGCATATCATCCTGCAATTCCTTACCATTATATTTTAGTTTATTATCAGCTCCACGGTCAATAGCTAAATCTCCAATGCTCATTCCGAAAGGGTAATAATGTGTTTCCTGTAACACTTCATTGTCTGCCAGTACTCCATCGCCGTTTCCATCCGCAAAAACAGTGCGAGTGTTACCCAAATGATCTTTTAAGAAGTATTCGTATTGTATAGTTCCTGAAACTGGTTCTGTAATTCGTCCTTCACTGGTTAAGATATAATCCAAATCTCCTTCTTTATATACAAAATTCCCAACATAATCAGTGTAACTAACTGCTCCGCCCTGTGTAAGTTCTTTGCTTAACTTTTCTCCACTTGCATCATAAATATACCTTACCGTATCATTTCCACCAACGATCTCTTTTGGTAAGTTCAAATAATTATAAGTAAACGTAAACCCTTTATTATCGTCAACATCCATATTTCCATTATGGTCATAATGGTACTCTATTTCAGCATCAGTTCCATCATAAAAACCTAATGCTAAATCCCCACTATCATCAGCTGTTTTTAGTTGGTTTCCGTCATACGTCATGGTAAGGTTATCAA
>JANQHE010000045.1 GCA_028282785.1 Bacteroidales bacterium | reverse complement strand
CATGAAGGAATTCAAAATAAACAAATAGTTCAAATGCTTAGTCGAGTTTCCGACGATCAGACACTTCGGTCATGATGTCGGAATGATGACAATCCATTTCCGGATTCGTCATCATCCGTCTCCCGCTCAAAAAATTAAAGATTGCCCAAAAGCAATCTTTTTTTTATTTATAACTACCGCCTGCTTTAGCTGGCGGATAATAATAAGCAAACACAATCCCGGGCTTTAGCCCATTTTTACCATATCAAATTTATATTTATCAATAAACTGATTATACTCTTCAGAAAGAGTCTTCCTTCGATGATGCTCCTCCTGGTTTTTAATATATTTTCTCAAATTACCAAGTTGTGATTCCCCAATAGAAACAGCAAAATAATCATCCTGCCAACTGAACTTTAAAGCAGTTAATTTATTCTTATTTATCCAATACGAGGACTCTCCCTTTATCTTCTGCATCACATCCGCTATATTTTGTTCTCTTTTTAAACATATTAAACAATGTAAATGATCTTCAAAGCCTCCAATACAATCCATATAAATACCTTTAGATTTTGCATTTTCTGAAATGTGATCCAGAATTTTATTCCTTATTTCCTTTTTGAGTAAGGGTTTTCTGTATTTAGTTGTCCAAACACAATGAACCCAGATTTTTGTATATGACATTTTATTTATTTTTTATCTAATTTATAAATAATGGGCTAAAGCCCAAAATTGTGACGAAAGTGTTTCCGTCGGCTAAAGCCAACGGAAACTAATATTTTTATCCAGCTTATATTTGGACACATCCTAAAAAGGGGAAGCTTACAAAAACAAGGGATGTATTTTCATTATATTTGTTATACAAGAAACAAATACTATTCATTAAGATAATATATTTATGAAACAATTACTAATAATATATCTACCTATAATAATGGTAAAGTACCTTAAGAATTGATAAATTATAAATTCAAGGATATATATCAAAAAAGATTGCTTTAGGCAATCTTTTTTATTTTATAGCTTACCGCCTGCTTTAATAGTAAACAACCACAAAACCGGGCTTTAGCCCATTTTAACCTTTCAAAAATATATTTAGTTAAAAGTTAATTATCTACTTCTAGATTATCAGCAACTTACACTTTCTTTTTTGTGCTTTTTTTTGTAACTTTAATTTATCTATTTAATTATATAGATATATTAAATTTTATTTATGAATATCAAAGCTTTTTTTAAAAGAAGTAGCATTGTTTATTACACAATGTTATCAATTATATCTGTATCGGTTATCCTACTAATTTCATTTTTTGTGTATACTGCAGAAAAGAAATCAACAATAAATAATTTACAAACTTCTGAGCAAAACAAGCTTGATTTACAAATACATGAAATAATAAATGATTTTACATTTGTTGAACGGGATGTCCTTCTTTTGCGTTATTTGGTAGCTTTAGTTGATAAATATTCGTATGTAAACGGTAAAGCTTTTGACTTATTGAAAGATGAGTTTTACCAATATATAAAGCAAAAAGGGATTTATGATCAAATTCGGTTTATAGACCAGCACGGAATGGAGGTTATAAGAGTTAATTTTTGTTCAGGGAAACCGGAAATTGTTGATGATCAATTCTTACAAAATAAAGCTAACAGGTATTATTTTCAGGAATTAAAAAACCTATCCGATAATGTCCTGTATTTTTCAAAATTTGATTTAAACGTGGAAAATGGTAAAATAGAGGTCCCTTACAAACCGGTCTTAAGAATTGGAACACGAACCATGAATTGCGAAGAAGATTTTTGCGGTATTGTAATAGTGAACTACCTTGTTGAAGACTTAATACAAAGAATAAAAGCACTTAATGTAAACCACTTAAGCAGTACACATGTACTGGAACCGAATGGCTACTTTCTTATCTCTCCCAATCAGGAAAACAACTGGGGGTTCATGTTTGAAGATAAAAAAGATAAAACGTATGCAAATATTTACCCCGATGCATGGAATATTGTTCATCATAATAAAAAAGGCCAGTTCTTTACACCTGATGGATTATATACATTTAAAACGTTAGCATTTCATCAAATCGCAAAAAATGTAAACGAAGACAATCTTGATTACTATGCAACAGATGATTATTGGAAAGTAATTTCCTACGTTTCCGACGATAAAATTAAAAATCTTGAAAAAGAAATACTTGCCCGTTTTACCATCCCTGTAATCTTATTAATATCATTATCAATTATCCTTTCATTTATTTTAACATACCTGAAAATTCGTGAGCATCATTCAAAAAATCTTATAATTGAAAAAAATGATTTTTTTTCAAATGTTATCAACTCTATTTCTGAACCTTTGTATGTAATTTGCCCAAAAAGCTTTGATATTTATATGGCTAACCAAGAGGCAAACCTTTATTTAATTAAGGAAGGCAATAATTTTAGAGAGAATACCCTTATAAAAGATCAGGAAACAAAAATTATGCTAAAGGAATTTAGGAAGAAGGTTGTTAGTTCAAAGAAACACAAGCACATTGAAATTAAAATCCCTAAAGATAATAATACTATCAATTATCTTGATATAAATGGTTATCCGATCTTAGATAAAAACTCCGAGGTTTCCCTAATAATAGAGGTTGTTAATAATATTACGGAAGAAAAGGTTTCTGAGCAGAAATTCAGGGATTTACTTGCTTCTGCTCCGGACGGAATGATCATTACAAACAGCAATGGTGAAATTAAAATGGTTAACAACCAGGCTGAAAAAATGTTTGGTTATTTGACTGAAGATTTGATCGATAGAAAGATTGAAATTTTAATACCTAAGAGACTCACGCAACATGCTATGCATAGAGATAAGTTCTTAAAGAACCCTCAAAAAAGAGCTATGGGAGCTGGCAGGGAATTAGTGGGGCTAAGAAAAAATGGTGAAGAATTTCCTGTTGAGATTAGCCTGAGCCCAATTCAAACAAACGAAAGGTTATTAATTTCATCAGCTATTAGAGATATTACCGATAGAAGAATAGCAGAACAAAAACTTATGGAAAGCGAGCAAAAATTTAGAGCTCTTTTCGATAATCAATCCCAATTTATTGGTTTACTCGAAATTGATGGAACAATTATAGAAGTCAATGAAACAGCGTTAGATTTTGGCGGGTTCTCACTGGAAAAAATAAGAGGCAAAAAATTTTGGGAAGCACCCTGGTGGACCTTATCTGATAAAACAAGTCTGGAGTTAAAAAATGCTATAAAAGTAGCAGCCAATGGTAAGTATGTACGTTATGAAGTTGAAGTGGCTGGTAAAAACAATGAAACTTTAACCGTAGATTTTTCACTACAACCGGTAAAAGATGAAAAAGGCAATGTTATATTATTAATACCGGAAGCTAAAGACATAACTGAGAGGAAAAATATTGAAAGAGCATTAAAAACAAGTGAAAAACAATTAAAATATTACGTAAAACACACACCAAATGCAGTTGCGATGTTTGATACCAATATGAGATATCTCGTGGTAAGCGACAGATGGTACAAAGATTACAATTTAAAAGATAAAAATATTATTGGCAAAATCCATTATGATGTATTTCCCGAAATTAAAGACATTGAGATACGGAAAAATTACCATCGGCGCTGCCTGAATGGTGAAATTCTTAAGGTAGATGAATATAAGCTTGTTAGAGAGGATGGTTCCATAAACTGGTTGCGTTATGAGATTCATCCTTGGTATACGGATAATAACCAAATCGGTGGTATTATTATGTACACCGAGGAAATTACCGAAAGAAAGAAAATTGAAGAAGCTGTATTTGAACAGGCTCAAATTCTTAACCAAATTGCCGAATCAGTTGTAACAACTGATATGAATGGTTTTATTACTTTGTGGAACCGTGGAGCAGAAGAATTATTCGGGTACACTAAGTCAGAAATGTTGGGCGAACATATATCCAGACTTTATCCTAAAGAAGAACATTCATTTTTAGAAAACCAGGTAATTAAACCTTTAATTAAAAAAGGACGGCATGTTACCGAGGTTAAAATGCAGAAAAAATCAGGAAATAAATTTATTGGGCGCTTATCTTATTCATTAAAGAAGGATAAAAATGATGTGGTGGTTGGAATGATTGGATCAACAATAGATATCACACAAAGTAAAAAAGACCGCTTAGAGATCGAACAAAAACAACTTATGTTAAGTGAGGCACAAAAAATTGCTCATTTAGGCTCCTGGGAATGGGATATTAAAAAAGATGAAATTAATTGGTCCGATGAATTATATAACATTTTTGAAATTAAAAAGAATGAGTTCAAACCTAATTTAAGTACTTATTTTGAATTTTTATCTGAAGAGGATGCAATTAGTCTGGGCAATGCAATTCAAGATTCCCTGGATACAAAAACTGGTTTTCATATTGAGCATAAAGTTAAATTACCAAATGGTAAAATTAAATACATAGATGGCATTGCTAATGTTCAGTTAGATAAAAACGAAGAAGTAAAACAGTTCTACGGTACGGCTCTTGATATAACAACCAGAAAAAATGCCGAACTTGAAATCAAAAAACTTAATGAAAACCTTGAGCAAAAAGTAAAGGACAGGACAAAGAAACTTGAAAAAGCATACGAAGAAGTGGCAGCAAGTAAAGAGGAAGCTGAAAAAGCTAATAAAACAAAAAGTGAATTTTTAGCTAACATGAGCCACGAAATCAGGACACCATTGAACGCCGTAATAGGATTTTCCGAGATTTTAAGTAAACAAATAGAGGACCCTATTCAAAAAGATTTTGTTGACTCTATAAGATCCAGTGGGAAAACACTTTTAGGATTAATAAATGATATTCTGGATTTATCAAAAATTGAAGTCGGGAAATTAGAATTGCAACCGGAACCGGTTAGTATAGAAAATTTAATTCAATACCTAAAATCCCTGTTTGAAGTTAGAATTAAGGAACGTGATCTAAAGCTAATAATAGATATTCATGATGATTTACCAAAATATATCATAATAGATGAATTAAGAATTAAACAAGTACTTATTAATCTTCTGGGTAACGCAGTTAAGTTTACACACAAAGGTTTTGTAAAATTATCCATAAAACCTGTGAATAAGATTAAAAGTAAAGTTAATTTGGAAATCTCAATTGAAGATTCGGGAATAGGAATAAATAAGAATAACCAGGAAAAAATATTTGATGCTTTTCATCAAAAAGAAGGGCAAAACACTAAGAAATATGGTGGCACTGGGCTTGGGCTTGCAATTTCAAATAAGATTCTAAATTTAATGAACAGTGAAGTTCGGGTTGAGAGTAAAATTAATAAAGGCAGTAAATTCTATTTTACATTAAAAAACATTGAGATATTTGAAGGAGAACCGGATTCTAAAATAAAATTTGACCCTGACGAAATTGTTTTTGAAGGCTCAAAGGTTTTAGTTGTAGATGATATTGAAAAGAACAGGGAGTTAATTCGGAATTTTTTAAAGTACCATAACCTTCAAGTATACGAGGCCTCTGATGGAGAAACAAGTATAAAGATTGCCCAAGAAATTTTACCGGATTTTATTTTTCTGGATATGCGAATGCCCGGCCTTGATGGTTATCAGACATTAAAGGAACTAAGGAAAAATCCTGGATTAAAAAATACGCCGGTAGTAGCAATAACAGCTACGGTTCATTTGGATAAAGCGTTACTATTAGGTAAAGGCGGTTTTAACGAAATAATTAATAAACCAATTGAATTAAGTGATATTATTTCTGTCTTAACAGTTCATCTACCGTATGAAAAAGTCGAGATTCAACACAAAAAGGCTCAGAAAGACATTGTTAATCTGGAAAAAATTTCTTTAACACCAGGTTTAATAGATAATTTTAAACAGGATATTGGACCTTTAATTAAATCGCTTGAAAAAAGAAAATCAAATAGTGTAATTACGGAATTATATGATAAAATAATAAAAACAGGTGACAATTTCGAAGTGGAAGAACTTGTTTCATTTGGTAAAGAAATGTCTGTTTCTGCAAGATCATTTAATATAATTAAAACTTACAAAATGATAGATAGATTGGTAGATTACTATTATAAATTTATTAATTAATAACGGAAAGTTTGAAATATAAAGGAGTTTTATATGTTAACATTAGAAGAGGCAAAGGTATTAATAATTGATGATGAACCTAAAAATATACAAGTACTTGCAAGTATTTTATGGGAAGAAGGTTATCAAATTGAGTTTACAACAAATGGATCGGAAGCTGTTAATTGGGCAACAGAAGATAAATTCGATCTAATATTACTTGATATTATGATGCCGGAACTTGATGGTTACCAGGTGTGTGAACGAATAAAACAGAATAACAAAAGCGCCGGTATACCGATAATATTTCTTACTGCAAGAACCGACCAGGAAAGTATAGTAAATGGATTTAAAGCAGGTGCGATTGATTATATTACCAAACCGTTTAAAAAAGATGAGTTACTCGCCAGGGTAAATACGCATATAAAACTTCAGAGATCTACGCGGAAAATAAATAAATTATATAATGAAACGTTAGAAAGTTTACGCTATGCTAAAAAAATTCAAAGAACCATTATACCATCACCTAAAATATTAAACTCCATATTACCTAATAATTTTATTTTTTACAATCAAAGAGATATAGTTGGCGGAGATTTTTTTTGGATTAAAGAATTGGAGAACAAAATATATTTGGCTGTAGGAGACAGCTCTGGACATGGAGTTCCCGGGGCAATGATGTCTGTATTAGGAGTTAGTATTTTGAATAACATTTTCTTTCGAATTAAAAAAAACGAGAAAGCATCAAAAATTGTTGAGTATTTTTATGAACAATTAGTTAGTTATTCTCTTTCTGATGTCTCTAACAATAATGATAGTATTGAATTAGGGTTATACATAATCGACGTTAAAACGAAACAAGTACAATTCTCTGCAAATAACTTTCAAACCATCATTGTATCTGATAAACCAAAAATTAATTCACAAATATTAAAAACTGAAAAAATTAAATATATCATAGAAAAATCAGAAGAAAAAACAGTTGAGTATTTGAAAGTGTTAAGTGGGTTAATGAATAATGAAGGCAAGGCCAACATAGAATTTACTATTGACACAAACGATAAAATATACTTATTTTCAGATGGAATTACAGACCAATTTGGAGGAGAAAAAAATAAAAAAATTAATAGAAAAGGTATATTAAACATTATAAAAAGATATAGCAATATTTCAATTCTACATCAAGAACATAAGATAATAAAAGAATTTATTGACTGGAAAGGAGAAAATGAGCAGGTGGATGACCTTATACTTTTGGGATTCTCATTATAGTAGATGGTTAAATTAGAAGTTCAATGGTAAGAAAATATTGAGGACAAACCAGCTGCATATTACCCTGTTAACGCAAATTGGTGGACCTCCCAGCGTTCGATCTATATTTACTGATAAGCTTTTGTATTTTATCCTCCGATAATGGTTTTGATAAATAATCGATAACAAAAGGATATTTATCAATTTTCTTGATATCATTTGGATTATCCGAAGCGGATAACATAACAATATTTAACCTGGATAATACTTCCGGTTCAAAATGTTTTAATTCTTCTAACAAATACCAACCATTCATTATTGGCATATTAATATCGAGCAGGATCAGTTCAGGTAATGTATCTATATTTTCTTTTGCATTATTTAGGATATTTAGGGCTTCTGTTACACTCCTGGCAGCTAAAATATTATCAGTTATTCCGGTGTCCTCAATCATTACTGTATTGTAGACATTGGTTGCTTCATCATCATCTACCAGTAGAACTGAGTTAATAATTCTTTCCATGTCTTTTATTTTTTTATCGTAAAATAATAAGGTACTATACACATCAAATTCTGAAATAATGAAATAAATTCCTCTTTATAAACCTTAATTCGTGGTAGTTTCCCAATCACTAATTCTGCCTTGTTTTTTTTGATAATTGACGAAAGTGATTGTTGTATTACTTTCATAAGCATATTACAGTCAATAAGTTTTCTGGTATTTAAAAGTCTTATTCTAGGCTCACTCATTACAACTTTTGAAGTTTTATTTTCCATATTAAGTTTTTAAGTACTTTTTATGCTTACTTCGAAGTTAATAAATATGATTAATAAGTAAAAGATATTTGAACTAAATTCTTGTTTTTAAAGGCTTGAAAACTGAGTCAACATGGATTTTGTTTGTATAGAATCAATTTTATATAGTTTACTAATGTTAAAGCCTTACGAATACAGAGTTTGACATACAAAAGACATTTTTTACAATTAATATACTATTTCCATGTAATACAATTATTACCGGAATAAAATTTCTGTATTGGGAAATTACGAAAGCAAAGCTGTTTATATTAAATATTGTATTTTTTTATTCTTTCGAACCTATTGCTCCATATTTCTGATTCCGTGTTCAAAACCGGAAAACATCACAAAGATTTACCCAAAAGCTGCCTTGTTTATTTATCTGAAATCCGGAAAGAAAATTCCATAATGCTTTTCTAAACAATAATAAATCTGAAAGTAGTTAGTTAAATAAATTCAGTCGTAATTTATTAATCAAGCATGTAAAGAGGTTGTCCACTAAAAAACCTCTTTACTTAATACCTTCATCAAACACAATCTTCTCAGATCATTCATAGCGAAGTGCATCAACCGGGTTTAATTTCGATGCCCTATATGATTGATAAGAAATTGCAATAAATGTAATGGTTAATACAATTAAGAAAGATATAATAAATACCCAGTATGGTAATTCCGTATGAAATGCAAAACCTTGCAACCATTTACTCATTAAATACCAGGTTACAGGAATAGCGATAACATTCGACCATATAACTAATGTATTCAATTCAGATGAAAGCATTAATATTATTCTAAATGCATTTGCTCCATTCACTTTACGAATACCTATTTCTTTTGATTTTCGTTGAATGGTAAAAGAAATTAATCCAATAATGCCCAAGCATGCAATAAGTATTGATATGATCGAAAAAAGAATAAAGAGCCTGCTAAATTCTATCTCCTTTTTATATTTTGCCTGCAAATACTTATCAACAAAGTTGAATTCGAATGGAAAATTAGGTGAAAAATCTTTCCATATTCCATCTATTTCATTCATCACTTTGGTCCAGTTATCGCTATCTATTCTTATGTTGATCATGCTTGAATAGTTTGTTTCCAGGAGTATTGCTAAAGGTTCTATATTTTTATGTAAGGTCTCAAAAGAGTAATCTTTAACCACACCTATAACTTCACCGTCAAATATCTTCTCTCCAATCGCGTTCCCATTAAATATTTCTCTCGCAGCTGTTTCATTAATAAGAAATTTATCTTCATCGGTTTTTACATTTCCGGATAAGTTTCTTCCTTCAATTAATTCAATACCCAAAGTTTCCAAATAATCTTTATCGCCGAATTCAATATGACACGCATAACTCTTTTCTCCGTCATTGTTCGACCAGTGTTCTGATTCTACCCTATAAGAACCATATGAGTATGAGACATTCTTAATATCCGTTCTTTTTAACAATTCATCCTTAAAAGCATCTTGCTTTTTTCGAATATCAGAATTCATTTTTAAATAAATAAGTTGTTCCTTATCAAATCCCAGATCCTTTTTCTGAATATATCTCATTTGAATTAAAACAATGAATGTTGCTATAACAAGTGAACTGGCAATGATATACTGAATTATAATAAGACTCTTTCGAATTAAAATTCCGGTTTTTCCATGTGTTATTTCTTTACTCATGGCTTTAACAGAATTAATACCGGCAACATGTAATGCAGGGAAAATACCGGATAAGATCCCAATTAATATCCCGCCCAATAAGAAGTAAAGAATTAGCATAGGATTCTCAAAATACCCGATCTTTATTTGAATATTTAAATAATCATTAAATATTGGCTTCAGAATTTCAATAAATACTAATGACAAGTTGATGGCAATTACAGAAAAGACAATCGATTCAATAATGAGTTGGAAAAATACGATTTTCTTTTTAGCACCAATTACCTTTCTAATACCTAATTCCTTAGATCTGTTATATAATTGTGCTACTGTAAGGTTTACATAATTAATTATTGCAATTAGTAAAATGATAATACCAACAGCAATGAATACTTTTAATTGAGCTCTATTTCCACTTTCATATTCGTATGCCCTGGAATTTGTAAAATAAATGTCTTTTAACGGTACTAACGTAAAATTGATTTCGCTTGCCTCATTTGTAAATTTTGAAAAATATGTTCTTAAATGATCAGTAATTTTTTCTTCTAATACTTCCTTATTAGTTCCTTCATTAACTAAAAAATAGGTATAATAGTTCCACATTCCCAAATGATTGAATAATTCTTCGTCGTTCCTGAATTTTTTTAGATTTTCAATGGATATTATCGCATTAGCCTGAATGTGAGAATTATCTGGCATATCTTTTATTACACCGGTCACTTCAAAATCAAATTTATTGTTAAATAATAGCCTCTGACCTACCGGATCTTTATCTCCAAATATCTTAGAAACAGTTGTTTCGTTAAGAACGATTGTATAGGGCCTGTTAAGTAAATCTTGTTTAGTTCCTTTTATCAATTCATAAGAAAACATATCAAAAAAAGAAGAATCCGCTAATAGTAAGTTTTTTACTTCGAGTATATTATTTTCATACTTAACCACGTAATCACGATATGAATCCATCCTGTTAAAGTTTTTTATTTCCGGGAGTTCATTCGTTAATAATTCACCTACCATACCTGGTGAAAGAGCTAACTGATTTTCTGCAACCAAATCCAATCGATAAATATTCTCATAATTTTGATTAAACTTATCGTGATTTAATTCATGTAAAACATAGAAAATAATGATTAGGAATATGGCTATTCCGAAACCTAAGCCTCCAATATTTATAAAAGAAATGAATTTATTCCTTACAATATTTCGAAACGCTGTTTTGATATAATTTTTAAACATAGCTATTAAATTTAAAATTTGAATTTATATAGCCCAATACCATACCATAATTAATAATAATCTATAATAGAGATAGTTATAAGATACACTTATTACTCATAATCAGATTTGTGTCCAATTTCAGGACTCGCTGTGTCCATTTTTTGGACTTATATTCATTTTTTTATAAATTGCTCAAACGAATTTAATAAAGTTTTTATGCAAAATGCCGGGATTTTAATTGTAGATGATAATAAAAATGTACTCAATGCACTCGATCAAATTTTAAGCGATGAGTTTTCAGATATAACAACCAGTTCGAACCCTAATTTAATTCCGGAAATAATATCCAAAAATAAAATAGATGTTGTTTTATTGGACATGAATTTTAGCGCGGGATTAAATACCGGTAATGAAGGTATATTCTGGTTAAATAAAATAAAAGAACTGGATGATTCAATAATGGTTATACTCATAACAGCTTATGGCGATGTTAATCTGGCAGTAGAAGCCATGAAACAAGGCGCATCCGATTTTATTCTTAAACCGTGGGATAATGACAAATTAATTATTACTGTTAATAATGTTTTAAAACTTAAATACTCTAATGAAAAAATTAAATCTCTTGAGGACAAGCAAGATCATCTGAATGAGATTATTACTAAAAGCATTGATCCTTTAATTGGAGAATCACAAAGTTTTAAACAGATACAAAATATAATCTCCAAAGTAGCTAAAACAGATGCAAACATTTTAATATTTGGTGAAAATGGCACAGGTAAGGAGTTAGTTGCACGAGAAATTCATAAACAATCTAAAAGAAATAATCATTCACTCGTAAGTATAGATGTTGGGATTTTACCTGACACATTATTTGAAAGTGAATTATTTGGCTATAAAAAAGGAGCTTTTACAGATGCTAAAGAAGATCGAACCGGTAAAATAAGAGTAGCAGAAAATGGCACTTTATTTTTAGATGAGATTTCAAATCTTTCTTATTCCAATCAAGCTAAACTTCTAACTGTTCTACAACAAAAAAGAGTGAATCCTGTAGGATCAAGTCAATCGTACCCTGTTGATTTCAGGCTAATCTGCGCAACGAATAAAGATCTAAAACAACTGCTTATCGAAAATTTATTCAGAGAAGATCTTTTATACAGGATCAATACAATTCAGATCGATATTCCACCTTTAAGAGAAAGAAGGGAAGATATTCCTTTATTGGCCGATCATTTTTTATCTTTTTATAAAAAGAAATATGATAAAGTTAATCTTAAAATCAGTAATGATGCTAATGAACAGTTGATGAGATATTATTGGCCGGGAAATATCCGGGAATTAAAACATACGATAGAAAAAGCAGTAATCTTAAGCGAAAGTAGTATTCTCAGATCATCGGATTTTTTATTGGATAGTCCTATCATTAGTACATTTAATAAAGGGTACCCTAAAAAACTTGATGAAGTTGAAAAGGATGCAATACTAAGTGCATTAGGTAATAATAATGGTAATATAAAAGAAACGGCTAAAGAACTTGGTATTGCCCGTCAGACATTATATAACAAAATGCAGAAATATAATTTATAAGATCCGCTATGAAAAATAAAAATATAATAATGAATATTCTGGCTAGAATATTGCTTATAACTATAAATTGCTTTTTGATTGCATTTGCATACAGAATAATAAAAAACGAATATGTTTTTGTAATAATTAATTTATCAGTTTTACTTACAGCACAAATAATTTTATTTATTCGATATTTTATAAGACTAAGCTCCGATATTAAACTCTTTTTTGAAGCAATTTCCAGTAATGATTCATCATTACTTTTCGAGTCACGTAACAAACAAATTCTAATTTCAAATTACAACGAGTTTCTTCAAAAGATTAACAATATAATTCAAGAAAAAAATCTTGAGATAATAAAACAGAAAACATTACTTGAGGGAGTTTTTGAAAATGCTAAAGTTGGAATTATCACATATTTGAACGACGGTAAAATTGATTCATTTAATACTTATGCCGAAGTACTTTTAAACTCTAAAAAAACAGATAATATCTCAAAGCTTAATAAAATTCATATAGCTTTACCTACAGTAATCAAAGAACTCGAACCATCTAAAAACCAAACACTAAGAATTAATTTTCCATCTAAAGAACATCCCGATATCATTGAATCTAACGTGTTATCATTTACAAAGTCTTTATTTAGTATTGATGATACGGTTATAAATTTAATTTCCTTTAATGATATTAGGAATGAATTAGAGAATAAAGAAATGGAATCGTGGCAAAAATTAATTCGCGTATTAACGCATGAAATAATGAATTCTATTAGTCCAATCACTTCTTTAACAAAAGCAATCCAGGGATATTTAAATGAGATTGAAAAAAGCTCGAATATAGAGAAGAACATTGAAAAAACTCAAACAGGCATAAAAACTATTGAATCTACAAGTAATTCATTGCTTCATTTTGTAGAGCAATACAGGAGCTTAACATTACTTCCCAAACCAACATTTACAGAATTTAAAGTCTCCTGTTTATTTGACGACATCAGCACTTTATTTAAACAAGAATTATTAGAAGCGAACATTGATTTTCAAGTTAAGGAAGTTGATCAGAATACCTCTATTAATGCAGATTTTGATATGTTAAAGCAAGTTTTGATAAATCTTATTAAAAATGCTGTTTTTGCTTTAAAAGAGACCCAAGAACCACAAATAGGACTAAACTACTCTAAAAACTCCAAAAACCGGAATATAATTCAAATAACAGACAATGGTAAAGGAGTTGATGAATCGATAATTGACAAGGTCTTTATTCCTTTTTTTACAACAAAAGAAACCGGAACCGGAATTGGTTTAAGTTTATCAAAACAAATAATGAGATTGCATAGTGGGGATATTGTTGTTAAATCAACTCCGAATTATTCAACGGTATTTTCATTGATATTTTAAGAAGTATTTGTATCCGTATCTTCGAAAAATCTTTGTAGATTTCATTATCTTATCTGGATTCTTTTTTATCTCTCCAATAGCGAATATATTTTTCCTGGGTTACAATTCCGACCGGCCCTTTATAAATACCACCATGAACTCTGGCATCATACACTCTTACAGCAATTGTATTAATTTTATTTGGTTCAAAAATATTATCCGGCAAATAATAACCTCTAAACTCATTGTATTCTGTCGATACAACAATATCATTAAAACCTTTTTCTAATCTTCCGGTTGCTGCTACCAATTTCCCATTTATATATAGCTCATCAATATCATCGATTTTCCCAAGTACTAAAACCAGTTTATTTGAGATTAATTCAATACCGGGTTCTATCTGTATTACATACCAGGCAAATCCGTCATAATTATGGTATCCTTGATTCTCCCATGTACCAGGTACAATAATTTCATCCCAATCCGAATAGTTGTTTAAATTGCTCCATTGGAGATCATCTCCTGTTTTGAATTTCCATAAGCCTTGTAAATCCATATCAAGCTGCAAAGGATGTTTTTCCCTTAACAACCTGGTATTTCCTCTAATAATTCCACCTTCCAGTTGTTCGTCAAAAACCCGTACGGCAATTAAGTTTTCTGAATTTTGTTTTATCAATCTTTTTGGTAAAAGATATAACCTTTTTGCATTATAGGCAGTTTTATATTGTGGTGGAAATCCCCCGGTTGCACCAATCTTAACTCCATTAAGATAAACCTCATCAACATCATCAATATAACCCAGATCAAGGTATAAATTCTGGTTATTGAATTCAGATGGAACATTAACCTTTTTACGATACCATGCAATCCCATCATAACCATAATAACCTTGTGATTCCCACGAGCCAGGCACTCTTATTTCATTCCAGTCTTCATCATTAAAATTGATGTTAGACCATTCCAGGTTATCACCAATAGAAAATTTCCATTCTCCATTTAAGTCAGCAATAGTAGTTAGTTCCTGGCCAAAACATTCCATGAAAGCAAAACACAACCCAAAAATTACAAACAATATTTTTCTCAATATCAATTTATTAGAAAATCCCATAGGGAATAGTTATTATAATATTTTTTTTCAAAATACTTAAATTTTTCCTTCGTAGTAATACCTATTGGTCCCTCATAAATTCCTCCATCTTTGAAATAATCATAAACTTTTACTACAATCGTATTTCTTTCATTTTCATATATATATTTGGAAGGTATTTTATAACCGCGCAAAGCAGAATATTCATTGCCCTTTCCCGAGTATGCTCCGTACTTTTTTAAATCAAATACCTTTCCGATCAGTTTACCATTGAAATATACATAATCATAATCATCTATTTTACCTAATAACAACACTAAATCCTCTTCAGCTAATTTTTCAGGAATATTAAAAGTCTTCATATATACTGCATATCCATTATATCCTTCAAAACCTTCATCCTCCCATTTGGCCGGAACATTTATTTTTGTCCATTCCAATTCTGATAAGTTTGGATTTATATTATCCGGGGGATGGCTTAACGCAAAACTCCATTTCCCTTCCAAATTAACCTCAAGTAAATCGTTTGTAATATCATAGTATAATCCCACCTCTCCATCATAAATTCCACCACTTAGATGGGAATCATAAACACGAACAGCAATTAAATTATTGTTATCCCTTTTTAATAAACTATGAGGAATTCTATATACACGTTCTATGTTATGTGCAGTTAAGAACGCAGGAAAAAAGTTCCCTGACTGTCCTATCTTTTCTCCATTTACAAATACTTCGTCTACATCATCTATTTTCCCTAGTACCAGATAAACCGGTTTGTTTAAGTTTACATTTGATAACTTGAATGTTTTTCTATACCAGGCAAAACCGTTGTATTCATTATATCCTTGTGACTCCCATGATTCAGGCACATATAACCTATCCCAATCCTTATCATCAAAATCCACATTTTTCCAATTTTCATTGTCTCCAACAGTAAACTGCCAATATCCTTGCAGGCCTCTAAAACGTTCTAATTCCTGAGCAGCCAATTCACCTGCAAAGATTAGCAGAACTACAAGTACAACAATCATTTTTAACAAAGTGAATTTCATATAACTTAAAATAAATTAAGATCAATAAACATACTTAAATTTAACTTTAATCCAATAAATGTCCTCATTAAATAGATACTTCTCTAAATACAGATCACTATTTGATAATAATTCTTTGGAATATTCAACTAATTCATAATTTTTCCCCAGCACATGATAAAAATGAACCGTTCCATCATCATTTACCCCAAAACACAAGGACAATTCACATTTTTTAGTACCATGCATAATTTCTTCAAATGGCATCCCGGCAAATAAATCTTTTACATCATTATTCAATTGAGATACGGCTTTTTTTCGAGTCTCTTTATTATTCTTTGATTGCCCCACTGCCATTGTTGCTATAAGAACAGCTACTGTTAATGTTAATATTTTAACTATTTTCATGGCTTTTAAGATTTAGTTTAACATATTTAATTTCAATGCTAAACTACAAGCCACATAACATTAACTCGTCACAATAATGTCAAAGTTCGTCATTAAATGTCACAAAAATGTCATCGATTTAATTAATTATAAGCTTATAGCCTATCCCATGTATGGTTAGTATATGATTTGGCTTATTTGGGTCGTCCTCGATTTTTTGCCGTAGTTTAAGTATAAAATTATCTATTGTTCGTGGTGTAGGGTGATAATCGTATCCCCAAACCTCATCAAGTAATGTATCACGAGTAACGGTTCCATTTTTTCTTCTCCATAAACAATGTAAAATATCGAATTCCTTAATAGATAGCTTTACAGGCATTTTACTTAAAAAAGCATTATACGTATCAAAATTTACAGTTAGCTTTCCTATTTGAACTTCTTTTGATCCTTCTTTACTAACATTTGCATGTTGAGCTCTTCTTAAAACTGCTTTTACACGCGCTAACAATTCTCTTAAACTAAATGGTTTTGTGATATAATCATCCCCTCCTGTTTCCAAACCAATAACTTTATCAATTTCCTCAGATTTAGCCGTTACAAAAATAATAGGAGTTTCTATCCCTTCCTTTCTTGCTTTTTTACAAATATCAAAACCAGAAATATTAGGAAGCATAACATCCATTAGAATTAAATCAAATTCCGAATGAAGTATTTTATTTAAACCTACGTTCCCATCCCCTGCAGTATCTACACTATAACCTTCAAATTCAAGATTATCTTTTAATCCTGATAACATGTGTTGCTCATCTTCAACAATAAGTATTTTGGCCATATCGTAAATGTTATGTAATAGAAGGAAATAATAATTTAAAACTACTACCCCCGTTCGGTTTACTATTAGCAATTATTCTACCATTGTGTGCATCTACAATATGTTTTACAATGCTTAAACCCAGACCTGAACCTTGCGCCTTGTAAGCTAAATCTCCTTCGCGAACCCGATAGAATTTTTCAAAAATATGTTTTTGTTCTTTTTCGTTTATACCAACTCCTTTATCCTTAATTTCAATGAATTGGTATTTCCCCTCAGTATTTGTAATTATGCCTATATGCTTATTATTTTCGCTATATTTTATTGAATTAGATATTAGATTAATAATTGCATCCTTTACGGCATCTTTGTCTATTTTTATTTTCGGAAGATCTTCCGAAAGAATTAAATCATATGTAAAACCTTTGTTCCGTAACTCGTGTTTATAAACATGTATAACTTCATTAACAGCTTCGTTTATAGAACAGGAATTGAATGAATAAGATCGCTTATTATTTTCAATCCTGGAAAAATTTAAAATATTATTCACTATTCCATTTAACCTGTTCGTTTCTAACTGAATAACTTCATAATATTCTTTCTTTTTTTGATCATCTTTTACCCGGTCCATCATTAAAGTCTCTGAATACATTGAGATCATTGCCAACGGCGTTCTTAATTCATGAGATACATTTGAAACAAAGTCACTTTTTATTTTTGCGAGCTCCATTTCCTTTTTTACATTATAATATAAAAACCAGGTTCCGAATATGATAAGCAAATTAAATAGTATAACCAGAAATATTACGGTTCTCACTCTTTTTCTTACTAAATCATTTAACGTATTACCTGTTAAATGAATTCCAACACTATAACCCGGAATAAGCCATAATTCCTTTGATTTCTGAACACTTTCCACAGTATTTACCGAAACACTATTTGAATATACTATTTCAGAGTTATTGTTTTTAAAAACCAAAATATTCATTCTTTCCTCTCCTATGTGTTGAATTTTAGGAGAAAGAGTTTCCGATATAAATTGTTTGGTATCAATTGTTAATACTCCAATACTTTGGAGTGTATCCATTTTTAAGGCAAAAACTAAATAGGTTAAGTCCTGAAACAAATCCGTTTTTTCTCCTAAAACCTTTTGGTAATCACTTTCCAGAAATTCAATTAATTCATTAATTTTTTGTGGATTATTATTTATAAAATCAAGTATAATTCGACCTATTTCATTAGCTTTCTCTAGTTTTGATATCTCAACAACAGGGTTTTCCGGATGATCATAACTGTAAATATTAAATTGTTTTAATACATCATTTTGATTTAATAAGTCTTCTAAATTATTTAGATTAAGTTGATTATCAGATGAGTAAATTTCATTAATTTCCTTTATCCACGTATCTGTTACATCAACTGAATATTGGTTAATTGAAAATAAAATGGATTCCAGTTGATTGTTGTATACTTCATCAATTACCATTTCTTCATCAGTTATGGTGTTATATTGGTAAATTGAGAAAATAAAACTCGGAACAATAACCACTAGCACAACAAATAAAACAGAAAGCAATATTTTGTTTCTAAGAAAGTTCATGTACAACTATCTTGATTTAAGGACAATGTCTAAAGTTAAAGATTAATTTTATATATCCGTATTGATTCATGTAAAAAGGTTGGCCCTGTATGACCAACCTTTCTTTAAATTCGATATTTTATTAAATTCACTTTCTTCTTAAAATCACCTGACTAATCTTTCCCTTATAATTAATCTTGATAATTGATAATACCATAATTGCAGCACTTGCCCATTGAATTACAGACAACCGGGAATCATTAAAAAGGTAATCAAAAATTATAGCAGATATTGGGAATATAAGCTCTACAATTACCGATATTATGGCATTTACCCGTCGTAATCCATAATAGTATAAAAAAATTGCACCGCTTCCGGTTGTTAAGCCAATAATGATAAAAAATATCCAGTTGCTACGAGTAGCTTGCGAAAACTGATGGATCTCTTTAGTGACTAAAACATATAAAAGCATTAAGAACACGGTAAAACCATAACGATAGAATGTCATTGTTTTAAAGTTATATTTCTTTAACCCCATCTTACTAAAAACAGTAGAACTTCCAAAACATAATGCCGCTGTTAAAGCATACATTGCAGCTAAAACAGTATTTTTATCTGATGAAATAGCGGGCCAGTTAAACTCAAATGTTAATGTATAACCCGCAATTACTGCCAAGAATCCCCAAAATAAGAACCTTCGGGTAAGTTTTTCTTTTAATAATATCGCGGCTAATAAAATGGCAAAAATGGGTTGCAGCTTTTGCAACAAAACAACAACACTCAACTGCTGAAAATTAACCAAAAACAGAGCTTTTACAATCGATAAAGTTCCAAGGGCTCCACCGGTTAAAGCAATACCAAAAAAAATCAATATATCTTTTGAATTAAACTGATTTATTAACTTGTATTGCCTGAACATAAAAGCATTCATTAAAACAAAAGGAATCAGATGCAGCATAAAAACTACAAACCCTACGTCTAAATTATACAACCGGGGAGTTAAAACAACTCCATCGAATCCCCACATAATTGCGGAAATCCCAATTGCTATTGTTCCAATTAAAGTTTCTTTATTCATTCTCTTAAGAAAAAAAGTTGATCCGATAGATCAACCTTTTTATGTATTATTTTTTCTTTGGTGGTTTATATCCTTTTTGTTTTGCCGCATCTTCCAAACGCTGTTGCCATTTCGATTTTTTAACAGGTTTCTTTTTGTTTTCATGTAATTTCTTTAGTAGAGCTTCTTCATCAACAAATCTTCTTATGAACAAGGTTTGACCCAATGTAATTACATTCGACAAGAAATAATAATAGCTTAACCCCGATGAATAGTTATTAAAGATAAATAATAACATAACCGGCATCATATATGTCATCATGAATTTCATTCCAGGCATTTGCTGATTTGCATCATTCATTTGTCCGGTGTTTAATCTGGATGAGAAAACCAATGCTACCGCCATTAAAACGGTAAATAAACTAATATGATCTCCAAATCCGAATGGTACAGTAAATGGTAAGTCAATAATGGAATCATATGAAGACAGGTCATCGGCCCATAAAAATGCTTTTTGTCTTAATTCAAAAGATGCCGGGAAAAAACGGAACATTGCAATTAAAATTGGAAATTGTATCGCCATAGGAATACATCCTCCCATTGGATTAACACCAACTTTTTTATACATTGCCATGGTTGCCTGTTGCTTTTTCATCGCATCTTCTTTCTTAGGAAACTTCTTATTAATTTCATCAATTTCCGGCTTAAGAACACGCATTTTCGCTGTAGATAAATACGATCTATAGGTTAGAGGAAATAAAACAAGTTTAATTAATATGGTTAATATTAATATGATAAGGCCATAATTTGCAATATAATTATCTAAAAAGTTAAAAACCGGTATAATCACAAACCTGTTAATCCAACTAATAATTGATCTTCCCAATGGTATGATCTTTTCGAACTCTAAATCATATTTCTTTAATGTATTAAAATGATTTGGCCCAAAATAGAATGATAGTGGAACCGATGATTGTGAAGAAAATTCAAATGGAATTCCAATGGTTGATTCAAAATATTTTAAATATTTAGCATCTTCTTCAAACGTAACATATTCAATAATTCCATTTGTTAAATAATTGTCAGCTACTAAAATTGAAGAAAAGAACTGGTGTTGGAATGAAACCCATTTTAACTTTGTATTTAACTCTTCACTGTTATCATCCTTACCTCTTGACCTTAATGTATTTACCTCATCCTGATAATATTTGTATCCTATGGTGGTATACATATTTTCATTCTTTGCTCCCTTTTCCAGTTGAGGAACATACATTGACCACTTTAAGTCTAACACATTCGTATTATTTGCCAGCACCTGGTTGAATCCGACAAAATTCATGTCAAAATCGACCATGTAATCATCGGGTATTAAAGTGTAAACATATTCTAGGTATTTGTTTTCACCACCATACAGTCTCATCTTAACTGAGTTTGATGTAGTTTCAACCGGAACAAAAAACAAATCATTCGTCTCAATTCCTCTTAAATCAGTTGTATTAAACTGTAAACCAAAAACAGTTGAATCACCATCAAATAACAAAAGTGGTTTTTGGGTATATGTTTTATATTCTTTTAATTCAACAGAATAAATCCTGCCTCCTTTATTACTTATTTTTACACGAAGATGCTCATTCTCTAAAGTAGTAAACTCTTGTGTTCCATAAGCAGCTTCTGCAAAACCACCATATTGACTTTCGAATTTATCAAAATCAACTGAATCTTGTTGAACATTTGATTCATCCTGAAGATTACCGGCAATATTTGGTTCTATTTGTTTTTGCTGAATAACCTCCTGCTGACGTACTATTTCAAGCGAATCTCTCTTTTGCTTTGCGGCTTCAATCTCTTCTTTCGAAGGTTTGTTTATTTGTGTCCAGAGCACTAATAATCCGGCTATTATAACAATACCTATAATTGAATTCCTATCCATTTTAAATTTTCTTTATAATCTTTAATAAAAAAATAAGGCAAGTATTACTTGCCTGCAATATTAGTATAATTTTGTTATTATTCCTTACAAATTTCCTTTACAAAATCGACAAAAAGCGGATGTGGATTAACCACGGTACTTTTATACTCAGGATGGAACTGAACTCCAATAAACCATCTGTGTTCAGGTATTTCAACTATTTCTACTAAACCTGTATCAGGATTATGCCCCACAGGTACCATTCCTGCTTTTTTAAATTTATCATAATAATCGTTATTGAATTCATAACGATGGCGGTGTCTTTCTTGAATATGTTCCTGTTTATAAATATCGGACACCTTAGTATCCTTGGTTATATCGCATGGGTAAGCACCTAATCTCATCGTTCCTCCTTTTTCAGTTACCCCTTTTTGTTCTTCCATCAGATCTATTACCGGATTAGTTGTGGTTCTACTCATTTCGGTAGAATCAGCATCGTTTAATCCCAATACATTTCTTGCAAACTCAATAACTGCACATTGCATTCCCAGGCAAATACCTAAAAACGGGATATTATTTTCACGAACGTAATTTACAGCTGTGATCTTTCCTTCAATACCTCTTTGTCCAAAGCCTGGAGCAACGATAATTCCCTGAACACCTTTTAATTGTTCGGTTACATTATTTTTATCAATCTTTTCGGAATGGATACACTTTATGTTTACTTTACACTGGTTTACTGATCCGGCATGTACCATTGATTCCATAATAGATTTATATGAATCCGGTAATTCAACATACTTGCCAATTAATCCTACCGTAATTTCTTTCTTTGGATTTTTTAGTTTACTGATAAATTGTTTCCAACGTTCAAGTTTTGGTTCTTCGTTTTCTGCTAATTCAAGTTTCTTAAGAACTGTTACATCCAGTTTTTCTTCCTTCATTAATAAAGGAACTTCGTATATTGTTGAAACATCAATAGATTGAACTACAGATTCTATATTTACGTTACAAAATAGAGCTACTTTCTTTCGGATATCCATATTCAATGGATGTTCTGTTCTTAGAACCAAAACATCCGGTTGTATACCATTTTCCAACATCATTTTAACTGAGTGTTGAGTCGGTTTTGTTTTTAATTCTCCGGAAGCAGATAAATATGGAACTAAAGTTAAATGAACAAATAAGCTATTTTGAGGACCCAACTCCCATTTTAACTGACGAACAGCCTCAATGTAAGGTAAAGACTCAATATCGCCAACTGTTCCTCCAATCTCAGTAATTACAACGTCATAATTAAACTTTTTTCCTAAAAGTTTAATATTTCTCTTTATTTCATCCGTAATATGAGGAATTACCTGAACCGTTTTTCCCAGGTAATCGCCTCTTCGTTCTTTGTTTATGACAGTTTGATAAATTCTACCGGTTGTAACATTATTAGCCTGTGTTGTATGCAGGTTTATAAATCTTTCATAATGGCCTAAATCCAGATCGGTCTCTGCTCCATCTTCCGTTACATAACATTCGCCATGTTCGTATGGATTTAATGTTCCCGGATCTACGTTAATATATGGATCTAATTTTTGAATTGTTACCGAATATCCACGCGCTTGTAAAAGTTTAGCTAATGAGGCGGATATAATTCCTTTTCCTAAGGAAGAAGTAACTCCTCCTGTGACAAATATGTACTTTGTTGTTGACAATTTTATAAAATTTTATTCGATTGTTAATTATAGATTATTCTGAATCTGCACGATCTATCATTCGTATTTTTTCTTCAAGTAATTCTATTTCTCTTCGTGCACTATCAATTTTTCCCTGGTAATCTTTCAACATTTCCTTAGCTTCCGGAGAATCAGCAGAGAAAAATCCAATGTTATTTTCCCAAAGTGTTATGTTACTTTCAAGTTTCTTTATTTTATTAAAAAATTTATCCCTTTCGTGTTTAATTTTATTTGATGATTTAGGTTTATGTTGAAGGTTCTCAAGCCTGTTCTGAAATTTCATTAAATTCTTTTCTTTATCATTAACCTTCAACTTATCAAACTGTTTATTTAGTTCTTCTCTAAACTCATTCTGAATTTTATCTTTCATTTTATAAGGTACAAAACCAATTTCAGAGAATTCTTCCTGAAACCTTTTCAATGCTTCATAATTCTCATTTACATCATTTGTAAACTTATAAGTTTTAACCTTTTCAATAATCTCTTGTTTCTTTTTCAGATTAATTTCAAATTCTTGTTCAATATTTTGATAATAATCAGCTTTCTTGTTAAAGAAATGATCACAAGCCGCTCTAAAACGTTTCCAAACCTTATCGGATTGCTTCCTTGAAACAGGTCCTATTTCCTTCCACTGTTTTTGTAGGTTTATAAGATCTTTGGTAGTTTTCTTCCAATCAGTACTATCCTGAATTGCTTCAGCTTTTTCGCAAAGTTCAATTTTCTTTACTAAATTCTGATCCTGTAATTCTTTATTTTGAGCATAAAACTCTCTCTTTTTCCCAAAGAATTTATCACATGCGTCTCTAAAACGTGCATATATTTTATTGTTATCTTTTTTGGGAGCAAATCCAATGGTCCTCCACACTTTTTGCAACTCAATTATTGCATCCGTCTGATCGGTCCATTCTTTGTGAGACTCCAAAGTCTTATCTGCAATTTCTTCAGCTTGCTCACATAACTTCTCTTTTCTTTCAAGATTATTTTTTTGTTCTTCTTTTAAGTTTTTGAAATAATCCTGATGTCTTTTATTTATAACACGTGTTGCTTCCTTAAACCTCTCCCAGAGCTCATCTTTCTTATCGTTTGGAACCGGACCAATCTCGCGCCATTGGTTATGAAATTTTTGTAATGTTTTAAATGCAGTTACAACTGATTTTTCTTCTATTAATTTTTCAGCTTTTTCACACAGCTCAGTTTTAATTTCAAAATTCTTCCTAAGATCAAGGTCTCTAAGCTCTTTATTAATGTTGATATAATCATAAAACTTCTCAACATGATGATGGTATGTATTCCAAAGATCTTTTAATTTTTGCTGAGGAACCTGACCTGTTTCTTTCCATTTTTGCTGTAAATCTCTAAAATCCTTAAAAGTATCACCAATAGATTCATCTTTATTAATCAGTTCTTTTAACTCCTCGATGATCTCATATTTCTTTGCCAAATTAACTTCTTTAACTTTTTCCTGATCCCTGTTATATTCAGCTTTTAATCTCCTGTATCTTTTAAATAAATCTTTTAAATCTTCTTCAACAGGATCTTCTGCCGGAGCAAAATCTTCAATAACACCGCCCTGAGCTAAAAAATCCTTTCTTTTTTGTTCGTTTAAAGCTTTTTGTTGTTTATAAAAACTGGCTTTAATTGCTTCAACTTCTTTTCTTATGTCATTAATTGAATTTTTATCAATAACCTCCCGTAATTCTTTAACCAAATCTTCGCGGCTAAGCTTTGCATAGTCTACCTCAACGATTTGTTCTTGTACTTTTACTTCTTCGGAATCCTCTACTTCCTCCCTTTCATCATTTTCAACAATTGAATCCCCGGCTTGATTAAATTCCTTTATATTTTCTTCTTCATTCCCATTCACCAATTGTTCAACCTCAACTTGTTTTTCATTTTGATCAAGTTCTTCAACTTCACTTTGGGAATCTTTTTTTTCCGAATCTAATCCAGTTTTATTTTCATTCAATTCCGGATTCTCATTTTGATTTCCATCTTGAACAGAATCAGAGTTTTGTAAATCTTTAGTGCTCATATTACCAGTTTTTCATTTTCAAATGATTATGCCTGTCATCCATTTGTAATTATAGGTTACGAAAATAAATATTTAACGACTAATACTCAAAGAATTTTACCATTAAATATTAAATTACATAAATATACGATTTTATCTAAAACCGAATTAAAAAAAGCTGATCAGATAATTCTAATCAGCCATAACTAATTAACAAACCTTGATACCTGATTTAAAATTTAAATCCAAAAGTTAAAACATAGTTATTTACTTTATTATCTATATTTGCTATCGCATCATTATATTCATATTCGTATGCTTGCATATTATAAGTATACTGCGACTGAGAAAATGCCATATCTATAAAAAATTTCTTTTCTCTATATCCTAAACCTCCCGCAAAAGTAATTTTATCATAATCAGAATTGTTTTTATATGGGCTTGTTGAATATCTTCCTCCACCTCTAAAATATAAAGGTCCGTACCTGATTTCAACACCTGCTCTAATATTATGAGTATTATCATACATCGACTCTATATTGTCGTTGTCATCACTAACTTCTTGACTATTAGATTCATCATCAAGTTTCATTGTAGAATAATCAGCATACTCATAATCAACATCAACCAGAGCTATTTTTCCTATTTGAAAACCAACACTTCCAATGTATCTCCATGGACTTGTCAGGTTGTACTCGTATGTTTGAATTGGTGAAGTTGCAGGTTGAAAATCATTCGGAGTATCATAATAACCAACAGCTTTATTATAAAATTCTTGCTTTAAACTATAAAAAGTAGGCGTATGAACAGATGCTCCAACTTTAAGAAACTCCATTGGTTTATATATTGCTCCTATTTTAAAGTTATATCCACCTCCTTCGGTAGTTGAGTATTCTCTAAAATCAAAACCATCCGTGAATACAAATGGAACATTAGCTGTTTCATATTCATAATGAGAAGCAAATTGCTCATATCTTACTCTGAATAAGCCTATACTTGCTCCAACATATAACTTATTTGCGTAATTACCACTAAATGAAAAATTAAATTCACTTATTGATCCCTCGGTTTCAATAATCTTTCTTTGAAAAACTTCAAAATTATCAGGATCATTAATAACTGCATCAGTTATATCACTGTAAAAAACACCTCCGGACGTATCAATAACTCCCGAACTAAATAATAAATATTCGTACAAACCATCCAAATCCATAGGATCACTTGCATTATTATTAGCGTAATCCACAAAAACCTCCATAATTGAGTTATTATTTATCCCCTCAAACTGAACATTATTATTAAGATCAACTGTTCTGTTAAATCCTACTCCAAAATTAACATACACCCAACGAGTATCAGAGTCATCCAATTCATAAGATGCAACAAGTCCCAGATTATTCATATTGATCGTATATCCATTCTCACTTACTGAATTACCCAGATATGAGGCATCATTTGTATTGTAGTTAAGTCCGGGAGAAAATACAATCTCCGAACTTCTGTAAATACCTAAACCTGCCGGGTTAATTGCAATGGAAGAAAAATCACCTCCAATTGCACCAAATGCTCCTCCCATGCCTATAAATCGTGCAGTTCCTCCATACTCATTTTTAGAAAAATTAAACGCATTTTCAACATAAACTGATTGTGAATAATTTATATTGGTTGTAATAAAAAGTATAATAATAATTAGAAATATCTTTTTCATTTTTATAATGTTTAAAATAAAATTTTGAAAGTTTATCTTCTACCACGACTACTATTTGAACTTCCTGAAGATCCTGAGCTTCTACCAGATGAACCGGAACTTCTAACCGAACTTCCCGATGATCTTGTTGAAGAACCTGATGAGCTTCTTACAGAACCAGAACTTCTTGTTGAAGAACCTGATCTATTAACCGAACTTCCTGATGATCTTGTTGATCGAGAAGGTGTATAAGTACTACGTGACCTGGTTGAAGAACCTGAACTATTTGGAGAATAAGTTGATCTTGAAACTCCGGAAGATGATTGTCCGGATCTTACATTAGAACTTTCCGGCCTGTTATATCGAGTTGTAGAACGCGAAGGAGTACTATAGGTAGATCGCGATGTTTGTTTTGGTCTTGTATAATTTCTTGTTCCTGATGAACTGCCTTGTGAGCTAGTACGAACAGCCGAACCAGTTCTACTTGAACTTGACTCTCTTACCCGCGTTGTTTCACTAGACTGATTAGCTCTTGTTCTTACCGTGCTTACTTCGCCTGACCTAACAGATCTTGATGATTGCCTATCAATTCCTGATTTTACTGTACTGGAAGATCTAACATTTCTTCCCATATATGTTTCAGGTAATTCACGCGGAGTTCTGGCTACAGATCTAGTACCTGAGATACCTGCAATGCTCCTTTGTCTATATGAATGAAAAGAAGAACTAACTACGTGACCATTATGATAATATGGGTGTGAATGATGATAGTAAGGTCTATAATACCAGTTATTATAATACCCATAATGATACGGCCTATGATACCAACTACTATAATATCCATAACGATAAAATGGATATCCATAACCATAGTAGCCATAACCATAAGAATACCAACTATGGTATGGCCTCCAAGTAGACATCCAATATGGTTCAACCCAAATATGGTCTCCCATTATAACTACGTTATAGTATGGATCATTAAAAAACATCGATGCATACCAATAATCATCAGAAAAAGTAATAAAGTAATTGTTCATCCCGTAATAAGGACTGCTCATAGCGTCCATTCTTCTATCCCAGGCTTCCGAATAACTATCAACAATTAATCTATCATACGGACTTTCATATTCATAAAGAGTGGTATCAACATCCCTTTTACTGGTATCTTCTAAAATATCAGAGATTTGTTTATCATATTTTTTAGCAAATATGGTTGATTCGTTCTTATCGTACGAAGGGTTTTCATAAACATCATTGCTTGCTAATTGTTCGTCGGTTGGTGAATAATACAAATCATCATTCACTGTACTTTTTAATGATGAACATGAGGCTAACAGTATTGATAAGAAAATGATTAAATAAAATTTAGTTTTCATAATGAACCTCCTGTTTTGTTATATTTTATTAATTTATTACTTATTTTTGCAGCTCTAAAATATCATTAAAATCAATAAAAACAATACAAAAATCATACCATACATGGCTGAAAAACTTACAAAAAGACAAGAAAATTATTCGCAATGGTATAATGAATTAGTTGTAAAAGCAGATTTAGCAGAAAACTCTGCAGTACGTGGTTCGATGGTAATAAAACCTTATGGTTACTCGATTTGGGAAAAAATGCAAGCTGCTTTAGATAAAATGTTTAAAGATACAGGGCATTCTAACGCTTATTTTCCATTGTTTATTCCGAAATCATTCTTTTCGAAAGAGGCAAGTCATGTAGATGGTTTTGCAAAAGAGTGTGCAGTTGTTACCCATTACAGGCTAAAAAATGATGAAGTTACTAATAAAATAATTGTTGATCCTGCTGCGAAGCTAGAAGAAGAACTTATAGTTCGTCCAACATCAGAAACAATTATTTGGAACACATACAAAAACTGGATTCAATCTTATAGAGATCTACCGATTTTAGTTAATCAATGGGCAAATGTTGTTCGTTGGGAAATGAGAACACGTTTATTTCTAAGAACAGCTGAATTTTTATGGCAAGAAGGACATACAGCACATGCTACAAAAGAAGAGGCTATAGCAGAAACAGAGCAAATGATAAATGTTTATGCAGATTTTGCCGAAAATTGGATCGGAGTACCTGTTATAAAGGGTTACAAATCTGAAAACGAGCGTTTTGCAGGCGCGCTTGACACTTTTGCTATAGAAGCCTTAATGCAGGACGGAAAAGCATTACAAGCTGGAACTTCTCATTTTCTTGGCCAGAATTTTGCAAAAGCATTTGATGTGAAATTTGCGGACAAAAATGGAAAACTTGATTATGTATGGGCCACATCCTGGGGCGTTTCTACCCGATTAATGGGTGCACTCATTATGGCTCACTCTGATGATAATGGATTGGTTCTGCCTCCTAAATTAGCACCCATACAGGTTGTTATTGTTCCTATTTATAAAGGACAAGATCAACTTGACCGGATAAATGAAAAAGCTAATCAGATTAAATCAAATCTGGAAGCTAAAGGTATTTCGGTAAAATATGATAATAGAGATACTTACAAGCCTGGTTGGAAATTTGCAGAATATGAATTAAAAGGAGTTCCTGTAAGAATTGCTATGGGACCTCGCGATTTGGAAAATAATACTTTAGAAATTGCCAGAAGAGATACCCTGGAAAAAGAAATTAAATCACAAGACGGAATTGAAAGTTACATAGATGAACTTTTAAAGGATATTCAAAATAATATTTATCAGAAGGCACTAAAATTCAGAAAAGAAAATACTCACAAGGCTGATACTTATGAAGAATTCAAAGATATTATTGAAAATAAAGGAGGATTTGTTTTAGCACATTGGGATGGTACACCGGAAACTGAACAAAGAATAAAAGACGAGACCAAAGCAACAATAAGGGTTATTCCTTTTGACTCTATTGAAGAAGACGGTAAATGTATTTATTCTGGAAAACCATCTAAAAAGAGAGTTTTATTCGCAAAGGCTTATTAAAAAATAAAAAAACAGATATGACTGAACAAGATAAAAAAGAGAAGATATTATCTGCTCTTGAAATGAAGTCGCTCGTAAAACAAAAGGTTTACGATCAAGCTTTTGAAACATTCAATTTACTGAAAGAAATTTTACAGGAAATAACCGAAGAATATAATTCCGGATTACAGGTAAAAGATCCCAGGGTTGGTTTTGAATATAAAGAAAGAAGCCAGTTTGAGGCAGAATTAAAAGTAGCCGGGGATTTATTAATATTCAGCATGCACTCAAATATTTTTGAATTCGACAAATCACATAATGTTTGGAAACTGAATTATGTAAAAGAAAATTCTTTGTATAGCTATTGTGGAATTATTAATGTTTATAATTTCCTGTCTGATTCATTTAAGTATAACAGGTTAGATGACTTGGGATACTTAGTTTCCAGGTTATTTATTAATTTGGACAAACATTTTTTTGTTGAAGGTAAAAGGCAAGAAGAATATCAGTATAATAATTTCGGATCAAAACAAATAAATAAAGACTATTTGAAAGATATAATACTGAGAATAATTCTTTATGCAATTGATTTTGACCTATTAGTTCCTCCTTATGACAATGTTAAAATTGCTTCGGTTGCTCAATTAAATGAAAAAGTAGAATATCACAGGATGAAAACAGGAAAACGACTTGGTTTTAAGTTTAATTCAGATGATGTTTAATATAAGAAAACTAAATGCCTGATAAAAAATCAGGCAATTTTTTGCATCATTTTTAAAACTTAATCGTCTTTAGATTGTATTTAGTGATGTTTGAAATCGTACACTTCGTGTTACATATTCGAACAGGGAACTTAAAAGTAAAATATAAATAAAACACATAAACAAACTAATAATCAAAAATATAGATATATTGGCATAAAATATGTTTGTTGGAATACAAGTTGATAATCTTAATATTCAAAAGTCATGGTAGTAGATTTAAAAGCGAATGAATTGGTATTAAAAGCAGGTGATTCAAATTACTTTGCTGAAGACAAGAGTATTGATGGAAAATTAATTTTAACCAATCAACGAGTTTACTTTAAAACAAAAGAAGATCAAAATTCAGAATATAATTTGGAGATCTTACCAGACCAGATTCAGGAAATCTTATATTTTAATACCATGAAAATTTTTCCTAATGGATTAAATATAATTTTAAAAGAAGGGAGAGAACTTAAATTTAAAATTGGGAAAAGAAATTCTTGGGGAAAGGTTTTAAATAAAATCTATTAATACTGCCATTTTCAAAACTGTATATATCTCCCCTTATGTGTAATTAAAAGAAGTTATGAAATTATCTATAGTCTTTGTATTCTTTTTCACATTATTTGGAGTAAACTTATATTCTCAAGAAAATGAAGTTGTTATTCCCGAAATAGATTCTCTACTCCAAAAACAAATAAAAGAGAGCTCACCAGGATGTGTGGTTGGTGTGATTAAAGATGGTGACTTTATCCATAAAAAAGCTTACGGATTAGCAAATTTAGACTATGATATCCCACTCACAACATCTTCTGTATTCAGAATCGCCTCTACCTCAAAGCAGT
This sequence comes from Bacteroidales bacterium, assembly GCA_028282785.1. Lineage (GTDB taxonomy): Bacteria > Bacteroidota > Bacteroidia > Bacteroidales > UBA12077 > UBA12077. The sequence goes on along the minus strand of JANQHE010000045.1, from coordinate 1,329 downwards.
TTACTGCTGCCAACATATTTTTATTGGAGGAACAAGGTAAAATCAACTTGAACGATGACATTAGAAAGTATTTAGATGGCTTCCCTTTTTATGGCGATACCATAAGGGTCAAACATCTTATTCATCACACAAGCGGGTTAAGAGACTACACGAGTTTAATGTACCTCTGTGGCCTAGAAGATGATTATCAATATACATCCAAAGACCTTTATCAATTAACGATTCGTCAAAAAGAACTCGACTTTAAACCGGGAACCCAATTCAGTTATAGCAATACCGGCTATTTTTTGTTGTCAAAAATTGTAGAATCCGTAACAGGAGCCACATTAAACGAATATGCCCAAACAAACCTATTTACTCCATTGGGAATGGAAAACACCCACTTTCACGATAATTATAAAATGATCGTAAAAAACAGAGCTTATGGGTATAGTTATGGAAAACACTCCTATGAAATTGCCATGAGCAATAACGACATTGTAGGTGATGGTGGTATCTTTACAACACTTGAGGATTTAAGGCTTTGGGATGCAAATTTTTATTCTCATAAAGTTGGTGGTATAGATTGGTATGAAAAAATGACTACGACAGGCAAGTTAAATAATGGATCTACAATTCCATATGCCGGTGGGTTGTTCATTCGTGAGTACAGAGGTTTAAAAAAACTAAATCACGCAGGTTGGTATGCTGGTTTTAAATCGAGCATAGCCCAGTATCCGGAAGCAAAAACAAGCATCATTATTCTGGCCAATAGCCCTGACATAAAACCTCCAATTTTAACAAATCAAATTGCTGAAATTGTTTTAAAAGATAAGTTAGCACCAAGGGCTTCTTCAAAGAAAAGAAGATTTTCTAATAATCCGAAGAATAAAACCCAATCTGAAATCCCAAAAGATATTATGAAGGCATTGGCCGGTGAATATTTTAGTTTTGAATTAAATTTCAGGTACCAGATTTTTATCAAGGAAGGGAAATTATTCTGTAAAAGAGGCAACCATAAATTAGAACAACTTCGATTTATTGACAAAGACCTCCTAATGGTTGATGAATATATAACCTTATTTCCAAAATGGGAAAAAGGAAATCAGATTTCAGCTTTTACATTAAGTGTGGGAGATTCGAAAAATATACTTTTTGAAAGAGTTGATTAAAAGGTTTTAACTTGAACTTATAAGGCCAAAAAGCACATAATTGTGTATACATAATAGTTGACTACATGCTAAAATAAGCGTATAAAGGCACATTCTTAAGCAAGTAATATTTTGAATATCAGATAATTATTTGTATATTTAGATATAACAAACCCCGAAAAGTGCCAACAACACATAA
>JANQHE010000058.1 GCA_028282785.1 Bacteroidales bacterium | reverse complement strand
AGCTTATAGCGCAGAAATTCTTGGATCAGAAGGTGTTTATTCTCCTAATACAGATACTTTATTTGTTGTTAAGGATCATGATGGTAATGTTGTTTTTGCTGTATTTCCGGACGGAGCGGAAGTTATCGTGAACGAATCTTCAAAAGGAAAAGTAGGTGGTTTTGCAGTAAGTGGTAGAAATCCTTCAAAATCATCGGATGTAACAATATTTACTGTAACACCGGATAGCACAAGAATTTATGTAAGTGACACAATTAACGCAAAGGGTAAAGTTGGAGGATTTGCCGTAAGTGGGCGTAATCCTAGTAAAGGAACTGATGCAGAATTATTATTTGTTACGGCGGACAGTACCAGAGTCTATGTAAATGAAGAACCATTGACTAAAGGTAAAGTTGGAGGATTTGCAGTAAGCGGACGAAATCCTTCCAAAGGATTAACTAATAATTATTTACAGGTATTGCCTGATAGCACAAGGATTTTTGTGAAGGACTCGACAGCGGGTTTTGGTATTGCTAATATTGAAAGTGGTATAACGGAAAGTTTATTGAACTTGACCAAGCAAAATTATTTAATTGGACATAATGCAGGTTCACGATTATCGACTGGAAAATTTAATAGTATGTTTGGTTATGAAGCAGGAAGTAATGCACTTAGTGCATCAAGTAATTTATTTTTAGGACACCGGGCTGGTTACTCTAATGAAAGTGGAAATGATAATGTGTTTATAGGAATTAGAACAGGATACAATATGACCGGTGGTTATGATAATATCTTTATTGGCAACCTGGCAGGTGAAAGATCTGTAGGAGCTACACATAGCACTTTTATTGGAAATGAAGCAGGTAAAAATGTTAGTGGCGATGATAATATTTGTATTGGCGATAGGACAGGGTATAACCAATATGTAACTACGAACGAGTTTTATGCAACAACTATCGTGGGAATAGATGCAGGCAGGAATTTAACAGGTAACAATAATGTTTGTATTGGAAATGGAGCTGGTTCAAGTTGGGGTGGAGAAACTACTGGCCACAGTAATGTTTTTATAGGTGCTGGTTCTGGAGCAGGAGGAAGTGCAAGTAAGCTTGGAGATAATAATGTATGTATTGGTTACAACGCTGGTTTTGGAGCTACTGGCGATGACCAGTTATTTATTGCAAATAATTCAACGACTACTCTAATTTATGGTGATTTTGTAGCAGAAGAAGTATTAATAGACGGGGATTTAACAGCCTCAACTGTTACACCTTCAGATATTAATTTAAAAACTAATATTTTACCAATTCAATCAGGTTTGGAATTATTATTAACAATAGGAGGGTACTATTTTAATTGGAATGATAAAGCAGAAGATGAATTCAACTTTTCAACAGATGAACAGCAATTAGGAATTATTGCTCAGGAGGTTGAAAAAGTTTTCCCACAAATGGTTAAAACAAATTCAAGAGGCTACAAAGTTGTTGAATATTCTAAGTTCTCACCAATAATGGTTGAAGCTATAAAAGAACAACAATCACAAATTGAAGAGTTAAAAGCTGAGAATGAAGAACTAAAACAAAAACTTAATGAAATTATTGATTTGCTGGAGAAACAATAATATAAAAATGGAAAATCCCCAAAGAGATTATTCTTTGGGGATTTTTGTTTAAAAGGACTATATATATCGAGATGTTATGAAATTTCTATTTCTCTTGCAGGCTTTTCAATAGCTTCTTCTTTTTTAGGAAGAACAACCTGTAACAATCCGTTTTTGTAAATCGCATTGATTTTTTCAGAATCGATCTTATCAGAAACTCTGAATGATCTTTTAAACGAGTTAAAGTTAAATTCTCTCAGGTTGTACTTTTCTTCTGAGTTTTCATCCACGTTTTTATCCAATGAAATAGTTAATGAGTTTTTGTCCAGATCAACTTTAAAATCAGATTTTTCGAATCCCGGAGCAGCAATTTCAATTCTAAAATCAAATTTGGATTCAATGATATTTGCAGGCGGAATTGCGATAAATTGGTTAGTACATACTCTTTCTTCGTTAAACATTTCGTTTACTAAATCTGAAAATGTTCTGTATCCATGTCTGTGCATATGAGATACTGGTCTGTTCATTTTTACTAGTGTCATAATTTTATTGTTTTAATTAATTAATACTATTTTAATTTGGTTTAAATTAATTTTTGTTTGTTTGATATGTCTATTTTCAAATCCTGTACCATTACATTTTTTATGTCAGATTAAACAAAAAGATAATATTTTAATGACAATATGACATTTTCAATTCAATTTACCATGACAAAATTGCTTGATTGTAATTTTTGAATCAAAAAAACACAAATACCAAAGAATTAATTGTATGATTTTTAAATTTGTAGCAAATTGAATTGAAAATGAGAATAGATATCATAACCGTTTTACCTGAATTGCTGAAAAGTCCTTTTGAACATAGTATCATCAAAAGAGCCCGGGAAAAGGGACATGTTGATATTTATATACATAATTTACGTGATTATACGACTAATAAACATAGAAGTGTGGATGATTATCCGTTTGGAGGAGATGCAGGAATGGTAATGATGATTGAACCAATCGACAGGGCTATATCTGCACTGAAATCGGAGAGAGAATATGATGAAGTTATTTATACATCGCCTGATGGAATAAAATATAATCAGCAAGAAGCAAATAAACTGGCGACTTTCGAAAATATTATAATTCTTTGTGGTCATTACAAGGGAATCGACCAGCGTATTCGTGAACATTTAATTACAAAAGAGATTTCAATTGGTGATTATGTACTTACCGGTGGTGAGTTAGCCGCATCTATTCTTGTTGATAGTGTTGTTCGTTTAATTCCCGGTGTTATATCGGACGAAACTTCGGCATTAACCGATTCTTTTCAGGATAATTTATTAGCGCCTCCGGTTTATACGCGCCCTGCTGAATATAAAGGTTGGAGAGTACCTGATGTTTTACTGTCAGGTAATTTCAAAGAGATTGAAAAATGGAAAGAAGAACAATCATTTGAACGTACTAAAAGTTTAAGGCCTGATTTATTAAACGAAGAAGAATAAAAAATTTTAGGCTCCTTTTCTGTTTAACGGGTTCATCCTGCTAAAAATACTGGCACGTTTGGTCTTTTCAAATACATTGCCTTTAACTTGCCGAATATCTTCAACTGTATAGAATGCATTTGGTCTGATTTCATGAACTAATTTTATATATTTCTTTAACTTCTTTCTATGAATTGTTGAGAAAAGCATTTTTACAGAACCTTCTCTTCCTTCTGCATCCATAAGAGTAAAGCCAAATCCGGCAGCTTTAAGGTTTTCTCCTAATTCTATTTGGTATTCTTTCATTATAATGCGAACTAATACTACTCCTATTGAGATTTTCTGTTCTAAGTATATACCAAAAAAGTTCCCTACTGCAAATCCACCGGCAAAAGCAATATAGCAAAAGAAGTTATCAAGATGTTTCATGATTTGACTAACTGCTAAAAGCCAAATTAACGATTCAAAAAAACCAACAATAGGAGCAATGTATTTCATCCCCTTTGACGCATATATCAGCCTCATGGTTCCTATAGTTTGATCCGAAATACGGGCAAAAAATATAAGCAGTGGTAGTATGAAATAATTAAAAAATGGAGTATCAATTCCGGTTAAAAAATCCATAATTAAGGTTTTTAGTCAAATAATAAATAAGATACGCCTAGGTTAAGTCGTACCTGGTACATTTCATAATCAATATTATTGAAATCTTTCCCAAAAATACTTTTAAACCCTACATTTAATCTTCCCCAAAGATAAAAACGATGATTTATACTATACCTGTATCCAATCATCAATCCTATATCGTATTTATCAATAAACTCATTAAAGTTGTACTCTATAGTATATTCCGGCCCGGGTAAAGTTGCATTATCCGTAATATCTTTATCCGGTGAGTAAATCCCATTTATCCCTTTTGTATTAAAACGTCCTTCTAAAATTCTTGAATAGTAGGCGCCAAATAAAATTCTTCTGCCTTCTTTTAATTTGTAAAAAGCAATTAAAGGAAACTCTACCATTCTTAATTCGACATCAGCTTCTGTTTTACCTGTAAAATATTGAGCAGATCCATCATCGAAATAGAAAGGTTGACTAACAACATCAGCATTAGATGAAAAAGCAATTAAATGATAATTAATTTCAAATCCGAGTTGCCATTTCTCATTTAAATCATACTCCGAACCTATTCCAATTGAAGGATATGGTTTTGGTGTACCTCCGGCACCTTCAGGAATATCCGATAGAGGAAACGGAATTGCACCGCCTAGATCAACTGCGATGTTAGGATAAAAATTAAATTTTTGATCTTGAGAAAATGTCTTAAAAAAGCATCCCAGAGTTAAAAGGATAAATAATATTTTTTTCATCGAAGATCCACTTATTCGAAAATTAATTCGAGATCATCGACTACTAAAGTGCTACCAACAGCTCCTTTCCAAAGATCTCCATCTTTGCTTGATGAAAAAACAACTGAGATGTGAGTTGGTGCCTCTGCTAATGCATATTCAAAAGGAATTGTTATTTCCGTTAAAACATCATCTGTTGTTTCCGAATATAATTCTGCTCTTCCAATTTCAGTTATTTGATCGCCATTTCGTACTTCTAATATGGCATAGATTGAACACATATCTTCACCCTCAATTTCATTTACGGTAAATCCTCCAAAAATATTATTTGTTTCGTTTAAGGTCGCCTGAACATAAGTTTCTCCGGCCTGATACTTAAATTTAACGTTCATTTCCGATGGTCTGAAAGCATAAGGTAAACCAAAGTCCGTTGCTTGCTTAGGATCAGTGGGGTGAGAAATTGCCCCTGATAAGTTAAATGTCCCCACAAATAATGTACCTGCTGTTACCGGTACATGTGATGTTTTTCCGGTTGTGATCTCAGCTAAAGTATTGGAACCATCATCAAGAGGCTGTGTTCCATATACAGCGTAGATACTGGTACCCATATTTGCAGTTGCCCATATCGAAGTTACTTCCGATATACCTATTTCCTTATAATATCTTCCGTTCATTCCTAAATTATCAAACCAATTTTCAAATCCGGAATTCTGAAGTTGATGATGTATCAAATAAACATACCAATTTACCTTAAAACCATCTTCTGCTTCTACTTCTATTGTTTTAACTTCATCAGGATGTGTAAAAGATAACATACCATTATTTAATGAAGAAGTTTTTGCATCCTGAGATAGTTTTATATCAATGGTTAAAGAAAAAGAGCTGAACTCGGATAAATCCTGATCAAAAAGAACATAAATCCGGTTAAATTCCGAATCGATTTGTATTGATTCTACTACCAGTTCATTATTGGATACACTTGTTACTGAAAAATCAAGAACTTCGGCTTCACTTGATTCATCTTTACTACAAGAAAAAATAATAATTACTGCAAAAACTGATATAAATAACTTTTTCATAGGTTTAATCTTTGGTGTTGATGTAAAAGTAAAAAAATATGATGAATGTGGTGTTAGATATGGGTTAATATATAACGATTTATAAAATAAAATTATTTTTATTAATCGATAAACAAAAACTAGTACAAAGTGTTTTAATGTCTAAATATAAACATATGTAAATGTATGAATAAAATAATAGTATTGTTTTTTGTATTAGTTTCATTCTTTTTATCGAATGATGTATATGCCCAGGAAACTAATATGTTTTTCAAAAAAACGATCTCTGGGGAATTTAACCAGGTATTAATAAAGGTTAAGGCTGAATTTAAAAGTGTAGGTTTCGGAGTAATGACTGAAATTGATATGGATCAAAAACTAAAAGAGAAACTGGATGTTGATCTGAAACCATATAAAATATTGGGAGTTTGTAATCCGGGTTTTGCCTATGAAGCAATGCAAACAGAACCTAATATCGGAGTTTTCTTACCTTGTAAGGTTATCGTAAAACAGCTTGATAATAGTAAAATTGAAGTGGTTTCGTATGATCCTGTTGTACTTATGAAAGTGCTTGAAAATGAAGAAATAACGAGGTTAGCAGAAGAGGTTTCAGCAAAAATTAAAGCAGTAATTGAAAATATTTAATTCGAAACAAACCTTGTATGGTAATAAAAGCTTCCTAAAACAATATCAGGAAGCCTTTTAGTTTTTAATGTTTATGTCCATGGTCGTGGGCATGGGTATGAAAATAAGCATGTTCAAAATCATGAATTGCCCTGTTTAGCTTTTTTATATATGATAAGTCAGTTGTTTGTTTTGCTTTCATTGCATATATCGAAAGATCATGTAATAATGTTAGCCGTTCGATATACTTTTCATACAATTCTTCATTTTCCGGCTCAACAGGTTTTATTCTTTGGTGTAAGAAATATTGGCTAACAATTTTTTGAATCTTATTGGCATGATCTTCTTTATTTATAACCCAACGCACAATTTGGTTGTAATCTGGGGATTCTTCATTGGATAACTCAATGATCATTTTCATCGATTTTTCAATTGTTGTTATATGTTCTTTAATCAATTCAACTCTGACAGTATCTTCAAATATTCCGCATGGAATTTCGCAATGGGCATAGCTTCTATGGTTTGCAGTTGTAAAGATCAACATGAATATACCAGCAATTAGTAGATTTTTGTAATTCTTCATAATGATTTAGTTTTTGATTTTACTTCAAATAATAAGCAACTGAGAATGAATTTTGTTCAATTTTAGGTGTAAAAAAAGCACGAATCAAGCTCGTGCTTTTTAAAAAATTAATCAAATATTAAAATTTATAAGAAGTGATTTCAGTTTCGCTTGTCTTGTAGAATACTTGTCCTGTAACGTCATCAACAGCATAAACAGGCTCTTTTTCTTTACCTAAATTAATGCTGCCATCTACTTTTCCTGTATTCTTATTTACTTTTAGTAATGCATTATCTTTTTCAATTTTACCGAAAACCATCATAAAATCGCGACCTTCAGCGGTTGCTTTAAATCGTGCAAATGCTTGTTGAATGGATTGAGTTGCAAAGTCTGATGCTTGCTTACCCATTTCTTCGTAAAACTGTCCAAATCCCTCAACAATTGCTCCGCTTATTGCATCTTCTTCCTTAATTTCGCGAGCTGCACTTTGTAATTGTCCGACAGCATGGTTTGCATTAACAGCAATATAGGCAGCACGAGCAGCTTGAGCAATTAATAAAGCACGCTTTAATCCCGGTTCACGAGGGGCTTCATAATATTCCTGGAATATTTTAGATCCATTATAATCGAATAATGCAACATTTTGCTCTGATGATAAGAAAATACCATTGTCACGTAGCTCAAAATTTGTAGGTTTTTCTTTTCCTTCAAATTTAAGTTCTTCGGTGGTAATATTTTTAACTTCTGCAGTTTGAGTATTAACAGTTTTTAAGACTTTTTCCTTTTTATCAAATACATAAAGAAAATCGCCTTTTTGCTGCATCATATTTGGATCACAGGCAATCGACTTCTCAAAATACAGTGTTCCGGCAGTAGGATTTAAAATATTAATTTCTTCTGTTGTGATATAAAGTATTCCGTTTGGAGTATCAATAGTTCTTATTACCTGGCCATCTATTTTGACCGGCTTTTCGAAAGTCATAATTCCTTGTTCGGGATCTAAAAAGTTTAAATAGTTTTTATCATTAGCTCCTGATATTAAGAGATATCCGTTTTCAACTTTTAAGCTATTGTAAATTCCACCTTTAATTTTTGTTCCTTTCGCCTTTTTACCCCAGGTTCCAACTGGATTTTCAAGACTAAAGAAATTAATTTTGGTACTCCCTCCATCATTAGGTAGTACAATTATTCCATCTTTATAAAATTCTATTCTTCCGATTTGTCCATTCATAGAAACCGGATCTTTCCATAATCTTTTACCGGTTTCAATATCAAAAGCGTTGTAATAGTTTTCATAGGTTACAACAGTGTTACTTCCGGATTGTCTTTCCGATTTTTCATCATTTCCTAATAAAAATATATTTTTCGATGGGTGTTTCCAGAAATGCAATACAAATTCTTCATCACCAACCATTTCTTCTGCTAATGAGCCCAAAAGGCTACCAAATGCTCCCATGTTTTCTATTTGTTCAGCTTCTTTTGAGGTCGTACTTTTCCAAATTACATCACCGGATACAGGATTAATCTTGTAAATATTAAATAAACTTACAATCAATAAGTCTTCTTTAGTTAGTTCATTAACATTAATGATTTTACCGAACTTTTCTTCGATCTTCCATACAGTATTACCAGTAGCAAGATCAATCATTAACATTACAGGATTATTTTCAATATCCTTACCGGCAATTAATAACCCGTTAGATTTAAAAAGAACTTTCTTTGTTTGTAAATCATTAACTCCGGCTTTTGATGAGTTAAATTTGATATCACCACTGAATGGGTCTATCATTGAAATTACTTCATTTTGGTTGATTGACATTAATGGAGAACCGGTAAGTTCTTCGATTTGTGTTTCGGCAATACCGGCAAAGTCAGAATTTGACCAGATCTTTTCTCCGGTTTCAGGATTCACTGCGGCTAATTCATTTGAGGTACAAACTATATAATTTCCAAATGAATTTACTTTTTGCCAGATAACCGAACCTTCAATATTCTTTTTCCATACTTCATTTACCTGAGCATTTAATTGCAGAGATGTAAGTAATAGCATAGAAATGCTAACAAACAGAGTTAACTTATTCTTCATAGTAGTTGATTTTGGTTATTAATTAATAATTGATCTATGTTATTGGTAAATCTAATCATAAGTTATTCACAATATGTTAAATAAAACTTAAGGATTTAAGAAGAAGTTTAAGTTCTATATTTTCTATTTGACTGAAATACAGTATAGATAAACATGAAAATTAATGAATCAATTTAAAAGTTTTTTGTTAACACAATATACGTAGAAATACGTGTTTATTTTAGAAAAGAATTTTATTCACTTGTCATGATGAACAATGGTTGTAATTCAAAACTCTTGTAAAATGGCCTTAACCTTTCCGTATTATAATGTTTTTTTACATTGACAATCTTTTTAGAGTCTATAACAACTTCGATAGGTAGGTTATCATACCTTCCGTTTTTGAGAGCTACTAATCTTCCATGAATTCCTTTTAAAATTAAATCCAAAGCCAGGTTTCCATATGCCATTGGTACAATAGAATCAATAGCATCGGGATCACCACCACGAACTAAATAACCTAGTTTTTGATTTATAACTCCAATTGGGCGTCCTTTACTGCAGTTGGCCGAATGCTCTTTAAGTTTTGCTGATACCAGATCACCAATTCCTCCTAGTTTTGCATGACCATAAGCGTCTTTTATATCACTTTCAAAAACCATTTCACCTCCTTCAAACATTGCACCTTCAGAAACCAAAACAACAGAATATTTGCTTGGGTTTTTTGTTCTGTCTTCCAACAAAAGTTTCGTAAGATCTTCTATTTTAAATTTATATTCGGGGATTACGCATCGGTTTGCTGCACCTGCCATGGTTGGTAACATGGCTGTAAATCCGGCATAGCGACCAAAAACCTCAAGTACCATAAAACGCTCATGGGAACCGGCACTTGTTCTTAAATTATTTGTTATCTGTATGGTTCGGGTAACACAAGTACTAAAACCAATACAATAATCGGTACCAGGAACATCATTGTCCATGGTTTTTGGGATGGCAACAACTTTGACTCCTTCCTGATATAATCTAACCGCATAGCTTAGGGTATCGTCACCGCCAATAGGAATTAAATAATCTATTCCGAGAAATTCCAAGTTTTTTAAGACTTCGGAAGTTAGGTCATTTCTTGGTTCGTTATATTTACCTTGTAGGTGGTCGGGTACGTTCCAATTTGTTACCCGGCTTGGATTTGTTCTTGATGAGTGCAAGAAAGTTCCCCCGGAACGCCCTGCTTTGTTTACCCGATGCTCGGTTAGTACTTCATAACATTGCGAGTTATCAGCTTTTTCATCTCGGATCATATCGACCAAGCCAAGCCAACCTCTGCGGATACCAATAACTTCGAAACCTTCGCGTAATGCTCTAATTGTAACTGCTCTAATAGCAGGATTTAAGCCCGGAACATCCCCACCACCTGTAAGAATAGCGATTTTACCCTTTTTGTTTATCCTTTTAGACATACTAATAAATTTTTCGATATGGATGGAAAGGGAAATTACGAAAAAAAGGAAATAAAGTAAAGTAGTTAGGAAGAACTTAAGAAGTAATTAAATATTAAAATGATGAGAATTAGTTAAATAGTTAATTAGTAAATTGGTAAAAAATAAGTATCTATTATCTACTTAACTAGCAACAAGCAACTTGAAATATTAAACTTTGTACTTTGAACTCAAAAACTATCTTAGAATTTTTCGAACAAATGCAACGGTGAAATATGACATCAGGAATAATCCTATGAATCCTTCGAGTCCCGATAACCATCTAAAAACCCCTGAAGGATAATAGTCTCCATATCCAATGGTCAAAAAGGTAATGGCACTATGATAAAAAGCAACGGCAACCGGTCCAAGCTTATCAGGATCGCCTAATGATGATACAATTTTAGTATTAACAAAAAATGGCAGAATTAAATAAAGTAGTGAAAAGAAAATATATCCAAACAACATACTGGCTAAAACGCGTAGTGGATTGGTCGCATATAATCCAACTTTATCAAATACCAGCCATTGGAAAGCATAAGACGGATACCTCCATATTCTGGCTAAGAACTTTTTATTTTTACCATCTTTTAGATCAGCTATAAGTTCATTCCTTTTAAATTCGACATACGCTTTATCTTCATCAGCATACTGACCTGTTGTACTGAAATTTTCTTTTAAAATTCGGAACTGTTCTGCAAATACCCGATGAGATGTATCTTTCTGAGAATAAATAAGTTCTTTTATGTTATTAATATTCCAATCAATATAGATACGCCCGATTAATCGCATACCTGAGAAGTTGATTGTTCCTATTTTGAGCTGAAAGCCATATGGCTTTATATCAATTATATCGCGTGCAACCGTATCTGAAAGATCAATGAATGTACATTTGGATAATCTTAAATCAACATAATAATCCAAATGACAAGATTTAAGGGAAAGTTCATGTATTCTTGAACTGTTAAAACTTAAATTTCCTTTTCCAAAATCTGCATTATCAAGATAAAGTGTAGAATTATCAAACTCAATTTGTTCAAAAGAAATATTGCCATCACCCCAAATGGACTTTCGAAAAGTAATTTTACCACCTTTATGTTGTGCAGCTTCAAAGGATTTTTCTCCATCGCCAAAAACAGACCTGTTAAAACTTACCTTGGCATCGGCAAACTCTGTTGTGCGAAAATCTACTTTACCGTCACCGAATTCAGTACGCTCAAAAATTAACTCTTTACAATGGAATCTTGCAAAATGAAAACCTATTTTACCTTCACCAAAACGAGCCACTTTAAATGACACTCTGTTTGACTTAAATACGGTATTTACAAAGCTTACATCTCCATTATTAAATTCTGTATTTATAAATAAAACGTTCCCTTCACCGAAATGGGCATCCTGGAAATTCTTATGTCCTGTTCCGAACCATGAATTTTTAAAATTCACTTCACCGGCACCAAAATCGACAGCAGAAAAATCTACATTGCCATCACAAAAGTAAGCATAGCTAAAATTAGCGCCTCCTTCATTAAATTTAGCAGATTGAAAGGATACCGAACCATTCAGAAAATGAGCATTTTCAAAATTTTTGTATTCATCATCAAACTCAACAAACGAGAAATCTGTTATTACCCGTGCATCGAAAAATGTATTGTAAGCAGAAAAACCATGAATTTTTATGTAAGTTTTCTTTTCAATATTTCGGCTCTCGCGGTAATCTGCCAGTGAAAAGTTTTCTATGTAACAATAATCCACGTTGAGAGGTTTTTCCTGGTCAATTATTTGATAAATTTCTTCTTTGTCAATAAAACCCAATTCAATATATGCGATTTCTTTTTTGTTTTCATCTAAAAAAGAAATTGCGGCAGTATGATCAAATTTGATTCCTGATTTGGTTGTAAAGGGTTTATCCGTGACTTTAACTTTATAATTGAAATAATTCTGGATCATTGTTCGGTATTTCTCAAATTATATCAAATATAGTAAAATACTTTAATAATAATACCTTTAGCTATTATAGAAAACAATTGTATTGAATCATTATGAAGATTATAATAATGACATAGTCAAAGCCATTCCGATACTAAAAGTCAAAATATAGATTAAATTTTGCTTATTTACTTCTTTATCTTTTAATACTCGTTCTTGAATATTGTTTAAATGATAATTGTTATCGATATTCTTAATATTTTTATTTTTTGTTTTATAAAAATCAGCAACACACCTATAACATGTACTTTTACGATCAGGCCTATGCTCTTCCCTAATTATTACTATATTGGCATCCACAATATATGCTTCACTTTTCAAAATCCTAACAGTTTCATATTCAATGAAATAACTCGAAAAGCCTGAGTCTTTTAATTTGATTGAGCCAATATATTGCGATGATGAGTCAATCAAGCTTAAATTATTTGTTATGGGAACATCGCAATGTTTGTTCTCTGTAGATGTTTTATTATAATTTATGCGGACAATACGATGGTTACAATTAGTGAATAAAATAATACTAAAAATAAGGTAAACTAATTTTCTCGTAAGATTAAGCCCGTGTCTAAAAATTAGTTTAAATATATTATTAAAAACGAATTTAACCAAGCAAAATTATCGATTAAAACGACTTCGAAAAATCATCCAACATTCCATAATGAGCAGAAAAAAGTGCAGTAATTATCTATATTTATGTTTAGTCAAGTCTATTTATGAGTTTTAAAGCCAATTTTGGAGCAAGCCTCGAAATTTTGTATAGCTTTTTAACACTGGCAATTTTAATTTCCCGGTTACCTTTATTTAATCCGGATAACATTTCTTGTACGGCCTGTTCTACCGGAATTGCAATTTTAGGCGGATTTCCATTGTGCCAGGGAGTATCAACTGCAGGCATTAATACTTCAATTATTCCATATTTAGCATTGGTATTTTTAAAACGAAATCCGGTAATAAAGGAATGAAGCGCAGCTTTAGTGGAACAGTAAATTGGGTACGCAACTTTAGGGGTGTAAACCAAACCCGTAGTTATGTAGATTAGTTTTGGAGATTTGTTTTTTTCAAGTAGAGGCAAGAATAATTTTGACAAATGAACCGGGGCCAGGTAATTAATTGCAATTTCTAATTCTGCTTTTTCTGTAATTTCCGGGTCATCAACGAAGTTTGTATTATGAGTAATAGCAGCATTATTAACCAATACATTTGTGTCAGAATGTTCTGATTTTATCCATTCAAATAATTTTTCTCGTTCATTTTTTAGTGCCAGGTCACATTGCAAATATTCTATGGATGGAACAGCATATTTAGCAGATTGTAGTTTTTCGGAGGATCTCCCACATATTAAAATTTTATTATGCTCAGCTAATCTTTTTGCTAACTCAAGGCCTATTCCGGAACTCCCTCCTGTAATTAGAATTGTATTTCCTTTTAAATCCATAATTTTATGTTTTAAATTATTTTTAAAACAAAAGTAGGTTGGATATAAAAGGATTCCATTAACTTATGTTAATGAGTCCCATTTTTTTTCGGATTCGGCTTAAGGCTACGGGTGTGATTCCAACATAAGAAGCTATAATATGTTGTTTAATTCTTTTTTCAAGGCCCGGGTATCTCTCGAGAAATATTTTGTACCTTGTTTCGGCATCGTATAAAAGAAGTTCTCTTTCACGTGCAACTTTTAAGCAATAGCCCGATTCGAGAAGTTTAATAATTAATTTATTCCAGCAATTGTGTTTATTTATCAATTTTTGCCATTGGCTGTATTGAATCACTGCCACAGTTGAATCCTCTAACGCTTCGATTGAATAATATGCTTCCCGGTTTTGAATTAATGCACTGAATTCGGCAAGCGCAAAATTCTTCAAAATAAAACCTTTGGTAAATTCCTCGCCATTTTTATGGTTAAAATAGAAATACCTGAACAGCCCATTTATAACAAAACCTAATGAGTATGGTCTTTCTCCTTCTTGAATAAAATAATCACCCTTTTGTATTTGTTTAAAGGATGTGATTTTATAGAATTCTTCCAGTTGGCTTTCAGGAATAAATGAAATATTGTTAAGGATACTACCTAGTTTTTCTTTCATAAAAGTTGCATTATTTTCACAACGAATTTATGAATTATTTATAATTCGACAGGTAATTTTTCCACCCATTAATAAGTGTAGTTTCCGAAACGGCCAGTAATTCAAGGATATCTTCAAGTCTGTTATATTTAAGCGATTCTATAATTTTATTCTTGCCATATTTATGTTCAATATACATTACCATTGTCCCTGATAATCCATAACGTAAGTTTCCACTCCAAAAATCATCCAAAGATTGGGGTGCAACTCCTCTATTCATTGCATTTTTTACATCAGCAATTCGCGTGCTATCACATTGCCCCGAAACAAAAGTTGCTAAACCTTCAATAAACCAGTTAATACCATAAGTTTCAAAAAAATCAGGGCTTATATTCCTTTGTCCATGGTAAACATGCACTAATTCATGAGTTATCAGGTTTTGAGTTTTAATTTTATTGTCATATGAATGTTCACATGCTTGTTCGTCCCATATAGCGGGAGAGAGGATGTCCATTCTGGTACTAACGCCGCTGGCAACCATCCAGCATTCCGATTTAAATTCAGGCATTTGCCAATCCGTTTGCCATTGCTTATCTAATGAGTCCCGGTCAGGATGAATATAAATATCGAACCTTTGATTGAAAGGTTCCTCAAAAAAAATTTCGGTTGATTTAATTCCTTTTTGAATAAATTCGAAATATTCATTTATATAGCCTGAATCCTGGTTGGTATACTTAATTTCGTAAACTTCCAGATTAATATTTTTCCATTCCTGGGAAAATGAACCAACACTTAAAATGGAAATAAAAAAAAGAAGTACAGGTGATTTATAAATTCTGTCCATAGCAATTATTTTTTATTGCTTGGACGTGTTATATAATTTATAAGTTACATTATTGCATTTCTAACTTGTACTTTAATTCAATTGCTCCTGTTGAATACTTTTTAGAATCAATTAACTTCAAGTAATATTCGTTTGGAATAAGCTCAAATATCTCGATTCCTTCCGGAATAATAACTGGCATTATGAAAACTTGAATTTCATCAATAAGACCGGCATTTAGAAGCAATGTGTTAATTTGCCCTCCACCAATGAGCCAAATGTCTTTACCGTTTTGTTCTTTAAGGTTCCTGGTAAATTCGATATGATATTCATTCACAAATTCAACATACTTCGTGTTCACCACATCTTTTTTACGGGTAAACACATAATTCTTTTTATCCGGGTATGGGAAATCAATACCCCAATCTAAAACCTGTTTGTAAGTTTTATATCCTTGTATTGTTGTGTCAATTGATTTATAAAATTCTGAATATCCATAATCGCTGTTGTCAGGAGTTGGCATAGATTCTAACCAATCAACCGAACCATCTTTCCCGGCAATTTTGCCATTTAAACTGGATGCAATATATAATTTAAGTTTTTTCATGATTTAAGAGATTGTGTTTACTAATTTAAGAATAAATTAAGTGTTTTTATAAATTATATTTTAAACATTGTAAGGTTACGACGTGTTATACGACCAAAGAATTAAAAATTATGAAATCAATTATTTTATTCATAACATTTGTTTTTATTAGTGTATTTTCAGTTTCACAGGATCATAAAAAATATGGTATTGATACAGTTGAGGATGTACCAAAAGGCTTAAAAATTGGAGAAATGGCTCCTGACTTTTCAGGAACTAATCAAAACGGAGAAATGATCTTACTTTCAAAAAGTTTAGAAAAGGGAAAAGTAGTTTTAATATTTTACAGAGGTTATTGGTGCCCTGTTTGTAACCGGTATTTAAAACGATATCAGGACTCCTTGGATTTAATTATTGCAAAAGGAGCCCGAATTATTGCCGTCACCCCTGAACAGGAAGAAGGTTTGGAAATGACAATTGATAAGATTAAGCCGGGATTCGATATGATATCAGATAAGAACAATCAGATCCAAAAAAAGTATGATGTACTTTTTAAGGTTACAGAAACTTATACTCAAATGATAGAGGATAAATTATTTGCAAATATTGCTGAGAATAACGGAATGGATGAGGCTTTTTTACCTGTTCCGGCAACCTTTATTATTAATAAAGACGGTAAAATTGAATATGTACAGTTTGATCCTGATTATCGGAGTAGAGCCACTGTAAAAACAATATTGAGTAATTTATAAGCCTTTAATAAAGTCTTTAAAACCAATAACCTTAATTTTTCCGTTTACAGGTATCATTTCGTTCCACATCCAGTTATAATGTTCTATAACTTTTTCTGCCCTAAGATAAGGACGATCACCGGTTGTATGACAATCTGCAATTACAGTAACTTTATATTCGTTTATTACATATTACAGCTGATTTTAATGTCGCATCCACACAAAAATCTGTTGCGCAACCTGTGATAACCAGTTCTTCAACGTCCTTATCCTTTAAAATATTATTTAATTTTGATCTGTAAAACGAGTCATTAGCTGTTTTGTTTACAATAATATCATTCTCATCAATATTTAAGGAATCTAATATTTCCCATTCTTCTGTGTTGGGTTTGCAAAAGCCATCTTTACTACCGTCATGCTGAATGAAAACTACAGGATATTCTTTTTTTCTAAACTGATCTGATAAAGAATTAATTCTTTTAACAACTTCTTCCGCATCAAACCGGGGAGTTTCAGGAGTAAAAGATATTTTTTGCATGTCAATGATTAGTAAGGCTTTCATGGAGTATAAATTTATTTGATCATGGTTGCTAATGTACCAAAAAATTGCTAAAATTATGAGGCAGTATGGCTATTAAAACACTTCTGCTTCTTATGGTTACTCATCCCCGGATATCCTGTAAATGCAGTTTGAAGAAAATAAATCAGGTTGAAGTTGATTGAGTAATCTTTCGATAAAGTAAATGCATGAATTAAACCAAATAATATTGAAGTTATAAGCACAGCCGGGCTTCCAATAAACTTAATAATTTTATTTTCGCTACTCGACATTAATAAACCAAGCAATATCCCCCGATACATAATTTCCTCATCGATTCCGGGAAGTGTTAATTGCAATAGATTATTCATTTGGTAAAGAATCAAATTCCCTTTTTTTCCCTTCTATCCAAAGTTGCATTTCATTTGGAGATTTCATGAGTTCTTCCATTTTTTTCATAGCTTCCAAATGTGCCTGATCGCCTTTTTGGAACATTTCCATTCCATGTTGCCGGCTCATTTCAGCCAATCGTTCAAATGTGTCAGCATGAAATTCCACATCGCATGCTCCACCTAATTGTTTGCATGTCATTGTTTTCATAGCGGTAGTTTTTATAGGAAACAAATAATGAATCCAAATGTTTATATGGTTTAATGATGACTTAAAGAATCACAGTAATTTCAAAGATTAATAAGGCGTAGTTACCGATTTAGTTTTTTATAAGTATTATAGATGCTCATTACATCCGGTTCTTTTTGCATTACCTGTTTCACATTGTTCGGATCATCCATCCAACGGTATATCCAGGAAATTCCCCATTTTTTGTAATAAGTATTTTCAGATCTATAAACCTCGTCCAGCATTGCTTCATCCAGGCTAATAAATGAATATTTTTTTGTTGTAGTTCTTTAATGACTATATGCAAATAATCAGCATTAATAGAATTATCATGGCATAAATAAATCTGATTGATATGCCTGTTATAAACACTTTTTGAAAGTGAATCGAAAAAGAAAAAATATTCTAAGGTTTTATGTACATATAAACTTCCAATGCTGTCCGCTTTTAATTTATTGCCATTAGAAAGGTAGTATTCATATAGGTAGTTGAACATCCAATCAGAACTTTCAATGGTAAACGGTGAAATCATATAAGCTTTTTCTGATAATCGCCTTGTTATTTCTTTATGTTGCAATGAATCTTTTCCCAGATCATTATATGGAAAACGAAAATGATATAAAGATTTTCCATATTGTTCTGCGATTTTCCTGGTATAAATTTCCCCTTTATCAACATCAGTTAGAAAGGAATCGATACCAGTATCAGAAAACCTGCTATGATTAAACGTGTGATTTCCAATTGTTGTATAACCCCTGGCTATCCAATTATTTAATAAGTCCAGATTCTTTGTTTCATGAACAGTTTTTGATAAAAGTCCCTCGTTTATGAATATTGCTACCGGAATTTTGATTGAATCAAGCTTATAAAGAAGTCGTGAATTAAAATTATCTTTTTCAAAATTCTTTGTATTGGGGACATCATCGATCGTAATTGCAATTTTAGTTTGTGCAAAAGAGATTATAGTTACATAGCTAAATGCAAATAGTAGTATTAGTTTTTTTGTCATGATTTTTTGATATTATTAAACAATTACGACTATGAATATAGTTATATTACAATTTAATTAGTTATTAAACTGCAAAAAATTAAGATAAATAACATAAAAATATTATTGCACTATTATGCAAAATAGTTACCAAAGTTATTTTGATAAGCACTCTTTTGTTGAATGAGATACCATAGATTGGTTAAACTGAAAACTCCGGTTTGTATGACGAAATAAAATAAAGTTGAATTACAAATATGCCGGTAAGTTTATGTTTATCAATTTATTTGTAAAATTATTTGGTTTTGTTTGATGATTTCATATAAAAGCTATACATTCATGTAATTTTATATAACAGAGGTATTTAGTAAAAACATGAAAATATATAAACAATTATTGTAGTACCATGAAATTAAAAGAATACTAACAAAAGATTCATAGTAATTTGTAGCAATAAACATATTCTATCTTGAAAGTTAATAATCAACAAAACTAAATTATCATGAGACAACTAATTTTGACAATCGGATTAACTTGTGCAGCACTTATTGTACTGGGACAGCAAACTAATGAGTTTGACTCAGATAGATTTTCTGTAAAAATAGGATATTCAGTATTTCAACATCTGGAACCCCAAATCTACGGACAAAATCAGAATACCCAATCAACAACAGTTTTTGATGGTAACTTAAGCGGTATTCAAGCTATGAATGGGATAACAGTAAAAGCTCACTACTTTTTCAAAAACAATATCGGACTGTATTTTGACCTTGGTTTTGGAAACTCCAGCAATTCGGTATATTACGAAAATACTGGAGAACCGTTTATTCAATATCAAACATCTGCCGATTTTAATAGCCAATCATTAGGTGTGGCAAGCAGGTTTTCATCTGATAAGATTCCTGTGAAAATGATTATTGGATCTTGTGTAGGGCGGTACGGTTACAATTTGAGCTTTTCGCAAACGGCAAATGAGATGGGCCAATGGTATGATGGTTCTTACAAAATATTAAAAGTTGGGATTGAAGCATTAGTTGAATATGAAATATTTGAAGGATTTAATTTGTTTTCTGAAATTAATTATTCCACACAGTTGGGAGTTGATTCAGATAATATTTATATGGAATATTCAAGTGATAGTGGAGATTTTTATAATATTGTGTATAACAGTCCTTCTTTGGCTGCTATCAGGCTAACTTTTGGAATAGGATATAATTTTTAAGATAACCACATAAAATACTTATCATGAAAAATCATAAAACACTAATCATTCTGTATGCTTTAATACTAAATCTAACTGCTGTTCAGGCACAGGATAAGACAGAAATCATTACAGTATACAAGGGAAGCGAAGTAGAATTTGATGATGAAATTGGATTTGAAAAGCACCATATTCTGGTAAATGATACATTAGTCGAAGTTGTCGAGGGCAATATAAGAAGGCAATTTTGTTATGCTCCTGCCGACAGATCAGCTTATGAAATTGTAAAGAATTTTGAAAAAGCAATCTTATCAAAAGGAGGAAATATCATTAACATTACAGATAAAGCAGGTATTATAGAAATTAATGGACAGGATTTTATTCAGGATTTATTTGTGAAAGAACGGATTTCACGATATAATCCATATGCCTATTTGCAATTGCCAAATTATGCAAATGACTATGTTGCAGGCAAAATAGCAACAGAAAAATTTGATATATACATAACCCTGGCAGCTGTAAAAATAGAAGACGATGTGGTTTATACCCTGGTTACGGTTGAGTCAAAACCAATGGATATGAATATGGTAACTCTTAATATACTGAATGATGGAATAGCATCAAAAGGGAAAGTTGCTATTTATAACATCTATTTTGATACAGGGAAATATGAGGTCAAACCGGAATCTTCAAAAGCATTAAAAGTAATAGCCGGCTATTTGAATAAAAACACTAATAAGAAGTTCTTAATAGTGGGCCATACAGATAACACCGGAAACTTTGAATCGAATATTGAATTATCAAAAAACAGGGCTAATGCTGTTATTGAAAAACTTGTTTCGGAATATGGAGTTACTAAAAATCAATTGAAACCTTATGGTATTGGTTCGGTATCTCCCAAAATGAGTAATTTAAGCGAAGATGGGCGGACCAGAAACAGAAGGGTAGAGCTGGTTGAGTTATAAGTATTGTTGCTAAAAATGGGCATTCAGATTAGTGTCCTGCGGATAATATAACTAAAGGGGCTGTTCGAAAACTTTTTGACAGCCCCATACATTTATTTTACCAAAACCAGAAGCTAAAATTCTTAGAATTTCAGCAGGTGGTTTATTATTATCATCTTTTCCTAAATTTAATACTTATTCTGAAATACTTTTTTATTTTATTTTTCCTTAATGGTAAGTGATTGACTAGTAGGTAATTGAAAATTTAAAACTTATCAAATTACCACCCAAAATTGATGCGAGTGATATTGCTCGAATACCTCTGAAACTCTTATGCAGTATAGACATTGTTAGCTGCTGTACATTATTCAAAATCAGTCATTAATATAAATTCCATTTCCTGTTCCGATCCATATTTTATTATCAGGGGATTGTTCAATGGCAAATACACTCACCTCTTTGAAACTGGAATTATCAATTATCCATTCTTGTCCATTATAAACGGCATACCCACCATACGTGCCACACCAAATATTATCCTGATTATCAATGCTTATGAATTTTATATTCGTTTCATTATCATATTGAAGTTGTTCTGAAGAGTTTCCATTATAGACAAATACTTGAGGTCCATTATTTGTAATCATACTTGACAAAGAATAATCAATCGCGCCACAAAGCTCATTTCTACTATTTATCTCGATATTACCGAGATAGTATGGAGTAAACCCTAAATCAGAACTTGTGTAAGTAGTCCAGTTATCGTTTGATATTTTCACTATGTATGTATCATTTACTATCTCGTTAAATGCTATCCAAACATTATCATTATCATCAATCGTAATGCTTTGAGCAAAACTAACCGGTAGATCAGAATTATCAGGCGTGTAAACTGTCCAATTAGTATGATCATATTTTACAATTCCGCCTTGTCTGGATCTGCTTGATGAAAACCAAATGTTATCTTTTGAATCAATAGCAATCGAGCTAATAAAATCCTCAGGTATGGGTGAGTTTTCAGTAGTATATTTCATGAAACTTGTCCCGTCAAATTTTATTAATCCATCACAAGAAATCCACACATTACTTTTACTATCAACCGCAATGTCATAAATCACTGAGCTGTCCGAAATTATTGAATTATCAGAATTATATATTTGGATCTCATTGGAATTGTATTTTATCAATCCTTGTTTAAATGTACCAATCCATGTATTTCCGAGGTTATCAAACGCAATGGATTTTATAAAATATCCATCTAAAATCTGTGTTTTAAAGTCATTTTGCATTGGTTCAGGATTTTCATTTGTCTTTTCGCATGAAATCAAAATAAATCCGATGATTAGAATAGTCAATATTTTTTTCATGATTTTGTTTTTTATATAGATGCTGTTCTTTTGTTGCAGGTTGCGTTGTATTGTAGCCAACTAAAATATATCATCAATTGTTGTTATATTCACATTCTAGTTTAGTAACATCAATATTTTTATATAATTTACCTTTAGTGGCAATTTGAAAATAATAGGATTAACAGGATGGATTACAAAGCTATTGCTAAAAAAATAATTGAACTGAAAAATGCAGATTATGAACTTCGGGACAGGCTTGTTCAAAACAGACAACTTGGAGAAGGATACAACGAAGAAATGGAAAAGTTACACAACAGGAATGCCGAGATATTAAATGAGATAATTGATACAATTGGTTACCCAACAATTGACACAGTAGGCAAAAAAGCTTGTGGAGCTGCCTGGTTGGTTATACAACATTCGACCGGGAAACCGGGCTTTATGAAAAAGTGTGCAAAACTATTGGAAAATGTAATAACTGACAATAAAGCAGAACCATGGCATTTAGCTTACCTGACTGACCGAATAGCTGTACTTGAAGGCAAACCACAACTTTATGGAACTCAATTTGATTGGGACGAAAATGGGGAATTAAGCCCAAATGTTGTTGACGACTTAACTAAAGTTAATCAAAGAAGAAAAGCGATAGGACTTAACACGCTAGAAGAACAGACAGAAATTATAAGAAGACAAGCGAAAAATGAAAGTCAATTACCACCGGAAGATTTTGAAAAAAGAAAAAAAGAATTTGATGAATGGAGAAAAATAGTAGGCTGGATAAAATAAACAAACAACTTCTAACAAAATGCATATCACATAGCGGGATTTGGTGGTTTCCGGGCTGCAGATTATCGCATGAATGTCATTCTCTACCGGATACTGAAGCTCTATTAAATCAGCTAAGACAATATTTACTAACCGTTGTGTTTAATAAATGAAAAATATAAAGAAAATGAAAAGATTTTTAATTATTGGAATTATCCCAATACTATTATCATGTAATCAGGCAGGTAAAAGTGAAATAAACGAGCAAAAGTTAACATCCGAAGATAGTTTAACAATTCCCATTGTATTACCTAATTCTTTGAATGAACGAAGAACGGAGTTTGAAACCTATGTTAACAATGCGATTAACAATATTAAATTGTTCGCACATAAATATAATTGGGGCAAATACACGGAAAAAACATTCATGGATAGCATAATGATTTTTGACAACAAGAAAGATTTTGATAAAAATCTATTAATTCTTGTGGGTATGGATACAACCATGAAATTACCTGAAACTTTTACCGGTGCTTTGGAAAAAAGAACTTTACTTGTTGTAACACCTGAGATATATTCAAAAGTTTATCCTGAAGGAATTGAAGAAAATAGTTACGAGAAATTACTAACTCATGAATTTGCACATAGATTACACATTAGAATACTAAATGGTGATGAAGAAGCAATGGGGCCTATTTGGTTTTATGAAGGATTTGCAATCTTTACTGCGAACCAGTTTTCAAAATCAAGCATTCATCTTAATAAAAATGAAATCATTGAAGTAATGAATAATCCGGAAAGAGGAAGTTATCTAAAATATGGGTACGTATTCAGATATTTTGTTGACAAAGTTTCGTTACAGGAGTTAATAAAAAAAGCTAAGAACGAAGGCTTTAATGAATGGCTTCAATCAAAACTTCATAATGAAGAATAAGAATACATAAACAGAACAAAACTTAAACTACATTAAAACTCAGTTTAGCCGAAGGTTGAAAACAACATACAAAAGAAAAGGATATAATTTTAATTTTAGCAACAAAGCCGTTAAATTGTTTATATGAGGGTTGCAAAAATTACAAATGCAGCCGAAAGGAGGTAGGGAATACTAATTTTAGTTGGAATTAGATTATAGGATCTATTTAGCCCTGTCTTTTTTGTTTTTGATATTAATTAAATTAAAGTATTTATAAGGTTTGTTATTAATAACATTTATTGTATTAACAATCGAAAAAAATACGGTAAAAATTACTCCTGCATAAAACATGTAAGGCATTTTAACAAGGTAATACTGAATAAATGCAAGTAAAAATAAAATCCAGGCCGTTAATTGAAAACTAATAACGTCTTTAAAGTGTTCGGTTATATTTTCTACATCATTCTTTTTATTGTTCCAAATTAAAATGGTAGGGATAAGAACAAGAAATAAACCACTTAAATGGACTAAACCTAATATTATATCATTTTTAGACTTTTTTTCTTTTTCTATCTTAGATGCATCTTCAACAAACAAGCTAAAATCCACATCCAAAGCTTTTGCAATCATTTGAAGCGAATATGCGCGCGGATCTACTTCCCCGTTTTCAATTCGTTGGATAGTTCTTGCACTTAATTCTGTTTTTGCGGCTAACTCTTCTTGTGTCAGGCCCTTTTTAATCCTTAATTCTTTAATTACTAATCCTATTTTCATCTTTTTTTATTCCAAATTTCACTATAATTCAGGTAACAATGCAACTACAAAAAGGCGACGTTTACACGACATTCATAAAATATGGTATCATATATAGTCTTGTCTACTTGATTGTTATAACAGATTTAATAAATACTCTGTCTATAAGAGGGCAGGACAGGTCGTCAAACCACTCCGCTTAGTGATCTTATGAACATCTTGAGTAACCCCCATATAGTTTGACTTACTATTATACACTGAATTCGTCAATTATTTCAATAAATCAACTGCTAATCCCTAATTATATCCAAAAATAGTCTTAATTTAATTATTTAAAAGACTAGTTTTGTTAAGATATATTTTTACAGTTTAACCGACTTTTCAGTGTAATTTTCTTTGGCAACAAGCTTACCTATTCTTCCACTTTATCTTGTCTACTTATTAAAAAAAGCCCTCCCGTCATTAGACATAAATGGTATTAAAAGCATTGTTACTACATAATTTAAGGCGGTTTTCTCAAATTGTATATAAATAAAAAATATTTTTAACGTTTAATATATTCTTTTGAAATTTGATTTATATGATTGGCAGCTTTTTTAAAAAGATCAGTTAGTAATTCAATCGGGGTGTTCATCTCATTTTCAATCCATTTATTTAAAACCATAAAAACCCCACCTGCAAGGTAGTAGGCCAGATATTGCTGTTTGTTATCAAGTTCTTGAATGTTTTGAATTTTCATGTGAAATAATGAGAAAAATTCTGATAGTTTTTCAAGAGTTTGAAAGGCAAGGCCGGATTTTTGTAAAGCTTTGAATACTGCTACATTTTGTTGCCATAAAATTACCAATTGATTTACTTCAAAATCCCAGTATGGATCATTCTTTGTTTTCAAACTTTTTTGGACCCTTTTTAAATATTCATCTAAAATTTCATCCATTTTGGATAAAAGAATATCATCCATGCTATTGTAATTTCGGTAAAAGGTCTGTCTTGCAATATCAGCTTTTTCAGTAAGTTCAGTAATGCTTATTTCCGAATAATCTTTTTTTTCGATAAGTTCCAACAAAGTTTCTAGGAGCCATGCCCTTGTTCGTTTTGAACGTTTATCTTTTTTCATTTATATACACTATATATTTTAGACTCAAAATTTTAGTAATACTTGACAAATATAAAATAATAAACTACATTTGACAAATAAGTTACATTTGTAACTTATTTGTCAAATGTCCACTATCTGAACGTTATCTAATAAGTAAAAATTAAACTTAAGTTTTAATTAATAAATAAAAGTTGAATACAATGAATAATACTACAAAGTCCATTCAAACCAATAGCCAATGGTATGGTTCAGAACCAGAGATTCCTCAATCGACTATTACTGAAACACTCGAAACTGATATATTAATCTGTGGTGCTGGGAATGCAGGTATGGCAGCAGCTATTGTTGCCGGAAAGCAAGGCGTAAAAACGCTTGTTATAGAAAAAAACAAAAAGGTTGGTTTTATAAAACCATATATGGGCGCAATTGATACTAAAGCTCAAAAAGCGGTTGGTAATAAAGCTAAGGTTGATAAAGAGGAAATCGTACAAGAATTAGTAAATTATGGAACCAAGTATACTGATGATTTGCATATATATGGTCCGGATTACAAAAGATCAAAATACCTGGGAGCCAATAAAGTTGACGAAAAACTTGTTCGGCTTTGGGCTGATGAAAGCGGCCCGACTTTTGATTTTCTAGCTGAAGAATTATCGGTATATGGTATTAAACATGTAGCTGAATATGATGTTGGAGATGGGTACCATGGGGTATTTAAAACTTATCCTGTTCATACTAAATTACTCGTGCCTTTCATTAAAGGTGGTCCTTTTGCTATAGCACATGCCGGTGTATATGTATTAGAAAAATTCTTTGCTAAAAAAGCAAAAAGTAATGGCGCTAGATTTATTTTTAATACAGCTATGGTTAAAGTCATAAAAGAAGGGAACAAAGCAGTTGGAGTTATTGCAAGAAAGAAGAATGGTAAATATATCAGGATTAATGCAAACATGGGGGTGCTAATATGTACCGGAGGTTATGCAGGTGCCGAGGAATTGATTGCAAAACTCAACCCGGAAGCTACAGCAGTGTCAACATTACGTTTCACACATAAAGGAAATTATGGTGATGGCATTAAAGCCGGAATATGGGCAGGAGGAGAAAAAGATGAATATCCGTCGGCTATGTTATTCGACCGGGGACCTACAAAACCGGGTGGAAAATCCGGAGTTCCTATTAGGATAGGTGGATCTTTTGATTCGTTTTTTTATGGAAGCCAGCCGTTTTTAAAGGTTAATATGGATGGTAAGCGTTATTGCAACGAATCTGTTCCTTATGATATCATTCTTCATCCGCTACAAAACGAAAGGAATGGTGTAGCCTGTATTATTTGGGATTCCAATTATTGGAAACATATAAAGCAATTTCATACTATAGGCTGCTCAAGAATGATACGGAGCAAAAGTAAACCCAAAACATATGAAGGAATGGGCTGGTTTATGAACTTCGGCTTAAATTTAATGATGAGATTTAAAGGATATATAAAGAAAGCGAGAACATTAGAAGGTTTGGCAAGAAAACTCAAGTTACCTGTTGAAGAATTTAAATCTACTGTTGAGCGTTATAATCAGATTGCAAAACAAGGTGAAGATAAAGATTTTGGAAAACCTGCCAAGGATTTGATCGCTTTGGAAAAACCACCATACTATGGTGTTACCAATGCAGGCTGGCTGATAACTACAATGGATGGGCTTCATATAAATGAAAATATACAAGTCATAGATAAAGAGGGAAATCCTATTGAGGGACTTTACGCAGCAGGAGATGTCGCCGGAGGTTTTTTTGCAAACAACTTGTATCCGGAACTGGTTGTCGGGGTAGCTGTTGGTAAAACAATGACATTCGCAAGGCATGCGGTACTGCATATGACAGGTTCTATAAATAATATTTTTTCCCGGCAATCTGAAAATAAGGGCTAAAAAGCCCTAATTTTAATAACAAAAGGCACCTGGAATAATTCAGGTGCTTTACATTATAAGTACCACGATTCAGAGTTCACAGTTCTTATATTTTCTATTTTTAGTAATCTTTAGTTCTTATACTGATAAAAATAACTATTAAATTAATAAAGCAATGCTAAATCAAAATAGGAAACCGCCTTTCTTATAGCTTCAATTCCTTTCAAGTACTCTTCTTTTTAAGCTCTTTGTTTTTTATTGTCTAATTTATCATAAAGTAAAACTGCAGAATCAAGATAAGTTATGCACTTTTGGTGATGACTGTCATAGTATGAATTTCCGATATTTCTTAACGAATCTGCTCTTGAAATTGTGAATTCCTGTCTATAGGATTAAAAAACAAACGGGTTTATTAAAATTAAAAGGAAATACTTCATAAGATACGCATCACTACAAATTACTTTTCATATTAAAAAAAGTAGCCTTCAATACACATAATTTATAACAAATGGCTTACAAATTCGGATGTTTGTGTTTTGAGGCTACTTTCGTTATTTTAATTTTTAATATTCCTGGCAGACTTCCATCCCAAATAAATCAGTTTTGGAAAACTTAGAAATACTTTTAATGAGATCATAGTTAATGCTTTCCAAAGTTCATCCGGATGCATATGTGCCGTAGTAGGCATTGTTCCCATCATTTTACCACGCACAACTAATTTGGAGTTTTTATACTCCAGTTTTTTTACTTCCATGAGCACAGCACCATCTTGTGCATGTAAAATGAAGTTTTTTGAGGCCAACCTTAATCTCAGAGCAGCAAGTAACATGAAAAATACCAAAGCACTACCGATGAGTACTTGCCATTTTATATCCTGTTCAAGTATAAAACTTAAACCGAATAATAAAATTGATAATAAAATTACGAAGAGGTATAAAGACTTACTACTTACCTTTAAAAGAATAACATTGATTATTAAAAGAAGTCCACTAAAAAATACTGCGGTAATTTGGTATAAATTTATTTCATTTATATGCGATATTCCGGAAATTATTAGCCAAATACTTATAAGAATATTTAATGTTAAAAGGAAATTTTTCATTTTTAGTTTTCAATTATATGATCAAAATCTAATCCCAGCTCTTCCATTAATACCATAGCAGTTCCACGGGCACCACCGGTAACTCCGCCACCCGGGTGAGTTGACGGACCGCATAAATACAACCCTTCCATTGGCATTTTGTAATAGCCGGAACCTGCAAATGGCCTGTGAGAGAAAAATTGTGCCATCATATTACGCATATGCAGAGGATCTCCATTGATCCATGCATCATTGAATTTGCTGAAATCATATGGACTCCAAATGGTATTACCAAGAATGTTATCATCACTCATATTTGTAGTTCTTGTTCGCAGATTTTCCAATACTTCCTTGGCAACAGCTTCTTTTTCATTATCCCATTGTTGCGGACCACCTTCAATATTAAACGGATTATACTGGAACAAATACAAAGAATGTTTACCTTCAGGTGCTCTTGTTGGGTCGAAAATACTACCGGTTATACAAACAGGCATACTGCCATCTTTTTTACCGTATTTGTAGCCATCAAAGGTTTGACGCATTTGGGGCAAGAAATCTGCTAATTCAACCAAACCGGATCGGTTAACTTCATCTCCGGCAATAAAGTCAGGGGCTTCATTTAGTGACATGCTTTGATTAAAGCAAGAAAAAACACTGCTTTTTACACCCTTTAATCTTCTTAGAAAATCTTGATTAAGGTCGTTTTCATCTAATAAACCGGGTAATTGCTTAACATGCATGTTTGCAACCACAGCTTTTTTTGCCATTATTTTTTCATCCGACTCAAGGATTACACCGGTAACTTTACTACCTGATTTTTCGAACTTTTTAACCGGACTATCCAAGTAAACAGTACCTCCATGGTCCTCAATACATCTTTTCAGAGCTTCTGACAATGCACCTGAACCACCTTCAGGTATTGCCATACCATATGTGTGAAGTAGTGGTACCATAATAAAGAAAAAGGCACCTGTTCCGATATCGTCCGGAGAAACAATAACTTCGGAAACAAAACGAGCTAATGTCGCTTTTACTCTGTCATCTTCAAACCAATCATCAATAATATCCAAAGAACTCATATTAAGTGCCCGCATTAAATCCTGGCCTTGCCCTTGCTGATCCAGTTGAGCAAATAAAGCACCATATGGAGCCGGTGGTGCAAAAAAACCTTGCATTAACATTCCAAGAAGAGGTTGTGCCCATTCGGCAAATCTTTTATATGCTTCAGCATCGTGAGCTGAGAATTTAGCAATAGATTGGCAGGTTTTGTCCAGATCTTTATATAAAGAAATATAGGTGTTATCCGGAAAAACAACAGAAACTGACGGATTTTCTTCGAAATATATATACTTAAGGCCATATTTGGAGACAAGATTTAACTCGTCCTGTCTAATTAATGGATTGGCTTGTATAAAAATATGTGCACCTGATGCAATATCATGCTTAAAGCCTGTAAGATTTGGTTCTAATGTTACGGCACCACCGCCAACATAAGATTTTTTTTCTACAACAGCAACGTCTAATCCCGCTTTAGCAAGATAGGCAGCAACGGTAAGCCCGTTATGTCCACCGCCAGCAACGACTATGTCATGTGTTTTATTCATAATTAATTACCTCCTGATTATTTTTATAATGATTAAAATGTGTTTTTAAAATTGATTACTCCACTTGATTGCCTGGTTTAAAAGTTGATAAAAAGTATGCTATAACAAGTAGTAATGCATTTGTTAAACTAAACCAGTTTACGATTTTTATATTTTTAAGATAATTTTCATTGCTTAATAAGCTTATACCATTGACTTTGACCTCTTCGGTTAGTTCTCTTAAAAGTGGACCTAACCAAAATGTTCCAAGAATAATGAGTAACAGAGTAATTGCTACTTTGTATTTTAACCAGGTGTTTTTTGGTACTTTCCATTTTGTAAATATGCTATAGATAAGTCCTGTTAAAAATGTTAGAATAGCAGCTGGAGTCACAATTAAGAAATCGATTATGTAATTTATGTAATGACCAAGATAAAAAGCCTCATTGGTCCCGGCATTGGGTAAAATAAGCCCAATTGCAAACATAATAACCAGCGATACGGTCCAAAAGCTCATTGATAGCAAATGAATTACTTTTAGAGTTTTTTCTGATTTTTCAGATAATGTTTTCATTTTTAGTATGTTTTAAATTAATATTTGGTTTATTTCTTGTAATTCTTATTCTACAGCGCCCTTTTAAAACAAAGCCTAAAAGGATATTGGATATATATAAAATGATGTTTATACACCCGATGAAAAATCCAGCTATCTGGGCTGTCCAAAAGAAAATACTAAATTGATTTTTTGAAGATTTTATATACAGGTAAAAAGCTACCAGTAAAAGAAGAGAACTATTCATCGCAATTATTTTCAACCTCATCATTTTTTTTGAATAAATTGGAGAATATGATCCTCTAACCAGGTTTTTACCTGATAGTCCGGTTGCTAATAATGAGATCGCGACTAAGGGCACGAAAAGAAGAATAAACTTTTTTACATTTTTGATGAATGTGAAATCGTATTTTATTACTGAGGCTGCTGCTAAAATAAGAAATGACAATAAAGTGAGAAAACCTATTATTGTTCCAAGAACATGAATTTTTATAAGATTTCTTCGCTTCATAGATTAAGTGTTTACAATTTTTATTGAAGCAAAAATTCAATAAATTCAAGATGCAAAATTGTAAAAATCGGAAAATCGATCAGGAATTATAAAAATAACTTCTTTAGTAACTATGAAATGTGTAGAAATCGTAAGTTTTCGATATCGTCTTTTATTTCTTTCGGGGCTTTACCTATTGCACTTTTAAAACTATTAATAAAATGGGCCTGATCATAAAAATCGGCATTATAGCCAGTATTTGTAAGTTTTTGTTTGGATTTGAGCATTTCGTAGGCAGCTCTTTTAAACCTTACTATCTGCAGATAATCTTTAGGAGAACAACCAATAAAATTTTGAAAATAATTTCGTAACGTCCGAACGGTCAAATTTAATTCTTCCGCTAATTCCGATACAGTAATCAGAGGTTTACTTTTATCAATAATATCAACGGCTCGATCTATTATTTTGAAGTCTTTTACAAGTAAGGCATCTAAAAAGGATCTCTCAACCAAATCAAAAAGTTTTGAAACGGTATTTAATTTCCTTAGTCTTTCTTCAAATTTTTTTGCTTTGATATCAAGGATCTCGAATGGAGTCATACTCCAATGTAAGTTGGAGATTGATTTATTGGTGAATAATGCAAGTGCATATGGTTTTAAGTGTGCACCTAATATTTGTATTTTATTAGTAGTGGGAGTAACAATTATTTGATCTTTTATCACCTTAGAAGCCAGGCTATTTTCTTGTTTAATTTCATTGCGCGAGATATTGTAAGCATTAAATGGTTTATCAAAGAAATATCCAAAAGTAACTCTGGGGTAGGGAATAATGTATTCTGTTTTAAGAAAAACCTCAGAAACATCCAAGTTAACATAGAAATACGATAACACGATTTCTTTTAGAAATCTGTTTTTGGGTTTACTAAAAATGAAATCGGTTTCTTCTGATAAATTCATATAAACTGATTTTCATACACTATTTTTTGAACAGAGTACCGGTCAAAAATAAAAAATCTATTTATTTACAAATATGATTAAAAGCAATTTTGAAATATAGTACAAAACTTGTTCTATTTTTTAATTGGTCCGGTGTTTAAACTGTCAGGATTTTTTTTACAATTTACCTTAATTAATAAAGATGGTTTTTTACAATTTAATCATTCTTACGACAATTCAATCAAACCAGTAATCCTTGAATTAATAGTCGAATTGTTAATTTTTCATATACACGATTTTAACTATGGTTGTTGTATGCAGGCCTAATTTAATCTCATAACATTATCATATCTCGCAAGCAGCCTTAGCTCCATTTTCTTTCAGTTTTTGATAGATAGGGTAATAAGCTGCCAGGTCCAGTGCACTTTTATAAGTTCTTTTTGAATATCCTGCCTTCTTATTAGTAACCAGGTTGATTTCAGCACCTTTATTCACTAAGAAATTAACCAACTGTTCATCATTTGCCTCAACAGCCAGATGAAGTATTGTAGTTCCATCTTCATTTTGTTCATTAATGTTTATGCCTTTATTAATTAAGTAATCTATTAAGTCGGTTTTATCGGTTAAATGTTTATTTTTTATTACGTTGTACAATAAGCTGAAGCCGTTCCCGTTAAAATCTAATTTGTCACCACCGGCATTAATAGCTGCTTTTACGGCTTCAAGGTCGAGATATCTTGTTACATCAAGCAATATCTTGTTATCAACATAAGCTCTGTTATCAATGAGTAATTTTAATAGCTCTGCTGTTCCGTTCCTGGTACATTCCTTAACAATTGTATTATTCGTATCTGAGTTTACGTTAGCTCCTTTTTCAAGTAAAAACCTGGCAGTTTCTAATTGTTTTCCGGCTACAGCAAAATACAAGGGGGTATAATAATTTCGCTGCTGTTTATCCGGATTGTCGACACTAAGCCCACGATCTAAAAACAATTGGCATAAATCCATATGCCCATAATATGCGGCTATATCAAAAGGAGTAGCAATCCTGTTATTAAAGATGCTGACATCGTTTAAATCGTAAAAAACATTATATATAGCACTTAATGTGCCGGGATTTTCTTCGTAACCAATGTTTCCATTGCCATAAGCTTCCATGAGCATTTTCATGATTTCCGTATTCCCTTTAATTGCAGCCAGGTGAAATGCATTTAAGCCTTCCCTTAGAAATAAATAAATTATAGGTGATGCATTGTGTTCAATAAGCATTTTCACAATATCAGCATGCTCATTTTCTATGGCCCAACGCAAAGGAGCACTTCCATAAATGGGATATGGTTCGTATCCATCTTTTTTATTCCAGGAGATGCTTACTTCTGCATTGTTTTCGATTAATAGCTTTGCCACATCATACCGACCCAGGTAAGCGGCCCAGCATAAAGGGGTTAACCCGCCGGAGGTAGGTTGATTAATGTCAACCCCCTTATTAATAATATTTCTAACAGACTTAATGTCATTCTGCTCAATTGCAAAGAACATTTTTTTATAATCGTCGCTTAACACTTTTGAATATTTTAAAAAGAGGTTAATTGTTTCTATATTTCCCCTACGGAATTCATAAAACAGAAACGATTGACCATTAAAAATATATTCATCGGCATTTACTTTATTTTTAAGCAGAATTTCGACAAAAACCGGATCATGAATATGGTATAAAATCCACTTTCCTTCCCTTTCAAAATTATCATCGGCTTTAATCAGAAACTTAAACATTTCCGTGTCGTTGTTATTGGCAGCTATATAATAATCCTGTTTGCTGACCGAATTAAAGAATTTATCCGAAAGTAAATATTTAACAATGTTAATATGTCCTGAATTAACAGCATATTTAAACATATATACCTGTTGTTTTTTATTTCCGTTTATAATTGTACGTTTATATTGGTTGAATGAATAATACTTATCTTCATTTATCAGCTGCCGGAGTTTTTTTTCGTCGTTAATATCAATAGCATCAAACATTTCCTGTCCTTCAGTTTCGACCCGAAGCGAATCCGGCATTATTTTATTCATGGATGATGCTGCTATGTATTTTTCCGGGTCAATTTCGGTACCATCATTCTGAATAATTTTAATTCCGTATTTGTTTCCCTGATAAACAAGGTTTAATAGAATAGAAGTGTATGCTCTGCTAACAGACAAATCAAGGAGGGTTTTATAGTCGGATGTTACCGAAGACAGGCTGTTTTCAGTGGCAGCCTTATTAATAATCAGATTAGCAACATCTGTCCATTTTTCAGATTTGTAGTCTCCCAGGTAGTTGCCTTTAAAAAGTAAGTCTAAAACAGGTAGTTCCTGAACAGGTTCACCGTAATTCCTGAATTTGACCTTTTGATCAAAAGATGCTCCATTTTGCAAGCAAACCTTAACGAAATCCGGTTTTCGTTTTTTAAGGCATTTGTAAAGCAGCGTTTCTCCATCCGCATCTAATGCGGTATTAATATCCAACCTATTTTTAATCAGTAATTCAACTGCTGCCGGTGTTGCGAGTTTATATGCGAAATATAATGGGTTTTGACCATCTATTTTTAATGTGTCCAAATCAATAGAATCAATTATAATTTGGGCCTCATTGTAATTTTTGTTTCTTAATGCACTTTTAAGAGCCTCGGTTTTTTTTGCTATTATACCGGTTTGTAATAGCTGCATAACAGATCCTTTACAACCTACGGAAGAAGCTATTTCAACAGGAGTTGGAAAACTCATGTTGAACGGCATATTGACCTGCCCGGTGCTTTCTGCAAGTATTGCCTGAACCAACCAGTCTATGCAGCCATGACATGCCGCATGTAATACCGAATTATCCGAACCATTATCCCATAAAATATTGGCACCTTTTTTTACAAGGTAATCAACAATACTATCATGTCCGTAATAAGCCGCATAATGTAAAACAGACAATTTATGTATTTCCCAGTTTGCCTGGTTTTTATTTTTAATGATGGTTTGTACTTTCTCCAGGTTGTTATTCTTTATTGCAGTGAGGACTTCATTTTTTCCACTTGCATTAACAATTTGTGAAAACAAAAGAATAATACCTATAATTTTTAGTTTTTTTATATCCATTTATAATTAATTTAATTTTTGAATAAACATTTCAGTTTTCGTTATGAGCACTACTGATGACGGTATGAAGCTAAGTAATTCGAAGCTCCAGTTTATCAGATTGCTAAGCTGTTTATTAAATGTTATGTTGTTTAAATATGACACTATGCTTGCAATGTTTTATGACTTTGTGTTGCACAAAGTGGTTATTTACTCATTAGCCATGTTGAACAAATCATTTCGTTTTCAATCAATTTACATTCATCCATCTGATTTGAAATATAACGTTCAAAAATCTGTGTTTGCTCCGGATAGGTCTTTTTCAATTCCTGAATCCGTTTATTTATGTAATGATTATTCTGATTATTGATGGTTCGTATTTTATTTGTATCCCAGAATATTTTATCAACTGTTTTTAAAACTGATTTGTCCAGTTGTTCCAATAGTTCCTTTTTGGCCGGCAAACCTTCAATTCTCTCTTTTTCATCAAGCGTAAAGGCTATTTCTAATATTAAATAACCAGAATCAGATATACTATTTTGTAATTGAGAAATTGTATTATATACATCGCCAAGAAGGCCGGAGTCATATCCATAGATTACCATATCATATTTTTCATTTCGGCCTATGTACTCTAATATATCACCAATACTGAAGTTTAATCGATCATTTACTGAGTTTTCAATCGAATGTCGATTTGCAAATTCAATGAATTCAGGCACAATATCGATTCCAAATCCCTGAAATTCCATCCTTTTTGCTAAATAACTCAAAACTGCTCCTTTCCCGCAGCCAAAATCCATGATCTTTTTTATTTTTTTTGTATCTATATTGTTATCAATCAACTGGTAAATATATTCAGGAATACTTCCAAGCTCCCACAAATCCTGAAGCACAAAAGGAATATATTTTTCCATTTCTTTGTCAAGCAAATCCAATGAATCTAAAAAATCTTGATCTGTATTATCCATGTTGCAAGTGTCTTTTTCTATTTTGTAAAACTTTCGGTTATGCTTTGGCCGGTATTACAGCTGTGGTTCCCGGTCAGCGGTTAATTAAAAAGGATTATTAAAGTCAATGCAACTTGAAAAATTGAAATCGGTAATGTTAAAATCAACATTAATTTTGATATCCAGTTGTTAAATTCCGGTTTTCCCTTTCTCAGGTGATAAAAATGAAAGAAGAATGCAAAAATCCCGCTTGCCCCAAGAAAGAGTGAAATAATGAGTCCGGCTAATTGTCCGTTTTCAAGGGAGACCAATCCATATAGAATTGCAAAGAGCATTGGGAAATGAATTATTAAAAATCCTTTTATTCCATTTTTGTCGTTGGGATTTAATAATTTCCATTCTTGCCAATATGCCGAATCAATCTCGTGATTTATCAAAATCACCGCATTGATCAAATATGTCCAGAAAAGTATGTCAACATCCATTTTTTTAACTTTTTTTGTTGTTTGCAGGGGTATTCAATAATCTTTGTTTACCCGATTGTTTTAGCAACTGTTACGCTAGTAATATTCAATTTTACGAATTTCTATATGTTTAGGTTTATCAGTGTATTCAGGATAAGAGACTAGTCTTTTAGTCCAATTCTTTTTATCGTCAAATTCAAGGTATTGATATTTTTTTAATGAGATTATTTCACCATTACTCTCAGTTTGCTTAAATATAATTAAGTTATCATTATGGTCGTAATCATAAAAGCAATTCATTCTTTCTTTGACTTCGTTATTTCGATATGCTGTAAATTCTTGTTGAATGATTTTATTTCCTTTTTTTAATATTGTTCCCTTAAAAAGGATTGTTCCATGTTTATTTAACCTTTCAAATTCAATTTCACTTTTGGAGATATATGTATATTTCGAATGAGATTCAATTTCACTTTGCCTATTGTAAACTATTTCTTCTAATATTTTTCCCTTACTATATTCAGGGATTGTTTTTTCCAACATTTTATATTCAGAATCGAGGTATTCATAGATTGTATAGTTTCCTTTTTTGTCAAAGTTCCATTTTTGGTGTCCATAATCCAGCAATTTTCCTTTTTCAACTTTACCGGAAATTTTATTGACCTCGTATTTTAATAATAAACAAGATTTGACTTTACCATTAAAAGTACTTTCACCTGAAATAAACCGGACTGAACATGAGGTGAATATTCCTATTATCAGGAAAAAAATCCTAGATTTAATCATTGTTTATTGTTTTATAGTAGTTCATATTCTTTTACAACAAGTAGCCACTATTAGTCATCAACTTTTGCTCTGTATTTGTCATAGGTAAAATTTACAAATTGTTACCTAAATAGTGAAGAAATACCCTGCCGGCAGGCAAGTTGCCAAAACTTTGTCAAACCGCAAAAACGCCCAAATGCAGGGTGAAACAATACTAGTAATTGTAAGTCTTTTTATATGTCAATTGAGATACTAACTTTTCCACCTAAACCTTTTTCTACAATGTCAAAAAGTGTTTTTAACGTGATGTTGGAACCATCATTTTCAACCCGTGAAATGAACGTTCTCTTTTTATTTATAATTTCTCCAAGTTCTCTTTGGGTCAGATGCTTTTCTTCCCGAGCTTTTCTTAACAACAAACCAATCTTAAAGCTTTCTGTTTCTCTTTCAAGTTCGTCACGTCTCTCGGTTCCAACTTTACCGTAAATATTATCTTTTATTTCTTTCCAGCCTTTAGTTTCCATTTTCTCGCTCCTTTTGTTTGTAATACTTTTTCATTAAACTAATTGCTTTTTGAATTTCTCCTTTTGGTGTCTTCTGTGTCTTTTTCTGAAAACCATTCAGCAAAATTACTAATCTGTCATCATCGAAAAAGCAAAATACTCGCCAAATACTAGTTCCAAGTTGCACTCTAACTTCATAAAGTCCGTCTGTGTTCTTTATATGTTTAAAGTATCTTGATGGAATTTGCTCTAATATTTCAATTGCTTCAAGTATTTTATAGATTTTATTCTGAACCTTTTCAGGCTGTTTCAGAAGGAACTCTTCAAAATAATTCTTAAAAGCAACTATTTCTCTTATCTTTTTCACTTTGCAATTAGCTTAACGCAAAGGTAACTTAAAAGTTTCGCTGGAGCAAATTTTCGCGAAAAAACTTATTAGTGCTAAGCTTTAGATTAGCCAAGTCAGTTAAATTTTATTGAACTTAAATATATACGGGATAATGAATAAGGAAGTCTTTTTACTCAAGCACTAGTCTTCTTTATTATCTAATAAATCGGGGTTTTTCTTTAGAACTTGTTCTACGCGCCTTGTTAGAATTTCATCGTCGAGTTTTTTTGTCAATATTTCGGTTATTGCGGATAATTGTTCCAGCATTTTTGTATCTTCTTCGGAACGTTCGTAAAAGTAGCAGTTTTCGCAATCGACTAAGTTACCACCACTTCCCTTAACTTCACCATTATTTACATACACATTTGATTTATCTTCTTCGAACCATTCTTTATAATCAATCCCTAAAGCATTACATACTTTCTCGAGTTTTTCTACTGAAACGGCAACTTTCCCGGATTCAAGTATTTTGTAATCATTCAGGTTTAATTCTGCTTTTTTTGCAACTTGTTCGGAGGTTAATCCTTTTAAGCTTCGAAGTGTTTTTAGTTTATTGGCCGTTGTTATGGGATTCATGGTATTTATTTTAGATTTATACAAACGCTAATTTAGTATTTTAATGTTTATGAGCAAAATTAGTTTTTGAAGATGCAGGTACCTGAAAAGCAAACCTTAACTTCAAAGTATTTTTTTAAAATATTTATTTAGACAAAACCTGTCAGGTTTGCTTTTATTAAAACGGTTTACAGTACAATATTTACCTACATTATAATTACTTAAACCTGACAGGTCTGGTTTTCTGCTTCGCTGTGTACAAGATGCAATCTTGCAACAACAGGGAGCTTTTTGCTTAAGCGTTTAATAGCCATGGCGTGAGTCATCTGTAAATTTTACCTAATTGATTTTACCAGATGGCTATTATTCGAGAACTCACACCGTGACTTGCGAAATTAAAACAGGTATAAGGTGGAGCTTTAGTTAATAGGACAGCTTAGGTTGGAGCCTAAGCCCAATGGGGTTAAAACTACTAATGTTAAATTTTTTTATTATTACCCTGTTTAACTTTAATAAAAGCAGTTGTTAATTTTTTTGTATCCAAAGCTTTTTTATTAAAATCAGAATTGTTTGATATAACATTAAGAATTTCGATCGTTTCATAATTGCTCCAACTTAGATTCTCATATATACCCCAACCAACAGGAATTAAGTTGAAAAGATAGATTAGAGATGTTTCGTAACCATTTTGTTGGTTATAAAATAATGATTTTAAATAATTATTCCTTTCATTAAATGTGTTATTATGTTCGTCAATAAGATATAAGATATTGTATGCTGTTTGAACATACTTTCTAAGAATAGGACTGTGCTGGTAAAGCTCTAAATAAGACTTCAAGTCTAATTGTATCAAAATAACAAGTTCATCATAATTAAATACTTCTTTTGCTACTAATTTATTCCACTTGTTGCTGTAAATATCACAATATGATTTTATAAATTCTTCTATACATTCTTGTGTTTTGTTTCGTTGTTTAAATTCATTAAAATAATCAATGTTTTTAAATATCAGATTGTTGCCGTTTTGTTCTATGAGAATTGTTTTTTGTTTTTCAAGAATTCTACGTTGCCCCTCCAACTCAGTGCTTGATTTTGTTTGAGCTTCGACTGATTTTTTAAGCTCTTCAACTTGAAGTTTGTACTCTTTTATTTGATACATAAGGGCAGCAAAATAGAGCAAAACTCCAGCAAGTGCAAAGAACGCTCCGACATACCCATCATTTTTCTCAACTATGCAATATTGCTCCAAATTAACAAAAGCTATAACAAAGCCCAAGGCTGCAAAAAATATTGCAAAACTGATAATTGTATTTTTCCAAAGTTTACTCATAATGTAACATTTTTTGCGTTTAACACTCTCATTAATATTCCTTTCATATACTTTACCTAATTCAGTTTACTTATTATTTTACATTTGTTTTATCATATATTTCATTTATGCAACAGTGTTTCTTTAGCTTGTGTCTAACGGTAATAATATGAGCAGTAGCGGACTTTAAAGCGGTTTCGTACCAAGCTGCTAAGTAGCCAAAGCTGCACCTTATCTAAATAGTCAAATCGGCAGATTTGGCGGAGCTGATTAAAACTACTACCGCTAGAATACCCACAGAAACCGCTATTGCTTATATTTAGTGTTGGCATTTCATGTTTTCTTATTTAAATATGTCCTTCATTTTATCAGGATTAGCCAATCGCGAATAATAATCAGTGTATATCTCTTTTACTTCTTCATTATTCATAAATTTTGCAGAGTACTCTTTACACTTTGTCCTTATATTATCCACTAATTCGATGACATCAGGATTTTTCAAGTTCGAATTTTCAATTTGTTGATATAAGTCTCTGATAAGATTAAAAAAAATATCTGTCAATCCATTGTATATTTTAGTCGGAGTTGATAATAAATCCATAGTATCATCAGCGGCTTTCTTTTTTGATTCAATTTTATTTGAAATCACCTTTAAATTGCTGAGATATAGATTTTGGTATGCTTCTCTGCATGAATTTTCATCTAAAATATCGCCACCATCAAGTAAATATTTTTTAAATCTGTTTTTAATTCCATTATCAAAAAACGACAAAACAGAAAGGTACGTGTTGAATTTTATATCATGGAGGAACTTATTTCTAAAATTCATCTGTAATTCTAAGCCTTGATGTTCATCCTTTTCAAGAATATCTATATCATATAACAAATCAATCTTACTTTGAAAGCTTATTCCTGCTTTACTTCCAAACAATTTTGTTTTTGTATTATCATTTATTCCAAGACATAGAAGCAAGAGTATCTTTATTGATTCTTCAATTTGCAAAGCATATTCCAATACTTCAGTTCTTTTTTCTAAATTCAGATCCATATCCATATCTATCTATTCATATAGGTAATTTTTTTATTTACAGGCAG
The DNA here is from genome assembly GCA_028282785.1 of Bacteroidales bacterium. Classification (GTDB taxonomy): domain Bacteria; phylum Bacteroidota; class Bacteroidia; order Bacteroidales; family UBA12077; genus UBA12077. The sequence continues at coordinate 7,549 of JANQHE010000058.1, read as the reverse complement.
TCTCTCTAACATGAATGCCAACTTATTCTTAGATGGAACTGATATATCTTTTACAAACTCTAAGATAGACTAAAAATATATAAAAAATAGAGAATTCCACTTATAATTTATCTGTTTACAAGCTACCTGTGACAAATTTTTCGATAGGGGCAATACTCACAATTCCTGGTTTCTTTGGTTTGTTTAAAAGCCTCGTTCGGATCAAATATCTTTTGAATCAGTTGGCTTAATTGTTCCGGGTATTCATCAGATATTTGTTTGTAATCATTGATGTAAGACCGGGAGTCTTTACTGAATATTTTGTACTCAAAGTTATCTTCAAAAAGTTTACGGGCAGAATAGACTCCGGGTGTTATTGGTAAAGAAGGTTTCTTTAAGTCGTGGTAAAATTTGGCGTATAAAAAGGTTTGGAAAACGGCGCTGTTCCTGTCGCTATCTTTTTCGGAAAATAATGCTTCGATGTTCTTAAATTCAAGTTTATCGCCACCGGTTTTGTAATCCAGGATCCGAATATGGTCGTTTAATTTATCCACCCGGTCTATTTTACCTCCGAGTTTTACCATTTCGAAGGTTCCGTTTGCCGTTACAGGAACCTCTGTTTCGTAGGTATCTTCCAACGAAAGAACTTCGAAAGGGGCAAAGCCTGTATCAATTTTTAAAACCCGGTTTACATATTTTTCGATTACTTCCCGGATAATAATGTTTTTACCGGAATAATCCACTTTATCATGTTTAAAGTAATTGATTTTAAATGCATGATCTATGGCTTCATCTATTTGTGTTTTGGTGATCTTTTTTAAATCTTCGGTGCTTACTTCTTTGTTTACAAAATCTTTGTAAAGGTAATCCATCGCTTCGTGCAGGATATTACCAAACAAAGGTGCATCTATTTCTTCCGTAATTTCGTCCTGTTCTTTTAAACCTGCAATATACCTGAAGTAAAACCTGAGGCTGCATCGCATATAATTGCTAAGAGCGCTTGGTGACAGGTATTTTGTTCCTCCATTGGAAGAAAAATATTGCCCAAGTTTTTGGTTCACCTCATCGGTTTTTTCAATTATAATTTCCTTAGGTTGGGTGATGTTGATATCATAACGCATACTTTTTTCTATGATATCAAAGCCGGATTCGTATTTTAACTGGTACAGGAACCGGCTCATTTCACCGGTTTGCATTCTGTCCGAAGTTGGATTGTAAATTAAGGTTATATTTTTTGCCCGTTGGATCAAGCGATAAAAATAATAGGCATAGATCGCATCCTGATGCTCGATGGTTGGCAAGCCAAATCCACGGCGCAGGTTATACGGGATAAATGAAAGTGCCGCTTCTGTTTTGGGTAAAATGCCTTCGTTGAGCGAGGTAATAAAAAGGTTTTCGAAATCGAGCAAACGGGTTTCCAGGATCCCCATAATTTGTAATCCGGATAAAGGCTCACCGGTAAACGGAACACGCAGATTTTGGATTATCTTACGAACCAACCGAATGTATGTTTCCATTTTAACGGAGATGTTTTGTTCCTGCAAAACATCTTTCATCCGGTTAATGGTAAGGTAAATATGATAGATATATTCTTTTTCCAGTGATGAGGTATGAATAGTTGCTTCTTTACCGGTATTTTTCAGTGAATTATAAATGTGATGCAGAATATTCAGCAAATATTCAGACAGGCCCTGGTACGAATTTATTTTTACAAAAATGGATCTGAAAAAATCACAGGTAGCTAGTTCTGTGTCCGAAATAACAATCCGGTTGTTCTTTTTTATGAATTGGATCAATTCATTTGCCTCTTTTGTAAACTGTGAATTCAAGTATTGGTGGCTCAGGATTGCCAACACATTTTTATGGTAAAATGTGGTTCCGGATTTAGTATCCCTGGCGTTTTTTTGTAAATCAATCATATGTTCCAGTAAGCTGTAAACAGGGGTGTTGCTTACGGGATATCCCATGGTTATATTTACCTTATCGATTGAATCGGGCACCGAATGCAAAACAGGAACAAGTAAGTCCTCATCTGCCAAAACAATGGCGGTTTTGTCAGGTGATTCAACGTGGTTTGTTTTACTATCCCGTAATGCTTTTGTAATAACTTTTGCCTGTCCGATATCCGAGGGAACGGAAATGATCTCAATCTGCTTTTTCTCTGAAAACGGTTTAAATATGTTTTGATTGGAAAAACTTTCCGGTACTTTGTATTCGCGAATGTTATCTCTTAAAAATAGCCCGGATTCATGCAGCTTGTTGTTTATGTAGGTTTCATCGTAATCCCAGTAAAATTCGGCCAGTTTGTTATTTTGTAGGTAATTGAAAAGTTTTTTTTCGCAATTATTTAATGCATTGAAACCCACAAAAACATACTTTTTATGAGGTAGTTCAATTGTTCCAGTACTTTTAAGCATATCTGCCACATACCGGTATATCATTCCTTCGTAAGCAATTTCATGTTCTTTTAAGTGTTTATTAAGATCCAGGTAAATGTTGAGTAAAATATTCCAGATACTAATAAAATCTTCCTGTTGACCGGAATATTTCTCCGGCTCGAAACTTTGCCAAAATTGTTTTATGGCTTCAATTTGTTCATCGGATAGATATGTGAACTGATCTTGTATGGATTTTAATGATTTCAGGTTTTTAAAAAGATCTTCGGGATTAATAAGGTATTTGTCAATATCATCGAAATCGTTCAGCATCATTTCACCCCAGAAGTAGAAATCATCGAAGCTTTCTTCCGATTTTTTTATTCGTTTATAAATAGTGTATAGTTCGAAGAGTAATTTAATGTTATCGGCAAGGGTCAGGCCTGAAATTTCCTGCATCAATTCATTGATAGTAGTCGTATTAGGCGACCAGATCGGTTTGTCAGTTAATTCCGACAAGTATTTTTTGAAGTATAAACTTGCTCTGCGGTTGGGAAACACAATGCAGAGTTCGGAGATTTTATCTTCGTATCTAGCGTACAGGTTTGTTGCTGTATATTGAAGGAAAGTGCTCATGGTTTAAAGTTCAAAGTTCATAGTTCTCAGTTTCGGGTTTCAGATTTCAAATTTCGGATTATTGGTACTATTGCTGTCAGGTTTTTCAAACAATCTCCCTTGGTAAGTATCTAATTCTTCAAGTCTTTTTTCAAATTTATTTAATATCTGATCGTTTCGGATCAATCCCCAACCCGGTCCTGCCAGGAATCTTGGAGGTACTTCGCCGGCAAAGCGTTCAACAACAAATTTGGGATTTAATCTTTCAAGAAACCGAATGAAAAAATCGATGTACTCCGGAAGCTCAAAAAACGTAAATTTTCCGGGATGTTCTTTGTATTCTTTTTCCATGATTGTTCCTTTTATGATCTGCAATTGATGAAATTTTACCGTATCGAGCGGGAGGGAAGAGATGGTTTTTGCTTCGCTTAAAATATATTCTTTTGACTCACCAGGCAACCCAAAAATAAAATGTGCTCCTGTTTTTATCCCATATTGTTTTGTTTTTCGCAATGCTTCGACAGCTTCTTCAAATGTATGGCCGCGATTAATATTTTTTAAGGTATCGTTGTTTATGGATTCTATTCCATATTCAAGTATAATGTAGTATTTTTCCGATAGTTCCTGAAAATATTCCAGTTTTTCATCATTAATACAGTCGGGGCGCGTTCCGATAACCAAACCTGTAATTCCCGGGATACTTAATGCTTCGCTGTAAATAGTTTTTAGTTTCTTTAAAGGTGCGTAGGTATTTGAATAAGCCTGAAAATATGCCAGGAATTTATTTGCCCTCCGGTAACGTTTTTCATGAAACTCAATTCCTTCGTTAATTTGCTGTGTAATGGTTTTATCCGGAACACAATATGAAGGGTTAAATGCATCGTTGTTACAATAAGTACAACCACCGATCCCTTTTGAACCATCGCGGTTTGGGCAGGTAAACCCGGCATCAATGGTTACTTTCTGAACCCGCTCGCCAAAGGTTTTCTTAAAATAATTGCTGTACGCATTAAATCTTCTGTTATGGCCCCAGGGGTATTTACTCATATCTTTCCGTTCTAGGTTCTTTGTACATAATTTATATGTTAGTTCTTATTGTTACAAGTTCAGAGTTCCAAGTTCCAAGTTTCAAGCTGCAGGTTGCAGGTTAACAAGGAACTAGAAATTAGAAACGGCAACTATGTTACCTAAATCTACATACCACAAATATCCTTCAATTTTCTTTTCTTCCATTTTTCTTAAAATATCCATATAAGATTTTACCTGTTTATGGTGTTTTTCTTCTTCCTGCCTGCCTGTCTGGAAGACAGGTTCGCCAAATTTATAGTCAATTATGATCGTTTTTTCGTTGTTACTAATGACCCGGTCAGGGCGAACGGTTTTTCCGTTTGGTAAAATAATTTCTGTTTCTGTTTTTATTTTCCAATCTTTACCAAACCAACTTTTAACCTGATCATTCGTAAAAGTTTCTTCTATTTTCTTTTTTAGCCCTGTTTTTTCATCCGGAGATATTTTTCCTTCAAAGACAAGTTTGTCAATGGCTTGAGAGATATCATGTTCAGTACTGATATTTTCAAAAATTTCATGCATCACTTTTCCATGATTCACTTTTTTAAAGGGAGCACTTTCCTGCCCGGTAAAGAAAGAATTATCATGCAGTTTTAACCGGAGTTTATTTTTTATGTCAAAGGATTCGAATTGCTCAATTTCCAATTCAAGAGGTAAATCTTTTACTTGTTTTATTGCCTTATTCAAGTTTCCTAATTCGAAAATATTTGTTTCTGTATTCCAGTAATCGTCCAAACCGATAAAGCCATTTCCTTCCGGGAAATTTTTAGAGTTCCGGTAGTTAAAATAAAGTAGCTCATTGACTTTAGAAATGCCACTTTTCTTTTCCCTGATAGGAGAGAAGATAAATAAATTGTGTTCGGCCCTGGTGAAAGCTACATATAATAAATTCAGATTATCCACATATGCATGGAACTTTTCGTTTAAATAACCGGAATTAAAAATGGTTTTTTGAAGGTTCTTTGAATACTTTACAGGAATTAATTCCAATTGACCGAATGGTTCTTCATTTGTTTTACACCATAAAATATTGGTTTGAGTTGGCTTATGATCTATCTCCCAGTTACAAAACGGGATGATCACATTTTTAAATTCCAAACCTTTGGAGCTATGAATAGTCAGTATTCTAATTGCATCCTGGTTTTCCGATACGGCCAGTGTTTTATTGCGACCCTCTTCGTTCCACCAATTAAGAAAGGTATGGATATCAGAAGCTGATTTTTTGCCAAAATCAAGTATAATATCCAAAAATGCTTTTAGATAGGGTAGTTCCTGTTGTATTTTGTTCAGCTTAAATATTCTTATTATTCTGTCTGTTAATTCGTAGATTGGAAGCTGTTTGATCTGATGTAAAGAATCTATAAATTCCTGTGGAAATATATTTCTATGCCAATCTGTGTTTTCTTTTTTATTCCTTAAAATATTATGAAGTTCCGAATCTGATATATTTTCATTTTTCAAATAACAATTGAATTCGTATGCAATGAAAGACAGGTTTATTTCATCTTCAGGATTTAAAGTGTATTCCAATACAGCCAATATGAATCTTACCAGGGACGAATTTTGCAGAAATAAAGAATCGTTCGAGATAAAATCGAACTTATAATTTGAATTGTTTTGATTTTTGTATTCAATCAAGGTATTTGCTATTTCCTGGCCTTCCCTGGCTGTTCGAACCAGTATAGCAATGTCATTGAGCTGATAATTTTTCTCTTGTAGTTCTTCAATTATTTTCGGTAACCTGAGTTTGACTTCATCTTTCCATGAATCATATTCCTTGTCATTTAAAAATGTATGGTTTATGTACCCACCTTCTTTTCCGTTATTAGAGACCATTTGATGTACATCTTTGTATGCATCGGTTATTTTTACCTCATATGGATTATCATCATTTTCGTCATACTCTGCATTGAATTGCTGCTGAAGGATTTGTGAGGAACAGGTGAAAATCGCATTATTAAATTCGATGATGTTTTTTTTACTTCTCCAGTTAATTTTTAAGGCTTCTGTTTTTGGATTGTATTGAGCAAATTCGTTTTGTATTTGATCCGAAAGAATTTCCCAATCGCTGTTTCGCCAACGGTAAATTGATTGTTTAACGTCACCAACAACCAGGTTTTTGCTTCCCTGTGCCAGGCTATTGCCAATTAAGGGTTTGAAGTTGTACCACTGGATCTTAGAGGTATCCTGGAATTCGTCTATCATAAAGTGTTTATAGATATTTCCTGTTTTCTCATAGATGAATGGCGATTCATTATCTTTTACAATAACCTGAATTAATTGTGCCGCATCGGATATCAGGAATATGTTTTGATCTTCCGTATATTCTCTTAGTTTATCTGATATATCGGTTAGTATTCCAAGTGTATGAATAAGTTTTAAGATCTCGATTGAGGAATAATATGGTATTTTGTTCTTTTGAAAATAGGTTACTGCCTGAATCAAAAGATCAAATAATCCCTGATCAAGAGCATTTTCGATCAAATCTTTTTTACCGGATTTTTGATTAATCCATTCGGTATGCGCTTCTGCTCCTTTTATGGTTCGCGATGTTGGTTCAAAATCATTGTTCGCTATAATTTTATTAAAATAATTGGGCACACCGGATTTTCCCCATTTAAAGTCTTCAATTTCCAGTCCGTTGGTTTTAATTAGTTTAAGGGCCTCACGAGCAATGCTTTTTAATTGGTTTTCAAACTTTGCCTTAATCTGCTGTAGTTCCCGGATATACTTTCTTAAAAAATCTTTATCACTTAACTTTTTGACCAATTGTTTATCAAAGGCTTTAAATTCCTCTTTAAATATTTCCCGGGCAAGTTTTTGAATGTCTTCCTTAAAATCCCACTTGTTGCCTTGCTCGATCTTTTCCGAAGCTAATTTCGAAAGCCATTCTTTTAATTCTTTGTTTTCATCTAAATCGAGTAATAATTCATCAATTACTTTTAATAAAATCTCATCCTGGTTTAGTTCAACGGAATAACCCGGTTGGATACCAACTTCACGGGTAAAGGACCGGATAATTTTTTGAAAGAATTTATCTATTGTACTTACTGAAAACTTTGAAAAATCGTGTAAAATAGAACTCAGAATCCTGGTAGCTTTAGCCTGAATTTGATTATTTGACAAATCAAATTCTTTTTTCAACTCTTCCTGGTAGTCCGAATTTATTCCTTTAGCCAGTTTATTTAATTCGCTCAATATCCGGTTTTTCATCTCAGCGGTTGCCTTATTGGTAAATGTAACCGCTAAGATCCGGCGGTAGTTTTCAGGATATTTAAATATTAAATGTAAAAACTCCCGGGCTAAACGAAAAGTTTTTCCTGATCCGGCAGAAGCCTTATATATTGTTAGTTGAGACATATTTTTGTTTATTCGGTTTTATAAAATTAATGAATTTTAGCCCGATAAAGCAATAATGTTATTAACAGTAAAATAATAAGGTGTTAGAAATGTAAATCAATTTGTTTGCTTTACCTTAAAGGGGATAAATTGATTTTACCTGCAATGCTCAT
>JANQHE010000026.1 GCA_028282785.1 Bacteroidales bacterium | reverse complement strand
CAGTTAAAAACAGCTGATGATAGCGGAGATTTAGCATTAGGTTTTTATGATGGAACTGATGCTGAAATAGAGTATCATTATGACCATAATGGAAATATGGATGTTGACGATAATAAAGGGTTTACGTTTACTTATAATTATTTAAACTTACCAAAAGAGATCGTTGGTGGAAATGATACGGTAAGGTATATTTATGATGCAAGTGGAGAAAAGTTAAGCAAAGAACTAGTACAAGGCGGAGTAGTTAGTTACACTGATTATGTTGGGAATTTTGTATATAAAGATGGCGATTTAGACTATATCTCAACCGGTGAAGGTAGAATAACAGAACCTACAGCAGGAACAATACAATATGAATACTTCTTAAAAGACCATTTGGGCAACACACGTACAGTTTTTGCTGATGGTAATGGTGATGGAGTACTGACAGACAATGAAGTGTTACAGGAAAACCATTATTATCCCTTTGGAATGCAAATCGGCGGTCTTGCTGTTGACAGGGGCGCAGATTGCAAGCTGAAATATAATGCTAAGGAGTTGCAGGATGATGTATTAGATGGAGTACGCTTAAATTATTATGCGTATGGATGGCGAGATTATGATCCTATTGTTCCGCATTTTAATAGAATGGATAGATTTTCGGAGAAGTATTATAGTTTTTCTCCATATCAATATGCTGCTAATAACCCAATATTGTTTATTGATGTAAATGGCGATTCAATTGATGTTAGTGGGTTGTCAGAAAGTCAACTTGAAACATACAATTCAAACCTTGAATATTTAATGAAAAGTGAACTGTTTTCTGCATATTATAACCAACTTTTAGAATCAGAGACAGTTTATACAATATCAGTTAAGAAAGGTGAGAAAGGCACGCCATCTGAGGCTGGTCAATTCTTTAAATCAAGTACTAATGAGGTTGGTTTAGGAGAAAATATGGATATATATGTAATGTCACAGGAATTATTTCACGCTTTTCAGAGCGATGGAGGTTTTTATTCTGATAATAAACCTAAACCATATTCAACGATTGAAACGGAGGGTGATATTGTTTCAATGTATGTTATGTTAGAGGCAGAGCTGATGTTTCCTAGCCATGGTGATTGGGACCAAGATGTAAAATTTGATGCGTTTGATAATGGCACTCCAGGTATTTTTAAGGTACAAAGTGCTGGATATCAACAAATGTTTCAAACAGCAGTTGATAAACGTATAGATTATTATAGGAACCAAGGTATAAACGTTCCGACTTATACATCGCCTAATAGAGTTATAAAACCTAAAGCTCTTGAAGGAGCTATAATATTAGTTAATTTAAATAATATAGAATAATGAGGAATTTTATTTTTTTCTTAAGTTTTCTTTTCTTTTGTAACCATTGCGCTACTTCTCAAGTTATTACGGATGATGTAGAATGTTTGAAAAAGATTAACACAATGGTTTCGAACGAATTGAAAAGAGAGTTAAGTAATAATTATGAAATAGTAATAGAAGATATAAAAGTCATAATGGAATTTTATATTAATGAAAGTGGAAAAGCTGACTCTATTGTTTTTATAAGAAGTGACCTGCAAGAATTTAATGTTAAAGATAATCTTATAATAAATAGCTTAATGAAGGAACGTTATGATTGTCTTAAAAATGTTTATTATAAAGATAAATTAAAACCGGATAATGTGACTGTTATTTTTAATCCTGAATTAAGTAATTAATAAACTCAGCTTTAGAGGACTCCGTATGATCCTATTGTGCCACATTTTATAACGCAAGATCCATTATCTGAGAAGTTTTTTAGTTGGTCTCCATACGTTTATGCATTAGATAATCCAATTAGGTTTATAGACCCTGACGGAAATGTTGTTGTTGATGCAACAGGTAAACCAATTACATATTCTGCAAAAACTGGATGGTCTTCAAACGTGACAACTGATGTGAGAAGAATTGGAACAGCAATGATGGTAACCCCTAAAGGAACTGAAATGTTCAATAAAATGATGAATGCAAATCATAATATTACAATAACTATTGATCCTGGCAAAGGAGGTGGCATTTTAATGGGAAATACCACTTCTAAAAAATCAGGGAATAATATTGTAGAAGCTCATATTGTAATATATGAAGGTAAAGCACAAGATAAACTCAGTAGATTAGAAGAAGCAAAAGAAAAATTAGATAAAGGTGGAAAATTTGCAACAACACCTAGTGAAAAAACTCAAGCTTTATTAGATAATATGCCAGTGAATGTAGATGAGATGATGGCAGCAACAGCTTCACATGAGGCAGAACATGCAACTAATAAGGATGCAAATGTAAACTTTGAGCCGAATAAATCTAAAAGAGAAGCTATTGCTGATCGAACACAAATTGAAGTAATAAATCAAACTCCAGCGTATAGGCTGGAAAAACTTGAAGCGGAACCTATAACTATTACAATAAATTAATAATAAACAATATGAAAGGATTAATTTTATTTATCTTCATTTCTTTTCTTGCACCTATTGCCACGGGACAGGAGTTTCAGGATAGTTTATATTTTCATTTATATAACTACCAAGTATTAACAGGAGAACTAGAATTAGGTTTAAATCTGGATGAATTAGACCATAGTTTTAATATTGAGAATTTAATTGATTCTTCAAATACAGAAACTTTTAGTATATATAAATTTTATAATTTAAAATACGAAGAATCATTGATGTCATTTTTAATAGTAGAAGAAGAAAATGTTGAAATTTATGATATATTAAGTTTTGATGTTCTGATTGAAAGAATTTTAGATTTAAATATTTGTAATGAAGAAAAGAAGATTCTATGGGTAAAAGAAGTATTAAAAATACTTCGAAATTATTATGAAGATGCAAATATGGAAAATCTTGTGGTGGAAAAGGTTTATGGAAAATACCACTACTTCATCCCCTTGAAAAATCTGAAAAGTAAGGAGGGAATAGTTAAATAATAAAAATTTAAAATAGAAGTTAATCTGGCAGACAATGAAGTGTTACAGGAAAACCATTATTATCCCCCTGTTGCTGATTTACCAGAGAATTATAATTCAGAATCTGGTTATGAATATACTGCGACTGATTTAGTTGCCAGACATAATTTAAAAGGAACGAGTTTAGGCGGAATAGTTGGCGGTCTAGAAGCAACTGGAAATGCTGCACCAATTGCCAGTGAAACAGCTTATAGGGAATATGTTAAAAAGTGGGGAACAGACAAGTCATTTTACCATGCTATTGAAGGTGGTTATTTTGGTAATTTACTACCAGGCACAACAGGAGCACTTTCACATGGACAAAATAGTTTAGCTAAATCTGTTAATACTAGTACATCGTTTAATCCACAATTTGGCAAAGTTGGAAGTCCAATTCAAAATGGATGGAATCGATTTCAACATGCAAATAAAGGTAGCGGAAAAAGTATACAACAGTTGGCTAAAGAATATAATAGACTAATTAAGGGAAAATAAAATTAAAATGAGATTGATTGTTTATTGCAAAAACTGTCATAAAAATACTTCAATTGGTATGAATGCTTCTGATAGAGTTGAATTAAAAATGAAGTATGGTAGAGAATTAGAAATAGCATGTAAGAAATGTAATACTAAGCGAAAATATAATGTAAATGATATAAAAGCTGAACAAGGATTAAGTGGTTTAATTGTTTTTTTAGTGATTATATTATTAATGGTTATAGCGTTAAAATATCTTTGGAAGTATAATTGGAATATGGTAGGTTCCGTTTATTTAATTCCTGTGGCATTCTTACTGTTAGCTACCATTTATGGATTTTATACCAAAGAAGTGAAAAAGCAAATCAGGAATTTTAATGAAAGTTAAAATACAATGTATAAACATATTTTTGCTGTAATAATATTGCTATTAATGGCATTTAATATTACAGCGCAGGAAGAAGTAATAGTAAACGTAGATAAAACCGATAAGGAAAATAAATCTAAGGTTTTTGTAAATGTTGACCAAAATCCTGAATTTCCTGATGGTAAAAGCGGATTAATCAGTTTTTATAAAAAGAACTCGATTCTAGAAATTTGTAATAATGGAGAAAATTGCAAGACTTTATATTACCAAGTTGTTATAGATACTTTAGGAAATGCAGGAGAATATAAACTGCTTAGGGGAATAAATGAGAAATATAATAATGAGACAAAAAGATTAATTTCTCTAATGCCAAAATGGAAGCCAGGTAAGAAAGGAGATAAATTAGTCAAAGTATTAGTCACTTTAGATATCAAATATAAAGCCATTGAATAAGTTGGGAATACCTCCGCTCGGCGTAGTTTTTAACTACGTCGTATTATAAAGTTAATTTTCAATTAACATTATTTTGTAAAAACAAGAGTACATATAACAACAGTTCCGGCCGAATGACCAGAACTTGTTTTAGTAATAGTAAATAGTTGAAAGAATAAACATTGTAAAAAAGCCAAAAGACTGTAGCTTATGCTACTACAAAAGATAATATACAATACAAAGTTGCCAAGTTAATTTTAGGAAGTCCAGAAAATCACGGAGACAAGTACAATAAACGAATAGCTATGACTATGAATAAGATTAATGTCCAAGTTGATTATGATGGAAGTAAATGCCAAATTGGAATTGATTCAAAATATGAATCTCAGAAACGAACTGAAGAAAGATTAGCGGATAAAGAACAATCTGAAAGAGATGCTGCAATAACTGATTTTGTAACCTATGGGACAAAACTTGGTGAGTTCATGGGGAAAAAATCAGTTGGTATATTTATGATTGTTTTTGAATCTACACCAATGAGTGATGGTACAAATCATACTGATGAATTAGCAGTTGATGTAGCAATAAATATTAGTGTGAATGATGAACAAACAATGCAAGATATCATTAATATTGCAGTTAATGAGTTAAATAAGTACAATCAAAAAATGCAAGAAATCGAAAAACAAAAAGAAGATGAAAAGAAAGATTAGTTTTCTAGTTATGATATTGGTTTTAATATTAGGTTATCCTGGTTTTTCACAACAAGACCAAACAGGTTATTATCAAAATATAATTGATGATTGTAATGAAAAATTGCGGATTGTAAAAAATAATCAATATTTATATGCTTCAAGGGGAATGGCAAGGTACTATTTAAGGGATTATCTTAATGCAATAAATGATCTAGATACCGCATTGCAAATAAATGAGAAACAAGAAAAATTATTTGGTAGTTTTAGTAAAGATAGTAGCCAGTCTAAAGATGACATCTTTAGAAATGGAGAAATATATCTTACTAAAGCTTTAGCATATTTTAATTTAAAGAAATATGATTTGGCAGAGAATAACTATAAAACGGCTCTTTCAGTTAATCCAAATAATTACGAAGCATTTTTTAATTTAGGAATACCTCCGCTCGGCGTAGTTTTTAACTACGTCGTATTATAAAGTTAATTTTCAATTAACATTGTTTTGTAAAAACAAGAGTACATATAACAACAGTTCCGGCCGAATGACCGGAACTTGTTTTAGTAATAGTAAATAGATGAAAGAATAAACATTGTAAAAAGCCTATAAAGTTATATGGGTGCAATTTTCCATTATATTTGGTTATTCTTCTTTGGTATCTAAAATTCCCCATTCCTGCCATGAATGTATTCCTTTTTTTGTGATTCTGTCAGTTCAATGTTATGGTGCCTTAAATATTCGTCCCACGACGATTCCTGGTATTCGGTGTCCCAAAACAGTGTCCCGTTAAAATCGAAAATTACGCCTCTTTTCTTCATGGTCTGTAGTTAATTAAAAGCATAAATTCTGTCAAAAACTTTGCCATGCAAATTAATGGTTCTGGACAAATTTATTTGGGAACGGATCAATTTTTGATGGAAAATTTCAGAAAACAATGTTTATGAAAACCTTGAAACTAAGCTATGATATACAAACGACATTTGACAGGTAACAGATTTAGAGCAGTGCTTAAACAGTTTGCAACAAAATAAAAACTATAAATTGATATTAGAAAACCATACTAAAGCATCTAATAAGAAATGAAAAAAAGAACAAAAAAAATCATTGTTATAACCCCGTTGGTTTTAATAGTCCTACTGGTTGTTTTTGGGGTTTTAGCCGCCCATAACACAAAGGTTAAGGTAAGGGAACTTTTTCAAATGAATCAACAGCTCCAGGAAGAAGGTTATTACATGGCTGAATTTGAATTCAAACTATTGGGATTGGGTTATTTAATAGATAAAGGACATTACTACAAAGCACTCTCAAGATTAGATGATTTACATGCACAGTACCAAACAAAGGAAGGCTTAATTAAAATGCCTGATTTTAAAACCAAAGAACAAGAGCTGGAATTTTATCTAAACCTGCAAAACCCTTACACAGGAGCGTTTATTGATGACTCCTATCCCTTGAACTCTTACCATGGGCCAACTGAAAATGTAATCCAGCACTTACAGGTTTTGGCTAATGAAACCAACCAACCGCTGAAACTAAAGTACCGCCTGAGCTATCTTGACCAGGTTAATACAACCGTAAAACTTCAATCCGTTCTGGAAGACTGGTCACACCTTGGTTTTATAGGCTCGAAATTCCCGCAAACATCTTTTCACAATGTCCGGGACTTATTGAGCCTGGCAAGGGACGAAGAACATTATGGCGATGCAGGGGTAGAACTGCTCATCCAAAGGCACAACCTGTATAATTTTTCTGATTCGTGGAGGTATTCGTTTTTGGAATGGATGTACAATTTCCAGGATCCAGAAACCGGGCTTTGGGGTCCAAAATCAAAAAATGGAAAGCTTCTAAAACGAGACCTATCAAACACGGCCTCCATCATAAAAGCATTTGTGGATAATCAAGGAAATAATATTCATGAAGAATTTCCTCTAAGGTACAGGGAAAAGTTGTTTGAATCCATACTCAATGAGCTGGCAGCTATGCCGGTTCCGCCAGAGGATGAATTAGACCAATGGCACGAATGGGGGTTAAAAACAATAAAAGGGGTAAGAATGCTCCCGCGTTACTTATGGGAAAGTGGAACTGAAGAGCAAAAGAAAAGAGCCATTGAAAGGATAGAACATTTTATGCGGGTTCGGTTTGAGAAAAATTATATCCCCGAAGAAGGAATGTTTACCTATTACCCCGGAGGCGATAAAGCTACCATGGATGGTGTAGACGGGTTTTTAATTTATGGGGAAATCGGGGCTTACTCAAACGAAAAGCAAGCAAGGTTATTTGGAAAACCCGAAGAAAATATAAAAGACCTGGGTTCTTGCAAGGTATCTGCCCTTACAAAAGAAAATCTTAATTTAATTACAAATTTGGAAGGTATTAATTCTCTTCGTTTCTATAAAACGAACCCCGATTACGATAACCTGATTTCAGAGGCATCTATAGTTGGTTATCCAAGGGAAACCGTAATTTTAGACATAACCGATCTGGCATTTAACATAAAGAGATGGATATCGGAAACAAGCATGACAATGGGCAATTGGGTATCAAAAGAAGAAATCAGCAACGAGTTAAATTTCATTAAAATTGATAAAAATATTTTGATTTATAAGGAAATCCCATTAGAAATAGCGAACGAAATGCTGCAAGAAAATAAAGAACTTGTGGTAATAGGATTTAATACTATGCAGGTTGCTAAATATAAGATTGTTTTTGAATCTAAATAAAAGAATAATATGTGAACCTGTTAAATGGGTTAAAAAAACTTCTTGATCATACACCATATTTTGCACAATAAAATATCTTGCAGGCCTTTCTTAACTTCAAACTAGTCTTTATTTTTGGTAACACGATTATAATCAATCGCAGCAAACAATGGAGCAACTAATTGATTACATAGAAAAATTTGAGAAGCTTGATCCGGAAGCCATTTTTGAGTTGAAAAGACTTGCTACTGTGGAAACTTACACAAAAAATCAGCATATTCTTGAACCGGGGCAGCGCTGCAATAAAATCTGGTTTATAAAAACCGGAATGGTGAGAAAATACCATATTCATGACGGTAAGGATGTGACCGTATGGATTCATACAGAGAATGAAATATTTACCTCTTTGCAAAGCTATTCTCAGCAATGCCAGGCAAATGAGTATTTACAGGCCTGCGAGGATACGGAAGCAATAGGCATTTCAAGGCAAAACAGTGAAAAACTCGCCCGGTTCCCGCAATTTGTTACTTTCTCGAATGCTTTAATGGAAAAAGAGTTCGCAAACATAGATAGGCACACCCGGGAATTTAACCAAAAAGATGCAAAAGGTAAATACGAATATTTACGCCTTATTGCCCCGGAAATGGTGAAAAGGGCAAAATTAGGATATGTTGCCTCTGTAATGGGAATAAGCCAGGAAACCTTAAGCAGGATACGGAAAGCAAAATGATTTTTTGACCTACATCAAAAGAATTGATTGTTTCATTCCCCTTCTTTGTCAGATAAACCTGGAAAAATGACAAAGAAATCAATTTACAAATCAGAATCAGGAAAAGCAAAAATCCTGAACTTTTATGAAAGCTTATTAAGCGGTTGGCAAGTACCTGTCGAAAAGGGGACTGTTTCAACGAGATATGGCGACACATTTGTTTTGTGCTGTGGTAAGACAGGGGCCAAACCCTTGGTACTACTGCACGGTACAGGTTCAAATTCGGCTATGTGGAAGGCAGATGTTAAAGAATTTTCTCTAAAATACCGTGTTTATGCCATTGATATTATTGGAGAATGCGGTAAAAGTTCAGAAAACAGGCCGGGTTGGAAAGAAAACCATTATTCAAGGTGGTTGAACGAAATTTTTGGGCAACTTGATATTAACAATGCAACTATTATCGGGTGTTCTTTGGGGGGCTGGATAGCAACTGACTTTACAATAAGGCACCCTGAAAAAGTGGACAAATTAGTTTTATTGGCCACAGCAGGAATTACACAAGTAAAAACATCTACCATTTTTTTGATAGTAATCACATCTCTATTCAGTAATTGGGGTTTTAAGAAAATAAACAAAATAGTTTATGGAAACCTAGATATAGACAAAACAGCTTTGGAGTTTGCTTCACTCGTAAAAAAATATTTTATACCCAGAACTGATGTACTGACTGTTTTCACGAATAGTCAATTGCAAAAAATCCATATTCCTGTATATTTTATAGGTGGTAAACAGGATTGTTTTTACAATTCCCAAAAAACAGCACTGCGGCTATCTGAAAATATCAAATTAATAAAGAATGTAGTGCTGCCTGATACCGGACATGTATTAACAAACCTTACAAATATGATTCTTGATTTAATAGAAAATAGAATGAATTGAATTTTAGTTTTTAAATATTAGCCAATAATACATTACAACTTATAGGTAGACCGGTTCTTGGAAAGTAATGTTTATTTTTGATTCTTTGGCAGTTAATCCCCCGCTCGGCGTAGTTTTTAACTACGTCGTATTATAAAGTTAATTTTCAATTAACATTGTTTTGTAAAAACAAGACTACATGTAACAACAGCTCCGGTCGAATGACCGGAACTTGTTTTAGTAATAGTAAATAGTTGAAAGAATAAACATTGTAAAAAAGCCTATAAAGTTATATGGGTGCAATTTGTAATTTCGCTTTCTTTTTTGCCGAATTTATAATTCGCATAATGCAAGGCATTATAAATTTTATTATGAGAAATGAAAAAATATAATTCCAGCTAGCGCGGATTTGTAATCCGTGCGATATAAGTGCAACAGCAACAGTTTATGATTATGAGGAGACTACGGATGTGAATGGAAACACTGTTAAGACTCCTACTACAACAGAATATAACGCTTCTACTAAATCTTCAGATCCAAATGTGTTGGAAATATTGAAGAGAATATATTGGAACAGGCATTTAGGCATAAACATAAAAATACTTATTGGGCGTTACAATTACGAAATTTAGATGGTACATACGATATATTTTCAACAGATGGAGCTGGAATCAGAATAAATATTCATAAGGCAAGAGCTTATAAAAAGTAACTGAACGGAAAAACTTACAAATTTTCCAGTTTCCATAACAGAATGATCCTGTATAATCATACGGAATCATTCCTTTTTCAAATTCTTTATAATGATCGCAAATTGGGATCTGAGGGCAATTTGATTTAAGGGTTCTTAAAATTTCATAATCCTCGATAAGTTTAGATAATTGTTTACTCTGATGAACAACTGTTGCAGGATGTCTTACCGGAACAATCTTTCTGTTTTTTGAGAAAAACAACTTTCCAAATGATTTCCTGAATCCAATTCTACTAGGTACTTTTAACCCATATTGTCTAAATACAAATTTTGAAACATGGTAACCAAGGGTAACAATTGTTTCGGGTTTAACCAACTCAATTTCTTTTCTTAAATAAAGTTCGAAACACGTGTTAATCTCATCGCTTCTGGGTTTCCTGCATTTCGGCAGAAAACATTTAATTAGGTTTGTTATATATACATTTTCACGTTTTAGCTGAATATGATTCATTAATTCATCAAATACTTTTCCGGACGGACCTATTAATAATTTCCCCTCTTGATCTTCTATTCTTCCCGGTGCTTGCGCAATAAACATAAATTTTGAAGGAATCTTACCTTCTCCACAAACTGCATTAATGCGCGTTTCATGAAGCCGACAAAAAGTGCAACGCTTAATTTGAGAATTGATATCTATAATTGAACTTGCCATATACTTATTATGAAACAAATTTAGATGAAAATATGCCTCAAATCCTTTTTAAAATCAGGAAATTTTTATTTTTATACTTAAATCCAAATACTTAAAACAATGTTACAAAAGGTTTTAGTTTTTATAAGAAAAGATATATGGCGTATAACTTTTAAGGATATGCCTAAATATCAGGTAATTTTAATTAAAACTTTAAGAATACTGCTATTAGCTTTCCGGGGTTATGATGAAGATAAAGTAAGTTTACGTTCATCAGCTTTAACATTTTATTCCATGTTATCGGTAGTTCCTGTCGCAGCAATGGCTTTTGGAATGGCTAAGATGTTTGGTTTTGAGAAACAACTAACTAATTATTTAAATAATCAGTTTGCGGGCCAGCAGGAAGTATTGGAATACATCATCCAATTTTCAAATTCATATCTTGAAAATACAAAAGGTGGACTTATAGCCGGAATAGGTGCTGGTATATTAATTTGGTCTGTAATGAAAGTTTTTGGCAATATTGAAAGTTCTTTTAATGCAATATGGCAAATAAGACAGGGGAGGAACTGGTTCAGGAAGTTTAGTGATTACATTTCAATGTTAATTATTGCACCGATACTAATGGTTTCATCAACAGCGGTACAAGTATTTATTAAGACTAATTTGGAAAATTTAATTCCTGAATATACTATTCTTAGTATTTTTCTTGTATTAATTAAGTTAATACCGTATGTTTTTGTGTGGTTATTGTTAACAATGATATTCATGGTAATGCCAAATACGAAAGTTAAGTTTAAATCAGCTTTCATTGCAGGTATAATATCCGGAACTGTGTTTGTTATTGTTCAGTGGCTGTATCTATACTTTCAGTTTGGTGTTTCAAAGTATAATGCCATTTATGGGAGTTTTGCAGCTTTACCTTTATTCTTGGTTTGGTTGCAAATGAGTTGGTTAATTGTATTGTTCGGAGCAGAAATTTCCTTTGCAGTGCAGAATGTGGAGAAATATGAATTTGAACCCGATACACATAATTTAAGTCCTTTTAGCTGGCGGGTTTTAACATTAATGGTTGCCCATTTACTTATTAAAAACTTTGCTGGCGGACAAAAGGCAATGACAGCAGAAAGTATAAGTAAACGTTTGGAAATTCCAATTCGATCCGTACGCGATATTTTATACATTCTTATGGATAGCGGTATCTTGTCGGAGGTAAATACTCAGCATGAAAAAGAAATTGCCTATCAACCGGCAATTGATACAAATATATTAACCGTTAGTTATGTTTTAAATGCCATTGATCATAGAGGTACGGATAAAATATTGGCAATCGCTTCAACAGAAAAAGATCAAATAATTAAACTGCTAAATGATTTTGACATAGCTATTCAAAATGCAAAGGGAACAAAATTATTAAAAGATATAAATTGATTTTTAGTTAGGATACTAAACAATATTACCGGGAGGCTGTCTAAAAGTATCAGATTGCCTCTTTATTTTTAAATAGAAAATACGTTACTTTTGCAGTTGATAAATATTATAGGATGAAGAATTTCGATGAAACAATAGCAGAAAAGGGATTAGAGTTACCATTGGTTGAAGAATTTTATTCTTTGCAGGGAGAAGGGTATCATACCGGAAAAGCGGCATATTTTATTCGGATAGGAGGTTGTGATATAGGATGTCGTTGGTGCGATTCAAAGGTTTCCTGGAACCCGAATATTCATCCTTTGGTACCCATTGATATAATAGTTTCTAACGCATTGAAAACACCGGCTAATTCTGTTGTTGTTACCGGAGGTGAGCCAAGCCTTTTCAACTTAAAACCTCTCACGGATAAGTTAAAGGTTCATGGTATTAAAACATTTATTGAAACTGCCGGAGCAAAAGAATTAACCGGAACATGGGATTGGATTTGTTTATCTCCTAAAAGGCAAAACCCTCCTTTTGAAAAATACTATGAAATTGCGGAT
Organism: Bacteroidales bacterium; assembly: GCA_028282785.1. GTDB lineage: Bacteria > Bacteroidota > Bacteroidia > Bacteroidales > UBA12077 > UBA12077. Next base: position 25,164 of record JANQHE010000026.1, on the reverse strand, counting down.
GAATTAAAGGTTATTGTTCATGACGATGAAGATTATCGTTGGGCCGAGGAAACATCAAAAAAAGTCACCAATAGATGTAAGCTTTATTTACAATCGGAATGGAGTCGGTATGAGCAAAATATTCCTTCGATAGTTGATTATGTAAAATCATACCCAAAATGGAACGTTTCTTTACAAGCGCATAAGTTTATGCATATTCCTTAAAGTTCCGGGTTTGTATTTCAAAATGTAAAACTCATAAACCATTATGCTAATTTACTCTTTTACTATTATGCCAATTCACAAATTTACTAATTCACTATTTTGCTAAATTTTCGTAACTTCATTGTCTGTAAATAACGAAGACAATTATGCGACTGTTTATTCTTTTAACCGGCTTATTACTAGCTTCTTTGGTGGCTCAAAGTCAATATACTTATTCTACAAAAAATAAAAAGGCCATAAGTGCATACGAAGAGGCCTTACAATCTTTTAATCGAAAAGATTATTTTACTGCAGTTCAGTTAATGAAAAAAGCAATAAAATATGATGATGAATTTACCGAAGCACATATCGTATTGGCCGAAATATATATTGAAAATGGTGATAGAAGAAATGCAATTGCATCGTACGAAAATGTAATGAAAATCGATCCTGATTTTTTCCCTGGTTTATATTTTTCATTAGCCCGGTTGCAAATGATGGAAAATGAATTTGAAACTGCAAAAAAACACTTGGAGAAATATCTTACGTATACTAATTTAAAACCTATTTCTATTTCACAGGCAAAAAGAAAATTGGAATCATGTGAATTTGCAATAGAAGCAATTAAAAATCCTGTGCCATTTGAACCCGTTAATATTGGTGAAAATATTAATACTCAATATGATGAATATTGGCCAAGTTTAACAGCTGATGAGCAAACCCTGGTTATTACACGTTTGGTTCCAAAAGATATGAATAATGAGCTTAACGGAAATATTAACCAGCAAAATATGAAGCCGGATCCACAAGGTTTATCAATGTTTAGTAGAGTACAAGAAGATTTTTTTGTCAGTGTAAAAGAAAATGATATGTGGAGTAAAGCTCTGAATATGGGTGAACCATTGAATTCTGCAGGAAACGAGGGAGCCCAGGCCTTATTGGTTGATGGAAGAGTAATGTACTTTACTGCTTGTAACAGGCCAAATGGTAAAGGAAGGTGTGATATTTATAAGAGTGAACTGGAAAATAACGAGTGGACCGAGCCTGTAAATATTAGTTCGCCTGTTAACACGGCAGCTTGGGAAGCGCAACCAAGTATATCTCCGGATGGAAAAACTCTTTATTTCATAAGTAATAGGAATGGTGGGCAAGGACAAAAAGATATCTGGATGAGTAATCTTTTACCGGATGGAAATTGGAGCAAGCCCGTTAATTTAGGAGATAAGATTAACACTCCGGGCCAGGAGCAATCACCTTTTATTCATCCTGATAATAAAACGCTATATTTTGCTTCTAATGGTCATACAGGTATGGGTGGTTTTGATTTATTTAAAACGACCAGAAATGATGATGGTACCTGGAGTGAACCGGTAAATTTGGGATACCCTATAAATACAACTTTTGATGAAATTGGATTAATTGTCAATGCTAAAGGAGATAAAGCATTTTTTTCATCTGATAGATTAAGTAATAAAGGAAGAGATATTTTTGAGTTTGAGTTATACGAAGAAGCGAGACCCAATCCGGTATCATATATAAAAGGTAAAGTATTTGATGCTGAAAGTAATAAAAACCTTACTGCTACCTTTGAATTGATTAACCTGGAGACAAACGAGCTGATTATGCAGGCTGAATCTGATAAAAATTCAGGAGAATTTATAGTTTGTATTCCAACCGATAACGATTATGCCTTAAATGTTTCGAAAGAAGGATATTTGTTTTATTCAGATAACTTTGAATTGAAAGGTGTTCATGAAATTTCTGATCCGTATTTAAAAGATATCGCATTAAAGCCGATAAAACCGGGCGAAAGAATTATTCTAAGAAATATCTTCTATGCTACGGATTCATATGAACTTGAAGAAAAATCAAAAGTTGAATTATCCAAACTATTTGAATTTCTCAATAATAATCCAAGTTTAATTATTGAGATTTCCGGACATACTGATAATGTGGGTACTGGTGAATATAACCTGGAATTATCAGAAAACAGGGCTAAATCGGTCTATCAATATTTACTCGAAAAGGGAATAGAAAACGAAAGACTTAAATATAAAGGATATGGAGAAAATAAACCTATAAGTACAAATGATACAGAGCAGGGAAGAAGAGAAAATAGAAGAACCGAACTTAAAATATTATTTTCTTTATAAAACTTATTTTAAAACAATTATTTTAGATAAATGGAAAAAAAAATATTGATAAAAGCAACTGAAGTTAGCCCATCAATTAATTTCAACGCAAAAACTGGATTTTTACAAATACACGGACGTTCATTGCCTGAAAATGCAGTTACATTTTATAAACCGGCTTTAGAGTGGATTGACAAATATTCGGAATCTCCTAATAATAAAACTGTTTTCGAATTTAGAATGGTATTGTTAAATACATCTTCATCTAAAGTATTTATTGACATTTTTAGGAAAATTAATCATTTAGTAGATCTTAAAAATTCAGAGGTAAGTGTTGTATGGTATTATGAAGAAGAAGATGAAGATATTGAAGATATTGGAATACAATACGAGGAAATTTGTAAAGCTGAATTTAAAATGATTGCAACTCATTTTAGATTAATGGGATAACAATATTTTAAAACTTCTACAAAGTGAACCGGGATCAGAAAAACGGAAATAAAAATCTTATCATCTGGTAATTTAATATTGCATTATTTTATTAAATTTATCCAAGCTTATAAATAGTCTTAAAATGGAACCATTAAAAATACTTGCTAACGATTCTAACCCAGCTATATACCTCGATGCTGAACAGGGCCGTTTCGAAATACGAGGTAATTCAATGCCTGAAGATGCACGAGGTTTTTATGAACCGATTGTTAAATGGTTTGATGAATATGCTGATAATCCTAACCCTGAAACGGAAATAATTTTTCAGATGAATCTTCTGAATACATCTTCGACAAAATTATTCATTGATATTTTTAAAAAAATTAATAAGATAGTTGAGTCTGAAAGTTCAGAAGTAAACGTAATTTGGTATTACGCTTATGGTGATGATGATATCCAGGAAGTTGGTGTCGAATTTAAAGACTTTTGTAAAGGATCTTTTGAATTGGTTGCAGATAATAGCGATGATTTCTAAAATCTATTAATCTTCAATTAATTGTTTTATTCGTTCAATTTGCATTTGTTTATTTACTTCGCGTAAACTTTTCCCTGTTTTTGTAAAAAACTGATGATTTGAAAGAAATTTAACTTGTAATCTATTCCAATCATTCAATGTTCCAATTTTATTTTGTTCTTTAAGCTCTTTGTATAAAGTGTTTGAAACAGGAATGAAATCACTCCGGCCTAAATAATCAAGATCTGCATCACACATAATGCTTTCAAGAATGCTTTTGGGATTTGGAGGTAATTTCGTAGCCATTATTAATTCACAAATCCTATCAATTTGCTCTTGCGAATACCTGTATTTTGGTAAATACTCTCTTGCTAATTGGGTTCCATTATATTCATGTTCATCATATCCAATTATGTGACCGGCATCATGGAACAGCGCAGCAGTTTTTAATAACAGAACAGATTCATCATCAACACCCTCTCCATATCCAATTAGTTCTGCTTGATTAATAACATCAATGGTGTGTTTAAAATTGTGATAATATAAATATTTAGGTAATTCTTTTTCAAGTCTGTCAAGTACAATTTCTTGTAAATCGGTAAATTGACGCAATAAATATTTGTTCCATAATATTTGATTAGGCGATCTACCTGTTTTTCTGTCTTCAGAGTAGGCTGGTTTAATTCGTTTCAAGAAATACATTTCCAGGTCACCTTTATATTTAACAGGGATCTTACCATGATAATCACAAGCAAAATATTGTTTTACAAGCTCATAGGTCATAATGGAAATATTTATTTTTCCAACCTCACTTGCAGAAGCCATTCGAGTTGCAATATGCACCGTATCACCTTTCAATTCGTATGATATTTTCTTACGTCCGGAAAATGTAGCTGTTACAGGACCGGTATGAATTCCCATTTTAAGATCCCAAAATTTTTTATTTTGGCTTTCATACTCTGCTTTTAGTTCATTTAGATAATCTTGCATTTCAAGAGCGGCCAATACAACGTCAACAGGGTTTGTAATATTTTTAACCGGTACACCTCCGGCACACATGTATGCATCGCCAATGGTTTTAATTTTTTCGATTTTGTATTTTTCTACTATTGTGTTAAAATGGAAAATAATCTGGTCTAATTCGTCAATGATATCGCTGGTCGCGGATTGTTCTGCAATTTTTTTAAAGCCCTGAATATCAGCATACAACACGGTTGCCATTTCAAAGCGAGCAGTCCGGCTTTTAATTTGACTACTGGCTTCTTTAGGAAGAACATCGGGAGGTAATGACGATATTATTTTGTCGAGCTTCTCGTTTTGTTTTACTAATTTTTTATTGGTTTCGGTTAACTCTTTTAATTGATTAGAAATTTTTTTATTTTCTCTTAATAGATCGGCTATTTTTAAAACGAGTTTTTGTTCCTGTTCTTTAGTCATCGTTGATGAATTGTAGTATCCGGAGATTTTCTATTGTTTCTGGTAAATATAGATAATTTGCTTACAAATAGCAATATTCCTAATTATTTTATAGCTTTTATACCTTTGATATTTTAAAAGGTTTTGAAATGGAAACTGATTTTTATAAAAATAAATATTTACAATGTAAATACGCAGTTTTTTTTGATAAGAGAATTTATTGTTTAATAACTTTTAGTGTACGTTGATCATTAATTGTTGAAATCTGAATTAAATATAAACCATTGGACAAACCCTGGATATTAAATATTTCGTTTAGATCCATATATAATCTTGTGCCGGAATAAAGTATTTTTTTTCTAATTAAAGTTCCAAAAGAATTATAAATGCTAATATTAATTTTAGTTTGTTTTTTTAAATTAGCTTCTATTATTAATTTGTCTTTAAAAGGATTAGGATATAATTTAACATTTGAAATTTCAATATCATTAGGGGCAAACTGTATTTGATTAACATGAACATTAACCGGTATATTAATTTCCTTTCCGCCTGATAATAAAATACTAAGCATTGAAGCATAGTCTCCTGGGTTTAGATCGCCTGTATTAATTTTAATTGAAATGGTATCATGATTACCAGGAACAATTATTCCTAATGTATCAATTGTTGAAATCCAAATATTCTCTTTAGTAGGCGTGTCAATACGGGCTGTATAATTTATATCACTATAGCCGGTATTTCTTATAATAAAGTTATAATAAGCAATGGAATCTTGATTTAACGTATCAGTTATCTCTTCTAAATTATAATTAAATATTATTGTATCTTTAACAAATACCGATACAGGGATTGTATCAGATGTACTGCTTTCGTTTTCAATAACGATATTACAATTAAAATTTCCAAAACCAATTCCACCGGTTGTAATATAAGCGAGAACCGTATCAGTATCTGATGTAAGCAGTGTTCCGGACGAATTATCCAGGCTTATCCAACTGGTTTCGGGATAAACGGAAACGTCATAGCTATATATACTAATATCGTTATTTTTAATCGTAATATCATATTGTAGATTTTTTCCTGCCCAAATGGTATCAATTATTTGAGTTGGTTCTATTACTATAATAGTATCTCGTACAACTAACGTTATGGGAATAGTATCAATTTTCGAATCAGCAGCAGTTAACAGAATATTGTTATAATATTTTCCTGCGTTCAGTACATCAGCATCAAAAGAAACTAATACGGTATCATTCTTACCTTGATTAACTACCCCGGAATCTTTATTTAATTCAATCCAGTCATAATCTGACTCCAGTTCTATTGTATAATTTGTACTTACCGCATTACTATCGTTCGAAATAATTAGCTCATGTATAGCTGTTTCATCAAAAAATAAGGTATCCTGGATTAGCTGTTTATTTGTGTTCAATAAAACAGAGTCATTATTTATGGCTAGCTTAAAATTAATCCATGTTGTATTACCTTGTGTAACATTAATGTTTTTTATGGTATCATTTATATGACCATCTGCAGATGCAACAATATCATATGTTCCCGGTTCAATTAAACGATGGTAATTACCAACTACAGAATCAGTAAAAACCATGGAACGATCATTTTCGTCATCATGATCAATTACCCAAATCATTGCATCTAATGGTTGATCGGATGTATTTGTAATAGTTCCTCTAATTCCATAAAGGGATTCTTTCATATAATTTATGAGAGACTGTTTATTATAATTCCAATAATTGTTTAAATCTTCAGTTGCTAATAATTTTGTTACAGATAACTCAACCGTTACCTCACGGCAGTGATGCCAATAATTCATATAATCTTGCCTTCCACCTGCAACTTTATACCAGGTTGCTCCATGAGTAACTCCATCCGGGGTTACACTTTTCATATAATCCGAATATATTGTTCTGGCTGTTGCAACATAATCCGTACAAATTTGCTCGTACCAATCAGTATCCGCATGTAAATTTTCGCTGGTATACCAGGTATCCCATGGGTAATTCACAACCGCTGCTCCTCCGTGAAAGTTAGCCGACATAACAAAATGGTGTTCTTCAGCGAAATCCATCATTGCTTGCGTTTCGGGTTGATAAGGTGAGTTACCTCCGGTTCTTGGATCAGGATAATCACGGTTTAAATCAGCATAACCATTGGATCTGGTGGCACCGGATACTGTATTATTTCCACTGGCATAGGTTCCGTCGGGATTTGCATTAGGATTTATGTATAAATCTATTTCATCAATCAAATTTTTAATTTCAATTTCCGAATTATAATTTGAAAGCAAAGAATCTGCGAGTCGAAGCATTAAAATATATCCTGCAGTTTCATCTCCATGCATAGTGCTGGTATAAAAAAACTCGGGTTCATTTTCTTCAATATCGATGTTGTCTGTTATTCTTAAAACATAGAGTTGTCTTCCATCATTTGTTGTACCTATTGAATCAAGTTTACAAATTGTCGGATAATTGATAGCAAATTCTTTCATCATTTCACGATAAACTTCATATGTAGGATATCGGTCCCAATTTGACATTTCAGAAATGGTTGTTGCCATGGTAAGTGATTTTGGGACTTTTTTTTCAAGAAATTCTATTTTATATCCCAATTTCCGGAATTCTTCTAATTCATGCTGCATTGCATACGCAAAAACTTCATTATTTTTTACATTATCAATTGAAATAATATCAGTAATTACATCTAATTCAGAAGTATTAGTGATACTAAATTTAAAATAGTATTCCTTTTGTTTTTGTGCACTTACCGGAGTGTTTATTACAAAAGTAAGTAGAAGTAATGTGATGAATTGTTTCATGTTAACTATAACGCATAATTGGCATTTATGGTTATAAAAATACAAAAAATAAAGGGCATCACTGATGCCCTTTATTCTGACTTTATTTGATTAGTATCGGTACCGTATAACTGTTAGAAATTGTATTAACTCTGATTATAAACATTCCTGTATGTTTAACTGATAGATCATATTCATATTGGTCCTGATAACATTCAATTTTCTTGATCATTGATCCATCTAAAGCAAGTATTTCTATCGTAGAATTATTATTAATTTTTTGCACCTTGCTTAAATCTAATTTAAAGTCTCCATTACTTGGATTAGGATATACTTTAATAACATCTTGTTCAGATAACTTATTGTTTAAACTGGCTGGCCATGCTTCACTAATTGTTATGGTACATTCGCCTTCATCACCACCGGCACTACCATCCATTTGCAACCAATAAGTTTTTCCAGTTGTCATTCCTGTTATTTCTTCAATTGTAGCTGAGTAATCTGCATCTTCCCAGTCATCATTTGCAGCTATAATTTCGTATAAACTAGTATCTCCGCTAACTATATCCAAACAATTTTCTGCATCATATACGGCTATTTGATTATCAAAACCATCAGTTTCAATTGATACTATTCCGGAATTTGGTGCTTCGAATTTAAACCAGATACTGTTCTGTAATCCTCCTTCACTACACCAATATCCTGGTGTATTACAACCGGTTTCCGATACGGGAGGCATAGGTTCATTTGTTTCTACGGTAGCGCCTGCATTCGTATATGGTCCATGTTCTGCATTAAGAGTTAAGGATATTGCATCACAAACATCGTCATTTTCTGGTGCTTCTGTCACAATAATTTTCACGGAATCAGTACTTGTACAACTATTTTTGGTACCGGTTACATATACATAACTGGTTGAATTTAATAACACCTTAACAGTTTGATTTGATGCATCGCCGAGAATTGAAGATGTTGGTGTCCAAGAATAAGTATCTGCTCCATATGCAGTTAGATCAATTGTGTCACCTATGTTAACAAATCCACTATCTGCAGGTGTAATGTTTACATTAATCCCACCAACATAGATATAATTATAATTTATAATAGAATCTTTAATACCTTCAGAATCTTCAACAACTAATTTAACGGTTTTAAATCCATTTGAACTATAGTTAATACTATGAGGTCCTTCCGTAGTGGCAACAGCGGGAGTAGCACCCTCTCCAAAGTCCCATGAGTATTTGGTAATACTTCCAATAGAAGTATTAGTAAAAGTAACGGAACCATCTGAACAAATATTTTGTTCATTGGCTGTATATGAAGCTTGAATTCCACTTTTTGAACCATATGCTCTAATACACATATCAACTTCTGCATCTGTTCCTCTACCAACAAGATTCCATGTAATACCATCATCACTTATCCAACCAACATTTTCTTCTATTGAAGGAATAGCATAAGAGCTAAGAATTCTTTCTACAGGAATCGGATAATCATCATTTGGAGTATTATATTTTATTTTAATGTAGAAATCACCATTTGCTGTAAAAGGTATATCAAAAGTGTGGTATCCGGGATATTCGCAAAAATTATTATAACTTTTAGCTAATGTATCGGTCAAAACAGTATCTTCTGTAAGTGTATCGAAAATTTCAATATCGATCACAGAGCTCATGGCTCCAATATATGTCCCAACTTTGTTAAAGTTATGAGTCTCAGAAACAGTATACTTAACCAAACCGTAGTCTTCATTATCTCCATAACCATATGCAGATATTTCTCCTAATTCATCATACATTAATATAGTGTCTATATTATTAATTTCTTTACGAATAGGATAAATAGCTGCAAATGAAATTGCATACGTATCGTTATATGACATATAAAAATATCCATTTTCACCCCAACCTGTACCCCAGCTATTTTTAATTAACCATGCTCCAGTTCCACCGGATGTAACTTTTTCATCATTCCAGCCTATTAGTAATACAGCGTGATTTGGATCTTCATTTCCTGAATAGTAATAAGAGTTATTTCCTGAGTTAAGATATGCATCATCAGCATAATATGATACTTGAATAGCACCATGATTCATTAATATATCTTTAATAACTGCGGGATTTGCAGGAAGGTATCTAGATTCAGGAACGTAAAACGTTGGTTCAATATCATCCTCTAAGCAGCCAAAGTCAGTATCACTATATGGATCTTCACTTTCTAATATTGGTCCATCTAACCTGGAAAAGTAAGCTGTTGACTTACTTCTGTTTCCACCTTCTCTTGCTAAAAAACCATTACAAGTAGCTAAATTATGTTCAGAAAGATCATATGTACCTAAATCTAAAACTAAATTCCTGGATTCAACTGCGCCAATAGCTGCAAATGCCCAGCAATGGCCGGCTCCAGCCTGATCTTTTACAGATGTAACATATAACTCATCTCTTAAATCAAATGAACTAGGGAAATCCGTTTTTAGATTAGTTTTTAAATCTTCTGTAAAAACATAAGTTGTAGGCTCTGGTATATAACCTGTAGCTTCGCTTTTGTTTTCAATAAATTCTTTAAACTCCGTATTTAGTGGAGCCATTTTAGCTTTCTGTCCTATCGAGTGTTGATATAGAACAAATAGTAAAGTAAATGTAAAAAGTAAATTCTTCATCATGTTAATAAATTATTTGAAAATTAGGACTATTGATTAGGATTTATAATTAATCCAATGAAATAAATACAGTTATTACTATTATTTCTTAGGATATAAATAAATGGTTTGTTTATTTTAACTGGTACTTCATCAAGTCTCATAGATGTTTTATTCATCATAACTGCTGTTGCAGCCGCAGCCTCTGTACCTTCTTCATCTACAGAAATATTAGCTTTATGAACAACTTTGTTAATATAAAGCTTTTCTTGCTCTGTAATTCCTGTAAAATCAGCTTTCCCGGTAAATGCCTCCTTTACTCCTAAATCGGCTAAGGTTTTATTTAAATCGAATTCAGATTCGATATTAAATTTTGGTAATGATAAATCTATCCTTATTTTTTTCTTATTTGTGACATAATTTTTGTAAAAATTATTATCAAACTTCTTCTTGATTTTTCTTAATTTTTTGTAAGATTTAGGGAGAATAATCATTAAAGAATAACTTTCATCAACATAAGGAATATCTAATATTTGCGCATCATTATCTTCATAATACCACGAATTTATTTTGCGGTTCATAAAAACAACTTTTATAAACTCTTTTCTACCAACCTGAAAGTTATCTTCTATATTATTGTCTTTATTAAATTCGCTTTTCCATGCCCCTTGAAAATACAAAGCATTCACCAATACTAATCTTGTAGAATTATCAATTGTAGAGGTCCTTAGTAAATCGGTAATTTTGTTTCTCGTATTTTTTTCAACCCACTTATTTATAGATAATCTTGATTTTTCCGGATTATCTATAAAGTTCACATAATTCAAACTGGCAGAGAAATAGGTTTTATTTAAATTCAAAAAATCTGATTTTAGTTTTATATCCTTTTGTATCCAAAGAGAGTTAGCATTATAGAATTGTATTGGATCACCTTTTTTAGTTTTTAAAGTATATGAGTTTTTATAATCTTCAGAAAACAGATCAATATTCTTATTAAAATTAAAGGTTATGCTAATCTCATCAAAGGTATTGTGTCTTGCACCAATATATGTCATTGCCATAGCAGAAGTAATACTGTATGGAGAAAAAATTAAATTCTTACTCTTGTTATTTAAATTTCGAAAGGCCTTAAAGGCAAACTGATTATTATTTTCGACAATATCCTGAGCGAATACAAACTGATTTATTAATAAAATGGGTAATAAAAATAGAACTTTCTTCATGTTAAATTAATTTTGTGCAAATATATAATTAAAATTAAAATTCATATTGATATTCAATAAATTCTTAAAATGATTATATCACATTGAAATGATTATTTTATGGTATCTTTACATTATAATTTTATATGTTAAAATGCATACTATAGAACCATATTCCGGTTGGAGAAAACATTATATTGCATCAGAAGATATAAAATCACCATTTTTTGGAAGAATTTACAGTGAGTTTGAATTTACAAACACAATTTATAATTATTACATACATCCACAATGGGATGAGTTTGGTTCTGAAACTTTGTATTTAAAAATATTATATGTTGACTATAATATTGGGTTTACAATTATTGAATTTATAGGAGAATGGAACGATACATTATACAATGATATAATGTACCTTAAGAGGGAAGTTATTGACCATTTAATAACCAATGGTATTGATAAATTTATTTTAATTGGTGAAAATGTTTTGAATTTTCATGCATCGGATGATAGTTATTATGAGGATTGGTTTTCGGATATCGAAAATGGATGGGTGTTTGCTGTTAATTTCCAGGACCATGTAATTGAGGAATTTAAAAGTATAGGAATTGATAATTATATTGTATTTGTTCCAGGGCTAAATATAAATTGGAGAAACCATAAGCCAACTAAAATTTATGAAGCAATAAACAAAACATTTTTGAATAAAATTAGTAATATATAAGCAATTGATATTATCACAAGAATATCGTATATTTAGATTTTAAAAATTGGAGAACGTATCGATATGAAAAAAATCTATGTTTTATTATTGTTTTGTTTATCAGTGCTTTATGTAACTGGACAAAGCATGTCTTCATACGTGATTGCTTCGGCTGGAGAATCTACTGAAGCAGGTGGAATAAATATTAGCTGGACCTTAGGAGAAATTGCCATTGAAACTTTAAAAGATAATAGTGAGGCAATTATATTAACACAGGGTTTCCAACAAGGTTATTTTGAAATTACTTCTATCGATGGACCAAAACCGCTTTCAAATAATTTTAATATAAACATTTATCCAAATCCGGCAACTGAATATATTTGGGTTAATCTTGAATCAGATGAAATTAATGATGCAATCGTGGAGTTATATGATTTGGAAGGTAGATTGGTTTATAATAACAAATTTGACATTAATGAAGGACCCAACAGGGTTGATATACAGGAGTTAAATGCCTCGCAATATGTTTTAAGAGTGTTGGATACTGCCGGTAATGTTTTACAAACGTTTAAATTAATAAAACGTTAATAAATAAAAATCAGATAATTTGTCTTAATGCCCATTATTGTTATTTTTGCTGTTCAGTGATTCAATTATGAATAGCAGTATTAAAAAAAGAGATAAAAATTTAAAGCTTTATTAAGTAAATCTTAGTAAAGTTTTTTCATTTGAATAGAATGATTTCATTTGACCTAATAGTAGTATTTATTGTAATACTTTTTATTCTAATTTCCTTATATAAGGAAGTAATAGGCGCTACGTTTACATTTGTTATTGCTGTTGTTACGTTAGGTTTTTTTGGAATTCTTACTCCTAAAGAAATATTAGCAGGCTTTGCAAATGAGCAGTTAGCCGTAATATTATTGCTATTACTCCTTGGCGATATTATTAAGCAAACTGCAATAGTAGAGTTTGTTTTTGACAGGATTTTTAAATCAGCCAGAAGTTATAGAGGCTTTTTGAGTAGAATGACCTTGATTATTTCTGTGTTTTCAGCTTTTTTAAATAATACCCCTCTCGTGGCGGTAATGATGCCATATGTAAATAGCTGGTGTAAACGCAATGATATATCTCCATCAAAATTCTTAATGCCTTTATCATATGCCGCAATCTTAGGAGGATGCGCAACGTTAATAGGAACTTCAACTAATCTTATTGTAAATGGTATGGTTGTAGATCAGTCGATTATACCAGGTTTAGAATCATTAAATATATTTGATTTTGCATATGTTGGAATCCCAATGATCATAATAGGTTTCTTTTATCTGTTATTTTTTGGAGAGAGGTTATTACCGTCAAATGAAGATATCTTTGACGATTTTTCAAAACATACAAGAGAATACTTAGTTGAAGCAGAAATTAGAAAAAACTCCCAATTAATTGGAAAAACAATAGAGGAAGCTGGGTTAAGAAACTTAAAAGGGCTTTTTCTGGTTGAAATAATAAGAAAATCGTTTAAAATATCTTCGGTTAAACCAAATATCATTTTACAACAAGACGATTTATTAATATTTGCAGGAGATACTGAAACCATAGCGGAAATGGTCGATTCAGATCTCGGTTTGCGTCTGCCTTCCGTTGGAATGCTCTATAAGAAAAAGCAAACCGAAGTTGTTGAAGTGGTTATTTCACATAATTCATCAATGATTAATAAGACGGTTAAGGAAATCCGTTTTAGAGCTAAATTTGATGCTGCAGTTATAGCAGTCCACAGAAATGGAGAACGTATATCCGGTAAAATTGGTGAAATTATAATTAAACCTGGTGATGTTCTTCTTCTATTTACCGGTGCTGATTTTGTAAGTAGGTCAAGTCATACTCTCGATTTCTATTTCATTTCAAAAGTAAAAGATTTTCAAAAGCTAGAACCATATAAAGTATGGACCTTATTAGGTGGTACTATTGTTGTAATATTATTGGCTGCATTAAAATTGGTGTCTTTATTTATGGGGCTAATTGTTTTAATTATGGTATTATTAGCACTGAAAATTGCTAATCCAAAGGAAATGTATAAGGCTATTGATTATAAGCTTGCTTTGATAATAGCTATGTCACTTGCTTTAGGAACTGCGATGATTAAATCCGGAGCTGCGGAGTTATTTGCAGATTCTGTTATCACCTTATTTCTTCCACTCGGAAAAATAGGCCTCTTGTTTGGAATTTATCTAATTACCTCTATATTAGCAGCTTATATTACTAATATTGCTGCGGTTGCAATTATATTTCCAATTTCATTAACTATGGCAGTAAATCTAAATTTACCCTCTATGCCTTTTATTTTGGTTGTTTCTTTTGCAGCAGCAGCTAACTTTATAACACCTATTGGTTATCAAACTAATTTAATGGTTTATGGTCCCGGAGGGTATTCATTTAAGGATTTCTTCAGAGTTGGGTTTCCTTTAACTATTATATATATGGTTGTAACAGTATCAATTCTAAGTGTAATTTATTTAATTTAAGATATGCACAGCAATTTATTAAATGCAATTAAAGCTGCTTTGAATGCAGGTAGGGAGATTCTTGAAATTTATAACCAAAATGATTTTGAAATAAAGATTAAATCAGATAACTCACCACTAACTATAGCGGATAAAAAAGCTCATAAAGTTATAACGGAGGGGCTATTTAAAACAAATATAAAATTGCTTAGCGAAGAAGGGAAAAATATTCTGTTTGAAGAAAGGTATGAATGGGAACAATATTGGTTGGTTGACCCACTTGATGGTACAAAAGAGTTCATTAAACGTAACGGTGAATTTACAGTAAATATAGCTTTGATTAAAGGAAATACGCCGGTATTAGGAGTAATTTATGTTCCGGTCACGAAGGATTTGTATTTTAGTGAAGAATCATTGGGAGCTTATAAAGCAATTAATATTGATTATGAAACAGACACCTCGGATTTAAATAAGATAGTAAACTCCAGTTTTAAACTCCCATTTATAGAAGAAAATGAAATCTTTACTGTTGTTGGAAGCCGCTCTCACATGAATGAAGATACGGAAAATTTTATTGTGAAACTTAAGAAAGAACATGGAGAGATAGATTTTATATCAAAAGGTAGCTCTTTAAAAATTTGTATGGTAGCGGAAGGAATTGCTAATATTTATCCTCGCTTTGCACCAACAATGGAGTGGGATACTGCTGCAGGACATGCAATAGCATTAGGAGCTGGTTGTACGGTTACTCAATCGGATGAATCTTCACCTGTGATTTATAACAAAGAAGATTTATTAAATCCTTGGTTCATCGTTAAAAGATAGTTTGATAATTTCATCACTTTGGTTTAACTTGAAGCGTTGCAATTTATTTTACTTTTGAAACAAAAAAATGTTAGATTCTGATAATGAAATAGTAATTGAAAGTTGGCCACATCTTTGTGATGAGGTCTATCATAACTCCTGGCAACCGGAACTAGGACGTTATCGTACTAATTTTGCGTTTCGAGGACTATCTGATAAAAACTATGAACTGCGAACAGGTCTTAGGAGAAATTGTGCTGATCATAAGGAACTGGAATATCATATTTTAAGAAATTTTAGAAAATATTCACGAACGTCAGAACCCGGGCTTACTAAAACACAGTGGCGTTTGCTGGTATTGGCTCAACACCATGGATTGCCAACAAGATTATTAGACTGGACATATTCGCCTTTTGTTGCTATGCATTTTGCTACAGCAATTACAGATAAGTTCGATAGAGATGGAATTATTTGGAAGGTTGACTTTGTTAAGATTAACCATTCAGCACCGGATATTTTTTTACAAGTTTTAAAAGATGAGAAATGCAATGCGTTTACAGTTGAAATGCTCGAGGACCTAATTCCGGATTTAAAGGCTTTTGATGAATTAAAAGATGGGCCACATGCTATTTTTTTTGAGCCGCCATCCATAGATGAACGAATTGTAAACCAATATGCTTTGTTTTCTGTTATTTCTGATTATTCGGTTGATTTTGAAGAAATATTAAATATGAACCCCGATTTTTACAGAAGAATTATTATTCCGAAAGAACTAAAGTGGGAAATACGCGATAAGCTTGACCAGGCAAATATAAATGAACGTTTATTATTTCCAGGTTTAGATGGACTAGCGAGTTGGCTGAAAAGACATTACTTACCACGTTCATAAAAAAAGCCCGTTAAGGGCTTTTTTAGTTACAACTCATTCATAATCTTTGTTTGTTTATTAATCGATTCCTGGTGAATTGATTTAAAGATGTTTGAAATAAACTTTTTATTTAAATTTTTCTTTTCACCTTTTTCAATACTTTTGTTCAAAACCGTTTCCCACCGCCCTGACTGTAAAATAGTCATTTTATTTTGCTTTTTATACAGTCCAATAGATTGAACAAGGTTCATTCGCTTTTCAAGTATTTCTATTAATTCATCATCACACTGGTCAATTTTATAACGGATATCCTCAATCGTATCAAGCGAAATCCCTTCAGGTATCTCTCTTCGAATTATTAGGCTATTTATTAACTTTTTAAGAGAATCCGGAGTAATTTGTTGTTTAGGGTCACTCCAAGCCTTATCCGGATTGGGGTGAGTTTCAATCATTAAACCATCAAAATTCAAATCAAGAGCTTTTTGTGAGATATTAATTAATAAATCTCTATTGCCTGAAATATGGCTTGGATCACAGAAAAGAGGAACCCTTGGTATTCTGGTTTTTAACTCAATAGGGATTTGCCATTGGGGAATATTCCTGTAAATACTTTTTTCATATGTAGAAAACCCTCTGTGTATTGCTCCAATTTTAGTTAAACCAGCCTTATTCATCCTTTCAATAGCTCCAATCCATAATTCTATATCAGGATTAACCGGATTTTTAACTAAAACAGGAATATGCATGCCTTTTAGGGCTTCTGCAATCTCTTGAATAGCAAAAGGGTTAGCAGTTGTCCGTGCTCCAATCCATAAAATATCGATACCTGCCTTTAAAGATTCATAAACATGTTTAACATTAGCTACTTCAGTTGCTAAGAGCATTCCTGTTTCTTTTTTTACTAATTTCAACCATTCAAGCCCAACACTTCCAACTCCTTCAAAAGAGTTTGGACGAGTACGTGGTTTCCAAATACCGGCCCTGAAAATATGAATTCCCTTTTGCTTTAAATTTACTGCAGTTTCTAAGGTTTGTTCTTCTGTTTCAGCACTGCAAGGGCCTGAAATTATGACTGGTCTGGAATCATTAATTAGGTTCCATTCCGAAAAGTTCTTTAGTTTTATATTGGTTTCCATATTACAGTATCTTTTTAATTCGGTTTGCTTTAATCATTAATTCATGAAGGTGCCCATTTTGGTTTTCTTGAATTGCATTCTTAAAATCATTCAATTTATCAATGTAAGTATCCAATACAGAGATGACATTATCTGAGTTGTTTTCAAATATCGATGCCCACATATCTGCAGAACTTTTTGCTAATCTTACGGTTGAATCAAAACCACCACTTGCCAAGTTAAATATGTTTTTTTCATTTTTTTCTTTATCCAAAACCGTTAAAGCCAGTGCAAATGAACTAATATGAGATATATGAGATACATACGCTACATGTACATCATGGTTATATGCATTCATATACAGGGGGCGCATATTCAAATAATCATACATTTTTTTTACCATGCTTAAAGCTTGAGGATTACTGTCTTCCGCATCACAGAAAATTACCGCTTTGCCATCGTATAATCCGGATTGAGCTGCCCATGGTCCGGAATTCTCTGTTCCGGCCATAGGATGGGAGGCTACGAAATTTGAACGTCTTGAATGGTATTTTATTCGTTCACAAATATTTGCTTTAACAGAGCATGCATCAGTAATTATTTGATTTTCTATTTTATCAAGTAATTTAGGAAGAAGCTTAATGGTTTCATCAGCCGGAATTGCCAGAACAATTAATTCGGAACCTTCAATTGCTTGATTTAGATTACCTACTTCGTCAATCAACCCAATGTTTAATGCCGTTTGAGCATGGAGATTATTAGCATCAATTCCAATAATATGAGATGCAAACCCTCTTTTTCTGAGGTCAATAGCCATAGAACCTCCAATTAATCCTAACCCTATAATACTTATTCGCATAATAATTTTTCTTTTAGGATGTTTACTCGGTTTAAAGCTTCCTTTAACGTATTTTGTTTTGCGCAAAGCGAAAAACGAATATAATGGTCGCCATTAGTTCCAAAAATGCTGCCGGGAGCAGCAAAAACACCCAACGAGTGTAGCAGGTAATCCGAAAAATCATAAGAATCACGAAACTCTTGAGGTATTTTTGCCCAAACAAATAATCCGGAACTTTCATTGTGATATGAGCACTCTAATTGATCAAGCAAATTCCATATAATACCTCTTCTCTGTTTATATACATTATTTAAATTTGTATACCATGAATCTTCCAGGTATAATGCTTTAACTGCTGCCTGTTGAATTGGTTTATACATTCCGGAATCAAAATTGCTTTTTACTTTTATAATATGGTTAATATTTTCTTCAGTACCACCAACCATACCAACACGCCATCCGGCCATATTATGAGATTTACTTAATGAATTTAATTCAAGAATATTTTCATATTTTCTCAGGCTTGAAAGGATACTTAACGGGTTTTCATTTAATACCATACTATATGGGTTATCATTAACTATCATTATTCCTTTGTATTTAGCCCACATGGCCAGTTTAGTTAAAGTTTCAGGAGTTACAATTTTCCCGGTTGGCATATGTGGATAATTAATCCATAGCATTTTGCACCGGTCATTACAAAGAGATCCAAGTTCATCAAAATTGGGTAACCATTCACTTTCTTCGGTTAGGTTGTAGTATTGAACATCAAGCGCTAGCATTTTAGAAACAGAAGTATAAGCCGGGTATCCTGGGTTAGGAATTAATACTCGATCACCTGGATTACAAAATGCCATTGAAATGTGCATTATACCTTCTTTAGAACCCATCAATGGTAATATTTCTTTTTCATAATTTAGTCCTACATTATAGTTTTTTTTGTACCAATTACTATATGCACAGCGTAATTCATCAATTCCCCTGTATGATTGATACATATTGCTACCAGATTCTTTTGAAGAATTGGCTAATTCTTTGATAACCTCTGGATGAGGTGGAAGGTCAGGGCTTCCAATTCCTAAATTGATGATTTCAATTCTCTGAGCTTGCATCTTTTTAATTTCTGCTAGCTTTTTAGAAAAGTAATACTCATTGATATTATTAATTCTGTGCGACGGTTTCATATTGATTCGTTTGAATTTTATTTAATGGATAAATTCCTGATTTATATTCTCCCATAATATTTATATTCTCTATCAATGGTTTTAACGATTGTAACATTCGTGCATAATCGTCGATTGATTCAAATTGAACATCAATATAAAATAGATAATGCCATGGTTCACCAACTATTGGAACTGATTCAATTTTTGTAAGGTTTATGTTATAAAATGAAATTATATTCAGAATTATGGCTAAACTTCCTTTTTTGTGAGGAATAGTCAAGGCCAGAGATGATTTATTGATATCTTCCGGTTGATTGTTCGCTTTGTTTTCAATAATTAGAAACCTGGTATAATTTTTCTTATTCGTTTCTATACCTTCCGCTAAAATATCTAACCCGTAGTAATTTGCTGCTAGTTTACTCCCAATTGCAGCAACATCAAATATCTTATGTTTTGCAATTTGTTGGATACTTAAGGCTGTATCATCTGATTCAATAAGCCTCCATTTTGGATATTGTTTTAAATACTCCCGGCATTGTTCAATAGCCATGTAATGCGAAGTTATTTGGTTTATATCCTCAATTTTGGTCCCTGGCAATGCAACCAGGTTTTGGGTGATTGGAAGATAAACCTCGCCAGTAATTCTTAACCCTGAATGCCTGATTAAATTCAAATTTGGATGAATAGTCCCGGAGATGGTATTTTCAATTGCAATAATACCATAATCTGCATTTTGGTTTTGAACTGAATTAATTACATCTTCAAATGTAATGTTCGGAACAATTTCAATTTCGGAATTGAAATAATTCTTGGCTGCTTCCTCATGGAAAGCACCTTTGATTCCCTGAATGCTAACTTTTTTCATGTTTCTTAATAAAAAAAGCGCCCCGGGTTTATCCCGGGGCGCTTGGTTAATAATTTGGTTTCTATTTTCAATTAACACATACAACTCCCGGGATACTACTGTAATAAAAGTACCAGAAATAAAAAAAGAAAGAGTTTGTATTGATGTTAATCATTTTAAAGCTTTTAAGTTATAAACAAAAAAAGCCCTGCTTTTGCAGGGCTTTAAAAAATTATATTTTTATTTCAACTATATACCGGCCCTGCTTATATTTTTTGTAAAATAAAAGTAAAAACCAAAATATGTAGCTGATTGTAAATTCATATTATTTAATTTCATTACAATTATAAATACTTTAATTTTAAAATCAAAAGTTTTTATATTATTATAATTTTAAAATTTTGAAATGGGCAATTTGTCAAACCTACCCAATATAGGAAAAGAACTTGCTAAGAGGTTAGAGTTAGCAGGGATTAATTCTGCAGAACACTTAAAAGAAACCGGAACAGAAAATGCTTTTATTAAACTAAAAACTGTTTTTCCTGGTGCGTGCCATAGCCAATTATATGCATTGGAAGGGGCAATTCAGGGTATAAGGTGGCATGGAATTTCTAAAGAAAGAAAGGAAGAATTGAAAGAATTTATGAAAATGGTTCAAAAAGGTTTAAGCTGAGTATGAATAAGAATCACAAAATTTTTTCCAGCTCATTATTAATTCGGGCAATCATATAAAATGGCAGGTTTAATAAAGTAAAAGGTTTTCCCGTTAAGGTTCTAGCTTGCTCAATACTTTTTTTACCTGCCCAAAAACGTATGGCAATATTATTATCAGATTGGTCTATAAACTGGTGCAATGATCGTAAACGCCCGATAGCTCCTGATTTTATTTCTATAGGGATAATATTTTCACCAAAGATATGTAAATAGTCGATCTCGGCACTGGAAGAAGCCTTCTCTCTGGTCCAGAAATTTAATTTAGATTGTATAGAGTAGCTAAGAGTTAACAGTTCTTGTCCTGTTATATGTTCAGCAATTTTACCTCTATACATATTACTAATATTTTTATTTTGCATCAGTTCTACCTGTACACCGGAAAAGTAATTTACTAATCCTGTATCCAACAAGTGTAATCGTGGTTTTAGTTTAAGATTAGGCTGCATTGGCAAAACAGTAGAGTTGGTTGGATAAACAAGGTTTAAAAGCATTGTTTTTTGCAAGTTTAAAAATGCTTCTTTCATTTCCCTTGATCTATAAGGCGAGTTTCCAAATTTTTCAAAAGTTACTCTTGAGCCTGCTTCGTAAAATGCGGTATTAATAATATGTCTTAAATATCGCACCATTGATTTATTAGATGCATATTTTTCTACATCATCCAGGTATGATGTAATTAAGGCATCATAAATATCATTTAGAGAAGAAATATCTTTTGCTTGAGTATATTGATTTACTATCTCAGGCATTCCTCCAATAATAACATATTGGTGAAATAATGATGATAATTTATCGTGTGCATATTCCGGTACATCAAAACTTTCAATTAACGAAAGGCTTTCTTCTTCTTTACATGCAATTAAAAACTCTT
The DNA here is from genome assembly GCA_028282785.1 of Bacteroidales bacterium. Taxonomy (GTDB): domain Bacteria; phylum Bacteroidota; class Bacteroidia; order Bacteroidales; family UBA12077; genus UBA12077. Next base: position 3,414 of record JANQHE010000026.1, on the reverse strand, counting down.
TAAAAGAACATGGCCTCATAGCAAGATATTCAACTCTTCCAACAGGGAAGGATATTTTTTTGTCAATCAAAGTTTCTAATAAAGATCCTGCTGCAACAACAAATAAATCACTTGCTTCTTCGTAAAAATATCTTAATAGTCTTACCGCATTCGCAGAGTTCTGAATTTCATCAATGAATATAAGTGTTTTGCCATTATTTCTTTTTTTATTAGCATATAAGAATAAGGTCATTAACAGTTCCTGAAATGAATAGTCATTTTCAAATAACTTTAATTCTTCCGGTTTATCCAGGTTTAAATAAATATACTGATCAAATTCTTTGGAAAACATATCCACAATAGTTGTTTTTCCAACCTGTCTTGCTCCCCTTATAATTAAAGGTTTGCGATTTTTTTTGCTAGCCCACACCTTTAGGTGGCTAATTGCAGTTCTATAAAACATATTTATATTATTTGTAACAAAAGTAGTGATAAAAATGTAGTATTATGTAGTAAAATAAGGGTAATTTTTGAATTTATTGTAATAAAATAAGGGATATTATAGAAAGAACAAGGTGCAAGTTTTAGTTTTATTCTATTTATTTTATGTCATTTATTAACTCAGGAATATTAAGTAAATAAGCGGAAAATATAATAATTACCACCATCAAAACCCACCTGACAAAATTGCTTCCCCTGCTAATAGCCATTTTTGAACCAACGTAACCACCAAAAATATTTCCGATGGCTGCAATTGATCCCATACCATAATGAACTTGATCATTCATTATAAAAACAGCCAATGCAAAAGGGCTATATAAAAACACTGTCATTACTTTAATTGCATTAGCCTTTACCAAATCATACCCTGCATTTAAAACAAGTACGGATAGCATAAAAATACCCACCCCAATATGGATAAATCCTCCATATAGTCCAATAATAAAAAACAGCAATAACTGAATAATTGTAGGTTTACTTTGAATTTTTTGAACCTGCCCCTTTAACCACTTCTCGGGCCTATGAAAGATAAAAAACAGCATAATTAGAAGAACTCCGGCTAATATCTTTTCAAATACCGCTTCATTTATTTCAACAGCTATTTGAGCACCAACAATGGACCCAATAACAACCGGAATAGCAAGTTTAAATCCTTTTTTCCAATCTAATGCATTATGCTTTTTAAAATTTAATGTCGAGGTTAAAGTTTGCATAATTACTCCTAAACGTATTGTGCCGTTTGCAAAATTTACAGGTAAACCAAGCATCATAAAAAGGGAATATGTTATTACGGTTCCGCTTCCTGCGATGGTATTAATAACACCAACTATAAAGCCGGCAAGAATAAGTAATGCAATTATTCCGGGTGAATATATGTTAGCATCTTTTAAAAGATCTATAGAGATATTTAGAAGCATATTAATGATTTAAAAATCCTGTTTACCTAGGCACAAACAGGAAAACAATACAATGATAATAAAATTATTAGATTTTTATTTATCCGCTAAAGTATATATAAGCTGTGGCTATAAGAACAATAACAATTAATGAACTAATTATATCCCCAGTTGTCCAGCTTGAACGAGATTCTAATTTATGTTCCGATGTAATTGTTCCATAAGTTAAACCACTAATTTTTGCGTAAGAAGGTTGCTCACTTGCATAACTCACAGTGATCATAACAATTGCGCAGACTATAAATATAAATAAGCTGTAATATTGAAAAAAAGTATTGTTTATTATCCAAAATAAAGAACCTTTTGTATACGAGAAATCGTCAATCATTTTAACAGGTGTATCTATGGCTAGCCTGAATAACCCAAGAACAAAACCAGTGATGAGCGAAGCTAAACATCCCTTGTTATTTAGCCGCTTCATGAAGACACCGAAAAAGAACACAACAAAAATAGGTGGCCCTAAATAAGCTTGAACTCCTTGAAGGTAATCATATAAACCTTTTCCTCCCTGAATTACAGGAATCCATAACAAACCAATAATAACCATAATACTTGTTGCAATTCTTCCTATCCATACTAACTTTTCTTCTGATAAATTCGGTTTTATTTTAGAATAAAGGTCCATGGTAAATAGGGTAGAGGCCGCATTAAAAACTCCTGCTAATGAACTCATTAATGCTGCAAGTAACCCGGCTACAACCAATCCTCTGATTCCAACAGGCAAAATGGTTGATACCAATAAGGGAAATGCCTTTTGAGCATTTTCTCTAATTAGTTCACCGTTAGTGTCTAAAAACTCATTTTGAATTTCTGTATTACCTCCTGTTTTTGCTAAAGCGAAAGTTATAATTCCCGGTATTATGAATATAAATACTGGAAGTAGTTTTAGTAATGCTGCAGCTATTGTTCCTCTTCTTGCTACTCTTTCGTTAGGAGCACCTAAAACTCTTTGAACAATATATTGGTCGGTACACCAGTACCATAATCCTATTATAGGTGCACAAAATACCATACCAAGCCAGGGGTAGTTATCATTAAAATACCAGGCGATTCGTCCTGATTCCCGAACTGGCATCCAGGTACTTTCTATTCCTTCGGGAACCATTGGTTTCCATAAATTAAACATTTCTGAGCCTGCGATTGCTTTTAATTCTCCCCAGCCACCGATAGCTTTTAAGCCGAAATAAGTAACCAATATAGAACCTACTACTAAAATTACGGTTTGAATAGCCTCAGTGTAGGCAACCGCTTTCAATCCTCCAATTACTGTATAAAACCCTGTTAAAACAATCACTAAAATGGAACCAACCCAAAAACTGTTTAAACCGAATAAGCTTAGATCAGGTAACAAGACACTAAATACAATTCCTCCGGCAAATATGCCAACAGCTATTTTAGTTAAAACATATGCAACCAACGAAATGATAGATAATACAGTCCTTGCAGTGGAAGAAAACCTTTTTTCAAGGAATTCCGGCATGGTAAACACCTTGGATCTTATATAAAATGGAGCCATGATCCAGCCTAAAACAAGTAAACACCAGGCATGTAACTCATAATGTGCCATTGCAACACCATCTGTTGCACCCGAACCTGCTAACCCCACAAGGTGCTCAGACCCAATATTAGATGCAAAAATTGATGCTCCTATAATAAACCAACCTAAATTACGTCCGGCTAGAAAATAATCTGTTGATGTTTTTTGCTTTTGCCTGATCACCCACCAGGCTAATCCGATAATAAGTGTGAAGTAGGCTAAAATGATAATCCAATCGAGTGTTTGTAGTGTACTCATAAATAAAATCCTTAATAAAACCCTAAGATATCAAATATCGGAAGATCATAAAAGCACAAATAGGTCAAATAAAAAAAAGGAGCCTTCCAAAAAGGAAGCATATGTGATTTTCATCATCTTTCTGCCCCAAACCCTAAAGCCTGCCTTGTCGGCAGACAGGGGTGAAGATGTTGAAAATCAGGA